>NZ_CAMFHB010000064.1 GCF_945952055.1 uncultured Alsobacter sp.
AAGATCATGCTGTTCGACGAGCCGACCTCGGCGCTCGACCCGGAAATGGTCAAGGAGGTGCTCGACACCATGGTGTCGCTGGCCGAGGAAGGCATGACCATGATCTGCGTGACGCACGAAATGGGCTTCGCGCGCCAGGTCGCCAACCGCGTGATCTTCATGGATGCGGGCCAGATCGTCGAGGTGAACACCCCCGACGAGTTCTTCAAGAACCCGCAGCACGAACGCACCAAGCTCTTCCTCAGCCAGATCCTGCACTGAGGCGGCGGGGCGCCGGTGCGCGCCGCCATTCTCCTCGCGGGGGCGGGCCTCCTCACCCTCGCCCTCGTTCTCGCGGCGGCCGGCCATCGCAATGGCCGGGCCGCGCTTGGCCCGGTTTTGGCGGCGGTCGGGGTCGCCTTCGCGGCGTTCATGTCCGTCGATTGTCGGCAATGCCACTCGGGCGCGCTCTATGTCGGCACGCTCGTGTCGCTCCCGTTCTTCGTGGTCGCCTGGCTGGTGCTGCTGGTGGACTCAGCCGGCGTGTCGGCCTGGACCGGCCGCGCCATCCTCGTCCTGTGCGGCTTCCAGGCGGCCTGGGCCAGCCTGATCACCGTGACGGCCACCTTCGGCGGGGCGTGCCCATGCAGCGAAGCCCTGTTCGGTGAGCCCCCGGGCGCCGTCGCGCTGCGCGCGGTCGGCATCGACCGCTGGGTTGGCCCCGCCCTCGTCCTGTGCGCCGCCGTGACGGCGGCGCTCGCCCTCAAGGCGGCCCGCCGGCACCCCGTGGCCTGACGCCCGCCGCCGGCCTCCTGCTGCGCGGATGCGGCCGAGGGCAAGACCGCTCGAGGATGGTCCAGCCCATCGCGCCGACCTGCGCTCGCGCGGACCGGCTGTGGCGCGTCAGTCTCCGGTCGCCACGGGCTTGTCGCTCGAGCCCCACTCGGCCCACGAGCCGTCGTAGATCGCCTTCGCCGGACGGCCGACGCTGTCGAGTGCCGCCGCCAGGATGGCCGCCGACACGCCCGAGCCGCAGCTCGTGATCACCGGCTTGCTCAGGTCGACGCCGGCTTCCTGGAACGCCGCCTCGATGTCGGCCGGCGGACGCAGCTTTCCGTCGACGAGCAAGCGCGTGAAGGGCACGTTGGCGCTGCCCGGAATGTGTCCCGCGCGCACCCCCGGCCGGGGCTCCGGCGCTTCGCCGCGGAAGCGGTCCGCAGGGCGGGCGTCGACCACCTGGGCGGTGCCGCGCTCGATCGCCTTGGCCACGTCGTCGAGCGTCGCGACGGCGCTGTGGTCGAGGCGGGCCGTGAAGGTGGCGGGGCGCCGCTGCACCGGGTCGTCGGTCCAGGGGCGGCCCTCCGACCGCCACTGCGGCGCGCCGCCCGCGAGGATCGCGACGTCGCGCGCCCCGAAGACCTGCAGCGTCCAGGCCACGCGCGGCGCGGAGAACAGGCCGGCCCCGTCATAGACGACGATCCGCATGCCGTCGCCGATGCCGAGCCGGCTCATGTGCCGGGCGAACTCCTCGGGCGAGGGCAGCATGTGCGGCAGGGACGAGGAGCGGTCCGAGATCGCGTCGATGTCGAAATGCACCGCGCCGGGAATGTGTCCGGCGGCGTATTCAGCCTTAGCGTCGCGGTTCTGCGTCGGCAGGTACCAGGAGGCGTCGACCACGACGAGGTCCGGCGCGGACAGCTGTTCCGCGAGACGGGCGGTCGACACGAACTGAAGAGACATGAGCGGGGGTCCCGAGCGTTTCCTGAGGGATGGTGGCGCCGGCGTCAGGCCAGCAGCGCGATGCGGACGCGGCGATTGATCTTGCCCTTTTTCTCGATGGCCGTCACCGACACGTCGCCGATCTCGCTGGTGTTGAGGACGTGAGTGCCGCCGCAGGGCTGCAGGTCGAGCCCGGCGATCTCGACCAGTCGGACCCGTCCGGTGCCCATCGGCGGCTTGACCGACATGGTCTTGACCAGGCCCGGATTGGCCAGGAGCTCGTCGTCCGTGATCCAGCGCTGCGAGACGTCGGCGTCCTTGCGGACCGCGGCCATCAGCTGCGCGGTCAGGGCATCCTTGTCGAGCCCGGCGTCGGGAATGTCGAAGTCGAGCCGCCCCTCGCCGTCGCCGATCGCGCCGCCCGTGACGGGGTAGGGCAGGACCGTGGTCAGGAGATGCAGGGCGGTGTGGATCCGCATCCGCTTCATCCGCACCGGCCAGTCGATCTCGGCGGTCACGGTCTCGCCCACGGCCGGCAGCTCGGAGCCAGGGGCGGCGACGTGGACGACCGTGGACTTGTCGTCCGCGTCGTAGACGGTCGTGGCCACGGCGATGCTGCCGCCGTCCGCCTTCACGAGCCGCCCGACGTCTCCCGGCTGGCCGCCGCCGGTCGCGTAGAACACGGTGCGGTCCAGGACGATGCCGCCGCGCTCGTTGACGGCGAGGACGGTGGCGGTGCAGCTGTTCTGGTAGGCATCGGCGCGGAAAAGAAGCTCGGTGGCCATGGCGTTGTCCGGTGGCAGGGGCCCGTCTTCTTAGCCCGGATCGCCTGCGCTTTGCACGTGTCCAAGGACGTCTGCAGGGGCCCTCGGCCACGGTCACGACCAAGCTCGTGCGGCCATTTCTCGCATTCCAGCGGCGTCGCTGCCGCCTTACACTCTCTCCTGTCGACTTGCTGCAGATTCCGTGTCGCAAGTGTGATCCGCGACCCGACGCCGCACGTAGTGTTTGTCGAGGATGTTGACACGCGTTACAAATCGAACGGGCTCGCCAGCCCAGTGGATGAACGACATTGAGCCTGCACCATTTCGCTTCCCCTTCCGGCCGCCCCTTGGACGAACTGCTCGCAGCCTACGCGGCAGGGCATCTGTCCGGGCCGCTGCACGCGCTGGTGGCGTCGCACCTGTCCATCAAGCCGGACAACCGCGCCTTCGTCGCCGCGCTCGAAACCCTCAAGGGTGACGAACTCGAAGCCATGGCGCCGGCCCCGATCACCAATCGCGAGGCCCGCCTGGCCGCGATCTTCGACGCCATCGATCCCCCCGCGCCGCGCCCCGCTCTGGGTTGCGACGTGGTGCCCGGGCCCCTGGCTCGCGTGATCGGACGTGAGTTCAACGCCGTGCCGTGGCGCACCGTCCTGCCCGGCATCAAGGAATTCCGGCTGAAGGAAGAGGTGGACGGCGAGGCCTCGCTCCTGTGGATCCGGCCCGGCCGGACGATGCCGTCGCACACCCATGACGGCTCCGAGATCACGCTCGTCCTGAAGGGTGGCTTCACCGATGCGACGGGGCACTACACCCGGGGCGACATCGCGATCGCCGACTCGGAGATCGACCATCGTCCGCGCGCCGACGAGGGCGAGGACTGCGTGTGCTTCGCGGTGACGGACGCACCCCTGCGCCTGACCGGGACGGTCGGACGGCTCGTCCAGCGCATCTTCGGTCACTGAGCCTCACCGGGCGCTGGCCCGGTCACCCATCGACTGACAATCGGGAGCGTACATGGCGCTTGTCTATCGCGCGCGCCCTGCCCATGGCGTTGCCTGGGTGACCGGCGCGAGCTCCGGCATCGGGCGCGCCACGGCGCTGGAACTGTGCCGGCGTGGCTGGACCGTCGCCATCACGGCCCGCCGGCGCCCTGAACTGGAGGCCGTGGCCGCCGAGGGCTCCGGACCCGGCAGGATCGTGGTGTGCCCCGGCGACGTGACGGATCTCGCCCAGATGGAGGGCGTCGTGGCGGCCATCGAGGCCGAGCACGGCCCCGTGGTCCTGGCCTTCCTGAATGCCGGCACGTTCTTTCGCGACGAGGTCGCCGTCTTCGACGCGGCCATGGTCGAGAAGACCTTCGCCATCAATGTCGGCGGCGTGGCCAACGGCCTGCAGCCGCTCCTCACCCGCATGGCCGAGCGTGGCCGCGGGCAGGTCGCGGTCAATGCCTCGGTGGCGGGCTATGGCGGCCTGCCGACCTCGTCGGCCTATGGCGCGACCAAGGCGGCCCTCATCGCCATGACCGAGAGCCTCAAGTTCGCCATGGACCTGAAGGGCGTGGCGATGCAGCTGGTCTGCCCCGGCTTCGTCGGCACGCCCCTGACGGACCGCAACGAATTCCCGATGCCGTTCATCATCCCCGCCGAGGACGCCGCCCGGCGCATCTGCGACGGCTTCGAGACCGGTGGCTTCGAGATCGCCTTCCCGCGGCGGATGGCGTGGCTGCTCAAGGCCCTGAACCATCTGCCGTACCCGCTGTATTTCGCGCTGGTCGCGCGCTTCACCGGCTTTCGCAAGTAAGGCCGGTCAGTCCCGCCGCCGCGCCTCGATCGCGGCGCGAAGGGCGGCGTGGCTGCTTTCGTCGAGCGGAAAGCGCCAGACGAGCGCGACGGAGCCGAGCTTCAACACCACGGGCAAGGCCGCATAGAGCAGCCCGAGCACCAGGAGACCGCGCGGCGTCTCGATGCCGGCCGCGGGATCGAAGCCGGCGGCCCCCAGGAGCGGGAACGCGATGCCCACGGCCGCCGCCAGGGCCAGCTTCGTCGCCAGCGCCCACAGCGCCATGTAGAGGCCGGCCCGCTGCTGCCCCGACGCCGCCGTGTCGACGTCGATGACGTCCGCCTGGATCGACGCCGGCAGGATGACGTCGGCCCCCAGGGCGAGCCCCGTCACCACCACCACCGCGGCGAAGACGAGCACGTCCCCCGGCCCGAGAAGTGGCGCGGCGAGGAAGGCCATGCACGAGAGCAGCATGCCCAGGCACCAGGCCCTGTGCTTGGACGTCCTGCGCGCCAGCATCAGCCAGAACGGCACGCCGAGGATGCCGCAGACGAAATACAGCACGAGGAGCGGGCCGGCCGAGTCGGGCGACTGGAGCTTGCGCTGCACGAAGAACAGGAACAGCGTCGCCGGCAACCCGTTGGCGAGCCCGTTCACGAGGAAGGCCACGATGAGCCTGACGAAGGGCCGGTTGGCCCGCAGGTGGCCGAGGCCCTCCCGCCAGCCCGTCTGCCGGGTCGACAGGTCGGGCGGCTCGGGCACCACCGCGACGGCGGTGGCCACCGCCAGCGGCAGCAGCAGCGCAACCGCGAAGGCGAAGGCCGAGAGCGCGGCACGCTCGCCGGGCCAGCCCAGGGCCGGCAGGATGGCCGGTGCCGCCAGCGCCAGCAGCGTGCCCACGACGGTCAGGCCCTCCCGGAAGGCGGACACGCGGCTGCGCCCCGCATAGGAGGACGAGAGTTCGGCCCCCCAGGCGGCATAGGGGATCTGGGAGCAGGTCCAGGCGATCGAAAGCAGGCTCGCCCACACGGCGAGGTGCGTCAGGCCCGCACCCTCGCCCGGCCTGAACACCTGCCAGGCCGCGACCACGACGAAGGGGGTGGCCGCGGCGACCCAGAGCCGCCTCCGGCCGGCGGACGGCCGCCAGCGGTCAGCCAGCACGCCGACGATGGGGTCCGCGAACGCGTCGATGAGGCGGACGGCGAGCAGCACCTGCCCCACGGCCGCGATCGGCAGCGCCAGCGACTGCGTGTAGAACGCCGGCACCAGCACGTAGAACGGCAGGGTGAGGATGGCGAGCGGCAGGGCAGGGGCCGCGTAGGCCATGAGCCTCGCCGCGCCGGGCTCGCCGGCCGGCGCCCCGGAGGGGCGGTCGTCCCCCCTCACGTGGACTTCGCGTACACCATCTGGCGCACGTCGATGTTGCCCGACCGGAACCCGGCCTCGCAGTAGGCGAGGTAATACTCCCACAGGCGCCGGAAGCGCTCGTCGAAACCGATGGTCGTGAGCTGCGGCCATGCCTCCCGGAAGCGCTGGCGCCACATGTCGAGCGTCACCGCGTAGTCGTGGCCGAAGATGCGCTCGTCCCGCAGGGCCAGGCCCACCTTCTCACCCAGCGACTTCATGATGCCGGGCGAGGGCAGCATGCCTCCCGGAAACACGTAGTGGCGGATGAAGTCGACCTCGGCGCGGTAGGTGTCGAAGAGCCGGTCCTGGATGGTGATGACCTGCAGGGCCGCGATGCCATCGTCGGTGAGCCGCTCCGACAGCTGGTCGAAATAGACCGGCCAGTACTGCTCGCCGACGGCCTCGAACATCTCGATCGAGGCGATGCGGTCGTAGACGCCCTTCTCGTCCCGGTAGTCCTGGAACTTGATGGTGACGCGGTCCGAAAGGCCCTTCTCCTGCATGCGACGGGTCGCGTAGTCGAACTGCTCCTGGGAGATGGTGAGCCCGGTGACGCGGCAACCGATCTCCTTGGCGGCATATTCGGCGAAGCCGCCCCAGCCGCAGCCGATCTCGAGCACGTGGTGCTGGGGCCCGATCTGCGCGGCCTCGGCGAGCGCCCGGTACTTGCGCTGCTGGGCGCTGGAGAGGTCGTTGTCCCCCTCCGCGAACAGCGCGGCCGAGTAGGTCATCGTCCCGTCGAGCCAGGCCGAGTAGAAGCGGTTTCCGAGGTCGTAATGGGCGTGGATGTTGCGCCGCGACCCCGACTTCGTGTTCCGGTGCAGCCAGAAGCGGAAGCGCTGCCACAGGCGAACCAGCGGCCGCCCCTCGAGCATCCTGGCGATCAACTCGTGGTTGGCGCAGAACAGGCCGAGAAACCGCGTCAGGTCCGGGGTTTCCCACTCGCCGCGCAGGTAGGCCTCGCCGATCCCCAGGTCGCCGCCCTCCACGAGGCGCCGCGCGAAGGCGAGGTCGCGCACGATCATCTCGGCCGCCGGACCCGGTTCGGTGCCCTGGAACAGGAAGCTGCGCCCGTCGGGAAGGTGCGCCGTCAGGCTTCCGGCCCGGATACGGGTGGCGAAGGCGAAGGCCTGGCGGGCTGCGAACGGCAGCCCCTTCACGCACGATTCGATGTTGTCCCTGGTGACGAGAAGAGGGGGGGCTCCGTCAGCCATGTTCACGCGACTCCCACGTCATTCTGTGCAAAAGGCCTCCAAGGGTGGTGGCAAGACGGGCGAGGCGGCCCGTCATGACCTGCGCGGCGCCTGCAGCCCCGGTTCGCCGTAGCTGAGGGCCGGTGGCGCCTCCGGTCGCGGCGTCGGGCGCAGGCCTTTCAACCACAACTTCAGCGCTTCCCAATGGATCCCGCCGACCACCTTGGCCGTGAGCAGCGGAACGGCCCCCAATGCTGCCAGAAGCGACGTGGTCGTCAAGCCGTTGACGGAACCGATAAAACTCGCCGCGAGCAGGGGCCCTTCGGGATCGGTCTCGAGGATGCGGATGGCGAGCGTCCGCGTGGGCGGCCGGACCCGGAACCGGTAGCGCATCTCCATGCCGTTGAAGGGCGAGACGTAGAAGAGCTTGCCCCGCTCCTGGCGCAGCCCCGCCTCGGTCAGCTCGCCCTCCTGCACCGGCGCCACATAGGTGTGGTTCTGCCCGAAGGTGTTGCGCACCTCGTAGACGCAGGCCTTCAGGGCTCCGTCCGCGCCGTAGGCGAAGTAAACCGAGAGCGGGTTGAACACCGTCCCCAGGATGCGCGGGTAGCACTGCAGCAGCACCCGTCCGCCGCGCAGGTCGATGCCGGCCGGCGCCAGCACCCCGGCGACGTGGTCGAACAGGGACGATCCGTCGCGCGGGCCGTGGTCGCTTTCCCGGAAGCTGACCGGCGCGGCTCGGTTGACCCCGAACAGCGGCGATATCCGGTCGGCTTCCTTCAGCCGGCCGAGATCGATCAGCAGCGAGAAGACCTCGTAGCTGAAGCGGTGCCCCACCGGCTTCAGCCGCGCGTGCATCACCGTTCCGCGCACCAGCGCCGCAGCGACATCGGGAGGCGGAAACAGGTGGCCGGCGGATGCGGAACTCATTCCGCCGCTTCCGCGAGCTGCGGCTCGTCCAGCCGCCAGGGCGCGCGCGCACCCAGGGCCTCGGCCACCCGCAGGCCGGATTCCAGTCCGTCCTCGTGGAAACCGAAGCCCGTCCAGGCGCCGCAGAACCAGGTTCCGGCACGCCCCTGGATGGAGGGCAGCGCGGCCTGGGCCGCGATCGCCGCCGCGTCGTACTGCGGATGGTCGTATTCGAAGACGCCGAACGTCAGTTCCGGCGCCGGCGGCTCGGGCGGGTTCAGCGTCACGAAGAGCGGGCAGGCGCTGTCCAGGTTCTGCAGGACGTTCATCCAGTAGGTGACGCACAGCGGCGCGCCCGCGTCTTCCTCCTGGATGACGTTCCAGGCGGCCCAGGCGCGCTTGCGCCGCGGCATCAGCCGCGTGTCACGGTGCAGGTAGACGGCGTTGGGGCGGTACCCGACCGCGCCGAGCACGGCGCGCTCCGCCGGCGACGCATCGTCCAGCGCCGCCAGGCTCTGGTCCGAGTGGCTGGCGAGGATCACGTGGTCGAAGCGCTCGCAGCCGCCGCGCGCATCGCGCACCTCGACCGAGCCGCCATCGCGCCGCACGCCCACGACCGGCGTGTCGAAGCGGATCTTGTCCGCGAACGGCGCGGTCAGCGCCTTCACATAGGTCCGGCTGCCGCCCTCCACGGTCCGCCACACCGGGCGGTTCCACTGCAGGAGGTGGTGGTTCTGGAAGAAGGCCACGAAGCTCTCGGCCGGGAAGGCCAGCATGGAGGACGCCGACATCGACCAGATCGCGGCCCCCATGGGGATCAGGTAGTCGTCCCGGAAGCGGCGCGAGAACTTGCGGTGTGCGAGGTAGTCGCCCAGCGAGAAGCCCGCCAGCGCCCCCTTCTGGCGATCCTCGACCGCCATCCGGTTGAACCGGAGGATCTCCAGCAGCATCGAGAGATAGCCGGGCGACAGCAGGTTGCTGCGCTGCGCGAACAGGCCGTCGACCACCCGGTAGGTCCGCCCGCACCACTCGAAGCGCCCGCCGCGCGCCGAGACGGCGAAGCTCATGTCGGAGGCCTGCGTGCGCACGCCCAGATGCTCGAACAGGGCCGTGAGATGGGGGTAGTTCATCTCGTTGTAGACGATGAACCCGGTGTCCACCGCCAGGTGCTTGCCGTCGTAGTTCACGTCGACCGTGGCCGAATGGCCACCGGGACGGGTCGCCTGCTCGTAGACCGTGATGTCGTGCGTGGTGCTCGTCGCCAGGGCATAGGCGGCGGCATTTCCGGCGATGCCGGTTCCAACGATGGCGATACGCATGGATCCCCTGAGGCTGCTTCGGTCACGCTCGGTGCGCGCCCGACTATGGACTATACGAGCCTAGCTTGCGCTTGGTTTCGTGAGCTCCAGTGCTGCCAGTGCACGGTTTCTTGCGGCGTCGTGATCGACGATCGGACGCGGGTAGGTTTCGCCGAGCCGGACGCCGGCCGCGGAAAGCCTCGCCGGGCTCGCCGACCAGGGCTGATGGATGACGTCCGCGGGCATTCCGGCGAGTTCGGGCACCCAGCGACGCACGTAGTCGCCCTGCGGGTCGAACTTCTCGCCCTGAAGGATCGGGTTGAAGATGCGGTAATAGGGCGCAGCATCCGCGCCCGACCCCGCGACCCATTGCCAGCTGGCCGCGTTGCTGGCCGGGTCCGCGTCGACCAGCGTGTCCCAGAACCACTCCTCTCCCGACCGCCAGTCGAGGAGGAGGTGCTTGATGAGGAACGACGCGACGACCATGCGCACGCGGTTGTGCATCCAGCCCGTGTGCCAGAGCTGCCGCAGCCCGGCGTCGACCAGCGGATAGCCCGTCCGGCCGCGCTGCCAGGCCGCCAGGGCCGGTGGGTCGTCGCGCCAGGGGAAGGCGTCGAACTTCGCCTGGAAGTTGGACCGCGCGAGGTCGGGGAAGGCATGCAGCAGGTGGTAGGAGAATTCCCGCCACCCGAGCTCGGCGTGAAACTTGGCCAGATCCCTGTGCGAGGCCGCGCCCTGCTCCACGGCCGAGGCGGCCGCGTGCCAGATCTGGCGCGGGCCGATGTTGCCGAAGCGAAGCCACGGGGAGAGGCGCGACGTCGAAGGCATGTCGGGCCGGTCGCGGCCGTCCGCATAGCCCTTCAGCTCGTCGTCCAGGAAGGCGGCGAGCCGCTCCTGCGCGCCGTCCTCGCCCGGCCGCCATGTTTCCCGCAGCCCACCCGCCCAGTCGGGCGTGGCCGGCAGCAGGCCGAGCGCAACCAACGGGAGCGAGGCGAGGGCGTCGAAGTGGCCGGCGGGTGCAAGAGGCGCGCGCGACGCGGCGGACGCGACCGGGGAGGGGGGCTCTCCGCTGGCCAGCGCGGCCCGCCAGAAGGGCGAGAACACCTTCATCGGGTCGCCCGCCTTGCTCCGCACGGCCCACGGCTCGTAGAGCAGGCTGGCATTGAAGCTGTCGGCGCGCAGCCCGGCGGCCCGCACCATCGTCTTCACGGCCGTGTCCACCGTGATCGCGGCCGCCTCGTAGCGCCGGTTCCACAGCACGGCGGAGAAGGACATCTCCCCCAGGAGGCTGCCGACCACCTCGGTCGCGGCGCCACGCCGCAGCAGGAGACGCGTCCCGCGCCGCTCGAGCGCGGCGGCGAGGTCGGCCAGCGCGTGGTGCAGCCACCACCGCGCGGCTCCGCCGAGCGGGCGGAGGTCGGGGCTCTCCTCGTCCAGGATGTAGAGGCCGACGACGGGTTGGCCGCTGGCGAGAGCGGCCTCGAGCGCCGGGTTGTCCGCCAATCTCAGATCGTCGCGGAACCACAGCAGGACGGGAGAAGACATGCGCACGCGAACCGGTGTTGCCCGGCGGTGCCGGACTTCATGGTCCGTCTACGAGACCCGCGACGCTCCGGATCAAGCCGACCGGTCGACGACCGTGCCCTTGCCGGGTTCTGGCGGGGGCTTGCTCGCCTCGCGCGCCTCGTCTTCCGCCTTGTTGCGCTGGGCCGCGACGTCGCGGTCGTCGGGCGGCATGGAGACGGGCTGCGGCCGATTGACCGGCCGGGCCGGCTCAAGGGTCTGGACGAGACCGACGGACGAGATCGACATGCTGTGGAACTCCCGATCGGCCGAAGGCCGCCTCGTGCATCCTGCCACGCCACAGGTTTCGGCAAGGGCAAGACAATCGATCAAACCGGATCGATCCGGTGCGCCGGACGCCCCCGGCACGAGACGGTTGACCGGCCCAAACGTTCCGTGTTTGTTCTCGTCGATGGGACGCCGCAACCGCCATCTCGATCCACAGTCCGCAGCCGATCTGCTGGAGGCGATTCGCGTCTGCCGCCTCGCGGCGACCCGCGCCATGGCCACGGCACCGATCGGGTCGGAGGGGGCGCAGGCGATCCAGGCCGCCATCGCGGCGCTGGACAGGCTCACCGAGGCGCTGACGGGCGAACGGGAGCTGTTCTGGTCGCGCCTTCACTCGGTGCCCAAGCGAACCGGCTGACCGTGTCCGGCGAGGCCGCGCCTGCGATGCAGCAGATTGAGTATGTTCAGTGGTCCGCAAAGTGACGAATTGAACCATTAATCCCATGGGATGAGGTCCGTGAAGTGACCTTGACCGCGCAAACAATTAGTTGATCATCGTACATGCTTCGTTAATCCATCCCTTCGAAAGCGATGGAGCGAAGCGTAGTCTCGGCCGGCGCGGAGCAATGCCGCGCCGTGTTGAAATCGCGACGAACGGGTTTCTTCACGCCGCGTATTGGCGAGACCAACGAGTGACATGCATACACTGAAGACCTTTCCGGAGACTTCCGGAAGGACGGTGGCCTGTTGTCGCGCGACAAGAAGGAGACGGTGGGAGAGAAACAAATCCTGCGCTCGATATGAGTGCATTCATCAAGTTAATCAACTCAACCAACACGAGCAAAAAGTTCCTAGGCGCCGCCGACGCAGAAGATTGGCGGAACGGGATCCTATGCTCGAAATCGATCGAGATGGAGTATCACGATGTCTAATCCCGCATTCTCGCTCGCCGGCGCTGGGGCCGGTGCCGGAGCCCTCGGCCTGGCAGGCGCAGGCGCCCTGTCCGGCGCCGGTGCGCTCGCCGCTTCGGTCGGCCTCAATGCCAATGAGAACTTCAATGGCAATGGGAACGGCAATGGCAACGGCAACGGCAACCTGAACGGCAACGGCAATATCAACGCCGACATCAATGCCAACGGCAACATCAATGCCGATCTCAACGAGAACACCAATTCCAACACCAACACCTCGACCACGACCGTGACCACGGACGTGACGGTGGATCTCGGCATCACGGGCGAACTCGATATCTGCCCGCCGAACATCTCCGGCAGCAACAATCTCACCATCCAGGACTCGATCTTCATCCCCGATCCCGGCACCGGTGACATCGCGCTGGCGAACAACGGCTCGACCGCCGCCATCTACAACGGCGACGTCTTCAACTTCGGCGACGCGGCCGGCACGCAGACCGTCTTCGACCTGACCCAGGCCAACACGCTGGCCGACATGGACGCGCTGTGCGGCGCCTCGGTGTCGTCCTCCGACAGCGCCTTCGTCAGCTTCATCGACGGCGTCGGCGGCGGCGGCCCGGTCGAGGCCGGCGACGGCATCGGTCACGCCGATGACGTGCTCCATGCCACCACCAGCGTTTCCGCCACGGCGGACGCGGCGGCCACGGTCAGCGCGTTCAACCAGAACATCGTGATGGGCGCGAACGTTCAGTACAACTCGGCGACGCAGACGGTCATTGGTGGAGACCAGATCGGCTACGGCGACCTGGCGTCCGACGGACACCACTGAATGATCCGTCGCGGCGCCCACGGGCGCTGCATCTCGCAATCAGGACCGGGTTTTCATTCGGGTCGCCCACGCACGCTGGGGCCGATGACCTGGTCGGGACGTTCTGGAGATTTCCATGCCTAACCCCAACAACAGCCTGTCGCTCGCCGGTGCCGGTGCCCTTGCCGGAGCCGGTGCCCTCGCCGGAGCCGGCGCTCTTGCCGGATCCGGGGCCCTCGCGGCCGCGATCGGCCTCAATGCCAACGAGAACGAAAACCTCAATGGCAATGGCAACGGTAACGGCAATGCCAACGGTAACGGCAACCTCAACGGGAACGGCAACCTCAACGGCAATGCCAACCTGAACTTCGACGTCAACGACAACCACAACACCAACACGAACACGTCGACGACCACGACGACGACCGACGTGTCGGTCGGCATCGACCTGAGCGGGACCGTCGATCTGAGCCCGCCGGACATCACCAACTCGTTCAACACGACCATCTCCGACTCGATCTACATCCCCGATCCGGGTTGCGGCGACATCGCGCTCGCCAACAACGGCTCGACGGCTGCGATCTACAACGGCGACGTGTTCAACTTCGGGAACGGCGTCGGCACCCAGTCGGTGTTCTCGCTCGAGCA
Source organism: uncultured Alsobacter sp. (assembly GCF_945952055.1). Classification (GTDB taxonomy): domain Bacteria; phylum Pseudomonadota; class Alphaproteobacteria; order Rhizobiales; family Beijerinckiaceae; genus Alsobacter. Next base: position 13,213 of record NZ_CAMFHB010000064.1, read on the forward strand.
GTCGAACGCCCTCCTCGACATGGACGCCGCCGCCAACGTGTCGGTCTCGGCCATGGGCAGCGAGACGTTCATGGGCGCCGGCTGCATCACCGCCGGTGACGTGTCGGTGGGTGACGGCATCCACGATGCCGGCAACATCGCCCATGCCACCACGGACGTGGCGGCGTCGGCGAATGCGTCGGTCGACTTCTCGGCCTTCAACCAGACGATCACCATGGGTGCGAACGTCCAGTACAACAGCGCCACCCAGTCTGTGGTCGGCGGTGACGAGATCACCCACGGCGACAGCTTCGGCGGTCACTGACGACAGGGAAGGGGGCCCGCCACCGGGCCCCCTTTTCAGCTTTTCGGCAGCGGTCGTCCTCGCCCCGGCTCCGGCGACCGCTCCCTCCCTTCGCGAATGACAGGCAGGTCCCATGCAAGTTGGGGGCGTCACCGAGATCATCTCTCACTTCGTGGGAGACTTGAGGATTGCCCTCGAGAACGAGCGCGTGGACGTGATCCTCGACGGCGCCGCGTCGCGGCCCACGTCGCCGGATGCCCTGCGCCCCCTCGTCGACCAGCCGCTCCCGCACGGCGACGTCGAGATCCCCGACAGCCTGCGCGCCCTGCGTCTCGACGGGCCCCTGTCGGACCCCGCCGGCTTCCACCTGAAACTCGCCCCGGGCCTCCTCGCCGCTCGCACGCCTACCGCGCCGGCCCCGCTCGCGCCGGGCCCGATCCGCGACCCGGTGAACCTGGCGAGCCCCAGCGGCGGCGGCTCCAGCGCCTGGGTGCACATCGACGGCGGCGACCTGGAGGTCACGCAGTCCCACGTCCACGTCAGCCAGTCGAACTTCCTCGTCGACAACGACATCTTCGCCCCCGTCATCCCGGGGCTGGAGATCGCCGTGGATCCCGCCCTCCTGTGGGACCTCGTGAAGGCCTCCGTCGTGGCCGGGCCGGACGGGTCGGCCGTCCTCGAGCTGCCGCAGCAGTCGATGATCGACGCCATCGTCAAGCAGATGCAGTCGATGGCGCCCGAGTCGCCGTCCATGGTGACCATGCCGCAGGGCACCAGCATCGACGGCGTGCTGGTGTCCGCCGATCCGCCGATGTCGCACCCGATCGATCCGGTGTTCGTCAATCCCTTCGAGGGATGGGCCGGGATCGACCAGCGCCCGGTGGCCGAGCCGCTCCCCGAGGACCAGCAGACCGTGACGACCGGCGCCAACACGGCCGCCAACGTCGCCGTGCTGGTCGACGGCACGGGCCAGGCGCTGTCGATGATCGTCGTCGGCGACGTCTACCGGACCAACAGCATCGTCCAGGTGAACGTCCTGCACGACCAGGACACGGTGACCCTGAACGGCGCGTCCGAGCCCCAGATCGAGACGGGACACAACCTGGCGACCAACATCGCCCATTTCGACGACGTCGGCGTCTACAAGTCGCTGGGTGGCGCGACCGGGTTCTCGGGGCACTGGACGACCACCATCGTCGATGGCGACTTCTATTCGGTGCAGGCGCTCATCCAGCGCAACTGGATCGTCGACAACGACCTGGTCGTACGCCAGGAGAGCAGCACGGCGTTCAACCTCGTCATGGGCGAGAACACCGGCGTGAACAATGCCGGCTTCATCGTCAACGGCATGCACTACGACATGATCGTGGTGGGCAAGAACCTCTACTCCACCAACGCGATCTACCAGCACAACGTCGTGCTCGACGACGACTGGGTGACCCTGTCGCGCCCCGATGGTTCAACCGGCACGTGGCACATGGACACCGGGGGGAACGTCCTCACCAACGAGGCCTGGATCCGCGACATCGGCAGCGGCGGCTTCCAGGGAATGACCCCGCAGGCCCGGGCCTTCGCCGAGGCGGCCACGTCGGGGCTCGACACGGCCGACGCCACCAAGATGGCGGGCTTCGCGGCGCCGAGCGACCAGAGCCTCGACATCCTCGTGGTCACCGGCAACTACTACGACATCCGCATCGTCTCCCAGACCAACGTGATCGGCGACGCGGACACGGTGGCCTCGCTCGCCGCCGCCGCCGAGGACGGGGGCGCCAAGCAGGTCATCCACACCGGCGGCAATGCCGCCTCCAACGCGGCCGCCATCATCAATGTCGGCGCGCTGACCGACGTCCAGTACGCCGGGGGCCAGATCTACGAGGCCTCGACGCTGATCCAGACGAACATCATCTCGTCCGACGCGACGGTGACGTCGCACGCCTTCGACGCGCTCGCGCCCGAGGTCGTCGCCTTCGTCGACCACGACCCGCACGGCCATGACATGCAGGCCTCCCACGACGCCCTGTCGCAGGCTTCCACCCTTCATCCCGTCACGCAGAACCCAGACGTCCTGGGCTCGGTGATGACCTGATCCGGCCGGAAAGACACCCATGAACACGCGGGTATCGCAAGGCGAACTCCATCCTGCCTTCGACGCGAAGCCGGACATGGAGGCGGTGCTGCCCGACCTGCAGGCGATCGATCGCGCCTGGCAGGCCCGGCACGGCGAGCACCGGTCCGCCGGCCATGACGACGAGGCGTATTTCACCGCTGCCGCCGCTCCGGGCCGGCGCGACCGCCTCCGCTCCTGGCTGGGATCGATCACGGGACGCATGAGGCCGTCGGAGCGCTCCGGCGACGACGCGGTGGATCAACGCGATGGGGGCCAGATCGGGGGCCTTGCATCGCTCTTCGCCCGCCTCGGCCTGAAACGGTCCGCCGGCGCAGGAAGCGGCGATGCCGACCGGCAGGACGGCCCGGGCGGCGGCGGCAGCGAGGCGTCCCGCCTGCAGCAGCGCACGTCGAACGAGGAGTTCAGGGACGTGCTGGGCAAGGGCCTGGCGCAGTGCCGCTCGAACCTCGTCGCGGTGGCCTTCTTCTCCTTCGTCATCAACCTGCTGGTGCTGGCGATCCCGATCTACCTGTTCAACCTGTCGGACCGGGTGCTCACCTCCCGCAGCCTGGACACGCTGGCCATGCTGTCGGTGGTCGTCTGCGGCGCCATCGCCATCAACGTCGTGGTGGACATCATCCGCCGGCTGGTCCTGATGCGCACGGCCGTGGAGGTGGAGAGCCGCCTGGGTGCGCCCGTGCTGAGCGCGGCCGCGAAGGCGGCGCAGGCCGGCTCGAGCAAGGAGTTCCAGACGCTCGCCGACCTGCAGATGCTGCGCGGCTTCATCACCGGCCCGGTGCTGCTGACGATGTTCGACGCGCCGGTGGCCCCGGTCTATCTGCTGGCGGTCTTCCTGATCCACCCGGATCTCGGCTTCATCGTCACCGGCACCGGCATCCTCCTGCTGGTGGTGGCCACGATCAACCAGCGGATCACGGCCGTCCCCTTCGGCATCGCCAACGCCTACGCCACGCGCGCCAACCTGCAGGCCGACGCCATGGCCCGCAACGCGCAGGTGATCAACGCCATGGGCATGATCCCCGAGAGCGTGAACATCTGGGGGCGGGAGACGGCCGAGAGCCTGAAGGCCCAGGTGATCGCCCAGGACCGCAACATCATGATGGCGGGCATCACCAAGTTCGTCCGCATGGTGACGCAGATCTCGATCCTGGGCTGGGGCACGTGGCTCGCGCTTCACGGCGGGTTGACGGGTGGCATGGTGATCGCGGGCTCGATCGTCGCGAGCCGCGCGCTCGCCCCCATCGAGGGCGTCATCGAGGGCTGGAAGCATTTCGTGCAGGCCAAGGCCGCCTACGGCCGCATCCGCAGCCTGCTGCTCTCCTCGCCGCTGAACATCGACCGCCTGCGGCTGCCGCGCCCGCAGGGCCTGCTGCATGTCGAGCGCATCCTCTACGTGCCGCCGCCCAACAAGAAGGTCATCCTCAACGGCATCACCTTCACGCTGCAGCCCGGCGAGTCGCTGGCCGTCGTCGGCCCGTCCGGCACCGGCAAGTCGACGCTCGGCAAGATGCTCGTGGGCTCGATCACCCCCACCGCGGGCAACGTCCGGCTGGACATGATGGATCTGCGCAACTGGGATCCGCGGCAGTTCGGCGAGAGCGTCGGCTACCTGCCCCAGGACGTGCAGCTCTTCCCCGCCAGCATCAAGGCCAACATCGCCCGCATGCGCGAGGACGCGACCGACGAGGAGGTCTTCAGCGCCGCCGAACTCGCCGACGTGCACGACATGATCTCGGAGTTCGCCCAGGGCTACGAGACGCAGATCGGCATGGACGGCAGCCCGCTCTCCGGCGGCCAGAAGCAGCGGATCGGGCTGGCGCGCGCCTTCTACGGCAATCCCCGCCTCGTCGTGCTGGACGAGCCGAACTCCAACCTCGACACCGCCGGCGAGCAGGCGCTCGCCAGGGCGATGGCGCGGGCCAAGCAGCGCGGCACCACGGTGGTCGCCATCACGCAGCGCCCGGCGCTCCTCAACAGCGTGGACAAGATCATGATCCTCAACAACGGCTCGGTGCAGGCCTTCGGGCCGCGCGCCGACGTCCTGCCCATCCTGTCGGGCACGCGCCCCGCACCCGGCCAGCCCGCCCCCGCGCCCGCCGCGGCGGAGGGCCAGGTCCCGGTCCCGGCCTGAGGAGAACGCCATGTCCGCGCAACCCTGGTACGCCGCCGTCCCGCGCTCGACCCGCCATCACATCCTCGCCGGCATGGTGATCACCGGCGTGGCCGTGCTGGGCTTCTCCGCCTGGAGCGCGACCGCGCCCATCGCCGGCGCCATCATCACGTCGGGGGCCTTCGTCGCCAGCGGCCAGAACAAGACGATCCAGCACCTGGAAGGCGGCGTGATCCGCGAGATCAAGGTGCACGAGGGCGACATCGTCGAGGCGGGGCAGACGCTCGTCGTGCTCGACGACACCACGCCGAAGGCGGAACTGCGCCGCCTCACGCTGAAGCTCGCGAGGCTCGAGGCCGTGGAGGCGCGGCTCAAGGCCGAGATCGACTGGAGCGAGAGCATCGACGTCCCACAGCAGCTCCAGGAGTCGGAGGAGCCGGAGGTCGTCACCATCGTCGAGAACCAGCGCCTCACCTTCAAGGCGCGGCGGACACAGATCCTCAGCGAGATCACGGCGATGCAGGAAAGCATCGACTCGCTCAACGAGCACCTGACGGGCGCCCGCACGCAGCTCGCCTCGGTCAAGGACCAGCTGGCGCTCTACGAGGAGGAGATCGGCGGCAAGAAGGGGCTTCTCACCAACGGCCTGATCCGCAAGTCCGAGGTCCTGCAGCTCCAGAGGGCGCGGCTGGCGCTCCAGGGCGAGGTCGGCCGGCTCACCGGCGACATCGGCGACACGCGCGAACGGATGGCGCGGGCCCGGGAGCAGATCTCGGGCCTGCGCAACGGCGTCGTGAAGCTCGCCATCGAGCAGCTGCAGGACATTCGCGCCGACCTGTTCGACACGCGCGAGCGGCTGATGACCGCCCGCGGCATCCTCGATCGGGTGCGCATCACCGCGCCGGTCCGCGGCGCCGTGGTGAAGCTGCGCTACCACACGCCCGGTGGCGTCGTGGAGCCCGGGCGCAGCATCATGGAGGTCCTGCCGCTGCGCGACGAGCTCCTCATCGAGGTGCGCGTGCGCCCGCAGGACATCGACAGCGTCAAGCGCGGCAACACGGCGATGGTCCGCCTCACGGCACTCAACCAGCGGATCACGCCGATGGTGTCGGGCGAGGTGGTCTACGTGTCGGCGGACGCGCTCAGCGAGGAAGGGCGCGTCGACAAGTCCACGCGCGACACCTACATCGCGCGCGTCCGGCTCGCCAACGAGGAGGTGACCGCGCTGCCGCACTTCACGCCGACGCCCGGCATGCCGGCCGAGGTGTACATCCGGACGTCCGACCGCACCTTCTTCCAGTACCTGGCCAAGCCCGTGCGCGACACGATGAGCCGGGCCTTCCGCGAACCCTGAGGGCAGGGCGGGGCAGGACCAGAGGCGGGGCGCGATCCGCCCCTGCCGTCAGACCGCCTCGGGCGGCTGGGCCGGGCGCCTGGTCCTCGCGCCGCGGGCCGCCACGGCGGCCTGCAGGCGCGGCAGGAAAGCCCACAGGTCGCGGTTGAGGGACTTCATCTCCTCGATCGCCTTGACCATTTCCCGAATCCGCTCGTCGTTCATGGCGCGGCTGACACCGAGCTGGAGACCGCCCTTGCGGGTCTCGTGGACGCGAGTCGAGCTGGTGTGGGTGATCTCGCCCTTGTCGTCCAGCGTGTACATTGAGTGGTTGAACTCGTTGCGCAGCCGCGTCGCCGCATTGAAGCGCTCGACGAGTTCCTCCAGCGCCCGCGCCGTGGCCTTGTCCTCGACCTTCACCTTCGCGAGGCGCTGAACGAGATCGAGCCTGGCGCGGGTGGTGTTGAGCGTCGCGAAGATGATCGCAGCCGACACGTCGTCCGTCTCGATGAGGACCATGAGCACGTAGATGAACATGCTCTCGTTGTTGGACCACGAGAACACGACGTTGCCGATGAGCGCGAGGATCATGGACCGGCGGTCGGCGGTGGCCGGAGCCGCCGCCTCGAGGGCGGCAAAGTCCGGCGGATCGGGAAGCCGGGTCGTCATGAGGCGTACTCTCTCGACAGGGTGGGCCTCATGATAGGCCTGTCGAGGCCGGCTGGCTAACCGGCCGGAATGCCGGGCCCGCGCCCGGCGGGTCGCGGCCGCCGGCTCCTCACATCCAGTGGGCGACCGGCGGCGCGGCGCGGCGTGCCTCGCGCGTCTCCGCGGGGTTGCCGAGATCCACGTCGCCGGAGCCGCCGGACGCGGCCACCGCGGACGTGGACGGGGGCGAGGCGATCACCCGGCGCACGGCCGTGAGGAAGGTCATGGCCTGGTCCTCGGAGGGGATGCCGAGGGCGCGGCAGACGTCCTGGAACGGCTCGAACTCGTGCGCGACCTCGCTGTCGCCCAGCAGCAGCCCCACCGGCAGGTCGTCCAGGGCCATTCCGGGCGGGTCCTGCGGCGCCTGCAGGCACAGGAGAAGTTTCTGCCGCAAGGCCCGGGCGATCCGGGGGGCGACGTCGCACGCCTCCTCGAGATGCTTGCACCCGAACGGCCTGCCGGCACAGGCCACGACGAGAATGGCGCGCAGCCACCGCGACAGGGGAATGTGGCTTCCTTCGGCCAGGCTGCCGGTGCGCACGGAGAAGCGGCGCTTGCAGGCGTAGCACTTGAAGGATCCGCTGGCGGTCGTCTTCCCGGCGATGGGCTTGACGCGGCCCAGTTCGCCGCAACACGGGCATTGGACGCCGCGCGGCCAGCGCGTCGCCACGAGGACCCGCACGGCCGAATCCTCGTCCCAGAAACAACTCTGGTCGATCAATGTCATTGGCTTTCCCCAGGTCGGATCTGGCGGGATCCGGCTTGCCCCCCTCGTTGGCGGACGAGGATGCGCGGGCACCAATAGATTGGACTTTTGTGAGGCTTGCAATCCCAAATTGAAACACAATGTCGCAGCCCACCGACGGCCGGTTGAGTCGGTCGAGCTGCCCTCGGCGCGACGTATCGGCGGGCCGCGCATGGCGCGCACGAAACCGATGTCGATCAGGCGGGACACGTGAAAAACAAAAGCCCCGCGTGAGCGGGGCTGCGTCTGCCGATCAATCCGGAGAAGAGTGGCTCCCCGAGCAGGGCTCGAACCTGCGACAATTCGATTAACAGTCGAATGCTCTACCAACTGAGCTATCGGGGACCGTCGGCGAACGGGGGTCTACATCAATCCGGATGGCAGTTGCAAGTCGTTTTGTCCGCCTACCTCCAAAAATGAATTTTCCTCCATATTCAGGATCATGTTCGCCTTCGGCACGGAAAGGTGGTTGCCCGACGGCGGGCCTGTTGCTATCAGGGCGTCGCGTCCGCGGTGATCTCGATTGGGTCGGGCGGTTGTCACGATGGCCTCGTGGCGGAGTGGTTACGCAGAGGACTGCAAATCCTTGTACGGGGGTTCGATTCCCTCCGAGGCCTCCAAACTTTTCCGTGCCGTGAGACGACGGCGCCGAGGCGGAGGTCCACCTCCGCAATCCCGACACAGCCGGCTGATCGAGCGACAAGCGCAGGCCCGCGTCGGCTCTTTTCGCCGTGTCGCGAACCCTTCCGAACCACTGAAACGGTGTGTGGTAATTCATTCGCAAATGACGATGTGAAGAATCGCCGAAAAGTCGTGCCGGTCCCTTTCCGGGTCCGCGGCTAAGACGGGTGCGCCTGATCGACCCGTGGATGCATCCGCCAATGCGCCTGCCGCTGCTAACGCACCTGACCGCCCTCGCGAGAGACAGGGCTGGCGGTGTGCAAACCCTCGCCGGTATTGCCGCCCCGGTCCTCGCGCTCGGGGCAGCCGGAGCCGTCGAGTTCACCGAGGTGACGCGGACCCGCAACCAGTTGCAGGCCATCGCCGACAGCACCGCGCTGAACGGCGCCCGCCAGTACTCGGTCGATCCCAGCGCGGCGACGCTCACCCGCATCCGGGCCTGGGCCGACGGGCTGACGGACCCGATCGAGGCCAAGTGGACGGTCGAGACGACAGTGACGGCCGACAAGACCACCGGCAGCGTGACCGTGGCGATCGCGGCGCAGCGCGCGGGCTTCTTCGGCAAGATGGTGCCCAGCGGCATGATGACCGCCAACGTGACCGCGACCGGCGTGAACTCGGCGACCTACCCGCTGTGCACCCTGGCCATGCAGTCCGACGGCGACTCCCTGCAGATGACCCAGCAGTCCCGGCTGACGGCGCAGGACTGCCTCGTCCAGAGCAACGGCGACCTGATCGCGGCGGGGCAGGCCGCGGTGAAGGCCGGAGCCGTGCGCGTCTCGGGCCGCGCCTCCGGCGACCTCACGCCCAAGGCCGTGATGGACGCACCCGAGATCCGCGATCCCTTCGCGGCCCTCCCCATCAACGTCCCGCCCGGCTGCACCGACATCACCATCCAGCTCGGCAGCGGCACGCGGACGCTCAATCCCGGGACCCATTGCGGCAGCCTCCAGCTGCTGGGCAGCGGCACGCTGCTGCTCAACCCCGGTGAGCACTACTTCGTGGGTCCGGTCTTCAACGTCGCCGGCGACGTGTCCATCCAGGGCCGGGACGTCGTGGTCATCTTCAAGGGGCAGCTCGCCGCGAGCATGACCGACAACGTGACGCTGTCGCTGGAGGCCAGGAAGTCGGGCCCCTATGCCGGCTTCGCCATCATCACGGACCGCAGCTTCCGCGGGACGCTCGGCATTTCGACGCGCAACGCCAAGAAGATCCTCGGGACGATCTACCTGCCCAATGCCGAGCTCGAGGTGTCGGGGCAGGGAAACCGCATCGCCGACCAGTCCCCCTGGACCATCGTGGTGGCCAAGAAGCTGACCGCGCGCGGATCGCCCACCCTCGTGATCAACTCGGCCTACGCGTCGACGGACACGCCCGTTCCCTCCGGCGTCGGGCCGGGCGCCGTCCGGCTGCGCAACTGAGGACGCACCGTGGATCCCGAACTCGCCAGGGTCCCCACCATCGGCCGCCGGATCGGGACGCTCGTCGTCCTCGTGATCGGCCTGGCCCTGTCCCTGATGGTGACGCTGGGCCTCTACAGCGAGATCCAGCGCTTCGGCGAGACGAAGCGCGACTCGATGCTGACGACGGCCCGGCTCTTCGCGGCCGCCACGTCCGGCGACCTGGCCGCCGGCCGGCGCGACGCGACGATCCAGACCCTGCGCGCCGTCGCCCGCATCCCGGGCCTGCAGCGGGCGGAAATCCTCGACGAAGCCGGTCGCATGGTCGCCGAACTGGGCGAGGGCGCCTACCTCACCTCCGACCCCCTGCTGGCCGAGGACGAACCCATCCCGGTGCTGGCGCTCCTGACCGCCAGAACCGTCCACGTGGTGGTGCCCGTGATCCACGGCGGGCAGCGAATCGGTCAGGTGCGCCTTCTGATGGGCGTGGACGAACTGCCCGGCCAGCTCGCCGCGGTGCTGGCGCGCGACGTCGGCATCGCCACGCTCATCCTGGTTCTCGGCCTCGTGCTGGCGGCCCGCTTGCAGCGGTCCATCACCGCCCCGCTCCGCAGCCTCGCGGCCGCCATGTCGGCCCCCGGCCGCCAGAACGCTTACGACGCCGTCCCCGACACCTCCGGTGATCGCGAGACCCGGCAGCTAGCCCGGGCCTTCAACGCCATGGTGGTGCGCATCCGCGAGGGAACGCAGGAAATCCTGGATCGGGAGATGGAGATCATCGCGCGGCTGTCGCGCGCGGCCGAGCAGCGTGACGACCAGACCGGCGAGCACATCATGCGCGTCGCCTCCGTGAGCCGCATCGTCGCCGAGGGCCTGGCCATGGATCCGGATCTCGTGAACGACCTCGTGCGGGCCTCGCCCATGCACGACATCGGCAAGATCGCCGTGCCGGACGCCATCCTCTTCAAGCGCGACAAGCTCGACCCCGAGGAGCGCCGGCAGATGGAGCTCCACGCGGTCAACGGCTACGACGTGCTGGCGGGCAGCAAGTCCCCGCTGGTGTCGCTGGCCGCCGAAATCGCCCTCACGCACCACGAGAAATGGGACGGGACAGGATATCCCCGCCGGCTCAAGGCCGCCGACATCCCGCTCTCCGGGCGCATCACCGCGGTGGCGGACGTCTGCGACGCGCTCCTCTCCGAGCGGCCCTACAAGAAGCCGTGGTCCTTGCCCGACGTCAGGGCCTTCCTGGAGGCCAATGCGGGCAGCCATTTCGATCCCGACTGCGTGCGTGCGCTCGTGAAGCAGTGGGACAGGCTGGAGAAAATCTACGTCCGTCCAAGCGCGTGAGCGCGGAGCCTTGCCGTCCGAAGTCGTTTTGCATACGCTTGCAAAATCGAACGCAGGGAGGACGACATGGCTCGGTGGCTCAAGCGCGGCAAGGACGCGCAGGCGCGCAAGGAGGCCGACGACAAGGTTCGCGCGACCGTCGAGACGATTCTCGCCGACGTGGAGGCGCGCGGCGACGACGCCGTCCGCGACCTGTCCCAGAAGTTCGACAACTACGCCCCGCGCGACTTCTTCCTCGGCAAGGCCGAGATCGAGGCGGCGATGGGCCAACTGCGCCAGCGCGACCTCGACGACATCGCCTTCGCGCAGGCGCAGGTGCGCAACTTCGCCCAGAAGCAGAAGGAATGCCTGCGCGACCTCGAGGTGGAGACGCTTCCCGGCGTCGTGCTCGGTCACCGCAACATTCCGGTGAACGCGGTCGGCTGCTATGTGCCGGGCGGTCGCTACCCGATGATCGCGTCGGCCCACATGAGCGTCGTTACGGCCAAGGTCGCGGGCGTGCCGCGCGTCATCGCCTCGGCGCCGCCGCACCGCGGCGCGCCGCATCCGGCGATCGTGGCGGCCATGCACATGGGCGGGGCCGACGAGATCCTGGTGCTCGGCGGCGTCCAGGCGGTCGCGGCCATGGCGCTGGGCACGCAGAGCATCAAGCCGGTCGACATGCTGGTGGGCCCGGGCAACGCCTTCGTCGCCGAAGCCAAGCGCCAGCTCTACGGCCGCGTCGGCATCGACCTGTTCGCCGGCCCCACCGAGACGCTCGTGGTGGCGGACGAGACGGTGGACGCCGAGATCTGCGCGACCGACCTCCTGGGCCAGGCCGAGCATGGTCCGACCTCGCCGGCCGTCCTGATCACCGACAGCGAGAAGCTCGCCCGCGAGACCATGGCCGAGATCGAGAGGCTGCTCGGGCGGTTGCCGACGGGCGACGTGGCGCGGCAGGCCTGGGAGGACTACGGCGAGGTCATCGTCTGCGACGGCCTGGAGGAGATGCGCGAGGAGGCGGACCGGATCGCCTCGGAGCACGTCCAGATCATGACCCGCGACGACGAGTTCTTCCTGCGCTCGATGACGAATTTCGGGGCGCTGTTCCTCGGGCCTCGCACCAACGTGGCCTACGGCGACAAGGTCATCGGCACGAACCATACCCTGCCGACGAAGAAGGCCGCCCGGTACACCGGCGGCCTGTGGGTCGGCAAGTTCATGAAGACCTGCACGTACCAGAAGGTGCAGACGGCCGAGGCTTCGGCCATGATCGGCGAGTACTGCTCGCGCCTGTGCATGCTGGAAGGCTTCGTCGGCCACGCGGAACAGGCCAATGTCCGCGTCCGTCGGTACGGCGGTCGCAACATTCCCTACGGAGAGGCCGCGGAATGACGCAGCTGCCCCGCACCCCCTCGTTCCGCCTCGACGGGCGGCGGGCGCTGATCACCGGCGCGGGGAGGGGGCTGGGGCTCGCCGCCGCCGCCGCCCTCGCCGAGGCGGGAGCCCACGTGGTTCTCGCCGCCCGCACCCGCCCGGAGATCGAGGCCGCGGCTCGGGCGATCGTGGAGCGCGGAGGCTCCGCCGAGCCTCTCGTTCTCGACGTGCTGGACGTGACGGCCGTCCGCCAGACCCTGGCGGCCGCGGAACCGTTCCATGTGCTGGTGAACAACGCGGGCACCAACCGGCCCCGCCCGATGACCGACATCACCACCGAGGACTTCGACGCGGTGATGGACCTCAACGTCCGGGCCGCCTATTTCGTCGCCCAGACGGTGGCGGCGCGCATGGTGAGCGAGGCGATCGCGGGGTCGATCATCAACATCTCCTCGCAGATGGGACACGTCGGCTGGTCCAAGCGGACCGTCTATTGCGCGTCGAAGCACGCCATCGAGGGCCTGACCAAGGCGATGGCGGTCGAGTTCGGCGCGGCCGGCATCCGCGTCAACACCGTGGGGCCGACCTTCATCGTGACCGAGATGACGCGACCCTATTTCGAGGATGCCGCCTTCCGCGACGCCGTCCTGGGGAAGATCAAGCTCGGTCGGCTCGGGGAGGTCGAGGACGTCATGGGTCCCATCCTGTTCCTGGCGAGCGACGCGTCGGCGATGATCACCGGCACGGCGCTGCTCGTGGACGGCGGGTGGACGGCGGATTGACCACGCTGGCGCAAGACCGGGCGTCTTCGACGACGGTCGTGCTTGCGTTTTGGCCGATGCTGGTCGAAAACCCGCGGAACGCGCCGCGCGGCGCCCCCGGGCACCGCAGACGGTCCTGTGCCGGAGCAACACCATGTCCGATTTCGCCCAGCAGCGCCGCATGATGGTCGACTGCCAGCTGCGCACCTATGACGTCACCGATCCGGGCGTCACCGCCGCCATGGACACGGTGCCGCGCGAGGCGTTCGTGTCCGATTCGACGCTGGCCTATCTCGACCGGTCGGTTCCGATGCTTCCCGGCAGCGACCGCCAGCTGATGACCCCGATGGTCTTCGCCCGCCTCATTCAGGCCGCCGAGATCGTGGCCGGTTCGAAGGTCCTCGTGGTCGGCGCCGGCACGGGCTACGGCGCCGCCGTGATCGCGGACATGGGCGCGGTGGTGACGGCGCTGGAATGCGATCCCGCGCTCCAGCAGGTCGCGGCCGAGCGACTCGCCGGCTCCCCGGTCGTGCTGGCCAAGGGCCCTCTCGAGGAGGGCGACAAGGCCCGCGCGCCCTACGACGTCATCGTGGTGGAGGGCGCCTTCGAGGTCGAGCCCGACGCCTTGCTCGCGCAACTTGCGGACGGTGGGCGCCTCGTGGGCGTTAAAGGCAGCGGCCGGGCAGCCAGCGCCACGGTCTACCGCAAGTCCGGGAAGACGGTCGGGAACCGCACGATCACCGAGGCCGCGGCGCCGATATTGCCCGGCTTCGCGAAGCGGCCCGCCTTCGTCTTCTGACGAGTGTCACTCTTTTGCGCCACTTGATAAAAATCGTGGAATGCCGGCTTCAATCCGATCGTAAGGAAAGCTAGTGTTCCATGGGGTCGGTCCAGAGAGATCTGGGTCTACATGTCTGGTGCAGCGTTCCCGCCGGGGTGGCGGGCCGCCAATAAACTCAATCGGGGCGTGCATTGAGCCAGTTTAAAGCTGTATCTCTCCGGTCGATCCTCCTGGCGGGCGCCTTCCTGAGCGTCGGCGCTGCCACTGCGGATGCGGCCGAGACGATCGCCAGCGCCATGGCGCGCGCCTATCGGAGCAACCCGCAGCTCAACGCCCAGCGCGCCAATACGCGCTCGGTCGACGAAAGCGTGCCGCAGGCGCTGTCGGGCTACCGGCCCAAGATCACCGCCTCGAGCGACGTGGGCTACCAGACCCAGGACCTGTTCCGGAACAGCTGGTCCAACGACAAGTTCTTCCCGCGTGGCGTCGGCCTGCAGGTCGACCAGACGCTGTGGAACGGCAACCGCACCTCCAACAGCGTGCGCCGTGCCGATTCGACGGTGCTGGCCTCGCGCGAGACGCTGCGCAACACCGAGCAGAGCGTCCTGCTCGACGGCGCGACCGCCTACATGGACGTTCTGCGCGACACGGCCATCCTGAGCCTGCGCAAGAACAACATCGAGGTCCTCGAGGAGCAGCTGCGCCAGACGCGTGACCGCTTCAACGTCGGCGAAGTCACCCGCACGGACGTCGCTCAGGCCGAGGCCCGCCTCGCCCAGGCCAACTCCGATTCGGCCGCCGCCGCCGGCAACCTGAAGGCGAGCCTCGGCCGCTATCGCCAGGTGATCGGCGTCGACGCCAAGCAGCTTCAGCCGGCCAAGGCGCTCGATGCCACGCTGCCGAAGTCGCTCGACGCGGCCATCGCGGTGTCGCAGGCCGAGCACCCGCTGATCTCCGCCGCGCTTCACACGGTCGATGCGGCCCAGTTGGCGGTGAAGGTCGTCGAGGGCGAGCTCTATCCCACGGTCGCCGCGCAGGCGACGGCGTCCAAGCGTTGGGACTACCAGGCGTCGAACCAGGAATTGAACCAGATCCAGGTCGTCGGTCGTGTGAGCGTGCCGATCTACGAAGGCGGCGACGTCTATGCCCGCGTGCGGCAGGCCAAGGAAACGCTGGGCCAGCGTCGCCTCGAAGCGGACCAGACCCGCGACCAGGTTCGCCAGTCGGTCGTGACCGCGTGGGCCTCACTCGAATCGACCCGCGAGCAGATCACGGCCTCCCAGGCTCAGATCCAGGCGGCCGAGACCGCCCTGAACGGCGTGCGGGAAGAGGCCAAGGTCGGCCAGCGCACGACCCTCGACGTGCTGAACGCCCAGCAGGAACTGCTGACGGCGCGCGTCAACCTGATCACCGCGCAGCGCAACCGCGTCGTGGCCTCCTACTCGGTCATGTCGGCCATCGGCCGCCTCTCGACCCGCCAGCTCGCCGTCAACGTCGACCAGTACGAGCCGGCGACTCACTACGAGCAGGTTCGCGACAAGTGGATCGGCACGAAGACGCCGGACGGTCGCTGACCCGGGGATAAGACCCTCTTTTCAGACGGTTGCGATGCGGTGGTCCTTGCCATCGCATCGACGCAGTCCATACTCGCGTGAGCGATCCTGTGGCCAGGTCGCCATGATTCGGACGTGATCTGTAGACGCGGCGGGGCGGATCGACTGTCATGAGTGCGAGCCTTAAGGCGAACGAACCGTCGATGGAGGAGATTCTCGCCTCCATTCGCCGGATCATCGCCGACGACACGGGGGGCGAAGCGCCTCCCGCTGCTGCGCCCGAGCCCGAGCCGGAGCCGCCCGCAGCGGTCGTCGAGGACGACTCGGACGTTCTCGACCTCGCCACCGTCGCCAAGCCCGAACCCGCTCCCGCAGACGACATCGAGTTCCGCGAGATCGAGGAGCCGCTGCTCGTGCTCCCGAAGATGCCGGAGCCCGAACCGGAGCCGGAGCCGGAACCCGTTTTCGTTCCTCCGCCCCCGCCCGTGCAGGCGCGGGCCGTTCCGCCGCCGCCGGCGGAATCGCTGCTGTCTTCCGAGACCAACTCGGCCGTGGCGTCCCAGTTCGACGCTCTGGGCTCCGCGATCCTGGCGCAGAACGCCCGGACGCTGGACGACCTCGTGAAGGACATGCTCCGGCCCATGCTGAAGTCCTGGCTGGACCAGAACCTGCCGTCCCTCGTGGAGCGCCTCGTGCGCGCCGAGATCGAGCGAGTATCCAAGGGTTCGCGCGGCTGAGGCGCCGGTCCCGCCGGCGCATCGCGCCGGGCGGACCCGCACCCTGGAGGCCATGCCGCCGTCCTGGCGGCTGCGCGCCGTTGACTCGCTTCATTTCCTCCGCTTTCTACGCCCGACCGGACGCGCCCCGTCGCCGCCGGCGCCAAGGAATTGACCGATGATGGACAAGACGTTCGACCCGGCCTCGGTGGAGGCCCGCATCGCCGACCTCTGGGAGGAGCGCGAGGCCTTCAAGGCCGGCCGTCCGGAGCGGGCAGGGGCCGAGCCCTATTGCATCGTCATCCCGCCGCCCAACGTCACGGGCTCCCTGCACATGGGCCACGCGCTCAACAACACGCTGCAGGACATCCTGTGCCGGTTCGAGCGCATGCGCGGCAAGGACGTGCTGTGGCAGCCGGGCACCGATCACGCGGGCATCGCCACGCAGATGGTCGTCGAGCGCCAGCTCATGGAGCGCCAGGAGCCCGGCCGCCGCGCCATGGGCCGCGAGGCCTTCCTGAAGCGGGTCTGGTCGTGGAAGGAGGAATCGGGCGGCACGATCACCCGCCAGCTCAAGCGCCTCGGCGCGTCGTGCGACTGGTCGCGCGAACGCTTCACCATGGACGAGGGCCTGTCGCAGGCCGTTCTCGAAGTCTTCGTCACGCTCCACAAGCAGGGCCTGATCTACCGCGACAAGCGGCTGGTGAACTGGGACCCGAAGTTCCAGACCGCCATCTCCGACCTCGAGGTGATGCAGGTCGAGAAGCGCGGCTCGCTGAAGTGGGACCGCCCCGCCGCCGGCGAGGACGGCCCGGGTTTCGACGAGGCCCAGCTTCGCAAGGCCCTCGACAAGGACCCCAGCGGGCACCTGTTCTATTTCGACTATCCACTGGAGGGCGCGGCCTACGACGCCGCCGACGCCTCGACCTTCATCCGCATCGCCACGACGCGGCCCGAGACGATGCTGGGCGACACCGCCATCGCCGTGCACCCGGAGAACGAGGCGCTCAAGGGCCTGATCGGCCGCTCCGTCCGCCTGCCGCTGGTCGGCCGCCTCATCCCGATCGTCGGCGACGACTACGCCGATCCGGAGAAGGGCACCGGCGCCGTGAAGATCACCCCGGCCCACGATTTCAACGACTTCGACGTCGGGCGGCGCCACGGCCTCAAGCTGATCAACGTCCTGGACGGCGAGGCCGCCGTGCTTCTGGCCGGCAACGAGGCGTTCCTGGAGGGCACCTCGCCGGAGCCCGAGACCATGGCGCTGTCCGGCCTCGACCGCTTCGAGGCGCGCAAGCGCGTCGTCGCCATGATGGCCGCCCGCGGCCTGCTCGCGAAGATCGAGCCGACGACGCACACGGTGCCGCACGGCGACCGCTCGAACGTCGTCATCGAGCCCTGGCTCACCGACCAGTGGTACGTCGACGCCAAGACGCTGGCGCAGCCGGCGCTGGCGGCCGTGCGCACGGGCAAGACCGCGTTCGTGCCGAAGAACTGGGAAAAGACCTACTACGACTGGCTGGAGAACATCGAGCCGTGGTGCGTCTCCCGCCAGCTCTGGTGGGGCCACCAGATCCCGGCCTGGTACGGGCCGGACGGGCACGTCTTCGTCGAGAAGACCGAGGCCGAGGCCCTGGCCGCCGCCGCGGCGCACTATGGCCAGCCGACCGCGCTCACCCGCGACGAGGACGTGCTCGACACGTGGTTTTCCTCGGCGCTGTGGCCGTTCTCGACACTGGGCTGGCCCGAGAAGACGCCGGAGCTCGCCCGCTACTACCCCACCAGCGTGCTGGTGACGGGTTTCGACATCATCTTCTTCTGGGTCGCCCGCATGATGATGATGGGCATCCACTTCCAGAAGGAGATCCCGTTCCACACGGTCTACATCCACGCCCTCGTCCGGGACGAGAAGGGGGCGAAGATGTCGAAGTCGAAGGGCAACGTGATCGACCCGCTCGACCTGATCGACAGCTACGGCGCCGACGCCCTGCGCTTCACGCTGGCGGCCATGGCCGCCCAGGGTCGCGACATCAAGCTGTCGCGCCAGCGCGTCGAGGGGTACCGCAACTTCGCGACCAAGCTGTGGAACGCGGCGCGCTTCGCCGAGATGAACGGCTGTGCCCGCGTCGCCGGCTTCGATCCCTCGGCGGCCACGCTCACGCTCAACCGCTGGGCTCTGGGCGAGTTCGGCAAGGCGGTCGGCGAGGTGACGGCGGCGATCGAGGCCTACCGCTTCAACGACGCGGCCAACGCCGCCTATCGCTTCGTGTGGAACGTGTTCTGCGACTGGTATCTCGAGCTCGCCAAGCCCGTGTTCGCCGGCGAGGACGAGGCCGCCAAGGCCGAGACGCGGGCGAGCGTCGCCTTCGTGATCGACGGTATCGCGGCGCTGCTGCATCCGTTCATGCCGTACATCACCGAGGAACTGTGGGCCATCAAGGGCGCCGAGGGCCCCAAGCGCGACACCATCCTGGCGCTCGCGCAGTGGCCCTCCGCCCCGCAGGCCTTTCCGCAGGCGGAAGCCGAGATCGGCTGGCTCGTCGATCTCATCACCGAGATCCGCTCGGCGCGCACGGAGACCAACGTGCCCGCCGGCGCGCAAATCCCCCTCGTCCTCGTGGGAGCCTCCGCCGCCACGCAGGAGCGCGCCGGCCGCTGGATGGACATGCTGAAGCGCCTCGCGCGCCTCTCCGACGTCACCTTCGCGGATGCGGCCCCCGGCCAGTCCGTGCAGATGGTCGTGCGCGGCGAGGTGGCGGCCCTGCCGCTCGCGGGCATCGTCGACCTCGACGCCGAGCGCGCCCGCCTGCGCAAGGAACTCGACCGCCTCGCGGGCGAGGTGAAGAAGATCGACGCCAAGCTCGGCAACGCCGACTTCATCGCCCGCGCCCCCGAGGAGGTCGTCGAGGAGCAGCGCGAGCGCCGCGAGGATGCACTGGCCCGCATCGCCAAGCTCACCGAGGCGCTCGAGCGGCTGGGCGGGTAAAGCTTACGCCGTCTCCTGCCAGCGCTCCCCCATTCCTCATCCTTCTAAGTTGGTGCGCCCGCCGTCTGCTAGAATGGCAGCGGTGGAG
>NZ_CAMFHB010000065.1 GCF_945952055.1 uncultured Alsobacter sp.
CGTTTGGCCCGCATCTCTCAACCGTCATGGCCGGGCCTGGCCCGGCCACCCACGACTTCGGGGTGGCCCCGGCAAAGTCGTGGATGCCCGGGCCGAGCCCGGGCAGGACGAGCGGGGAGAGCGAGGCCTAGCGTTTGGGCAGCAAATCCGGCCGGCGCTCGCGCGTGAGCTTCTCGGCTTCGGCGCGACGCCACTTGGCGATCTTGCCGTGATCACCTGACAGCAGGATCTGCGGGATCTCGCGGCCTTCCCACTCCCGTGGCCGGGTGTAGTGCGGGTATTCCAGCAGTCCGTTCTCGAAGCTCTCCTCGGAGCCCGAGGCCTCCTTGCCCATGACGCCGGGCAGCAGGCGGACGCAGGCATCCATCAGGACCAGGGCGCCGAGTTCGCCGCCCGAGAGCACGTAGTCGCCGATCGAGACCTCCTCGAGGGCACGCCCCGCGATGACGCGCTCGTCGACGCCCTCGAAGCGACCGCAGACCACCAGCACGCCGGGACCGGCGGCGAGGGCGCGGACACGGGCCTGGTCGAGCGGCCGGCCGCGGGGGCTCATGAGCAGCCGCGGCCGGGGATCGTCGGCGGGAGAGGCGGCGTCGATCGCTTCGGCGAGCACGTCGGCGCGCAGCACCATGCCGGCGCCGCCGCCGGCGGGCGTGTCGTCGACGGCGCGGTGACGGCCGCGCCCATGGTCGCGGATGTCGCGGGCCTCGAGGGACCAGACGGAGCGGGCGAGGGCGTCGCCCGCCAGCGAGAGCCCCAGCGGTCCGGGGAACATGTCCGGGAAGAGCGTGAGAACGGTCGCCCGCCAGGGCGCCTCGGTCACGGCGCGGTCTCCCCGTCCTCCGGGTGCGCTTCGCTCTCGGCGGGCGGCTCGGCGACGAGGCGCCCAGCCTTCATGTCGACGATCGGCACGATGGCCTTGGTGAAGGGCAGCATGAGAGCCCGCCCGCCGTCGGCCGGGGTGATCTCGAGAATGTCGCCGGCGCCGAAATCCAGCACCGCGGCGACCGTGCCGAGCAGCGTGCCGTCGGCGAGCTCGACGCGCAGGCCGATCAGGTCGGCATGATAGAATTCGTCCTCCTCCTCGGGCGGCGGCAGGGCCGCGCGCGGCACGTGGAGGCGCTGGTTGGTGAGCTTGGCCGCGGCGTCGCGGTCCTCGATGCCCTTCACCCGGACGACGAGAATGTCGTCCTTGACGAGGCGGGCGGAGGTGAGGGTGTAGGTGGTTCGCCCGGACGCATCGGTCAGGGGCGCGTAGTCGGCGATCGCCTGCGGATCGCCCGTGTAGGACTTCAGCCGCAGTTCCCCGCGCACGCCGTGGGGCGCGCCGAAGACGCCGACGAGGATGAGATCGTTCGCCATCGCGGAAAGATGCCGGCGGCAGGGCCGCCGGCACCCGGTGATCCTTATTCGGCCGCGGCGGCGGCGGCGCGCTCCTGCGCCTTCTTCTTCGGCTTCGCCTTCTCGGGGTTGTTGCGGGCGGTGCGCTTCATGGCGCCGACGGCATCGAGGAAGCGGGCCACGCGGTCGGTCGGCTGGGCGCCCTTGGCGAGCCAGGCCTTCGCCTTCTCGACGTCGAACACGACGCGCTCGGCCGAATCCTTCGGCTTCATCGGGTCGAAGGTGCCGAGCTTCTCGATGAAGCGGCCGTCACGGGGATAGCGGCTGTCGGCGACGACGATCGAGTAGTGCGGGCGCTTCTTGGCGCCACCACGGGCGAGACGGATCTTGAGGGACATTGCAGGTTTCCTTGGTTTGTCTGGTCTTCGTTCGCAGGGCCAATGGCGAGTAGCGAATGGCGAATAGGGGCTGCAGTGACCAAGCCCCATTCGCTATTCGCTATTCGCTACTCGCCCCCATTCACTTCTTCTTTCCCCCGAACGGATTGAAACCGCCGAGGCCGGGCAGGCCGGGAAGCTTGGGTCCGCCGCCGAGGCCCGGCAGCGTGGGTTTGGGTCCGAGGCCCGGGAGGCCGGGCTTGGCGCCGAGGCCGGCCGGAGGCGCGGACGGCAAGCCCGGCGGCATGCCGGGCATGTCGGGAGGCAGCGTGCCGGGCGGCAACTGGCCTTTCAGCTTCTCGACCATCTCGGGGGTGATCTGGGGCATGCCGCCGCCGCCGAGCCCGAACATGTTGGCGAGACCGGCCATGGGGCCGCGCTTTCCGCCCTGGCCCATCATCTTCATCATGTCGGCCATCTGGCGGTGCGACTTGAGGAGGCGGTTCACCTCCTCGACCTTGGTGCCGGAGCCGGCCGCGATGCGCTTCTTGCGCGAGGCCTTCAACACGTCCGGGTTGCGGCGCTCGCCGGGCGTCATCGCGCTGATGATCGCGACCTGGCGCTTGATGACCTTGTTGTCGAGGTTCGCCGAGGCGATCTGGTCCTTCATCTTGGCCACGCCCGGCAGCATGCCGAGCAGGCCCCCGATGCCGCCGATCTTCTCCACCTGGGCCAGCTGCTCGCGCATGTCGTCGAGATCGAACTTGCCCTTGCGCATCTTGTCGGCGATGCGCAGCGCCTTTTCCTGGTCGATCGTCTGGGCGGCCTTTTCGACCAGCGAGACGATGTCGCCCATCCCCAGGATGCGGTTGGCGATGCGGGCGGGATGGAACTCGTCGAGCGCGTCCATCTTCTCGCCGGTGCCGACGAGCTTGATGGGCTTGCCCGTGACGGCACGCATGGAGAGTGCGGCACCGCCGCGGCCATCGCCGTCGACGCGGGTGAGCACGATGCCGGTGATGCCGACGCGGTCGTCGAAGGCGCGGGCGGTGTTGACCGCGTCCTGGCCGGTCAGCGCGTCGGCGACCAGCAGCACCTCGTGCGGCTGGGCGAGCGCCTTGACCTCGGCCACCTCGGTCATCAGCGCCTCGTCGACCGTGGTGCGGCCGGCGGTGTCGAGCATGACGACGTCGTAGCCACCCAGACGGGCGGCCTCCAGCGCGCGCCGCGCGATCTGCACGGCGCTCTGGCCGGCGACGATCGGCAGCGTCTGCACGCCGACCTGCCCGCCCAGCACCGCGAGCTGCTCCATGGCGGCCGGGCGGCGGGTGTCGAGCGAGGCCATCAGGACCTTGCGGCCCGAGCGCTCCTGCAGCCGGCGCGCGATCTTGGCGGTCGAGGTCGTCTTGCCCGAGCCCTGCAGGCCGACCATCAGGATCGGCACCGGCGGAACGGCGTCGAGGTTGATCGGGTCGGCGTCGGCGCCCAGCGTCTCCACGAGCGTATCGTGGACGATCTTCACCACCATCTGGCCGGGGGTGACCGACTTGATCACCTCGGCGCCGACGGCGCGCCCGCGCACCTTGTCGGTGAAGCTGCGGACCACCTCGAGCGCCACGTCGGCCTCGATGAGGGCCCGGCGGACCTCGCGCAGCGCGGCGTTGACGTCGTCCTCGGTCAGCGCGCCGCGGCGCGTGAGCTTGTCGAGGATGCCTGAGAGCTTTTCGGAAAGTCCGTCGAACATCGTGCGCCTGGCCTCTCGCGTCAGTCTTCGTCGGACGTGTCGTCCGCCTCGGCGGGCTCATAGTCCGCCAGTGCGGCTTCGAAGTGGCGGGTCGCCGCCTCGAACTTGTCGCGGCATCCGGGATTGCAGAAGCCGACCGTGAAGCCGCGGTAGAGGGTGAGCGAATCCGCCGCGATCGGCTTTCCCGACCACGGGCAGGTGTCGTTCACCGCGTCCTCGATCCGCAGGGCCTCGTCGGCCATGGCCTCATTCCTTCCGCCTGACGTTCGTCTTCGAGACGCTCAACGCGGAACGCGCCCGAGGGCGCAACGCGCTGTCGGGCGTGGACCTCCGGGCTCTGGGCCCGGGCGGCGGCTCAAGGACGAAATCCGTCGATGATGGGGTGGCGATAGGGGAAATGGCCGGCGAAGTCAAGGAAACGCCGGGCTTCACCGCTTCGGCGCGGCCTCCAGGATCGCCACCATCGGTGCATAGCCCCGGTCGCGGGCATGGGCGAGCGGCGTCTTGCCGCCCCGGTCGGCGATGCGCGTGTCGGCGCCGGCGTCGACGAGGGCCTTCACGGTCGCGACGTGCCGCGGGCCGCCCTGGCCGAGGATCACGGCCTCGATGAGGGCCGTCCAGCCGAGATTGTTGACGTGATCGAGCGGAGCGCCCGCCGCGATCAGGCGGCGCACCACGCCATCGTGGCCGAGATGGGCCGCGGCGATCAGCGCCGTGCCGTCGTAAACGCTGGTGATCAGCTTGGCGCTGGCGCCGGCGTCCAGGAGGGCTTGCAGAGTGGCCTCGTCGTCGGCCACCGCGGCAATGGTGATCGCGTCATAGCGCTGGTTGTCGAGCCGCGCCGTGTCCGCACCCGCCGCGATGAGGCGCTTCGCCGCCGCACCCTGGCGCTGGAAGGTGGCGACGTGGAGCGGCGTGCGGCCGTTGCCGTCGCGTGCGTTCAGTTCGCTGCCGGGCGCCGCGAGGCGCGCGATCGTCTCGACGTCGCCCTTGGCGGCGGCGGCGTGCAGGCCCGTATAGGCGGCGAGCTCCGACGCCGAGGGTGGTGTCTGGGCGCTCGCCGGTGCGGCGGCGAGGAGCAGGGCGATTGCGACCAGCTGGGAAATCATGGGCGCGTTTCCTTGTTTGTTCGTTGGCTTCGACCATGAACGAACTTGGCCTTGAGGGCGAGAGCCGGACCATCCTGCGTCCTTCGACACGGCCGCGATGCGGCCTGCTCAGGATGAGGAGAATTGTTGAGTGCGCGCTTAGTCCTCATCCTGAGCAGCCCGCGAAAGCGGGCGTGTCGAAGGACGCAGCATCCCTCCACACCCCCCTTTGCACCATTTTTCACCTCCCCAAACCGTGGATCCGTGGTCCATGATGGTCGCAGGGGCGGAATGGCCCGGGGAATGGGGAGACGATCGATGCTCGGCAGGATCTCGAAAACGCTGGCGCTGGCGGGCGCGGCGGTGGCGCTCGTCGCGGGGGCGGCGGCCGCCAAGGACATCAAGGTCTGCCTCATCGCCGGCAAGACCGGGCCGCTGGAGGCCTATGCCAAGCAGACCGAGGTCGGCTTTCAGCTGGGCCTCGAATACCTGACCAAGGGCACCATGCAGGTCGGCGCCGACAAGCTGCAGGTCATCGTGAAGGACGACCAGCTGAAGCCGGACCGCGGCAAGGCGCTGCTCGAGGAGTGCTACGGCGACGACAAGGCCGACATCGCCGTCGGCACGTCGGGATCGCCGGTGGCGCTGGCCATGCTGCCCGTGGCCGAGGAGATGAAGAAGGTGCTGATCGTGGAGCCGGCGGTGGCCGACTCAATCACGGGCGAGAAGTGGAACCGCTACATCTTCCGCACCGGCCGCAGCTCCTTCCAGGACGCGCTCGCCAATGCGGCCGCCGTGCCGGACGGAGAGGTCTCCATCGGCATGGTGGCGCTCGACACGGCCTTCGGGCGTGACGGCGTGGCGGCATTCAAGGAGGCGCTCGGCGGCGTGCGGCCCAAGGCCAAGATCGTCGCGGAGGAGTATGCGGCGGGCAACACGGCCGACTTCACGCCCTTCGCCGAGCGGCTGTTCAACGCGCTCAAGGACAAGCCCGGCCGCAAGATCATCGCCTTCATCTGGGCCGGTGCGCACCCGATCGCCAAGTTCGTCGACATGAAGCCCGAGCGCTTCGGCATCGAGCTCGCCCCGGGCGGCAACCTGCTGCCGGTCATGGCGGCGTGGAAGGCCTTCGCCGGCGCCGAAGGCGGCATCTACTACTACTACGACTTCCCGAAGAACCCGCAGAACGACTGGCTGAAGGCCGAGTACCAGAAGCGCTTCAACGCGCCGCCGGACTTCTTCGTGGCGGGCGGCTTCTCGGCCGCGGCAGCCGTGGTGGCCTCGCTGCAGAAGGCGGGCTCGACCGACACCGAAAAGCTGATCGCGGCGATGGAAGGGCTGACCTTCGACACGCCCAAGGGCCCGATGACCTTCCGCAAGGAAGACCACCAGGCGCTGCAGGACATGTATCACTGGCGCATCAAGAAGGGCGCCACCGACACCGACCTGCTCGAGCTCGTCGCGACGATCCCTGCCGCGTCCATGCCGCTGCCGATCCGCAACAAGCGGTGACGATGGCGGCAGGCGCGGTGCCCGTGCTGGAGACGCGCGGGCTCACGATCCGTTTCGGCGGCCACGCGGCCGTCGACGACGTGAGTTGCGCGTTCCACCGCGGCAGCCTGACGGCGATCGTCGGGCCGAACGGGGCGGGCAAGACCACCTACTTCAACCTCGTGTCCGGCCAACTGCGGCCGACCGCGGGGCGGGTGCTCCTCGACGGCGAGGACGTGACGGCGCTGGGCCCGGCGTTGCGGGCGCGCCGCGGCATGGGGCGGGCCTTCCAGCTCACCAATCTCTTTCCCAATCTCAGCGTGCGGGAGAACGTGCGCCTCGCCGTCCAGGCCCGGGCGGGTGGCGGCGCCGACATCCTGTCGCGCTGGGATTCGCGTCGCGCGTGGATCGCGACGGCGGACCGGATCCTGGAGGAGGTGGCGCTCGCTCCCGTCGCCGGTTCGCCCGCCGCGACGCTGCCGCACGGGGACCAGCGCAAGCTCGAGGTGGCCGTGATGATGGCGCTGGAGCCGCACGTCTTCATGTTCGACGAGCCGACAGCCGGCATGTCGGCGGAGGAGGTCCCGGTGGTCCTCGACCTGATCCGGCGGCTCAAGGCGAGCGGCGACAAGACCATCCTTCTCGTGGAGCACAAGATGGACGTGGTGCGCAGCCTGGCCGATCGCATCGTCGTGCTGCACCAGGGCCGTCTCGTCGCCGATGGCCCGCCGGCCGAGGTCATCGCCTCTCCCGTGGTGCAGGAGGCCTATCTCGGCGTGCCGGTGGGAGCGACCTGACATGGCCGGGCCCCTTCTCTCCCTGGCGGGCGTGCACACGCATATCGGCCGCTACCACATCCTGCAGGGCGTCGACCTCGCCGTGGAGGACGGAGGCGTGACGGTGCTGCTCGGCCGCAACGGCGCGGGCAAGACGACGACGCTGCGCACCGTCATGGGCCTGTGGAAGCCCTCGGCCGGAAGCGTGGTCTTCGCCGGCCGCCCGATCGGCGGCGCGCCCACGCCCGACATCGCCCGGGCCGGCATCGCCTACGTGCCGGAAAGCATGGGCATCTTCGCCGACCTGACGGTGGAGGAGAACATGGTGCTGGCCGCGCGGGACGGTCCGCCGGACGCCGGGCGGCTGGACTGGATCTTCTCGGTGTTCCCGGCGCTGCGGACGTTCTGGCATCACCGGGCCGGTGTGCTCTCCGGGGGGCAGAAGCAGATGCTCTCCATCGCCCGCGCCGTGATCGAGCCGCGGCGCCTGATCCTCGTCGACGAGCCCACCAAGGGCATCGCGCCGGCGATCATCGAATCCATGATCCGCGCCTTCCTGGAGCTCAAGGCCACCGGCACGACCATTCTCCTGGTCGAGCAGAACGTGCGGTTCGCCGGGGCCGTCGGAGACCGGGTCGCGGTGATGGACGACGGTCGCGTGGTGCATACGGGATCGATGCGGGAGCTCGTCGCGGACGCCGCGCTGCAGGCCCGGCTCCTGGGGTTGTCGCTGGAGGCCTCGCATTGACCGACGCGACCGCTTCGCCCCCCACCATCCCCCGGCGCAGGCTCGATGCGTGGCCGCTCGTGCTGGTGCCCGCGCTCGCCCTCGTCGCGCTGCCGCTGGTGGGGAGCCCCACGAGCTGGGTCACGCTCACCGTGGCGGGGCTCGCCATGGGCATGATGATCTTCGTCGTCGCCAGTGGCCTGACGCTGATCTTCGGGCTGATGGACGTGCTCAATTTCGGGCACGGCGCGTTCATCGCCGTCGGTGCCTACGTGGCCCTCAGCGCGCTGGGACCCCTGGCACCCTGGCTCGCCTCGGGCGATCCCGTGCAGACGGTTCTGGCCCTGCTCACGGCGGCCGCGGTGGCCATGGTCGTGACCGGGGCGCTCGGCCTCGTCTTCGAGCGGGTGATCGTGCGGCCGGTCTACGGCAATCATCTCAAGCAGATCCTGATCACCATGGGCGGGCTCATCGTGGCGGAGCAGCTCATCCGGGTCATCTGGGGCGCCGACCAGAAGCCCATGCCGCTGCCGGCCGGCCTGCGCGGCGGCATCATGCTGGGCGACGTGGCGGTCGAGAAGTTCCGGCTGCTGGCGGTCGGGGTGGGGCTCGCGGTCTTCGCCGCGATGACGCTCGTCCTCAACCGGACCAAGCTCGGGCTGCTGATCCGCGCCGGCGTGGAGAACGGCGAGATGGTCGAGGCGCTGGGCTATCGCATCCGCCGCCTCTTCGTGGGCGTGTTCGTGGCGGGCTCAGCGCTGGCCGGCCTCGGCGGCACGCTCTGGGCGCTCTACCGCGAGACGCTGACCGCCGACATCGGCGGCGAGGTGATGGTGCTCGTCTTCATCGTCATCATCATCGGGGGGCTCGGCTCCGTGGGCGGCTGCTTCATCGGCGCAATCCTCGTGGCCTTGACCGCCAACTATGTCGGCTACCTCGCTCCCAAGCTCGCCCTCGTCTCCAACATCGCCCTCATGGTCGCCGTGCTGATGTGGCGGCCGAACGGGCTCTGGCCGGTGTCCAAGCGATGAGCCTGCTGTCGGGCGACCTTCCGAGGAGCCGCATCCTCTCCCTCCTGCTGCTCGCCGTGCTCGTCGGGCTCGCCTTCGCACCGTTCCTGTTCGGCGGCGCGCAGCCCATCAACACGGCGGCGAAGGTGTGCGTCTTCATCCTGCTGGTGGCGAGCTACGACCTGCTCATCGGCTACAGCGGCATCGTCTCGTTCGCCCACACGATGTTCTTCGGCATCGGCGGCTACGGGGTCGGGCTGGCCCTCTACTACGGCACGGCGACCTGGCCCGTCGCGCTGGGCGGCCTCGCCGCGGCGCTCGTCACCGGCGTGCTGCTGGCCTTCGCCATCGGCCTCTTCTCGCTGCGGGTCCGGGCGCTCTTCTATGCGATGATCACGCTGGCGGTCGCCTCCGCCTTCGCGGTGCTGGCCTCGCAGCTCTCGGCCTTCACGGGCGGGGAGGACGGCCGCAGCTTCCGGGTTCCGGACGCGCTGAGGCCGGGAACGAAGTTCCTCGACGCTCCGCTGTTCGGCGTCGACGTGAACGGCAGGCTGCTCGCCTACTACATCGTCTTCCTCACCGTGCTGGCGCTCTTCCTGCTGCTCCTGCGGATCGTGAACTCGCCGTTCGGGCGGGTGCTGCAGGCCATCCGCGAGAACGAGTTCCGCGCCGAGGCGCTCGGCTACCGCGTGGTGCGGTA
Organism: uncultured Alsobacter sp.; assembly: GCF_945952055.1. Lineage (GTDB taxonomy): Bacteria > Pseudomonadota > Alphaproteobacteria > Rhizobiales > Beijerinckiaceae > Alsobacter. Next base: position 9,255 of record NZ_CAMFHB010000065.1, read on the forward strand.
TCGCGTGGCCGCGAACTGCATCGCGGCGGCGCTGGCCGTCGTGGCGGGCGGGCTCAACGCGCTGTGGCTGCGCTACACCGGCCCGGACACGACGCTGTCCTTCACCATCATGATGGACATCCTGCTCATGGTGGTCATCGGCGGGATGGGGACGCTCTACGGCTCCGTTCTGGGCGCGACCCTGTTCGTGGTGGCGCAGAACTATCTCCAGAAGCTCATGGGTTCGGCGGCGCAGGCGCTGGAGGCGACGCCTCTCCTCGCCCGCCTCGTCGATCCGGACCGCTGGCTGCTTTGGCTCGGCGTGCTGTTCGTGCTGAGCGTCTACTTCTTCCCGACCGGCATCGTGGGCCGGTTGCGGTCGGGCCGGCAGGCCAGGTAGGGGGCGCAGCCGCCTCTCAGAAGCTGCGGTGCATGGACACGATCAGCGTGCTGGTGTGGCTCGAGGGCAGGAGCAGCAGGCGGGAGTCCAGCCGGGCGCGCCCCGCTTCGACCGTGATCGAGAAGTCCTCGACCGGCTGCCAGGACAGGTTGATCGCCGAGCGCAGGGCGGTGAAGCCCGGCGTGGCGCCGCCCTTGGCGAGGGCGCCGGGCACGTCCAGCGACACGCGTGACACGAAGGCGGCGGTGCTCCAGCGCTCGGCGAACTGCCAGTAGCCGGCGAGGGCGGCATTCCAGCCATTGGCGCGCTCGGCCACGGCCGCGCTGAAGATGCCGCCGATGGGCTGGCGGAAGATGCCGTTCGTCGTGCTGACGCCCAGATAGCCCGGCGCGCGCCGGGCGAAGGCGCCCTGCGCGACCAGGTAGCTGTCGCCGTTGCCCAGCGGCAGGGTCCATTTGACGCTCGCCTGCGCCGCGACCCCATGGATGGTGCGCGACGGATCGTCGGTGATCCGCGTCTCGCGCGCGGCGCCCGAGACGGTGAGGTCGACGGGGCCGAGGATGTACTGGGCGCGCGCGACGACGTCGGGAAGCGATTGGCCCGCATAGCCCGACACGGTCACCTGCCGGAACGTCTGGTCCTCGAGCGAGACCGACAGCGCCACGGCGTCCGCCGGTCGCCAGGTCCAGCCGGCGATCGTCGGCGACTGCGACGACGCCAGGGCGCGGAACGAGAACTCGTCCGCCGACCACGCGTCGAAGAACGAGGTGTCGTTGCCGACCACCAGCGGACCGAAGGTGATGGAGGCCTGCCGGATCGTCGTCGAGCCCGGCACCGTGTCGAGCGCGAGGCGGGCGATCAGGTCCCCGTGGTCCGTCGGCACGAGGTGGCGCAGGGCGAAGGTGCTCAGGGGCGCGAAGGTGGTGCGGTCGAGGTTGCGGCCGTTCCCGCGCGTCAGCGGACCTCCCGTCCGGCTGACCTGCATGCTGGCATCGATCTCGCCGCCGAGGAAAACGCAGCCGTCGCCGACGAGCCAGCCCGGCCCTCGCTTGATCGCGGGGGGCGTCGGCTCGGGCGCGTCGTCGCCCTCCTCGTCGTCGTCATCTTCGTCGCCGTCGTCCTCATCGTCGTCCGCGGCGATCTCGTCGCGCAGCACGCTGAGGGGCGCATTGATGCTGTCGGGAATGGCGAAGGGGCAGGCCCGCAGGGCGGCGGCGGGCGCGGCACCCCCGCGGGGGAGCTGGCGGGCGTCCGCCGGGCCACCGGTCAGAAAGACCGAGGCTGCCAGGAGACCGCAGGCGGCAAGCAGACCCGATGCGGCCGTTGCGCGCACAATCGACGCGGGATCAGCCGACTTCGGGGCCCCGCACGGCCGGCGGCGGTACGGGTTCGTCGACGAGCCACCAGCAGGCCCGGTCACGGTAACGGACGGGGCGGAAGCGCTTGTCCTGGGAGAGATTGGACGAGAGGTTGCCCTGCGGCCGCACGCCGCCGACGACCACGCCGCGGATCTGCATCAGCTCCAGAAGCTCGGAGATCGGAACGGGCTCGCCGCGCTCCCGCAGGATCATGGCGACCACGTCGCGCTGACTGACCGCGCCCGACTCGGGCGCGATCATCATCCGGGGCTCCGGCCTGCGGCCGGCCATCGGCTGAACCTCGCGCGCGAGATTCGCCAACATGTCGATGGCGGAGATCGTGCGGCCGGCGGCGTCGGTGGTTTCCGTGACGGGGCGCGGAGTCGGCGCTGTCGTGCGGCCCGACTTGTCGAGCCAACCTATGGCCTGCTGGAGGGCGAGGAGGACGCGATAATCCTCGCTCTCCCGAAACAGACGCGAGGAGATCTCGTCCTGCAACCGGATGAGAGCCTCGCGGGTCTGCTCGTTGGCTTGAGCCATGACTTAATATCCAAATCAACCGCCAATTTCCTTAGCGTACTCTCCAGCGTGGAGTCGTGCAAGACTCATGTCGGTTGGCGGTCAAGTGCCTCTAATTTTGCCGGTTGAAAAGACTTGTCCCAAATGAGGACGGCTGTTGCGAGCTTAATCCACGAGGAAGCAACTAGAAGTTGTGCAATCTGCTCACGTCGCAACATTGAGCGGAAACGGAACATTCGCTTGGCGATGGCCTGGCAGGCGCGGTTTTTCGAGTTGATCGACCGAAAATGAACGTTTCGCGCGCGTGCGAGTGCCTTCTCTTCTTTGCCGGAGTGGGGCTGAAAAACGGCCGGCAAGCCCCACGCCCTTCCGATGACAGGAAAGATCGGCCGTTTCACTGTCCTGCAGGCCGTCAGGTCGGCACTCTGTAGTTGTAGCGATAGGCTTCCCGATATCCGAGGCTGTCATAAAGGCCGCGCGCGACGGCGTTGCCAACGGTCACCTGCAAATAGGCCTGCATCGCGCCCTTGCCCCGGCCCCAGCCCATCAGGGTCCGCACGAGTCGGCGGGCATGGCCGCGGCCGCGCGCGTCGGGATCGGTGGCGATGTCGAACAGGCCGACCATGCCGCGTTCCAGCACCGCCATGCCGAAACAGACGGGTCGTCCGCCGTCGCTGACCGTGGCGAACACGACTTCCGGCCGGATCGCGGCCAGCATCCGGGCCAGGACGTCGCGCTTGAGGTCCGGCCGGCGGCTTGCCAGGGCGTAGCCTTCCACCCAGGCCGGCGATGCGACCGTCTCGAGCGTCATGTCCGCCGGCACCGTCGGGTCGTAGCCCGCCAGCGGGGCGACCATGACCAGGCTGTCGTCGATGACCGACCAGCCCTTGCGGTCGAGGAGTTCGCCGTCCGCCGGTGCCGCCAGCGGCGTGAGCCGCACGCAGGGCGTGATAGCGTGCCGGCGGTACAGGGTCTCGACGAGCGGCAGCAGCGCCTCCAGACGCGCCGTCGGGGCTAGCGCGTTCGCCGAATTGGCCCGCTTCGAATAGCCCTCGGCGAAGCGTAGCAGCCAGCCGTCGACCACCGCCACCTCCAGCGCCGGCCAGGCGTTGAACGAGCGTTCCTCGATGGCGCGCACCAGATCGAGGTCGCTCATGGGCTGGGATCCCCATTCCTGCGCGGCGTCGGCCGCCAGCCCGGCTCGGCCAGCTCGAAGCCGGCGAAGTCGAATCCGGGAGCGACCGTGCAGCCCACCAGCGTCCAGGCGCCCAGGCTGGTGGCCGTCTGCCACCAGCCGGCCGGCACGACGCGCTGCGGCCGCTGCCCCGTCTTCAGAAAGGGTCCCAGGTGATGGGCCTGCGCGTCGTGACCGTCCGGCGACAGCGTCAGCACCAGGGGCGCGCCCGCGTACCAGTGCCAGACCTCGACCGCGTCCACCCGGTGCCACTCGGACACGTCGCCCGTGCCGAGCAGGAAGTAGATGAGGGTGGAGCGGGACCGGCCGTTCGCGTCCACGGCGGGATCGCGGAAGGTCTCACGGTACCAGCCGCCCTCCGGGTGCGGTGAAAGGTCGAGCATCCGCACGATTTCGGCGGCCGTCAGGCCCTCGCTGTCCGAAAAGGTCATTCCGACAGCCCGTCAGCCGCGGTTCTTGCGTTCGCGAAGCTCGGCGAAGATCTCGACGGGCGGCCGGCCCTCCATGCCCAGCGTGCGGGCGATGCCCGCGTCGGCCGCGCGCAGGAACGGGTTCGTGGCCTTCTCCTGTCCCAGCACGGTGGGGAGCGTGAAGGCGCCGGCCTGGCGCAGCTGCTCCACCTCCGCCGCGCGGGCCCGCAGCGCCGGATTGTCCGGGTCCACCGTCAGGGCGAAGCGCGCGTTCGACAAGGTGTACTCGTGCCCGCAATAGATTCGCGTTTCGTCCGGCAGGGTCGCGATCTTGCTGATGCCCCCGAACATGTCCGCCGCGGTGCCCTCGAAGATGCGGCCGCAGCCCAGGGAGAACAGCGTGTCGCCGGCGAAGAGCAGCCTCTCCCCGGCGAAATGATAGACGATATGGCCCGCGGTGTGGCCCGGCGTGTGAATGACGGAGGCCTCGAGCGAGCCCACCTTCACGCGGTCGCCCTCGCGCACGCCCTCGTCCATCTCCGGGATCAGCTTCGATTCGGCCGCCGGGCCGATCACCCGCGCACCGAAGCGCGCCTTGAGCGGCGGGATGGCGTCGACATGGTCCGCGTGGTGATGCGTCACCAGGATGTGGGTCAACGTCCAGCCGGTCTTTTCCAGCGCCGCGACGATCGGGGCCTCCTGGCAGGCGTCGATCGACGCGGTCGCGCCTGTCGCGCTGTCGTGCAGAAGAACCCCGAAATTGTCGGAGGCGCAGAGAAACTGGCTGATTTCGGCGGGCATGGAGGCCTCTTGGTCAGGGCTTTCGGGTGTCCGGCGGGGTCGCCGGAGTCGCCGGCATTCTTGTTTGCTCGCTTGCATCCTGCAACGCCGTTCTGCTTCATGGGCCGCTCGGGCGCGCGGTGAGGAGGCCGTCCACGTGCACGCGGACGTCGTCGACCTGCGAAGCTTCTACGCCGGACCGCTGGGTGTCGTTGCCCGGCGCCTGCTCGGCCGGGCCATCCGCACGCGCTGGGAATCGGTCGCGGGCCAGGTCGTGCTCGGGGCGGGCTATGCCACGCCGTATCTCGACACCTTCATCGGGGAAGCCGAGCGCGTGCTCGCGCTGATGCCGGCGGCCCAGGGCGTCGTGAACTGGCCGTCCTACGGCCCGTCGGCGACGATGCTGGCTGAAATGGACATGATGCCCCTGCGCGACGCGTCGGTGGACCGCGTCCTGATCGTGCACGCCCTGGAAACGGGCGAAAGCCCGTCCGCCATCCTGTCGGAGTCCTGGCGGATCCTGACGCCCGGCGGCCGCCTGATCCTCGTCGCGCCCAACCGGCGCGGCCTGTGGGCCCGCATGGACACGACCCCCTTCGGACAAGGACAGCCCTTCTCCCGCGGCCAGCTCACCAACGTGCTGCGCGAAGCGCTGTTCTCGCCGGTGCACTGGGCGGAGGCGCTCTACGTGCCGCCGATTCCCCGCCGGGCCTTCCTCAAGTCCGCCGTCGCCTGGGAGCGCCTGGGCACTACATTGTCCCTGCCGTTTGCCGGCGTGCACGTCATCGAGGCGACGAAGACCCTCTATCGGCCCGTGCCGGTGCGCCAGGCCCGGCGCGTGCCCGCCCGCCTCGGCCCCGTGCTTGTGCCGGCGCCCGGCGCCGGCTGACCTCCGGGAGAGCCCGTAAGCCGCCTCAGCTTGACTAAGAGGCAGGGAGACGTCACTTATCCGCCGCTCGTCGAGGAACCGTCGCGGGCGAAGCAGCGCCACGCCCGGCCTCCAGTCTGTCTCCACGGCCCTCGCAAAACGACGTCCGCAACCCGGCTCACCCGTCCCGCATGCGAAGCTATCTCGATTTCGAAAAGCCCGTTGCCGAACTCGAGGCCAAGGCCGACGAGCTGCGCGTCGTGGCCGAAAGCAGCGGCTCGGCAGCCCTGGCCAAGGAAATCGAGCAGCTCGAGGCCAAGGCCGTCCAGCAGCTCAAGGATCTCTACGCCGCGTTGACGCCCTGGCAGAAGACGATGGTCGCCAGGCATCCGCTGCGTCCGCACTTCCGCGACTACGCCACGGCCCTGTTCGAGGACTTCACGCCGCTGGCCGGCGACCGGAAATTCTCCGACGACCAGGCGATCATCGCCGGTTTCGGGCGCTTTCGCGGCCGTTCCGTCTGCATTCTCGGCCAGGAAAAGGGCAACGACACCGAAACCCGGCTGAAGCACAATTTCGGCATGGCCATGCCGGAAGGCTACCGCAAGGCCGTGCGGCTGATGGACCTCGCCGACCGGTTCGACCTGCCCGTCATCAGCTTCGTCGACACGGCGGGCGCCTATCCGGGCATCCAGGCCGAGGAACGCGGGCAGGCCGAGGCCATTGCCCGGTCGACCGACCGCTGCCTGTCGCTCGGCGTGCCCAACTGCGCGCTGGTGATCGGCGAAGGTGGCTCCGGCGGCGCCGTGGCGATCGCCAGCTGCAACACCGTGCTCATGATGGAGCACGCGATCTACACCGTCGCCTCGCCGGAGGCCTCGGCCTCGATCCTGTGGCGCGATCCGGCGCGGGCGCAGGACGCGGCGACCAACATGAAGATCACCGCGCAGGACCTGCTGCGCTTCGGCATCGTCGATCGGATCGTGTCCGAACCGTCGGGTGGCGCCCATCGCGACCCGGAGGCCGCCATTGCCGCCGCCGGCGATGCGATCGACGCCGCGCTCACCGAATTCGCCGGCTTGGGCCGCGACGAAATCCAGGCCCGAAGGGCCGCCAAGTTCCTGGCCATCGGCCGGAAGGCCTGAGCCGTTGCCCTCGGGGCACGGTTCTTTACGATTGAGTAACGCTGTCCGAAAATGGTACCGCGTCTCGGTAAGGTTCGGTAAAGGTTGATGGACCTACACCGGATCGAGAGTCTCGGACAGTCGTCTCGAGGGGTTCGCATGGCATCGCTGCTGATCCGTTTCGCCGTCCTGTCGTCCGCCGTCGTCCTGGCCGGCTGCAACGAGGACTATGGCCGCATCCCGGCGCGGGCCTACGCCCCGATTCCCGGCAAGACCGTCGCCCTGATGAGCGAGAAGAACACGACGCGCAGCGCGCCCGTGCTCGTTCGGGCGTACAAGAAGGAATCCGAGATCGAGCTGTGGAAGCAGAACGCCGAAGGGCGCTACGTGCTTCTGAAGACCTATCCGGTCTGCCGCTGGTCGGGCCAGCTGGGCCCGAAGAAGAAGGAGGGCGACCGCCAGGTGCCCGAGGGCTTCTACACGGTGACCGCCGGCCAGATGAACCCGAACTCGGCCTACTGGCTGTCGTTCAACGTCGGCTACCCCAATCCGATGGAACGCGCGATGGGCCGCAGCGGCGGCGACATCATGGTGCACGGCACCTGCTCCTCGCGCGGCTGCTTCGCCATGACGAACGACCAGATCGAAGAGATCTACGCCGTCATGCGCGAGGCCTTCAACGGCGGGCAGAAGTCCGTGCAGTTCCAGTCCTATCCGTTCCGGATGACCGCCGAGAACCTCGCCCGGTTCCGGCACGATCCGAACATGTCCTACTGGAAGAACCTCAAGGAAGGCAGCGACCACTTCGAGGTCACGCAGCAGGAGCCGCGCGTCGGCTATTGCGGTGGCAAGTACGTGTTCAACGCCTCGGCCGAGAACGGCCGGATGGATCCGCTCGGCGCCTGCCCGAAGCTGCGGGTGGACGAGCAGATTGCGTCCGCCGTCGCCCACAAGGACCAGACCGACCAGCAGAAGGTCGCCGACCTGGTCCAGCGCGGGACCCCCGCGGTGCGCATCCAGTACGCCGACGGCGGCCAGCACCCGTCTTTCCGCACGGCTGCCGCGAACTACGATCCCGAACAGCGCGTGGCGCCGATGACGGCTGCCGCGGCCAAGTCTCTGGGCGAGGTCAGCCGGCCGGAAGCGGTCGCGATGGTCGAGGAATACACGGTCGACGAGCGCGGTCAGCGCAAGGAGGTGGCTCCGGCCGCCGTTGCCGCCGCGCCTGCGGCCGCTCCCGCGGCCGTGGCGGTGCAGGCCTCCCAGCCCAAGGCTGCGGCCGTGGCCCAGGCCGCGCCTGCGGCTCCGGCCACCCCGGTGGCGGTGGCCAAGCAGCAGCCCGCTTCCGGCGGCGCCCTGTCGGCCATCGGAAACCTGTTCGGCGGCTCTTCGGCACCCACCGCGGCCACCACGGCCCAGGCGGCCCCGTCCGCCCGGCCCGCCACCGACTCCCAGCCCTTCTACAAGCGCTGGCTCGGCGGCAAGACGGACGAAGAAACCACGACGACGGTCGAGCCGACCGCGCCGACCCCCGCCAACGTTCCGCTCCCGCCCAAGCGGCAGGCCGCGGCAGGCGGTGCCAAGGTGGCGCTCGTCGCCGGGGAGTAAGACGCGGCCGCCCCCCCAGGGCGACACCGTCGCACGGACGTGCAAATCAAAAGGGGCGGTGCCGCGGCACCGCCCCTTTTTCGTATCCTGTTCCGTGCCCGACGTTTCGGCGGGCTTTTGCCCGATTCCGGCTCGCGCAGTCAGAGCATGGTCATCGCAGGCTCTTGGCGGCCTTTAGGCCAGCTGGCCGTGGCAATGCTTGTACTTCTTGCCGGAGCCGCAGGGGCAGGCCTCGTTGCGGCCGACGCGGCCCCAGGTGGACGGGTCGTTCGGGTCGCGGGCGGGCGCGGCCTCGGTCGGCTCGTCCGCCGAGAAGCCGAGCGCCATCGCCGCACGGGCATTCACGTCCATGCCCGCATAGAGGTCCTGCCCGACCATGCCGGCCATCTGGGCCTGGCCGTCGGCCTCGGGCTGGCCTTCGGGCTGCTGGAACATCACCTCGACGCGCATCAGCTGCCCGGTCACCTGCTCGCGCAGATGCGAGATCAGGCCGTCGAACAGCTCGAAGGCCTCCTGCTTGTACTCGTTGAGCGGGTCGCGCTGCGCATAGCCGCGCCAGCCGATGACCTGGCGCAGGTGGTCGAGGGTGACGAGGTGCTCGCGCCAGAGGTGATCGAGCATCTGCAGGAGCACCTGCTTCTCGATGTAGGTCATCACCTCGTTGGAGTTCTTCTCGACGCGCCCGGCATAGGACTCGTCCGCGGCCTTCTTGACGCGCTCGCGGATCTCCTCGTCGGCGATGCCTTCTTCCTTGGCCCAGTCGGCCACGGGCAGCTCGAGGGCGAGGTAGCGCTGCACCGCCTCGTCCAGGCCCGCGATGTCCCACTGCTCGGGATACGCGCCCTCGGGAATGGACTTGGCCACCACGTCGTCGACCACGCCGTGGCGCATGTCGTCGATGGTGGCGCGGACGCTCTCCTCGGCCATGAACTCGCGGCGCTGCTCGAAGACGACCTTGCGCTGGTCGTTCATGACGTCGTCGTATTTCAGGATGTTCTTGCGCATGTCGAAGTTGCGGGCTTCGACCTTCTGCTGCGCCTTCTCGATGGCCTTGTTGATCCAGGGGTGGATGATCGCTTCGCCTTCCTGGAGGCCGAGCTTCTGCAGCATGCCGTCCATGCGGTCCGACCCGAAGATGCGCATCAGGTCGTCCTGCAGGGACAGGTAGAACTTCGAGCGCCCGGGGTCGCCCTGGCGACCGGCGCGGCCGCGCAGCTGGTTGTCGATGCGCCGGCTCTCGTGCCGCTCCGTGCCGAGGATGTAGAGGCCGCCTGCCGCCAGGGCCTTCTTCTTCAGCTCCGCGACCTCGGTCCGGATCGCCGCGATCGCCGCGTCGCGCTCGGGACCTTCCGGCAGGTGGCCGAGTTCGTGGCGGATGCGCATCTCGGCGTTGCCGCCGAGCTGGATGTCCGTGCCGCGGCCGGCCATGTTGGTGGCGATGGTGATGGCGCCGGGCACGCCGGCCTGGGCGACGATGAAGGCTTCCTGCTCGTGGAAGCGCGCGTTCAGCACGGCGAAGGTCTTCGACGGCTTGCCGTCGCGCGCCGAGCGATAGAGCGGGTCGAGCGCACGCGGATCATTGAAGTCGATCATCGCGTAGCCGTGCTGGATCAGCTCCTCGGCCAGCATCTCGGACTTCTCGATCGAGGTGGTGCCCACCAGGGTCGGCTGTCCGCGCTCGGCCGACGCCTCCACCTCGCGAATGATCGCCTGGTACTTCTCCTTGGCCGTCCGGTAGACCTCGTCGTCCTCGTCGATGCGGCCGACGGGCAGGTTGGTCGGGATCTCGACGACCTCGAGCTTGTAGATGTCCTGGAACTCGTCGGCCTCGGTCGCCGCCGTTCCGGTCATGCCGGCGAGCTTCTTGTAGAGGCGGAAATAGTTCTGGAAGGTGATGGAGGCGAGCGTCTGGTTCTCGGGCTGGACCTGGACGTGCTCCTTGGCCTCGAGAGCCTGGTGAAGGCCTTCCGAGTAGCGCCGGCCCGGCATCATGCGCCCGGTGAACTCGTCGATGATGACGACTTCGCCGTTGCGGACGATGTAGTCCTTGTCGCGCTGGAACAGCGTGTGGGCCCGCAGCGCCTGGTTGACGTGGTGCACCAGGGTGACGTTGGCGGCGTCGTAGAGGCCGCCCTCCTGCAGCAGGCCGGCCTCGGCCAGGAGGTCCTCGATGTGCTCGTTGCCGGCCTCGGTCAGCGACACGGCACGCTGCTTCTCGTCGAGGTCGTAGTCGCCCTTCACCAGCTTCGGCATGAGGGCGTCGATGCTGTTGTAAAGGTCGGAGCGGTCGTCCAGCGGGCCGGAGATGATGAGCGGCGTGCGCGCCTCGTCGACCAGGATCGAGTCCACTTCGTCGACGATCGCGAAATTGTGTCCGCGCTGGGTCATCTGGCCCAGTTCGTACTTCATGTTGTCGCGCAGGTAGTCGAAGCCGAACTCGTTGTTGGTGCCGTAGGTGATGTCGCAGGCATAGGCCGCGCGGCGTTCCTCGTCGTCCATGCCGTGCACGATGATGCCCACGGTCAGGCCCAGGAAGCGGTAGATCTGGCCCATCCACTCCGCGTCGCGGCGGGCGAGGTAGTCGTTCACGGTGACGACGTGGACGCCCTTGCCGGCCAGCGCGTTGAGATAGGTCGGCAGCGTGGCGACCAGCGTCTTGCCTTCGCCGGTGCGCATCTCGGCGATGGCGTTCTCATGGAGAACCATGCCGCCGATCATCTGAACGTCGAAATGACGCTGCCCGAGGGTGCGCTTGGCGGCCTCGCGAACCGTCGCGAAGGCGGGGGCGAGGATGTCGTCCAGCGTCTTGCCGGCTGCCAGATCGGCCTTGAAGGCCTCGGTCCGGGCCCGAAGTTGGTCGTCGGTGAGCTTGGAAACCTCGGGTTCCAGCGCATTGATCGCCTGGACACGGGGGCGATAGGCCTTGAGGCGCCGGTCGTTGGCGGAACCGAAGACCTTCTTGGCAAGAGCACCGAACATCGGGAAACCTTCTCGCGACGGGCAGCATCGGGCGGCCCGCTGTCGTGGGTGAAAAACGTCGAACGGGCTTATAGCGCCATCCTGCGCAGGACGCACGACCCTTGTCACAGGCCGGCGCACACCACGAAGCCGAAGGCGCGCAAGGCGTCCAACGCGTCAAGATGGGGTCACGATCCTGCTTTTTCAAAGGTGCCGGGAACACCGGTCTTGCCACGCACGCCGGCTTGCTCCACTTCTGCGCAACACGCGCGCCCGGCGGCGCGCCTCGAACCGGACACAGACGATGACCGCTTTCCCGCATCCGCCCCGCACCATGCTGTCGCTCGCCCGCGGCCTCGCAGTGGCCTCCGTCCTGGCCCTGGCCGCCGCCACGGGCGCGTCGGCGCAGACGCCGGCGACCGACAAGGTCGTGGCCAAGGTGGACGGCATGCCGATCACCGAGAAGGACCTCGAGATCGCGCTGGAGGACGTGGGCCAGAGCCTGCCGCCCCAGGTGACCGACCAGCAGAAGCGCGACTACCTCGTGAGCTACGTCGCCGACCTCAAGCTGATGGCCAAGATGGCCCGCGAGGCCAAGCTGGACGCCAACCCGGACGTCGAGCGCAAGGTCGCCTTCTTCCGCGACAAGCTGCTGCTGGACGACTATCTCGCGCAGGAATCCAAGAAGGCGGTCACGCCGGAAGCGATGCGCAAGCTCTATGACGACAGCGTCAAGTCGATCACGCCGGAGCAGGAAGTGCACGCCCGCCACATTCTCGTGCCGACCGAGGACGAGGCCAAGAAGGCCCAGGCCCGCGTGAAGGGCGGCGAGGACTTCGCCAAGGTCGCGGCCGAGCTGTCGAAGGATCCGGGCTCCGGCAAGGAGGGCGGCGACCTCGGCTGGTTCACCAAGGACCGCATGGTGCCCGAGTTCGCCGACGCAGCCTTCAAGATGAAGCCCGGCGAGATCTCCGACCCGGTGAAGAGCCAGTTCGGCTGGCACGTGATCAAGGTCGAGGAAACCCGCACCAAGCCGGTGCCGTCCTTCGACGACGTGAAGGAGCAGGTCTCCCAGTACCTGACCCGCAAGGCCCAGAACGACATCATCACGGCGGTCCGGGCCAAGGGGAAGATCGAGCGGCTCGACACCGAGGCGCCGGCCGGGGAAGCCAAGAAGCCCTGATCCGGCCCACGGGATCCTCCCAACCTCCGCCGGCCACGCGCCGGCCCATCCGCCGCCTCCGGGCGGCGGAGCCGTAACCAGCCTTCCGTTCCAAGCCTCTGCCGGAGCCCGCCCATGGCCCACGCCGTCTCTCCCCTCGCTCCCGCCGCCTTTCCGGAGATGCCCCCGATCGCGGGTGTCCGGTTCGCCACGGCCGAGGCCGGCATCCGATACCGCAACCGCACCGACGTGCTGCTCGTCGCCCTCGACGAGGGCACCGAGGCGGCCGGGGTGTTCACCACTTCGCGCTGCCCCTCGGCGCCGGTGGACTGGTGCCGGGCGGCGCTGAAGGGTGGCAAGGCCCGCGGCGTCGTCGTCAATTCCGGCAACGCGAACGCCTTCACGGGCCGTGCCGGCGTGGCCACCGTGGAGAAGACCGCCGCCATCGCGGCCGCCGCGCTGGGCTGCCGCCCGAGCGAGATCATGCTGGCCTCGACCGGCGTCATCGGCGAGCCGCTCGACGCCTCGAAGTTCGAGGGCGTGCTGGCCGACTGCGCGGCGCGCGCCACCGCCGGTCCGTGGATCGGGCCGGCGCGCGCCATCATGACCACCGACACCTATCCCAAGGGCGCCAGCGCGACCGTCGAGATCGCCGGCGTTCCGGTGTCGATCGCCGGGATCGCCAAGGGCGCCGGCATGATCGCCCCCGACATGGCGACGATGCTGTCCTTCGTGTTCACCGACGCGCCGATCGCTGCGGGCGTCCTGCACGCGCTGCTGCAGGCCTCGGTCTCGCGTTCGTTCAACGCGATCACCGTGGACAGCGACACCTCCACGTCGGACACGCTGATGCTGTTCGCCACGGGCGCCGCCGCGCGGCAGGGCTGCCCGGCGATCTCCGACGCGGCCGATCCGCGCCTTGCGGCGTTCAAGGCGGCGCTGGAGACGGTGCTGCTCGATCTCGCCCACCAGGTGGTGAAGGACGGCGAGGGGGCCCGGCATTTCGTCGGCATCACCGTGACGGGGGCCACCAGCACGGCCTCGGCCAAGCGCATCGCCAAGTCGGTCGCCGACAGCCCGCTGTTCAAGACGGCCATCGCCGGGGAAGACGCCAACTGGGGCCGCATCGTCGCCGCCGTCGGCAAGGCCGGTGAACCGGCCGACCGCGACCGCCTGGCCATCTGGTTCGGCCCGCACCGCGTCGCCGTGGAGGGCGCGCGCGATCCCTCCTACAGCGAGGAGACGGTGTCGGCCTACATGAAGAACCAGGACCTCGCGGTGCGCATCGACCTCGGGCTGGGGGACGGCACGTTCACCGCCTGGACCTGCGACCTCACCAAGGAATATGTCGAGATCAACGGGGACTACCGCAGCTGAGAAGCCGCGGCCCGATGGTGCGTCCTTCGACACGCCGCCTTTGGCGGCTGCTCAGGATCAGGCCATCGGTGTGAATGCCGCTTTCCCATGGTCCTCATCCTGAGCAGCCCGCGGAGCGGGCGTGTCGAAGGACGCAGGATCTCACAGCCGTCCTGGACGTCCCATGAAACTCCTCCTCGTCGTGGCCGTGGCCCTCGTCGACACCGACAACCGGGTGCTCATCGCGCAGCGCCCGGAGGGCAAGGGCATGGCCGGGCTGTGGGAGTTTCCCGGCGGCAAGATGGAGCCCGGCGAGCGGCCGGAAGAGACGCTCATCCGCGAGCTCGCCGAGGAGCTCGGCATCACGGTGAAGGAGGCCTGCCTGGCACCGCTCACCTTCGCCAGCCATGCCTATGACGACTTCCACCTCCTGATGCCGCTGTGGATCTGCCGGCGCTGGGAGGGCGTGGTGACGGCGCGCGAGCACAAGGCGCTCAAATGGGTGCGCCCCGGCCGCCTGCGCGATTTCCCGATGCCGCCCGCCGACGAGCCGTTGATCCCGCCGCTGATCGATCTCCTGGGACCCGGGCGGGACTGACATGCACTCCTCCTCGTCGGCGCCGATGAGCCGTGTCGGTCTCGTCGTCAGCCTCCTCGTCTGCTCGACCATGTGGTCGTCCGGCTATCTGTTCATGAAGCTGGCGGCCGGCGCGTCCGTGTGGGTGATGGCCTCCAGCCGCGCCCTCATCGCGGTGGCCTGCATCGTCGCCGTCTTCCTGGCGATGGGGCGCGATCCGCGGCCGCGGTCGCACGAGATCGTGCCGTGGCTGGTGCTGGGCACGTTCAACGGCTGGCTGCCCAACATCATGACGGCGGAGGCGCTGACCATGATCAGCGCCGGGCTCGGCAGCATGATCCAGGCCATCGGCCCGATCATGGTGGCGCTGATGGCGCATTTCAGCCTGCCGGACGAGCGGCTGACGCTGCGCCGCACGGTCGGCGTGCTGGTGGGCTTCGCGGGCATGGCCGTCCTGGTCGGGCCCTCGGCCTGGTCGGAGCCCGCGGGCTCGCTCATCGGCATCGGGCTGATGCTGCTCGTTTCGCTGAGCTATGCCTTCGGCAACATCTATGCGCGGGCATTGCGCGACATCCCGGCCGTCCGCCTCGCGCTCGGCCAGCAGGCCGTGTCGGCGCTGGCCTCCACCATCGTCACCGTCGCCTTCGTGGGACGCCCGGCCCTCGGCCAGATCGTGGACCACGCGCCGGCGCTGCTCGGCCTGGGCCTCATCGCCACCGCCGTGCCGATCACCATCTTCATGACGCTGATCCAGCGCGCCGGGACCACGCAGGCGGCGATGATCGGCTACCTCATCCCGGTATGGGCGACCCTTCTCGCCGTGATCTTCCTGGGCGAGACGGTGGGGCTGCGCGAGATCGCCGGGGCCCTGGTGATCCTGGCCGGCGTCTGGATCGTCACCAACGCACCGCCGGGCGCCGTCAGGCCGGCGACCGCCTGAGGAGCGTCTCCAGCCTGGCGCGCATCGGGCCCGGGATGGGCACGGGCTTCTGCGTCGCGCGCTCGACGCAGACATGCACGAAGCGCCCTTGGGCGGCCGCTTCGTCGGAGCCCTGGCGGAAGATGGCGATGGCGTAGGTGACCGACGACGAGCCCAGCCTCTCCACGGCCAGCGCCGCGTCCACCACCTCCGGGAAGGCTACGCTCTCGAAGTAGGTGCAGCTCGTCTCGACCACCAGGCTCACGACCGGGCTCGAGGCGATGTCGAGAAGCCCGTTCTGGATCAGCCACTGGTTCACCACCGTGTCGAACCAGCTGTAGTAGACGACATTGTTGACGTGCGCGTAGACGTCGTTGTCGGCCCAGCGGGTCGGGATGGCGAGGACGTGGCGGTAGTCGGCGCGGCGGCTGCGCGCGACGCGGGCGCTGCTCATGCGCCGGGCTCCATGCTGTGCGTGGGAAGATCGGGCAGGCGGCCGGTGAGTTGGAAGGCGGCGAACTGCAGCCCGTGCCGCAGGCCGTCCTCGTCGATGCCGTGGCCCACGTCCATGCTCAGGTGCCACTCGCAGGTGAGGCCCGCCGCGGCGAGCCCCTGCGCGGACATGAACAGGGCCTGCGCGGGGATGACATCGTCGGCACTGCCGTGCACCAGAAGGACCGGCGGGGCGCAGGCGCCCTCGTCGGCGAGACGCTCGGGGCCGACGAGCATGCCCGAATAGCCGACGATCGCCGCGGGCTGCCGGCTGCGGCGCAGGCCCGCATGCAGCGCCATCATGGTGCCCTGGCTGAACCCGACCAGCACCATCCGCGTGTCGTCCAGGCCGTGGCGGGCGAGCTCCGCGTCGAGGAAGCCGTCGAGCGTGGGACGCGCGCCGACGACGCCGGTCCAGCGCTCGTGCGGGTCGCGCATGGTGAGCGGAAACCATTGCCGCCCCATCGGCGCCATGCCGCAGGGGTCGGGCGCGTGGGGCGCCACGAAGGCCGTGTCGGGCAGGTAGCCCTGCCAGGCCCGGCCGATGTCGATGAGGTCGTCGCCGTCCGCGCCGTAGCCGTGCAGCAGGACCACGAGGCTGCGGGCCGTTCCGGAGAGCGGCGGCAGGCGAGGCCCGTCGAGGGAGGTCATGCGCGTCTCCGGCGGCCCGCGGCCTTGGCGGGAAGAGGGGTCTGCCGTTCGGCGAGCGGTGTCGCGTCGCCCCGGCGGCGGGTTGCACTGTAGTAGGCCCACAGCAGTTTCGCCGCGGCGCCGCGCCAGGGACGCCAGCGCTCGGCGAACGCCGTCAGTCCGGCCGCGTCGGGCCGCGCGTCCAGCCCGTAGCCCACCCGCACCGCTTCCTGCAAGGCCAGGTCCCCGGCGGGAAAGGCATCGGGATGGCCGATGCAGAACAGCAGGTAGATGTCCGCCGTCCAGGGGCCGATGCCCTTGACGGTGACGAGGTGCGCATGGGCCTCGTCGGCCGGAAGCTCCGGCAGGCGGTCGAGCGGCAGCGAGCCACTGGCGGCGGCCTCGGCGGCGGCGCGCATGGTCTTGATCTTCGGCGTCGACAGGCCGCAACCGCGCATGTCGTCGTCGCTCGCCGCCAGGATGACCGCGGGGGCGAGCGGATCGAAGCGCGCCTTCACGCGGCTCCAGATCGCCGCGGCGCTCGCCGTGGAGACCTGCTGGCCCGTGACGATGGCGCAAAGCCCCTCGAAGCCCGGCTCGCGCTTGCGCACCGCCGGCCGACCGGCGACGGCGAGCAGGGCCTGCAGCGACGGGTCGTGTCGCAGCAGGGCGTCGAGCGCGCGGTCCAGCGCCTCCTGGCAATCGATCATGGACGGCGCTCCGTCGTCTCGCCTATCTGTTGAGGCGCCGCCCGTCCGGACGGCCGCCGCCATGGGACACCGCCCCCGCGCCGCATGCAACCCGTCTTCCGCTTCGCCCCGAGCCCGAACGGCTTCCTGCACCTGGGTCACGCCTACTCGGCGCTGACCAACGACGCGCTCGCCCGAACCGTCGGCGGGCGTTTCCTGCTGCGCATCGAGGACATCGATCCGCAGCGCTCCAAGGAGACCTTCGTGGCGGCGATCGCGCAGGACCTCGGCTGGCTGGGCCTGCGCTGGGAGGAGCCCGTTCTGCGCCAGTCCCGGCACATGGCCGACTACGCCTCGGCGCTCGGGCGCCTGCGCGAGCGCGGCCTGGCGTATCGCTGCTTCTGCAGCCGCGGCGACACGGCGCGCCGGGTGGCCGCCTTCGAGGCGGAGGGGACGCCATGGCCGCGCGATCCCGACGGCGCGCCGCTGCATGCGGGGCCTTGCGCCACGCTTAGTGAGACGGAGGCGCAGGCCCGCGCCGGGGAGCCGCATGTCTGGCGGCTTCGCATGGCGGACGCGGTGTCGTGCTGTCCGGCGTTGCTGGACATCGGGGTGTGGAATCCCGCAACCGGCGTGGTGCGCCGGGACGCGGCCGATCCCATGGCCTGGGGCGACGTGGTCGTCGCCCGCCGCGACGTCCCGACCAGCTATCACCTCTCGGTCGTGGTCGACGATGCGCGCCAGGGGATCACGCACGTGGTGCGGGGCGCCGACCTGGAGGCGGCGACGTCCGTTCACCGGCTGCTGCAGGCGCTCCTCGACCTGCCGGCGCCAATCTACTTCCATCATCGCCTGCTGCTGGACGAGGATGGCCGCAAGCTCGCCAAGAGCAAGCTCTCGACGCCGTTGCGGGCCCTGCGCGAGCAAGGGCTCACTCCGCGGGCGGTGCGGGAGCAGCTGGGCTTCCCGCCGGGATCGCCGGCGATGGCGCCCTAGAGCGGAATTGGACCTGACTGCATCAGGTCGTCCGCTCTAGGATCTTGATCGAGCATCATTTCCACCAACCGGCATCCACTTGGCGGGATGATGCCCTAGCGCCCGACGCCCAGCATGGCCAGCCAGAACGTCGTGGTGAGGACCGACAACCCGGTCGAGAGCGTGATCGCGCTCGCCGACACGCCCACGCCCGAGCGGTAGCGCTCGGCGAAGAGGTAGGCGTTGAGGCCGCAGGGGGCGGCGGCGAAGAGCACGGCCACGCCCGCCCACACCGGCGGCATGCTGAAGACGTGGAAGGCGAAGACGTAGACGAGCGCGGGATGCACGACGAGCTTGAGCCCGGTGACCAGGGCCGCGAGGCTCGGCTGGTGCGCGAGACCGTAGCGGCGTAGCGCGATGCCCATGGCGAACAGCGCGCAGGGCGACGCCGCCGAGGCCAGCATGTCGACGATGCTGGTGGCCGGGCCGGGCAGCGACACGCCGGAGAGCCGGGCGGCGGTGCTCACGGCGATGGCGAGCAGCAGCGGGTTGGTGACGAGCTGGCGGGCGAGCCGGGCGGGGTGCGCCGACCGGCCCTCCGAAAGGATGGAGCCCACCATCAGCATGATCGGCAGGTGGATGGCGATGAGCAGGAACAGCGGCACCGCGCCTTCCTGCCCATAGGCATCGAGGATGAGCGGGATGCCGACGAAGACCGTGTTGGCCTGCGCGGCGCAGAACCCCACGACCACGCCCTCGATGGAGCCGACGTTCCAGATGCGGCGGGCCGCCAGCGTCGCGATGGTCCAGACCACGGTGACGGCGGAGAAATAGGCGAGCCAGTAGCCCCAGGGCTGGGCCTCGGGCAGGGCCGCGGCGTTCAGGGTGCGGAAGATCAGCGCCGGCACCGCGATCGAGAACACGAACTCCGACAGGCCCTCGGCCGCGCGGTCCGTCACCAGCCCGGACAGTCGCGCCGTGAAGCCGATGGCGATCAGCCCGAAGATCGGCAGGACGATGGTCAGGACGTGCAGCATGGGGAGGGCGGCGGGGCGGCGAGCCCGGCCGTCAGCTCTTGCCGGCGACGCGGGTCGCGCTCGGGGCCTTGCTCATGATGTCGTCGATCCGCTCCTTCTCGCGCTTGAAGGCGACGAGCTGGCGGTCGTCGAGGTCGCGGCTGCGCGGAACCTTGACGGCCAGCGGATCCACGAAGTTGTCGTTGATCAGGACCTCGTAGTGCAGGTGCGGCCCGGTCGCCAGGCCGCTGTTGCCGAGATAGCCGATGACCTGGCCCTGGCGCACGCGCACGCCGTCCTTGATGCCCTTGGCGAAGGCCGACATGTGCGAGTAGGCGGTCACGAAGTTGTAGGCGTGCTCGATCTCGACGCGGCGCCCGTATCCCGAGTCCCAGCCGGCACTGCGAACCTTCCCGTCGCCCGCGGCGACGATGGGCGTTCCGATGCGGTTGGCCCAGTCCACGCCGGTGTGCATGCGGGAATAGCGCAGGATCGGGTGGTAGCGCATGCCGAAGGTGGAACGCAGCTGGCCTTCGGCGATGGGCTTGCGGATGAGGAACTTGCGGTTCGACTTCCCCGTCTCGTCGAAGAAGTCGACGATGCCGTCGTCGGACGGCGCGAAGCGGTAGTAGCGCCGCAGCGTGCCGCCGACCGAGAGGCTGGCGTAGAGGACATCGGCGCGATTGTCGTTCTCGTCGTCTTCCGCATAGAAGAGTTCGATGCTGTCGCCGCCCGAAACCCGGCGCTGCAGGTCGAAATCGTAGAAGGCGACCTTGACGATCTGGTCGATGATGTTGCGCGGGATGTCGTGCTTGAAGCCGGTCTCGTAGAGGCTGTCGTAGAGACGAAGGCCCGAGCCGGTGTCGGGCTCCTCCTCGTCGTCCTCCTCGTTGGAGGCCACCGGCGTTTCCTGCTGCGGCGGCTGCAGCGCGACGAAATCGTCCTTGTCGTTCACCGCGGCGATGGCGAGCACCGCCTCGGCATCGAGCAGCATCACCCGCAGGAGCTGGCTGGGGCGGCGCCCGTCGACGGACGGTCCGAAGAGCAGCTTGATGCGCTGGCCCTCGCGCGGCGGCGTGTCCTTCATCCGCGTCACCATGGCGGCGAGGGCCGACTTGGCTTCGGCAGGGGAGGCGCCGTTGGCGCGCAGGATCTGCTCGACCGTCTCGCCGCGCTTGATCGTGACCATGCGCTCGTCGGGACCTGTGGCCTGCGTCTTCTTCTCGACGGGCGGCGACTTCTCGCGCGTGGTGACGTTCTCGGGAACGATCGTCACCTGCATGGTCGAGAACGAAATGCCGAGCGCATCGGGCCGGGCATCGGGCTGGACGCGCGGCGCGTTCAGCGCCCGGGTCAGCATGAGCTGCGAGGGAATGGCCAGCGCGCGCTGGCCCGCGGCCAGGGACGCCTTGCGCTCCTCGGCCACCTGCGCCTCGACCTGCTCGACGGTGAGCATGGCGCCGGAATCCGGTGCGCCGGAATAGTTCAGCAGCGGCCTCTTCTGGACGGAGACCTCTGCGTCGCCCTCCGCCGCGATTTCCGGCTGCTCCTGGACCCGCTCGCCGCTGTCGCCGCCGGAGGCATAGAGCTTCATCGGGTTGAAGGGCGGCACGTCGTCGGCGAAGCCGAGTGTTCCCAGGGCGAGATTGGTCGCCACCCGGACGAACGGCTTGACCTTGATGACCTCGCGGTCGCCGACGCGGATCGTCGTCGGCGTGCGGAAGGACTGCTTGGCGGAGACGATATCGGTGGCGATGAACAGGCGGTCGCCACGCTTCGAGGATTTGTCGGAGGCCGCCTGGCGGCCGGCCTGGGCCGACGCCCATTCCCCGCGCTCGGCGAAGGTGAGCTGCCCGTCCATGGACACGTAGATCGCCGCGCCGACGAGGCCGATGCCGAACAGGCCGGTCAGGACGGTGCCCGAGAGCCAGCGCATGCTGACGGTGCGGCGGTCGTGGGATCCGGCGTCCCCGTCGCGTGCGAGTGGCGGATCCAGGCCCAGATCGACCGTCGCCGTACCGCGAGACGAGCCCGTGGGGCCGCCTGAGCGCGTGACTGGCTTGGCAGAAGATCTGGCCATCGGGCGGATCGGATCTCGTCTTGCGAAGGAGGCCGGCGCAACGCGACCAGACCGGTAAATTGCCGGGGCACATCCCACGCGTCAATGCGTGCCGTGCCACAGCCTGCCCGTTAGGCCGCAGGAAGGCGGCTACAATGGGGCGTGCGCCGACGACGCCGGCGGCAGTCCCCGTGACTCGTTTTCGAGCATATGACTCGCGCGTGTGCACGAGGTGCGTTGCATCCGCGCGTTGTTGAGGCCCCGTGGGGGCCTGCCGTGCCAGGCCCGAGTCCCTGTCGGGTGGGCCCGATGGCAGGACCGGAGACCGCCCCATGGTGCGCAAGCCGGGTGGAAAGTGCCTTTCGCGCGGCGAGAGGCGGCGCGGGCAGACTTTTTTCACCGGCCGAGGGGCCCCCAGCGGAGCTGGGCGCGCTTCTTGCAAAGCTCCCTTCGATCCCGAACGGAGCGTTTCCCCTTGAAACGCACGGGTTTCAGGGAGCGCAGGACCGATCGTCGGCACGACGATGTCGGATCAGAGCATTTTTTTGCGAAGGTCTGTTGACAGGCCTCCGACCCGCGATCTATATAGCCACCACACACGGCGGCGCTGCCCCGGACCACCGGGCCGGCGAGCCGATGAGGCATCTC
>NZ_CAMFHB010000066.1 GCF_945952055.1 uncultured Alsobacter sp.
GCCCAAATCACGTCGTCAGTGAATCAGAACCGTCCCGCTCGTGCAAAGGTCTCCATGCTGAGGCCTCGTGATCCTTTCGGAGGTCCAGCGAGCACCTCCCTCTCAACGTCATGGCCGGGCTTGGCCCGGCCACCCACGACTGACGCGTGGCCCCGGCAAAGTCGTGGATGCCCGGGCCGAGCCCGGGCAGGACGGCGGAGAGGTGGTCGCGCGCTGGAGATGTCAGTTGCAACGCCGCACCGGCGATTGATTCACAAGCTCTCAGGATGAGGAGGTTTGGGGACCGGCCAAATCGCGATCGTGTTGGGGTCCCCAGCCTGAGAGAGAGGGTCGAGTGGCGCGCGCTATCCCAGCGCGTTGGCGCCCGACAGCGCCCCGATGACCGCCCTCGTGACCTCCGCCGTGCGGGCCGAGCCGCCGAGGTCGGGCGTGTGGAAGGTCTTGTCCGCCGTCACCCGCTCGATCGCCTGCATGAGGCGTGCGGCGGCGGCGGGCTGCCCGAGGTGGTCCAGCATCATGACGATGGACCAGAAGGTGCCGATCGGGTTGGCGATGCCCTTGCCCATGATGTCGAAGGCCGAGCCGTGGATGGGCTCGAACATGGACGGGAATTGGCCCTCGGGATTGAGGTTGGCCGTGGGCGCGATGCCGAGCGAGCCCGCGAGGGCCGCCGCGAGATCGGACAGGATGTCGGCGTGCAGGTTCGTCGCGACGATCGTGTCGATCGAGCCTGGCTTGATCACCATGCGCATGGTCATGGCGTCGACGAGCATCTTGTCCCAGGTGACGTCGGGGAACTCGCGCGCCACCTCGGCCGCGATCTCGTCCCACAGCACCATGCCATGGCGCTGGGCGTTGGACTTGGTGACCACCGTCAGGAGCTTGCGCGGGCGGGAGCGCGCCAGCGCGAAGGCGAAGCGCATGATGCGCTCGACGCCGGCGCGGGTGAACATCGTCACGTCGGTTGCGGCCTCCAGCGGCGAGCCCTGGTGCACCCGCCCGCCCACGCCCGCATACTCGCCCTCGGAGTTCTCGCGCACGATCACCCAGTCGAGCTCCGGGCCGTTCACATGGCGCAAGGGCGGCACGATGCCGGGCAGGATGCGCGTCGGCCGCACGTTGGCGTACTGGTCGAAGGGCTGGCAGATTGCGAGCCGCAGGCCCCACAGCGTGACGTGGTCCGGAATCTCCGGATGTCCGGCCGAGCCGAACAGGATGGCGTCGTGCCGGCGGATCAGGTCGCGCCCGTTCTCCGGCATCATCCGGCCATGGGCCTTGTAGTACTCGCCGCCCCAGTCGAAATGATCGACCGCGACCGAGAAGCCGCCGTCCTGCGCGGCGACGGCCTGCAGGACCTCGACGCCCGCGGAAATCACCTCCGTGCCGATGCCGTCTCCGGGGATGGCCGCGATCCTGTAGGTCTTCATCGTCTGGTCCTCCGTTGCCTCCGGCGCAGGGCGAGGTTCACTCGCCCTTGACGCCGGCCTTCTTGATGGCCGTGTCCCAGCGCTGCACCTCGGCGCTGAGTTGCGCCCGCAAGGCGTCGGGCGTCGTCTGCGACGGCGGGACGGGCTCGGTGCCCAGGGCCGCGAAACGCTCGATGACCTTGGCGTCCTTGAGAGCCGTCTGCAACGCCGCGACGAGTTTGTCGGTGACCTCGCGAGGAAGCCCCTTGGGTGCCCACATGGCGTGCCAGGCCGTGACCTCGAAGCCCTTGATCGGCCCCGAGTCCAGCGTCGGCAGGTCGGGCAGCGACGACACGCGCTGCTTCGTCGTGACCGCATAGCCCCGGATCTTGCCGTCCTTGATCTGGTTGGTCGTGTTGGTCGTCTGGTCGCACATGAAGTCGAACTGGCCGCCGATCAGGTCGTTCATCGCGGGCCCGGTGCCACGATAGGCGATCCCGCGCAATTCCACGCCCAGCGTCTGGGACAGGATCAGCGTGCAAAGGTGCGACGCGGACCCGATCCCGGCATGGCCATAGGTGACGTTCGTGTTCTCCTTGCGAAGCCAGGCGATGAGTTCGGTCACGTCCTTCGCAGGCACGGCGGTCTTCGTCACGAGGGTCATGGGAACGTCGGTGATCCGGCCGATCTGGTCGAAGTCGGCGACGGGATCGTATTTCAGGCCTGCATAGAGGGCCGGCGCGGTGGCATGGGCCACGTGCCAGATGGCGATCGTGTAGCCGTCGGGCGCCGCGCGGGCGACCCGCCCCATGCCGATCGTGCCGCCGGCTCCCGAGACGTTCTCGATGACGACGGTCTGCCCGAGGGACTTGCCCATCGACTCGGCGATCAGCCTCGCCACGGTATCGGTGGGACCGCCGGCCGCCGTCGGCACGAGCAGCGTGATGGGCTTGGTCGGATAGGCGGTCTGGGCCGAGAGCGGCGAGACGGCGACGGCGGCGCACAGGGCCGTGGCCACGGACAGCAAGGCGCGGTGCAGCAAGCGCATGTGGTCCTCCCGATGGTCCTTGGGCTGCCCGGGTGCGGGAGCTTCGGTTTCGTGGAGTGTCACCGGCGTCGGCGGGAGTTACAATGTACGCGCGATTATATAATCAGGACATATAATTGCCGGGAACGAGACCATGGACCTGGACCAGTTGCGGTGCTTCCTGGCGGTGGCGGACGAACTGCATTTTGGACGAGCCGCCCAGCGCCTCGGCATCCTGCCTGCCACGCTTGGCAGGACGGTCCGGCTGCTGGAGGAGGGCCTCGGCGCGGCCCTTTTCACCCGCACCACCCGCAGTGTCGCTCTCACGCCCGACGGCGCGGCGTTGCGGGACGGAGCTCGCGCCCTGCTCGCGGCCGCCGAGGACCTGGAGCGGACGTTCCGCCAGCGTCGCCGGCCGAGTCCCCGCCCCTTGCGGCTGGGGACGATCGACACGGCATCCGCCGGGCTCGTGCCTTCTTTGCTCCAGGACCTGCGCCGACGGGAGCCCGACTTTGCCGTCCAGGTCGTCGAGGACAAGACCGTCCGGCTCCTGCCGCGGCTCCTGTCCGGTCGGCTCGACCTGGCATTCGTCAGACCGCCGGACACCATCGACAGGAGCATCGAGGTCATGCCGCTGTTCCACGAACGCGCCTGCCTGGCCGTTCCGGCCGGGCACCCTCTCGCGGCCCGCCGGCGGCTCGCGATCAAGGCGCTGGTGGATTGCCCGCTGATCGTGCCGGACCGCCGGTCTCGCCCGCACAGCCACGACCTCACCGCGAAGCTCTTCTCCCACGCCGGCCTCCGCCCGAGGATCGTGCAGGTCGCGGACGAGAAGCAGACCATCGTCAACCTCGTGGCGGCCGGGATCGGGCTCGCCATCGTCCCGCGCTGGGCCGCGCGCCTGGCCGGCGGCGACATCCGCTTCGTCCCCCTGTCCACCGGTCCCGCAGACCGGCTCGGCATCCTGCCGCTGGCGGCCGCATGGCTCCGCGGCACGCGCGATCCCGTCCGGGACGAGATACTCGCACTTCTGCGTTCGCGCCTGAGCCACTATGCAGCCGACGCGTGATGTCGCGGCCCAGCCCGTGGCATTGTCACCCGCCGTCGCCGAAACCAGAACCCCGGTCCCGATGCATCCTCCCCCGACCGCGCACGGTCCCATGCGCACCCTCGCACCGGTCATGGCCGTCATCACGGCGGCCTACGTGGCGCTCGGCCTGTCGATCCCGGTCATTCCCCTCTACGTCCACGAGGATCTCGGCTTTGGGCCCTTCGCCGTGGGCGTCGTCACCGGAACCCAGTTCGCCGCGGCGCTGCTGACGCGCGTTTGGGGCGGGGCCTATTGCGACGCGCACGGCGGCAAGCAGGGCATCGTCGTCGGCCTTGCCTGTGCCATCGCCTCCGGAGCCCTGAGCCTCGCGTCGGCCGCGACGGCGGGCATGCCGATGCTGTCCGTTGCGTTGTTGATGGCCGGACGCTTCCTGCAGGGCACGGCCGGGAGCTTCATCATCACGGGCGGCATGAACTGGGGCCTCGCGCTGCTGGAAGGCCCCCACGCGGGCAAGGTCATCGCCTGGATCGGCATGGCCATGTTCGCGTCGCTGGCGGTCGGCGCACCGTTCGGCACTGCGCTCTACGCCTCCGGGTCCTTTCTCGCCACCGCCATCGCATCGGTCATCGTGCCGATCGCGGCCCTCGCGATGGTGAGCATGCTCAGGGGCGGCAGGCCGGTGTCGACGGCGGCCTCGGGACGCGTGCGGGACGTGGCGGCGGCCGTCCTGGTGCCTGGGCTCGGATCGGCCCTGAGCAGTGTCGGCTACTCGTCGATCCTGGCCTTCGGCAGCCTGCTGTTCAGCGAGCGCGGATGGCAGCCGGTCTGGGTCGGCTTCAGCGCCTATGCGGGCGCGCTGATCCTCGCGCGCATCGTGTTCGGCCGCCTGCCGGACCGCTTCGGCGGCGCGCAGATGGCCTCGATCTCCCTCTTCGTGCTGGTCGCGGGCCTCGCCATCCTGGGTCTCGCCACCGACACGGTGACGGCCGTCTTCGGCGCCGCGCTCACCGGCGTCGGCTACTCCCTCGTCTACCCAGGCTTCGGCGCCGAAGTGGTCCGGTCGGTGCCGCCGGAACGTCGTGGCGTGGCGATGGGCCTCTACACCGCCTGCAACGACGTGGCGCAGGGGCTCACCACCCCGCTGCTCGGCTATCTCGCCGGCCAGACCTCGGTCTCGTTCGTCTTCGTCGTCAGTGCCGGCATCGCGCTCACCGCGCTGGGGCCGGGGCTTGCCCTCATGCGCCGGCGCACCTGAGGGACCGGCCGCTCAGCGCCCTTCGAACACCGGGGGGCGCTTGTTCATGAAGGCGTCCTTGCCCTCCGCGAAATCCCGCGTCCGCGCCGAGGCGAGGAAGGCCGCACGCTCCCGATCCAGTTGCTCGGGCAACGTGGTGCCGAGCGAGCCCAGGATGAGGGACTTCGCCCGCGCATAGGCCGCGGTCGGACCCGCGGCGAGGCGCCGCGCGAAGGCCAGCCCTTCGTCCAGCACCGTGTCGGCCGGGACCACACGGTTCAGCAGCCCGAGACGCAGGGCGTCCTCGGCGCCGAACACCTCCGACAGGAGCGCGATCTCGAGCGCCTTGCGCGTGCCGACGAGGCGCGGCAGCGACCACGTCGCGCCGCCGTCCGGCGTGGCCGCCAGCTTCGAATAGGCCAGCGTGAACTTCGTCGTCTCCGAGGCCACGGCGAAGTCGCAGGCGAGCGACAGGCTCAGCCCCGCCCCGGCCACGGCTCCATGCAGGATGCCGACGGTCGGCACGGCCAGGCGCGTCATCTGGTCGATCCCGGCATGCAGGCGGGTGATCAGGGTCTCGAGTCGCTCCAGGGCGGCTTCGTCCGAGCCGAAGGACGCCACGTCGCCCCCCGCGCAGAATCCCCGCCCCTCGCCGCGCAGCACGACGCAGCGCACCGTCTGATCCGCCGCGATCGCCTGCATCGCGGTGGCGAACCGTTCGGCCATCTCGACGTCGAAGGCGTTGATCACGGACGGTCGGTTCAGCACGAGCTGCACGAGGCCACCCTCCCGGATCACCTTCACGCTGTCAGTGTCTGGCATGGATCGTCCCCGCATTCGTTGTCGGCCTGTCGCAGCCCACATCATGGCGGCGTCTCCGCCCGAGCGGAAGAGCGCCGTTCCTCCCCAACGCCTGCGATCGGTGATCGCTTGTTGACACGGTCCGGTGCCTCTGAAAGGATTTGATCAAACATCAAATGGAGGGAGATACCATGGGTTCGGCAATCGACAGGCGGGCTTTCGGCCTGGGCCTCATCGGCGCGGCGGGATTGGCGGCAACCTCGGCGAAGGCCGCGACCGTCCTCAAGATCGGGCACGTTCTGGCGGCCAACCACCCCTTCCAGAAAGGCCTCGAGAAGGCAGGCGCGGAGCTGGAGAAGCGCACAGAGGGCCGCGTCCAGCTCCAGATCTTTCCGTCCTCGCAGCTCGGCTCCGAGCGCGACATGCACGTGGCGGTCCGCGGGGGCTCCGTCGACATGGTGCTGGCCTCACCCGGAGGCGCGAGCGTCCATCTCAAGGAGCTCGCCGTCATCGACGCGCCTTACCTGTTTCGCGACGACGCCCACTGGCGCGCGGTGGTGTACGGGCCGATCGGAAAGGCCTGGGAGGAGAAGATCGTCGAGGCCTCCGGCGTGCACATCGTCGGCTGGTTCCATCGCGGTACCCGCCACGTCATCTCGAAGAGCAAGCCTTTCAACACGCTCGCGGAGATGAAGGGGCAGAAGATCCGCGTCGCCGACTTCCCGCCGTTCCCACAGGTGTTCAAGGCGCTGGGCGCGGTGCCCACCCCGATCGCTTTCGCCGAAATGTACTCCGCGCTGCAGTCCGGCATCGTCGATGGGGCCGATACGCCCCTCGACACGATTCTGTCGATGAAGCTCTACGAGACGGCCAAGTACGCGAACCTGATCTCCTGGTCCTACGCGGCACCGGGCGTGATCGTGATGAGCGACCAGGCTTACAAGAGCCTCTCGCCGGCCGACCGGGACGCTCTTGTCGCCTCGCTGCGGATCGGCACCGACCTGATCGCGGAGACGTTCATCAGCGGGGACGAGGATGTGAAGAAGCAACTCGTCGCCAACGGCATGCAGCTCGTCGTCCCCACCGATCTCGACGCGTGGCGCAAGGCCGCAGCCGAGCAGGCCATCCCCGACCTGGCGAGGGCGTGGGGCGGCGATGTGCAGCTGTACACCAAGATCAGGGACTACAAGGCGTGACCGCCCCCACCGTGACCGCGGGCGCGGCTACGCTCCCGCGATCGCTCTTCACACAGGCCGCGGCCCTCATCGCCGCGGTCGAGGAATGGGGCGCGGCCGCGTGCCTCGTCGGGGTGGCGGTGCTCGTCAACTTCCAATTCATCGACCGCTTCTCGGGCGAGCCGTATGTCTGGACAGAGGAGGTGTCGCGCATTCTCATGATCTGGATGGCGTGCCTCGGCATGGCGGCCGTCACCCGGCGAGGCGTCCATATCGGTGTCGACGCGGTGCAGACCCGTCTGAAGGGAACGGTCCGGTCCGTCTACTTCCGGCTGATGGAGGGCATAACCTGTGTCGTGTTCGGCTTCGTCTGCGGGCAGGCGATCCTGCTGCTGCGAGGATCGCGCGGCGTGGAACTCGCCTCCACCGAATGGCCCATCGCGGTGATCATCTGGGCCATGGTGGTCGGCGCGGGCCTGAGTGCCGTCCACGCGCTGATGCGCTGCCTTGCCGGTCCGCCCGCCGCGCCGTCCGCCATTCTCATCCAGGATGCCTGATCCATGATCGCGTTCTACACGGCCGGCCTGGTCGGCCTCATCGTCGTTGGTGTTCCGATTGCGATCACCCTGATCGGGCTCGGCGTCATCGGCGTCTGGTGGGCCGGCATCCCGATCAACATCATCGCGCAGCGCATGGTATTCGGGCTGGACTCGTTCACGTTGCTGGCCATCCCTCTGTTCCTCCTGATGGGGAACCTGATGAACGCCACCGGCGTCACCGAGCGGATCTTCCGCTTCGCCTCGGCCATGGTTGGACATTGGCGGGCGGGCCTTGCCCACGTGAACGTCATCGCATCGGGCTTCTTCGCGGGCATGTCGGGGTCGGCCATCGCCGACGCCGCGGGGTTGGGCGCCGTGCAGATCCGCGCCATGAGGCAGCAGGGCTATCCCGCCGACTACGCCGCCGCGATCACGGCGGCATCGGCGACCATGGCACCGGTGATCCCGCCCAGCATCGCAGCCGTTCTGTATGCCTACATCGCCGACGTGTCGGTGGGGCGCATGTTCATGGCCGGCGTCATCCCGGGGCTGCTGATGGGCGGCGCGCTGATGGCCACCATTCACGTGATGGCACGCGGAAAGCCCTATCCCATTGCCCCCAAGGCGAGTGGCCCGGCGCGGCGCAAGGCCTTCCTCGACGCGCTGCCCGCGCTCGTCTGCCCGTTCTTCCTCATCGGCGGCATGTATTCCGGCTTCTTCACCCCCACCGAAGGATCGGCCTTCGGCGTGCTCTACGCGGTGCTGCTCGGCATGGTGTACAGGCGCGGCGTCAACATGGGCGTCGTCGCCGAAGCCTTGCGCGAGACCGTGATCACGACGGGCGCGGTGATGATCATCATCTCCGGCGCCCACGTCTTCGCCTGGATCCTCACGCAGCAGCGCGTGCCGCAGGAACTCACCCAGCTCGTCCTCTCGATGGGCCTGAACAAGTACACGTTCCTGCTGGTCATCAACGTCGTGCTGCTGATCCTGGGCATGCTGCTCGACACGACCGCGATCATGCTGCTGGTGACGCCGGTCATCGTTCCGGCCGTGAAGGCGCTGGAGATCGACCTCATCCACTTCGGCATGGTGATGATCGTGAACATGATGATCGGCCTGCTCACGCCGCCCGTCGGCATGGCCCTCTTCGTCGTCAGCAACCTGTCCGGCGAATCCGTCGAGAAGGTCGCGAAGGCTTCCCTGCCCTACGTCGTCTCGCTCACCGCCGTGCTGCTCCTGATCACCTACGCGCCCGCCCTGGTGCTGGCCTTGCCCGATCTCGTCTACGGAGCGGCCAAGTGAGCACCGCCGATCCGACCCGTCCCACCGGAGCCGTGCTGCACGGCGGAGCCCAGCGCCTGCCCGTGCGCGTCCACAATCCCTACGACGCGCCGGCGACGACGATCTCGCGCTATCTCGTGGCCCCCGGCGACAGGTGCACCCTTCACGTGCACACGGGGAAGACGGAGGCCTGGGTCATCACGCAGGGAACGGGAACGGCCACCGTCGGCGATGTCACGATTGCCGTCCGGGAGGGCGACATCGTTGTCACGCCACCGGGCCGCCCCCATGATCTCGTGAACCTCGGGCAGACCCCGCTCGTCTTCGTCAACGTCGTGCTGCCCACCCACGACGCCCCCATCACGACCCGCGAACTCGAGGTCTGACGGTGGCGGAGAGGGTGGTCATCACCGGCGGAGCGGGCTTCGTGGCCATCCACGCGGCCGAGGTGGCACTGTCGCGGGGCATCGCGGTCACGCTCGTCGACGTGCGCGATCCTCCCCCGGAACTGGCTCGCCTGGTCCCGGGGGCGACGATGGTCCGAGCCGACATCCGTGACGCGGAGCAGGTCGCGGGCGCGTGCCCGGCCGGGGTGCCGATCATACACTGCGCGGCCCTGGTCGGGCCTCAGGCCGGGAAGGCCGAGCCCTATCGCGCGTTGGAGATCAACGTCATGGGCACGGCCCGGCTGCTCGAGCGCGTGCGCGACGCCGGCGGACGGCTGGTCCATGTCTCCACTGCGACACTCTACGGACACCGGCCCGATCTCGCCGTGCTCAGCGAGGACGACCATCCGTCCCCGCTCGGCATCTACGATGCGAGCAAGCTGATGAGCGAGACGCTGTGCACGCAGTACAGGGCCACCTACGGGGTCCAGGCGACCTCGGTGCGCACGGGCTTCGTGTTCGGCTTCGGCTCGCGCATCGGTGAGTACTTCATCCCCCGCGTCCTCGCCGGGGAAGCGGTCCGAGAGCCGTGTGGGCGCGACCACCCGTGCGACTTCACCTGCGTCGAAGATCTCGCCGAGGGCCTCGTCGCGGCGGCTTGCGCGCAGGACTTGCCCGAGCCGGTCTACAACGTCACCGGCGGGCGGCTGCACACGCGCGGGGATTTCGCCGAGGCGGTGCGCCGCGCCTTGCCCCAGGCGAACATCGAGCAGGGACCGGGGGTGGATCCGGCCCGGCACCTGCGCGGCGCCTGCGACATCGGGCGAGCCCGCCGGGATCTCGGCTATCGTCCTCGCCAGTCGCTTGACAGCGGCATCGCCGGATGGATCAAGCGTGCCCGAGGCGCCGTCCCGGCGCCGATGCCGGCGGGAGGCGCTGCGTCATGACAATTCCATCGAGCAGCGCGCCGCGCGTGGCTTCGCTGGTCCATCGCACGAAATCCGATCTTGCCTATGCCTACATCAGGGAGCGGATCTTCACCGGCGAACTGGCTCCTGGCCAGAAGCTGACACTGGCCCTTCTGGCCGAGCTCACCGGCATGTCGCACATGCCGATCCGCGAGGCGACGTTGCGGCTGGAGGGAGAGGGCCTCATCCACTCCACGCCGCACAAGGAAATGCGGGTCGCACCCCTGTCCCGGCACGATGCGCAGGAGGTGTTCCAGATCCGCGGAGCGCTGGAAGGCCTGTCCGCGTCCCTGGCCTGCGCCCGCACCGACGCGGCGCTGCTCGACCGGCTGCGCGCCACGAACGGCGAGTTCGCGGCAGCGCAGCGCGTCGCGGACCACTGGGAAATGGGCGAGGCCAACTGGCGCTTCCACCGCCTGATCCTGGACGCGGCCGGCAGTGGCCAGCTGGCGAACCTGCTGGAGGGGGTCTGGGCCAAGTGCCGCCGCTTCAGGCTGGGCTATCGGCTCATCCCGGGCCGCGCCGCCGCCACCGTCAAGGAACACGATGCCGTCATCGCGGCGTTCGAGCGGGGTGACGAGGATGCGGCGCGGACCTCGATGGCCGACCATGTGGCGCGGGCATCGCATGACCTGCTGTCCATGCTGGCCGCCGACGAGGAGGCCGAGGCTGCGGCAGGAGCAAACCCATGAGCGCGACGGCCGCGCACACCCCTCCGGTGGTGGTCACCGGCGCTGCCGGGGACATCGGCCAGGCGGTGGTGCGGCGCCTGCAGGCGGATGGCCGGCAGGTCATCGGCTCGGACCTTTGTCCCCGTCCGGCGGCCCTCGGCGACCTGACGTGGCACCGCACGGACCTTGCCGGGGCTGAAGGCTGGGCAGCGCTCGCCGATGCCATCGAAGGGCCGTTGTCGGGCTTCGTCCACGTGGCCGGAATCGTCCTGACCCAATCGATCGACGAGATCACCGAAGCCGACTGGGATCGATGCTTCGCGGTGCACGTCAAAGCGCCGTTCTTCATGACGCGCGCCCTGTCGGGGCGGCTCGAGGCAGGGGCCTCCGTCGTCCTCGTGGGCACTGTGGCCGCACGCCGGGCGTCGCCGGAGAATCTCGTCTACGGCGCAACCAAAGCGGCGCTGGCCAGCATGGCCGCGAGCCTGTCCGTCTCCTTCGCCACGCGCGGCGTGCGGATCAACGTCGTCGCTCCAGGCCTCATCGACACGCAGCTGACCCACGCGACCACCCAGAAGCTGAGCGCCCTGCGCGGAACGACACCCGAGGCCACCGCGAAGGCCCGCGTCGCGGGAATTCCGATGGGTCGTGCGGGGGAGCCGGACGAAGTCGCCGGCGCGGTCGCCTGGCTCCTGTCGCGCGACTCGAGCTACGTGACGGGCACCACCATCATGGTCGGGGGCGGACTTCTGGCGGGAAGCGTCTAGGCGCATCGGGCAACGTTTTCGAACGACCGGTGATCGCATATGCTGCGCAACGGCAGCGTTCGAGCCAGTGTCGTCACCAGAGATTTCCGTGTCCGCTCGCGATCGATCAACTCTTCCGAAGGCTGGTGCTGGAATGCCCACCCGACGGAAGATCCTCGCCTGGTCGGCGGGCGTCGGGGGACTTCTCGGCGGCGTTTCGTCGGGCGCCTTCGCCCAATCGCCTTTTCGGCGCATCGGCGTCATCGTCGGCACGTCCGAGCGGGATGCGGAAACCGTGGCGCGGATCGAGGCGCTGCGCCGCAGCCTGCAGGCCTATGGCTGGGTCGACGGCGAGACCGCCACGATCGACTACCGCTATGCCAACGGCAATGCCGACGCGCTGCGCCGCAACGCCGAGGCGCTGGTCGCCTCGCAGCCGGACGTGATCGTCGCCAGCGGCACCTTCGTCATCGTCGAGCTCAAGCGGCTGACCACGACCATCCCCGTGATCGCCGCGCTGGTCATCGACCCCGTGGGTTTCGGCTTCGCCGAGAGCCTGTCGCGACCGGGCACCAACATCACGGGCTTCAACTTCATCAACCCCGGGCTGGTGGGCAAGTGGAAGGGCCTGCTCAGCGAAGCGGCTCCCGGAACGCGACGGTCGGCGGTTCTCTACAACCCCAGGATACAGCCCTATTATCCGGCCATGCTGGCCTCCTTCACGGCCGCGATCCCCTCGTCCCCCGTCGAGCTGATCCCCACCCCGGTGGAGACGACGGAGGCGATCCGCGCCGCCCTGGTGTCCCAGGCGGCCACGCCGGGCGGCAGTCTGATGATCGGGCCGGAGGCCTTCGTGTTCAGCCACATGCGCCAGGTCGCGGACTGGGCCGTGGAGCTGAAGCTCCCGGGCATC
Source organism: uncultured Alsobacter sp. (assembly GCF_945952055.1). GTDB lineage: Bacteria > Pseudomonadota > Alphaproteobacteria > Rhizobiales > Beijerinckiaceae > Alsobacter. The sequence continues at coordinate 12,202 of NZ_CAMFHB010000066.1, forward strand.
TCGGTCTACCGGCAATACGCCCAGTTCGGCGGCCTCATCTCCTATGGCCCCGACGTGATCGACATCTTCCGCCGCACGGCCGACTACGTCGACCGCGTCCTGCGCGGCGCCAACCCGGCCGAACTGCCGATCCAGCAGCCCGTCGCCTTCGAGTGCCTCCTGAACCTCAAGACCGCCGGTGCCCTGCGGCTCGACTGGCCGGCGACGTTCCTCGCCCAGGCCGACGAGGTGATCGAGTAGGCGCTCCGGGAACCAAACGCCGCCTGTCCCATTTCCCGTGGCGTGGCCAACCGCGTGGGAGGACAGGCATGCCGATGGGGACGACGAACGACGGTACACCGGCCGCTGCGGCGCCCCTGCGCTTGCTGCTGGCCTGCGTCGGGCTGGCCCTCGTCTCGCCTGCCTTCGCCGCGAACTGCCAGGATGAGATCGCGGCGCTGGACGTGCGGCTGAAGACGGTGTCCCAGGCGCGCGAAGGAGCCGCCCCCGCGACCGCCCCGCGAAGCGTGCCCACCCCCTCCCCCGCCGATACCGATGCCGCGGGCGAGGCCGTCCAGCCGGTCGCCCCGCGCGACGGCGTCGTCCAGGCGAAGGCTCTTCTCAACCGTGCCCACACCTTGGCGCAGCGGCGGGACGAGACCGCGTGCCTCGCCTCGATCAGCCTCGCCCGCAAGCAGCTCGACGAGTAGCTCTCGAAGTTCTTGCGTTGGGTCATCCGGGTCTGGGCTGAGAGCGGTGACTGGGACCCTGCAAGGATGCGGACATTCCCTCGTGTCGGCCGCCTCTGATCCCGCTGCCGGGCAAGCGCCCTTGCCCTGCCTGTGAGTTGGCATCCGTGAAAGGGTGTGAGCAGTCGGCACACCCCAAAGCTTGAGGTGAACTGGTCGATAACCTTCGGGGCGAATACCTTACAATTCCGCAAGAAATCGCCGTACTCCGCAATCCGGAAGTAACCGCCACCCCGCGAGTGTCGGGACGCCAAGTCTTCTCGGGTTCCACGGGGTTTGTATGCGCGCCCTTCTCCTCGCCTCCGCCGCCCTCGTTTGCCTCGCCGTCCCTGCGTCAGCCGCATCGCGGCCGGACTGCGGCAAGACGATCAAGATGCACGGAGTCCTCTCGCGGGCCCAATTCCAGTGCGGCTTCAGCCGCTACTCCGAGGCCATGATGGACGAGGCTCGCTCCTGCTCGCGCCAGGTCGGCGACAAGGCGGTCAAGTCCAACCTCAAGTCAGGGATGACGCTGTTCGACCAGCGCGAGAGCGAGTGGGGCCACGACGTGGTCTGCTCCAAGATCCTCGCGGATTTCCCGAAGATCATCGCCCGCTGACCTTGACCAGGAGACCGTCATGCGCCGCCTCTTGGCCCCCGCCCTCCTCGTCACTCTCGCCTGGGAGCCGGCATTCGCCGGCATCCGGCGACACCTTCGACCTGGAGCGCTGCGCCGGACGAACCGGTCTCCAGGAGGGCCGATGAAGATCTCCGTGTGCGCGTTGGGCGCGTCCGTTCTCGTCGCGATGATCTCGCCTGCGGCGGCGGACTGCAGCGTCGGCAAGCCTGGTCCGGGAGCCGAGGTCGGCGGCCACCGATACGTGATTTCTGAAACTCGCCTGAGCCCGACTGGCGAAGTCGATGCGGCGATCGCGCTGCTCTATGGCCCGGACGCGAAAATGGCGGTGTGGCAGGATTTGAAGGCGGACCTTCCGGACCGCGATGCGATGGTGCGCTTCTTCAACGAGGTCGGCATCCGGAGCCAGGGCTCGGACCATTCCTGCGACAACTACTTCGTGCAAGTGAACGGTGCCCAGCCGCCTGCCGGGATGCGGTTCTTCATCGCCCGTCACGATGGCGCTGTCCCGCCGAACTGGGCGCTTCTCGACAGCATCGGCAACAAGACCCTGAACCTCGGACGCTGGAACTATCCCGCGCAGGTCCTCATCCAGATGCCCGGCAAGTCCGCTCCGGCACCGTCCGTCGCCGCCCAGCCCGCGCCGACCCCGCAACCGGTGCAGGCGGCGGAGGCTCCTCAGGCGCAATCGCCGGATCTGTCCTGGCCCGTTGGATCGTGGGGATCGCCGGGGGCCTGCGCCCGCTCGCGGACGGACAGCTCGCAGTATCCGAACGTCTTCAACGTGACGACCGACGCCGTCGTCGACGTCACGGCAAAATCGATCCACTGGTTCATGCCCGAGGACCTCGAGGGGGGCGCCCCGTGCAGCATCAGGAAATCCACGCCCAAGGGGCCGGGAGAATGGAGCGTAGTCCTGTCCTGCACCGCCGAGGAGAGCCGCTTCACGCAGAATGCGGTCATCCGACGGATGGGGCCCGATCGGCTGGTCATCACCACCAAGGATTCCGGGGCGGTCTCGCGCGGCCGGTGCGGAACGGTGCAGCCCGCGGCGGCATCGGCGCCTGCGGCACTCAACGAGCCGCCTCCGAACCGCATGGGCGCATGCTCGACCACGACGATCAAGGCGATCTCCACGCGGCTTCAAGACACGCCCGGAAGCGGCAGCGCCGTGGCGTACGCCAACGGCGCGTTCCAGGTCGGCTACGAGGATCTGCCTGCCGTCCGCCGTTCGCGTCCCGGCGATCCGGTGAAGCTGTGCGTCGTGGAGGTGGACACCACCTGCAAGAAGGGCGATCCCAGGGCCTTCATCTTCGCGGCGACCAACCTCCGCACCGGCGGGCGCTGGAAGCTCGGGCCGTCATCGCACGTCTGCAGCGGGGCCTAGTCCGACAAACGGCGACGACCCGCCGACCGCTCAGCTCAGCTCCGCACCGCCTCGCGCAGGGCGGCGTGCCTGATCTTGCCGGTGAGCGTCTTGGGAAGCTCCGGCACGAAACGCACCGAACGGGGGTACTTGTAGGGCGCGATCCGCGCCTTCACGAAGTCCTGCAGGACCTTGACGAGTTCGTCGCCGCCCCGCTCCCCCTCGGCCAGCACCACGAAGGCCTGGACGATCTGCCCGCGCTCGGGATCGGGCGCGCCGATCACGGCACACTCGCGCACGGCCGCGTGGGCCAGCAGCGCCGCCTCCACCTCCGGACCCGCGATGTTGTAGCCCGCCGACACGATCATGTCGTCGTTGCGGGCGACGAAGCGGAAATAGCCCTGCTCGTCCTGGAGGAAGGCATCGCCCGTGATGTTCCACCCGTCGCGCACGTAGTCGCCTTGCCGGGGATCGTCGAGGTAGCGGCACCCCGTCGGGCCCCGCACCGCCAGGCGCCCCACGGTCCCGCGCGGCACCTCGCGCATGGCATCGTCCACGATGCGCGCCTCGTAGCCGCGCACCGGCCGTCCGGTGCGGCCGGGACCGTTGTCGTCGATGCGATTGGCGATGAAGGCGTGCAGCATCTCCGTCGAGCCGATGCACTCGAGAATCGGCACGCCGGTACGCCGCGTCCAGGCCTCGTGGATCGGCGCCGGCAGGGTCTCCCCCGACGCGACGGCGACGCGCAGGCTGGCGAAGGGCTCAGCGTCCTGCGCGCCCGCCAGCATGGCGCGATAGGCCGTGGGCGCGGTGAAGCAGACCGTCGCCCGCAACTCCGGGATCAGGCGCAGGAGATGGGGCGGCGTCACCGTCTCGAAGAGGCCGGCCGCCGCTCCGAAGCGAAGCGGAAACACCGCGAGACCGCCGAGCCCGAAGGTGAAGGCGAGCGGCGGGGAGCCGACGAACACGTCGTCGGAGCGCACCTGCAGGATGTCGGCCGCGAAGTGGTCGGCGATCGCGAGAATGTCGCGGTGGAAATGCATGGTCGCCTTCGGCACGCCCGTGGTGCCGGACGTGAAGCCGAGCAGGGCCACGTCGTCACGACCGGTGCGGACCGGATCGAACGCGGCCGGCCCGGCCAGCGCGAGCCGGTCGAGTTCCGCGTCGTGCCCCGCGCCGCCGTCGAAGCCCACGATCCTGCGCAGGAACGGGCTCTGCGTGGCCCGCATGTCCTCCATGAGCCGCGTGTCGCACAGGGCGAAGGCGATCTCGGCCTTGTCGACGATGGCCTTCAGCTCGCCCGCCCGCAGCATCGGCATCGTGTTCACGACGACCGCGCCGGCCTTCGTCGCCGCGAGCCAGCAGGCCACCATGGCCGGAGTGTTGGCGGAGCGAATGAGGACGCGATTGCCGGGGCGGACCCCGACATCCTCGACCAGGGCGCGCGCCAGTCGGTCCGTCCAGGAGGCCAGTTCCCGGTAGGTTCTCGACCGCCCGGCGCCGATCAGCGCCGTTCGGTCCCCGAAGCCGCGCTCGACCATGCGGTCGGTCAGCTCCACGGCGGCATTGACGAACTCCGGATAGGCATCCCCCGCGCCCGGCATCGCGGGCCATCGGTCGAGGGACGGCAGGCGGTCGCGGGCGAAACTGTCGACATGGGCCGTGGGCCCGAGCATGGCGGAACTCCAGCAGAGACATCGGCGGAACCGGCCGCGACGCGGTCGCAGGGTCCCGGTCACGTCCTAAACCGTCCCGCCGGCCTTGGGTAGCCGGTCCGCCGCACACCGGATCAGCGGTCGGTTCCCGTCACGGCCTCGATCACCGCGGGACGCCCATCCCGGCCCAGCTGCTCGAACGTGCATTGCCCGGGCGCCTTGTCAGGCCGCCAGCGCAGCAGGGCCGTGCCATGGCGGAACCTGTCGCCGGTCACCTGGTCGTAGCGAACCTCGACGACGAGCTCGGGCCGCAGCGGCTCCCACTGGGCGGATCTGTCCGTGCTCCAGCGGCTCGGCCCACCGGGCGCGCGGCCGGTGAAGCCCGGGGCTTCGGCCAGGGCCTCGAGCCGCCGGGTGAGATCCGGCTTGTTCTCCCGGGAGAGGCCCGACGTGAAGCCGACATGGTTGAGGAGCCCGTCGTCGTCATAGAGGCCCAGCAGCAGCGATCCCACCAGCCGCCCACCGCTTTCGCGCCGGAAGCCGCCGACCACGCAGTCGGCGGTGCGCTGCAGCTTCACCTTCACCATGGCGCGCTCGCCGCCGGCGTAGGGACCGTCCCGCCGCTTGGCCACGATGCCGTCGAGCGCTCCTCCCGAGCGGTCGAGCCAGCCCTCCGCCTCCGACCGTTCGAGCGACATCGGCGACAGCCTCAGCACCGCGCCCGGTCCCACGTCGGCGCAGAGCGTCTCCAGGACGTCCCGACGCTCCTCCAGGGGCCGATCGCGCAGGTCGGCCTTGCGGCCGCTCGCCAGGCAATCGAACGCGACGAACAGCGCGGGCGTCTCGCGCGCCAGCCGGTCGATCCGGCTCTGCGCCGGATGCAGCCGCATCTGCAGGGCGTCGAAGGACAGCGCCTCGCCGACCGGGATCACGAGCTCGCCGTCCAGGACGACGGGGCCGAGCGCGAGGGCGCGCAACGCGGCCACGACCTCCGGGAAGTAGCGCGTCAAAGGCTTGCCGGACTTGCCGATCAGGTCCACCGCCTCGCCGTCGAGGAAGGCGAGGCACCGAAACCCGTCCCACTTGGGCTCGAACTGCCAGCCCTCTCCCTCGGGAAGGCGCGCCGCGAGCTTCGCCTCCATGGCGGCCTGGTCCTTGGCGATCGCGATGGTCATCCGGCATGCTCCCGCTTGCTCGAGCTCACGGACAGACCTCCACCCGGAAGGTCTCGGACGGTCGGCTCTCCAGGCGTTCCAGCGCGCGCATGGCGGCGCTTTCTCCTGCGACCCAGCGCCGGGACAGCACGTCGGCCCGGTAGTCGAGGAGCCGGGCGACGCCGGGCTCCTCGCCCGGGACCACATACGGCACGATGGCGAGATGGACGGCCGCGGGCGGGTCGCCCTCCCCCGCCCGGGCCAGCCGTTCGCGCAGCCCGTGCGCCTCGCGCGCCGCGTCGATGACGGTCCATGTCTGCGTCGCGAAGGCGATGGCGGCGGCGCGGGACGCACCTTCCGAAAGGCTGGCGGGCCGTTCGCCGGGCCGCGGGAGCAGATCGACGACGATCGCCGGCAGACCGGAGCCCAGCACCTGCGCGACCGGAGTGTTCGCGGTGAGGCCGCCATCGCCCAGGAGCCGGCCCTGGCGCTCGACCGGCGCGAACAGGGGCGGCATGGCGCAGGACGCGGCCACGTCGGCGGGTCCCAGCGGCCCGGTGGCGGTGTCGAGCACCACCGCCTCGCCGGTCTCCAGGTCAGTCGCCGTGATGCAGGCGGACACGGGGCCGGCGTTCAGCCGGTCGAAGTCCACGAGGTCGAGGAGGCGCGCCTGCAGGGGAGCCAGCGACATGTGCCCCGCCGCCGGCTGCAGGAGCGACAGGGGAACGGGGCGCGGCCGGAACAGGCCTGCACGACCCAGCCCGAGGGTTTCGGCCGCGCTGAGGAAGCGTGCCCCGGCGTCGGCCATGGACCACGGGCCGCCGCCGAAGCCGGCGCCGGCGCCGGCGAAAAGGTCGGCCGATCCGAACCAGAGCTGCCACAGGCGCTCCGGCGCGGTCTCGACAGGACCGCCGAGCGCAACGGCGGCGTTCAGGGCGCCCGTGGAGCTCCCGACGATGCGGGACGGCCACCGGCCACGCCCGGCCAGGGCGGCGAGGACGCCGGCCTGGAAGGCGCCGAGCGCAAGTCCGCCGGAGAGGACGAGGGCGAAGGCCGACGCCTGCGGCGGCGTGCCGTCGGTGAGGGCCTGGTTCGGGTCCATGCGCGTCCTCAACCTCCGAGCTTCGACAGGACGAAGGCCGCGAGGAAGCCCGCGACGGTGATGAGGCCCGCATAGTCGTGGGTCGCCTCGAAAGCCTCCGGGATCATCGTGTCGGCCAGCATGGCCAGGATGGCTCCGGCGGCCACGGCGGTGGTCCCGGCGATCCATTCCGGCCCCGCGCCCGCCATGACCACGTTGCCGAACAGGGCGGCGACGCCCGACACGGCGGCGATGCCGCCCCACACGCCGAACACGTAGAGCGGTCCGCGCCCGGCCCGCTTCATGCCGGCGGCGCTCGAGAGACCCTCGGGCACGTTGGAGAGGAACACGGCCGCGACGGTGACGAGGCTCACGCCCTTTCCGGCGAGCAGCCCGACGCCGATCACGACGGACTCGGGGATGCCATCCAGCAACGCACCGACCGCGATCGCGAGCGAGGTGTCACCCGAGCCCGACTGCGCCTCGTCCGGTTCGTGGCCGGAGCGCTTGCGGTGGCCCGCGCCGCGGCGCGTCAGCCAGATGTTGGCGGCGGTGTAGACGGCCGCGCCAGCGATGAAGCCGATCGAGGTCGAGTCGAAGCCGCCCTGGCGATAGGCCTCGTCCATGAGATCGAAGGCGACGGCGGAGATGAGGACGCCGGAGCCGATCGCCATGACGGCGGCGATGATCCGTTGCGACAGGCTGGTCCACCACGCCACGGCCGCCCCGAGCAAGAGCGCGGAGCCCGCAAGCAACCCCCACAGCCCGGCCTGGGCCCAGAGAGGTATCGCCATCCACCCGGTACTCCCGCACGCCCCATCGGCGAGGCACGAACGGGCCAGATGGGGCGGCGGTTCCCGCCGTCCCTAGGCGAACGCACCGAGCGTCAGGGTGCCGCCGTTGCCGAAGGAGAGGCGAGCCGGCGCCGTCTCCGGCGGGCAGCGGACCGCCACAGCGACCGGACCGAGCCGGCCGCCCCCGGCCTCGACGAACGTGACCGTGCACCCGCCGACCGACACCACCTGCTCCGGCTGCGGGGATGCGTCGGTGGGCAGGCCGAGCAGAGCGCGCAGCCGCCGCGCCGATGCGGCCGGCACGGCGCTGGCAACGGTGACGGCGGCAATGCCCCGTGCGCTGTTGCCGTGGGACGGCGCCGGCGGCACGCGCGCGCCGCGTCCGGCCACGTCCTGGACGAGGAAGGGCAGCGCCTCGTCGCCCTGCGTCCCCCGTCCGGCGAGAAGCAGCCGCAAGCTCCAGTCGCCCGCCCCGGCGACGCTGTTGCCGACCTCGTGGACGGCGCCGAGGATGACGCCCGCGGCCGCGCCGCGGCGGCCCGCTTCGTCGAGATCGGCCACCAGGATCGAATAGTCGGCAAAGCCGCCGCCCGATGCCATCACCGGGCCGAGCCGATGGGTCTCGATGGTCTGCGGCGAACGGAAGGCAGCGAGCTGGATGTAGCTGTCGTCGGCGAAGACGACGAACCGCGACAGCGTGCTGCCGGCCTTCGCGTCGGCCCGCTCCAGAACGGTGAAACCGGCGCCGGAGAAGGCGGCGACGGCCTCGTCGATGTCGTGGACGAGCAGGATCAGGTGGTCGAGCCTTGGCGGCATGTGCGGCGTTCCGGGCCTGGCATGGGCGGTTGCACGAGGGATCGGGCGTCAGGATAGAGTAGCCCGCATCGATTGTGCGAGACACGGACGGACGCCATGCCCCGGATCGGCCTCATCCATGCGCTTCGGCATTCGCCGCCTCCCATCGAGGCTGCCTTCGCCGCGCTGTGGCCACAGGCGAGGCTAATGAACCTGCTCGACGACGGTCTCTCGGCCGACCTGGCCCGGGACGGGGCCATCACCGACGCGATGACGCGGCGGTTCCTGGATCTCTCGGCCTATGCCGTTCGCACCGGGTGCGACGGCATCCTGTTCACCTGTTCGGCGTTCGGCCCTTGCATCGATGCGGTCAAGGCGGCCCATCCCGGGCTCCCGGTGCTGAAGCCCAACGAGGCGATGATCGAGGACGCCCTGTCCGCCGGGCGCCGCATCGGACTGATGGCCACCTTCGGACCGACCTTGCTGACGATGCCGGCCGAGTTTCCGGCGGACCTCGTCGTCGAGCCCTGCCTGGTGGAGGGGGCGCTTGCGGCACTCGACCGGGGCGACGCGGCGGAGCACGACCGCCTCGCGGCGGCCGCCGCACGCGGCCTCGCGCACTGCGACGCCATCGCGCTCGCCCAGTTCAGCCTCGCCCGGGCGGCGGGGGCGGTCGCGGCGGCCAGCGGGCTGCCGGTCCTGACCACGCCGGAGAGCGCGGTCCGCAAGATGCGGCGGCTGCTCGCCTAGCCCGGCGACGAGCGCGTTGACTTGCGCGCCGGCCCTGCTAGGAACGAGACAGGTCTGTCCAGCCATGCCCCTGTCCGTACGCGAGCACATCATCGAGGTCGCGGGAGCCCTGTTCTACAGTCGGGGCATCCGGGCCGTCGGGGTGGACGAGATCATCCGCCAGGCCGACATCGCCAAGGCGACGCTCTACCGTCACTTCCGCGGCAAGGAGGAGATCGTCGTCGCCTGCCTCGAGGCACGGCGTGCCCGCCTTGAAGCGCGCTTCCTCGACGGTGTCTACCGGCACGTGCTGGGTCCGCCCGAGCGCCTGGGAGCGGCCTTCGACCTCCTGATCGGCAGCCTGAGCGCTCCCGACTTCCGTGGCTGCGCCTTCCTCATGGCGGTAGCGGAGCATGGGGATTCCGCGGCCATCCGCTCGGCGGCCCGCGGCTACAAGGAGTTCATCCGCAACCAGTTCTTCGCCATCGTGCGCGACCACGTGCACGATCCGGAGACGCTCACCGAGCAACTGGCCCTGCTCTACGAGGGGGCGATCGCGACCGCCGTCATCAGGCCGGACGCGAGCCCCGGAGACCACGCCAAGCGCTGCGCCCTGCTGCTGTTTTCCCAGTACGCGGCGACGCGGCCGGAGGGCGCGACGGTGGCGCCGGCGGAGCCGAACGTGGCCATCGCCACGCCTGTGACCGGGAGCCGTCGAAGCGGAAGGGCAAGGTAGACAGATCTGTCTGTCCTGACCTAGGTTCGGCCGAACACAATGCCGATGAAGGCCCTCGGGGAGGGCGCAGAAGGGATGCCGAAGTGGGTCGCACTCCATGCCTGATCCGGGGACCCCGGCCGTGACGACCGCCGACCGCACGTGGCGACCTCTGGGGATCTCGTGCCTGGCGCTGGCCGCGGCCGCGGCCTGGATCGCCTCGGACTACGCCGTGGGCACCGTCACCGCCATGGGTCCGGGCTTCATCCCTCTGGTCGTGGCGGCCTTCCTGTTCCTGATGGGCGTGCTGATCCTGGTGGCGCGCGGCAACGACGTCGCGGCCGAGGATGCCGACGAGGGCGAAGATCCGGCGACGGAACCGCCGGCCCTCGCCCCGTTCGGCGCGATCCGGCCGATCGGCGCCATCCTGGCCTCGATCGTCGCCTTCGGACTGGCCATCAAGCCGCTGGGGCTGGCGCTGACCACCTTCCTCGTCGTCCTCATCGGCGTCTATGCCAACCGCTCCGCGCGGCTCGTGCCGGCGCTGCTGCTGGCCCTCGGGCTGTCGGCGGGCGCGTGCCTGCTCTTCGTGACGCTGCTCAGCCTGCAGATCGGCCTGTTCCCGAGGTTCGAGTGATGTTCGACCAGTCCCTCCTCGCGGGCCTGGCGCTCGGCTTCCAGGTCGCCGTCGATCCCACCAACATCCTGTTCTGTTTCCTGGGCTGCCTGATCGGCACGCTGATCGGCGTCCTGCCGGGGCTTGGCCCGACGGCGACGATCGCCATTCTCCTGCCGATGACCTCGGCGCTGTCGCCCGTCGCAGGCCTGATCACGCTCGCCGGAATCTACTACGGGGCGCAGTACGGCGGCTCGACCACGTCGATCCTGCTGCGGCTGCCCGGCGAAGCCTCCTCGGTGGTCACGGTCCTCGACGGCCACGCCATGACCCGCCGGGGGCGAGGCGGCGCCGCCCTGGCGATCGCGGCCTGGGGATCGTTCTTCGCCGGAACCGTCGGCACGCTCTTCATCGCCCTGTTCGCCCCGCTCCTGGCGGTGCTCGTGCTGAAGTTCGGCGCCGCGGAGTACTTCGTGCTGATGGCGCTGGGGCTCGTGGCGTCCGTCGTGCTGGCCCAGGGGTCCGTGCTGAGGGCTCTGGCGATGATCGCCATCGGGCTCCTGTTCGGCCTGGTCGGCACCGACGCCAATTCGGGCCAGTACCGCTTCACCTTCGGATCCTACGAGCTTCTGAACGGCCTGCCCTTCGTGCCGCTGGTGGTCGGCCTGTTCGGCATCGCCGACATCCTGATCGCCCTCGAGCAGGCCCGCGATGCGGAGGCGAGCCAGGCCGGAAAGATCGGGTCGCTCTGGCCGACGCGCGAGGAGACGAAGCGGGCGGCCCCGGCGGTGGCGCGCGGCACGCTCATCGGCCTGTTCCTGGGCCTGCTGCCCGGCGGCGGCGCGCTGATGAGCTCCTTCGTCGCCTACTCGGTCGAAAAGCGCGTGTCCGACAAGGAGGGCACGTTCGGCAAGGGCGACCCTGCCGGCGTGGCGGCGCCGGAATCGGCCAACAATGCCGGCGCGCAGACCTCGTTCCTGCCGCTGCTGACGCTCGGGCTGCCCTCCAACGCGGTCATGGCCCTGATGACGGGAGCCATGCTGATCCACGGCATCGTGCCCGGCCCCCGCATCATGACCAACCAGCCCAACCTGTTCTGGGGGCTGATCGCGAGCATGTGGATCGGCAACCTGATGCTCCTGGTGATCAACCTGCCGCTCGTCGGCATCTGGGTGCAGATGCTCAAGATCCGCTACAGCGTGCTCTACCCGATCATCCTCGTCGTCAGCCTCGTGGGCATCTACAGCGTCGACTACTCCACCTTCGACGTCTTCCTGACGGCGGCCTTCGGCCTCCTGGGCTACGGGATGAACAAGTGGAAGTGCGAGCCGGCGCCGCTGGTGCTGGCCTTCGTGCTGGGGCCGATGATGGAGCAGTATTTCCGGCGCGCCATGCTGGTGGCGCGCGGCGATCTGGCGATCTTCGTCGAGCGGCCGATCAGCCTCACCCTGCTGCTCATCACGGCGGCGCTCCTGGCCGGCATCGCCGCTCCGCACGTCCGATCCTTCCGGCGCAAGGCCTTCGCAGAATGAACCGGCCGTCGCCCAACCACGAACAGCGAGGAAACCCATGACGACGATGACGCGCAGGACGCTGCTGGCAGGGGCGGGAAGCCTCGGTCTGGCGGGTGTGCTCGGGCTGCGCCCGGCCCTGGCCCAGGCCTTCCCCGAGAAGGACTTCACCTATGTGATCCCCTACACGCCGGGCGGCATGTCGGACAACATCTCGCGCATCATGGGCGAGCGGCTGGCGGCGGCGACCGGCAAGAAGGTGATCAACGACTACAAGGCCGGCGCGGGCGGAGCCATCGGCGCCAACTACTACATGGGACTGAAGCCCGACGGCTACAGCCTGCTGCAGTCGACCAACAGCTTCTACGGGGTCATCCCCGCCGTCACCAAGGTCGAATACGACCCCAAGACCGACCTGACCCCGCTGGTGCTGATCGGCGACGCGCCGATGGTCATCGCCGTCAGCCCGTCGGTCGGCGTCAAGACGCTGCAGGAGCTGTTCGCCTACGCCAAGAAGAACCCCGGCAAGCTCGCCTACGCCACGTCCGGGCGCGGCACGGTCGGCCATCTCAGCGGGGTCTGGATCGCCAACCGCGGCGGCGTCGACCTCCTGCACATCCCCTACAACGGCGCGGGCGAGGCCCTGCAGGCCTGCCTCTCGGGCGAGGCGCAGCTCTTCATCGGTCCGGAGGCCGCCGAGCACATCCTGGCCGGCAAGCTGATTGGCCTCGGCACCATGGGCGACAAGCGCTGGAGCGGGCTTCCCGACGTGCCCTCCACTGTGGAAGCGGGCGTTCCGGGCTGGGCGCCGCGCAGCTGGCACACCATCACCGTGCACTCCAAGGTCCCCGACCCCGTCAAGCAGCAGCTCGCCACCGCCGTGAACAAGATCCTGGCGAGCGACGACGTGAAGGACAGGCTGGTGAAGTTCGGCCTCATCCCCGGCATCGTCGACCTCGCCGGCATGCGCAAGCGCGCCGACGACGACCTCGTCGAGTTCGGCGTGCTCATCAAGGACGCCGGCCTCGCGCTGAAGAAGTAGCCCGGGGCGCTCTCGCCACGCCGTGCGAGCCGCCCACGAATGACGTGCCCCGTCACTCCGTCCGGCCCCGGCAGGACGGAGTGATGGCGAACATGCTTCAGACTGCTGCAGGCCGGAGGCTTGCCGCCCCAGCAATGGACACGAGCCCATGAAAATCGTCGCGGCGGGTGACGCCATCTTCTCCAGCCGGAACCTCGCCAACCGGCTCGATCCCGCCCTGCTCGGTCTCGTCCGGGGCTCCGACGCGGCCTTCGTCAACGCCGAGTTCATCTGCCCGCAGCGCACGACGCCGCCGGCGCCGCGCCGCTTCATCACCGCGGTGGGCGAGGAGGCGATCGACGAGCTGATGGCGATCGGCTTCAACCTGATCTCGTTCGCCAACAACCACACGGGCGACTTCGGCCCGCAGGGCGTCCTGGACACGATCGAGGCCTGCGAGGCGCGCGACGTGATCGCCAGCGGCATTGGCCGCAGCCTGGAGGAGGCGCGCGCACCGCGCTTCCTCGACACGCCGGCCGGCCGCATCGCCATCGTCTCGGCGAGCACGACGCGCTCGACGGAGTTCGCCGCGAGTTCTCCCGGCGCCGGCATCGCGGCGCGCCCGGGCCTCAACCCCCTGCGCTGGGGACGCGCCTACGTGCTGCCGGACGCGGAGTTCCGCGAGTTGCAGCGCATCGAGGCCATGCTCGGCATCGCCGAGAGCCGCAAGGAGGTCCTGCGGGTCGAGGTGGTGAAGGACCCGGGCCCGGATCGCTTCGGCTTCGGCTCGTTCTTCGAGGGCGCGCTGCAGATCGAGCGCGGCGAACGGGCCCATGTCCGCTACTTCCACAACGAGCGCGACGGGCGGGCGATCCTCGACTCGATCGGCGACGCGGCCAACCGGGCCGACGCCGTGATCTTCAGCCTGCACACGCACGAGGGCACGGACGAGAACTGGTACTCGGAGCGTCCCGCCCCCTTCATCGAGGCGTTCTGCCGCAAGGCCATCGAGGCGGGCGCCACGGCGGTGATGGGGCATGGCCCGCACATGATGCGCGGCGTGGAGATCCATCGCGGCCGCCCGATCTACTACTCCCTGAACAGCCTCTTCATGGAGTTCGAGACCGGCGAGTACCGCATGACCCCGGAGATGTACGAGGCCTACGGCTTCACGCGCGACAGCCTGCCCTCGCACCTGCACCGGTCCCGTGTCGAGGACGCCGCCGGCCGTCGCATCGGCTTCTATGGCGAGCCGCGCTTCTCCCGTGCCGGCCTCGCCCTGTGCGAGGTGTCTCCCGACGGCGTGCTGCCGACGCTGGTGCCGATCGATATCGACATGAACCGGCCCCGCCCCACCCAGCGCGGCGTCCCCGCGATCGCCTCCCCGTCCGTGGGCCGGGCCATCGCCGAGGACCTCGCGCGCATGAGCGCGCCCTATGGCACGCGCGTCACCTACGACGACGGCAGCGGGGCCATCCGGTTCGAGGGCTGAGCGCGAGGGGGAGCGCCCCCTCGCCAGGCCGCGGGGCGGACGCCTCAGTACCCGCGTACGGGGTCGACGCGCCCTGCCGGGATCTCGCCGGCGAGATAGGCGTCGAGATTGGCGCGCAGGCGGCGGGCCAGGCGCTCTTCTCCGTCCTCGACCGCACCCGACTCGTGCGGCGTGAGACGAATGCCGGGATGGCTGTAGAAGGGGTGCCCTTCCGGCAGCGGTTCGGGGCTGGTGACGTCGAGCGTCGCCGCACCCACCGCCCCGCTCGCGAGCGCCCTCAAAAGGGCGTCGTCGTCGATCAGCGCCCCGCGTGACACGTTGACGAGGTGCAGGCCCGGCCGCGCCGCGCCGAGCACGTCATCGTCCAAGCAGCGGCGCGTCTCGGACGTGAGCGGCATGGCCAGGACCACGTGGTCGGCCCAGGCGAAGAGGTCGCGCAGGGAGCCCATCATCGCCACGCCCTCCGGCCCGGATCCGCCCGACCGGCGGACCGCCGCGACGTGGAGGCCGAGGGGGATGGCCAGCCGCGCCACCTCGGCGCCGATCGCGCCGAAGCCGGCGATCCCGAGCCGCTTGCCGGCGATGGCGCCGAGCGGCCGTGCGCGCCACTCGGACGGACCGGCGATCCGCGGCGCCGTGATCCTCTTCTCGTGGGCGAGAACGGCCGCGACGACGTACTCGGCCATGGCCGCCGACTGCACGCCGACACCCCGGGTGACCAGCGGCACGCGATGGATCCAGGCGGGGAAGGTGTCGAGCCCGGCGGACGCGATCTGGAGCCACTTCAGGCTGCCCGGCCACGTCGCGGGCACCACGGCAGGCGCCGCCTTCCATTGCGTCTGGTAGGTGAAGAGCGCCTGCGCGCCGGGCGGCGGATCCCACGCCGCCCGACCGTCCAGGCGCACGATCTCCGGCCGCGCGGGGTGCGCGGCCAGAAGCTCGTTCTGGGTGTCGTTCAGCGTGCTGGCGATGACGAGCGTCGGCATGGGCGCGCGGCTCAGTGCATGGCCTCGATGGAGAGCGCGATGCCCTGGCCGCCGCCGATGCACATGGTGCAGAGCGCGCGCTTGCCGCCCGTCCGCTGCAGCTCGTAGAGCGCCTTCACCAGGATGATCACGCCCGTGGCGCCGACCGGATGGCCGAGCGCGATCGCGCCGCCGTTGGGGTTGGTGCGGTCGGCCGGCAGGCCGAGGTCCTTGCTCACCGCGCAGGCCTGGGCGGCGAAGGCCTCGTTGGACTCGATCACGTCGAAGTCGGACGCCTTCAGGCCCGTCTTTTCGAGGAGCTTGCGCACGGCCGGCACCGGCCCGATGCCCATCAGCGAGGGCTCGACGCCGGCATGGGCGTAGCCGGTGATGCGGGCCAGCGGCTTCTTGCCGTGCTTCATCGCCCGGTCGGCCGCCATGAGCACCACGGCCGCCGCGCCGTCGTTGATGCCCGAGGCGTTGCCGGCCGTCACCGATCCGTCCTTCTTGAAGGCAGGACGCAGGCTCGCGAGGTTCTCCAGCGTCGTGGCGGGCTTGGGGTGCTCGTCGGTGTCGAAGGTGACGGTGTCGCGCCCCTTGCGCACCTCGACGCCGAGGATCTGGTCGGCGAAGCGCTTCTCGGCGATGGCCACGCCGGCCCGGCGCTGGCTCTCGGCAGCGAAGGCGTCCTGGGCCTCGCGGCTGATCTGCCACTTGGCGGCGACGTTCTCGGCGGTGATGCCCATGTGGCCGGCCCCGAACGGATCGCTGAGGGTCGCGAGCATCATGTCCACGAAGGTCATGTCGCCCATCTTCACGCCACTGCGGATCGACTGGGTCGAGTGAGGTGCCCGGGTCATGCACTCGGCGCCGCCGGCCACGGCGACGTCGGTGTCACCCAGCGAAATCATCTGCGCGGCCGAGATCACGGCCTGCAGGCCGGATCCGCACAGGCGGTTCAGGGTCATCGAGGGAACCTCGATCGGAATGCCGGCGCCGATGGCCGCCACGCGCGACAGGTACGCGTCCTTGGGCTCCGTGTGGATGACGTTGCCGAACACCACATGGCCGACGTCGGTCGGCGCGACCGCCGAGCGGCGCAGGGCCTCGGTCACCACGAGCGCGCCGAGTTCGGTGGGGGACTTGTCCTTGAGGGCGCCCTGGAACGAACCGATGGCCGTCCGCACGCCATCGACGATGACGATGTCCTTCATGTGCCTTCCTTCCCTGGTCCTGCGTCCGTTGAGTGTCGGAACCCGGTTAGCACATCGGCGGGTGCGAAGGCACGGCCTTGAACGCAGGCTCGACCCCCGCGGCCTCGCACTTTCGGGTGACGAAGCCCTTCCCGGGCGGCGCTGCCGGTTGGACCGGGCAGGCGGCGATCCCGGGCGTCCGTTTCCCTCGCGGCGCGGCTTGGTCTAGAACGCGGTGTAACAACGCGGAATTGCAACCATGAGCGATCTGCATCAGCAGGTGCGCACCGCCATTCTCGCCGCGGACGCGGTCGGCTTCAGCCGCTCGATGAGCGTCGACGAGTTGCGCACCGTGCAGGCGCTGGCGGAGAGCCGTCGCGTGATGGATCCGCTGATCGCCGCCCATGGCGGCAGGATCTTCAGCACGGCCGGGGACAGCGTTCTGGCGGCGTTCGACGACCCGCGGTCGGCGGTGCGCGCCGCCGTCGCCATCCAGGAAGCCCTGGCGGCCGGCGACGGAAAGGCGCGCCTCGTCTACCGGGTCGGCGTGTCCTACGGCAATGCCATCGTCGATGGGGAGGATCTCCTCGGCGACACGGTCAACGTGGCGGCGAGGCTCGAGGCGACGGCCCCGGCCGGTGGCATCTGCATCTCGGGCGAGGTCCACGAGCGGCTGGCCACCGGGGCCGACGCCTGGCAGGACCTCGGCCTCCGCCACCTGAAGAACCTCGTGCGGCCGGTGCGCATCTTCCGGCGGTCGGTCGCCGGCTCGGCCGAGCCCGATGCCGTCGCGCGGGCCCGGCGGCCCATGCTGGCCGTCCTGCCCTTCACCAGCGCCGATCCCAACGACGAGTATCTCGCGGAGGGCCTGGCGGACGACGTCACGGCCGGCCTGTCGCGTTTCAGCCGTCTCGCGGTGCTGGGAACGGCGTCCTCGCAGGCCTATCGCGGGGGCGACCTCACGGCGGCGGCCAACGATCTCGGCCTCGACTACGCGGTCCGGGGTAGCCTGCGGCGCCTCGGCGACCGGGTTCGGCTGTCCGTTCAGCTCGTCGCCGCCCGCTCGGGCCTCACCATCTGGGCGGAACGCTACGACAGCCTGGTCTCCGACATGTTCGCGGCGCAGGACCAGATCGCCGCGACCGTGGTGGGAACGCTGGCGGGCGTGGTCGAGGAGGAAGGCGCCCAGCGGGTGGCGCGCAAGCGCACCGAGAGCATGGAAGCCTACGACTTCCTGCTGCGCGGCATGCACCTCGCACGCAAGCTCGATCCCGCCTCGGCGACCGAGGCGCACGCGATGTTCGAGCGCGCGCTGCTGCTCGACCCCGGCTACCCCATGGCGCTGTCGTGGCTCGCCCTGATGCGGCTGCGGCGCTGGGCCTTCGAGCCGCGCGACGGCAAGGAGGAGAGCCTGCTCGAGCCCGCCCGCCGGGCGCTCGCACTCGACCCGCACGAGAGCTGGTGCCACCTCGTCTTCGGCCAGATCCTGCTCTACCTGCGCCGCTTCCACGAGGCGGAGGAGCACCACCGGCGCGCCTGCGAACTGAACCCCTTCGACGCCAACGTGCTCGCGCTCAGGGCCCCGATGAGCCTCTTCATGGGCGACCCGGTCGAGGGGGAGGCCTGGGCGCGGCGCGCCATGCAGCTGAACCCGCGCTACCCCGACTGGTACCCCACGAACCTCGGCCTCGCCCTCTACCTGCAGGAGCGCTGGCGAGAAGCCGGCGCCGTCTATGCGGGCGTTTCGGCCCCGCAGGCCGGCGTCCTGGCGGGTCTCGCCGCGAGCCTCGCGCAGGCCGGCGACACGGAGGCATCGGCGGATGTGGCCCGGCGTCTCCTGGCCATGGTCCCCGGGTTCTCGGCGCAGCGCTTCGTCGACGGCCGCCCGTTCGTGCGGGACCGCGACAGGGCGCTGCTGCGCGACGGCCTGCGGCTGGCAGGCCTCCCCGACTGAGGGCCCGTGAAGCGGCCTCAAGGGCCGCACCACAACGTCACTCAGGGTGCGCGCCACCTTTCATCCGTCCTGCCCGGGCTTGGCCCGGGCATCCACGACTTTGCGGGGCCATCCTCAGTCGTGGATGGCCGGGCCAAGTGTTTAGACCGGGGAGATGGTGGACACCTGTTCGGGGACATG
>NZ_CAMFHB010000067.1 GCF_945952055.1 uncultured Alsobacter sp.
ACCCGTCTCGCGCTTCGCGCGATCCACCCTCCCCTGCAGGGGAGGGAGAACGCGCTCTACGAGCGAGAATCAATTGTGTGCATGTCGAAGGGCTCGGCCCGGCCAGGACGCCGAGAGGGAGGTGCCAGCTGGACGGCCGAAAGATTCACAAGCTCCGAGACGGCAGCCCAGACCGCTGGTCTCGGCGCGCGCAGCGGCTCAGGCCGCCGCGGTGCCCTCGGCATGCGCATCGACGCCGAGATAGAACCGGCGGATGTCCTGGTCGTTCGACAGTTGCTCGGTCGTGCCTTCGAGCACGGTGCGCCCGCTCTCCACCACGTAGCCGTAGCTGGCGTATTTGAGCGCGATCACGGCGTTCTGCTCGACCAGCAGGATCGAGACCTTCTTCTCGCGGTTGATGCGCGCGACGATCTCGAAGATGTCGCGCACGATCAGCGGGGCGAGGCCCAGCGAGGGCTCGTCGAGCAGGATCATCGCGGGATCGGCGACCAGCGCGCGGCCGATGGCCAGCATCTGCTGCTCGCCGCCCGAGAGATAGCCGGCCGGCTGGGTCCGGCGCTCGGAGAGGATCGGGAAGTAGGAATAGACCTCGTCGAAGGCCGCCTTGCGCGAGCGCGGCGCGCGCTGCGCGAAGGTGGCCGCCACGAGGTTCTCCTCCACCGTCATCTCGGCGAAGACGTGACGGCCCTCACGGACGTGGAAGACGCCCTTGCGGGCGATGTGGTGGGGAGACCATCGCTGGATGTTCTCCCCGCCCAGGGTGATGGTGCCACGGGTGGCGCGGCCGTTCTCGAGCGGCAGGAAGTTGGAGATGGCCTTCAGCGTCGTGGTCTTCCCGGCGCCATTGGCGCCGAGCAGGGCCACGATGCTGCCTTCCGGAACCTTGAGGCTCAGGTCGGACACGGCCTGGATGACGCCCTGGTAGACGACTTCCAGGTTCCTGATCTCGAGAGCGGCCGCCATCCCTCAGCCCACCTGCAGCCAGTCGGTGACGTTCTCGATGATGTCGCCCTGCGCCGGGTTGAACTTGATCACCCGGCCGAGGCCGATCTGCTGGCCCATCATGGAGACCGGCACGTCGATGAGACCGCCGGTGTCCCAGTTCTTCACGCTGCGCATCGCCGCGGCGAGGTTGTCGCCGTTCACCGGCTTGCCGGAGTCGATGACCATCTCGAAGGCCTTCGTCGCCATCATGCCGCTGATCCAGGCGTCGAGGAAGCCGAGGCGGACGTAGCCGTTCCACTTCGGATCCTTCTTCTTCAGGATCTCGCCGATGGTCTGCATGGTCGGGCCGGCCGGCTTGTTGGTGTCGTCGTTCCACACCTTGATGCCGATGAGGCCCTTCGACACGTCCTTCATCTCGGCGACCTTGGCGCGCTCGCTCTGCCAGATGGTGCCCAGGAAGGTGACGTCGTCCATGCCGTAGTCGCGCACGAGGCGGACGATCTCCGGCCACACGGCGAAGGAGTAGCCGTGATGGATGACATGGGTCGGCTTCGCCTGGCGGATGGCCAGCGCGAAGGCGCTCACGTCCGTCTCGACGAACTTCGTCTGCTGGACGAGGGCGACCTCGATGCCGGCCTCCTTGGCGGCCTTCACCGCGTCGTCGATGCCGTCGCGGCCCATGGCCGTGCTGGAGTGCACGACGACGAGCTTGGCCGGCTTACCCTTGGCCGACTGCTTGATGTACTGCACCAGCATCTTCAGCTGCGCGCCATAGGTGGCGCCCGGCACGAAATGGTAGGGGTAGTTCTTCTCGTCGGCGAGTTCGGTGGCGAACGAGCCCGACGTCATGAAGATCTTGTTGGTGGCGTTGTTCTCGGGCGTGATCGCCTGGATCATGCCCGTGCTCTCGCCGAACAGATAGTCGATGCGACCCTGCGCGAGCGCCTTCTTCACGTTGGCGACGGCGACGTCGACCTTGAAGGTCGAGTCGTTGATCGTCAGGTTGACCTTGCGGCCGCGGATGCCGCCCTTGGCGTTGATCCAGTCGGCATAGGCCTGGAAGCCGTCGCCCTGGTACTTGCCGCCTTCCGCCGCGGGACCGGTGAGGTCGCAGTGGATGCTCCAGTTGAGGTCGTCGGCGGCGCTGGCGGTGCGGATACCGAACGTCGACACCGCGGCGGCGGCACCCGTCGCCTTCAGGAATTTGCGTCTGCTGAACATGTTTTCCTCCACGTTATGTCGACCTTGTTCGGGTCGATCCAGGTCTGTGCTGCCCTTGTCGTGATCTCTGCGCCCGGCCTCAGCCGGAACGCAGCACCTTCTGGCGCAGTCGCGTCCAAAGATGGGCGAGGCCGCGCGGTTCGAGAATGAGGAAGCATACGATGAGAAGCCCGAAGACCGTCTCCCGCAGCGGAACGAGGATGCTCGCGATGTCGAAGCCCAGCGTGGTGCCGATGGCCAGCGCGCCCTCGCGCAGCACCTCGGGCAGGACCGTCATGAACACGGCCCCGAGCACGGCCCCCAGCATGGACCCCATGCCGCCCACGATCACCGCGGACAGGAAGAAGACCGACAGGAGCAGCCCGAACTGCTCCGGGTTCACGAAGCGGTTGAAATAGGCGAGCAGGCCGCCCGCGACGCCGGCGTAGAACGATCCGAGCGCGAAGGCGGCGAGCTTGTAGCCGACGATCTCGACGCCCAGGACCTGGGCGGTGAGGTCGCGCTCGCGGATCGCCACGAAGGCCCGGCCGACGCGCGAGTCGATGACGTTGGCGGCGAAGATCGTCATCAGCACGGTGACGGCGAGGATCAGGTAGTAGACCCGCGTCTCCGTGTTGAGCAGGAAGCCGAAGACGTTGGCCGGCTGCACCGTCAGCCCCACGTCGCCGTTGGTGACGGCCTGCCAGTGCACGAACACGAAGTTCAGGATGAACTGCGCGGCCAGCGTGGCGATGACGAGGTACAGGCCGCGGATGCGCAGCGACGGCAGGCCGAAGCCCACGCCGATCACCGCGGCGGACACGCCGGCGAGCGGGATGGCGATCCAGAACGGCAGCCCGAGATGGGCCTGGGCCAGGGCCACCGTGTAGGCCCCCACACCCAGGAACGCCGCGTGGCCGAGCGACAACAGCCCGGTGTAGCCCATCATGATGTTCAGGCCGTGCGTGGCCACGATGTTGATGCCGAGCAGCCCGGCGAAGAACACCCAGTAGCGCGGTACGAACAGCGGCAGGACGAGGAGCACGGCGAGGCCGACCAGCAGCATGAGCCGCTGGCGGTTGAGAGAGCGGGCGGCTGGCGCGGGGCGTTGCCCGGCCTCGACGTTGCTCACCATCAGATCCTCTCGATTCCCTTGGTGCCGAAGAGCCCTGTCGGCCGCACCAGCAGCACCAGCAAAGCCAGGATGTAGGGCGTGATCTCGCGGAAGGCCGTGCCCAGCATGAGCCCCGTGACGGCCTCAAGCCAGCCGATGATGACGCCCGCGACGAGCACGCCGCCGATGGAGTTCATGCCGCCCAGGATGATCACCGACAGCACGTTCAGCGCGACGAGCCCCAGGTGCGGGGTGAGCGTGTTGACGTTGGCCATCAGCACGCCGCTGATGCAGCCCGTGATGGCCGCGATGACCCAGGTGAAGGCCACGACCTTGCGCACGTCGATGCCCATCGAGACGGCCGTGACCGTGTCGGCCGCCGCCGCGCGCAGCGCCACGCCGGCCCGGGAGTAGCGCAGGTACAGGATCAGGCCGACGACGATGGCGATGGCGATGGCCGAGGCCCGCGCGGTCTTGCCGGGGATGAAGATGTCCCCGACCATGACCGGCGTGCGGGCCAGGATCGGCGGGATCTGCAGGTCGTTGGGACCCCAGATCATGCCGACGAGGCCGCGGATGATGGAGCCGATGCCGAACGTCACCATGACGATGGCGATGAAGGGCCGGCCCATCATCGGACGCAGCGCGAAGCGCTCGATCACGAGGGCGACGACGATCGATCCGGCGATCGCGGCCGCGAAGCCCGCCAGGATGCCCAGCGAGAAGGTGACCGCCGCCGTGTAGAACATGTAGGCCGACAGCATCATCATCTCGCCCATGGCGAAATTGAAGGTGCGCGACGACTTGAAGATGATGACGATTCCGAGCGCGATCAGCGCGTAGACGCCGCCCGAGGCGATGCCGACGATCGAGTACTCGAGGAAGAACTGGAGCGAGTTCATCGACCGTTCCTATGCCGCCGCATCGGACCGCTCCTCGGCACCGCCGAGATAGGCCTTGATGACCTCGGGGTTCTTGCCGATCTCGGACGGCGTGCCCGAGGCGATGGGCTTGCCGAACGACAGCACGACGATGTGGTCGGAAATCCCCATGACCATGCCCATGTCGTGCTCGATGAGGAGAACCGTGGTGTTCAGGCGATCGCGGACGTCGACCACGAAGCGGCTCATCTCCCGCTTCTCCTCGCGGTTCATGCCGGCCACCGGCTCGTCGAGCAGCAGGATCTTCGGACGCATGACCAGGGCGCGGGCGAGCTCGACGCGCTTCTGCAGGCCGTAGGCGAGATCCTCGACATAGCTGTCCTGGACGTGGTCGAGCTCCAGGAGGCCCATGACGTTGCGCCGGATCTCGTGGTCGAGCTCCTCCTCCTGGCGACGCGCCGAGGGCAGGCGCAGGCCGCTGGCGATGAGGCCGCCCGTGAGACGCGTGTGGGCGCCGAGCTTGACGTTGTCGAGGACGGTCATGCCCGCGAACAGGGCGATGTTCTGGAAGGTCCGCGACATGCCCCGGTAGGCCCGGGTGTGGGGCTTCATGGCGGTGATGTCCTCACCGTCCAGGACCACCCGCCCGGTCTGCGGCTTGTAGAAGCCGGAGATGACGTTGAAGAGGCTCGTCTTGCCGGCGCCGTTGGGGCCGATGACGGCGGTGATCTTGCTGGTCGCGGCATCGACGCTGACGCCGGTCAGCGCCTTCACGCCGCCGAACGAGAGCTGGACGTTCTCCACCGTCAGCACGGCCGGGTCTCCCCTGCCGGGGCCGGCAGATCCAGCGAACGCGTCGCCGTTCCCCCCACCATCATCCTCCCGATCGTGACAGGCACGCTCATCCGGCGTCCTTTCCAAAAACTCTAACAGTTGTTCGAAAGTTTGTCGACGGCTCGTTATCGTCCCCCGAACGTCGGGGGACGCTTGTCGAGGAACGCCTGCATCGCCTCGCGGCGATCCTGCGTGTCGAACAGCATGTAGGCGGCGCGCCGCTCAAGGTGCAGCGCCACGTCGAGCGGGGCATCGGCACCGGCGTGGACGACGCGCTTGATCTCGCGCACCGCCAAGGGCGGCATCGCGGCGATGCGCCCGGCAAGCTCGAGCGCCCGCTCGCGCAGGACCTCGTCCGGGACCACCACGCTCACGAGCCCCGCGTCGAAGGCCTCCCGCGCGGTCAGGCTGTCGCCCGTCAGCAGGTGCAGCAAGGCGCGATGACGGCCCAGCGCGCGGGTGAGATTCTGCGTGCCGCCGGCACCGGGCATGATTCCCAGCCGCACCTCGGGCTGCCCGAAGCGGGCGCCCTCCCCGGCCACGATGATGTCGCAGTGCATGGCGAGCTCGCAGCCGCCGCCCAGCGCATGGCCGGCCACGGCGGCGATGACGGGCTTGGGACACTGGCGGATGGCCGCCCAGTTCTCCTCGTCGCCGCGCCGCATCATGTCGTAGGGGCCCACGTCCACCATCGAGCGGATGTCGGCGCCGGCGGAAAAGGTCTTCCCCGCCCCGGTCACCACCACGACGCGCACGCTCTCGTCGCGCGCCAGCCCGAGAAACGTGTCGCGCAGCGCCTCGCGCAGTTCGGGGCTCAGGGCGTTGCGCTGCTCGGGCCGGTTCAGCGTCACCAGCGCGATGGCCTCGCCCGGGTGGTCGACGGTCACGAGCGACATGCTTCGTTCCTCCCGCAGGGCTTTCGCCGCCCGTGCCGGCACCGTCCTTGTGGAGCAGCCGTTTGACGATAGACTTTCCCGCATTCTAACGCTAGTTAGATTTGTGAGCGCCGATGCGATCCGTCGCGCCCAACCTCCGCCCGGTGGAGTTCAGCATGGCGCCCTCGCTCGAGTTTCCCTGGCCGTCCTATCCCGGCGAGGTGACGCGCATCGCGCCCGGCCTTCTGTGGGCGCGCCTTCCCCTGCCCTTCCGCCTCGACCATGTGAACGTCTGGCTCCTCGAGGAGAAGGACGGCTGGACGGTGGTCGACACGGGCTGCGACACCGCGCAGATCCGTGCCGCGTGGGAGGACATTCTGGCGGGCCCGATGGCCGCCCGCCCCCCGGTGCGGCTTCTCGCCACACATGGCCACGTCGACCATATCGGCCTCGCCGGCTGGCTGTGCGGGCGCTTCGACTGCCCCTTCGTCTCCACGCTGGGTGAGTGGCTCTGGGCGCGCGGCGCGCACGACCCGAATCTCGGCGGCGCGAGGGCCGAGCATCGCGACTACCTGGAGCGCTCCGGCCTGACCCGGCCGGAGATCGACGCGCAGCTGAAGGGCCGCGACGAGATGATCGCCCTGGCGATGCCGCTGCCGGGAGCCGTGCGCGAGATCCGCCACGGCCAGGAGATCGTGCTCGGCGGCCGGCGCTGGGAGGTGATCGTCACCCCGGGGCACGCCTTCTTCCACGCCAGCCTCTTCGACCGCGAGGGCGGGATCCTCATCGCCGGCGACCAGTTGCTGCCGCACATCTCGCCCGTGGTCGCCGTCTGGGAAACGACGCCGGACGGCGACCCGCTGGGGGATTTCATCGCCTCCTTCGAGGCCTTCGCGACCGTTCCCGACGACACGCTGGTGCTGCCCTCCCACGGCCTGCCCTACCGGGGCATCGGCGCGCGGATCGCGGCCCTGCGCGACCATCACAAGGACAGGCTCGACCTGACGCAGGCCCTTCTGGACGAACCGCGGACGGCGCGGGACGTCGCGCTGGCGATGTTCCCGAAGGTCACCGACGTGGACGGCATCGGCTTTGCGCTGGCCGAGGTCCTCGCGCACCTGAACCGGCTCGTCGCGACCGGGCGGGTCGAGAGAATCGAACATCGCGGCGCGGCGACGCGCTATGTTCGCTGCAACGCCTGACGAGCCCTAGCCGGAGACTGGCATGCCTGAACTGGTTCCCACGTCGCGTAACGACCACCAGGAGATCCGGGAGGCGGTGCGCGCGCTCTGCGCCCAGTTCCCGCCCGAGTATCACCGTCGCATCGACGCCGAGCGCGGCTATCCGGAAGCCTTCGTGGACGCGCTGACCAGGGCCGGCTGGCTGGCGGCCCTCATACCCGAGGAGCACGGCGGATCGGGCCTCGGCCTCGCGGAAGCCTCCGTGATCATGGAGGAGATCAACCGGTCCGGCGGCAATTCCGGCGCCTGCCACGGCCAGATGTACAACATGGGCACCCTGGTGCGGCACGGCTCGCCGGAGCAGAAGCGGCTCTACCTGCCCAGGATCGCCACCGGCGACCTGCGCCTGCAATCCATGGGCGTCACGGAGCCGACCACAGGGACGGACACCACGAGCCTCAAGACCACCGCCGTGCGCAAGGGCGACCGCTACGTCGTCAACGGCCAGAAGGTGTGGATCTCCCGCGTCCAGCATTCGGACCTGATGATCCTCCTGGCCCGCACCACCCCGCTCGCCGAGGTCCGCAAGAAGTCCGAGGGCATGTCCATCTTCCTCGTCGACCTGCGGGAGGCGATCGGCAAGGGGATGGAGGTGCGCCCCATCCCCAACATGGTCAACCACGAGACCAACGAGCTGTTCTTCGACAACCTGGAGATCCCGGCCGAGAACCTGATCGGCGAGGAGGGCAAGGGGTTCAAGTACATCCTGGACGGCCTGAACGCCGAGCGCACGCTCATCGCGGCCGAGTGCATCGGCGACGGCTACTGGTTCATCGACAAGGTGACCGCCTATGCGAAGGACCGCGTCGTCTTCGGCCGGCCCATCGGCCAGAACCAGGGCGTGCAGTTCCCCATCGCCGAGAGCTACATCGAGATCGAGGCCGCCAACCTGATGCGCTTCGAGGCCTGCCGGCTGTTCGACGCCGGGCTCGCCTGCGGGGCCCAGGCCAACATGGCGAAGTACCTGGCCGCCAAGGCGAGCTGGGAGGCCGCCAACGCCTGCATCCAGTTCCACGGTGGCTTCGGCTTCGCGCATGAATACGACGTCGAGCGCAAGTTCCGCGAGACGCGCCTCTACCAGGTGGCGCCGATCTCGACGAACCTGATCCTGTCCTACGTCGCCGAGCACCTGCTGGGCCTGCCGAGGTCGTTCTGATGGAGCGCGGGGATCGACTGCCCCTCGAGGGGCTCACGGTCGTCGCGGTCGAGCAGGCCGTGGCGGCCCCGTTCTGCACGTCGCGGCTCGCCGACGCCGGCGCGCGGGTCATCAAGATCGAGCGGCCGGAGGGCGATTTCGCCCGGGGCTACGACGATGCGGCCAAGGGCCAGTCCAGCTATTTCGTCTGGCTGAACCGGGGCAAGGAATCCCGGGTCCTCGACCTCGCCCGGGCGGAAGGACGGCAGGCCCTGCGCGACCTGATCGGCTCGGCCGACGTGCTCGTGCAGAACCTGAAGCCCGGCGCCTTCGCGCGCATGGGCCTCGCCATCGAGACCCTGCGCGAGGCCTTCCCCCGGCTCGTCACCTGCTCGATTAGCGGGTTCGGCGAGAGCGGCCCCTTTGCCGGGCGCAAGGCCTATGACCTGCTGATCCAGGCCGAATCGGGCCTGGCCTCGATCACCGGCGGCCCCGAATCGGCGGCCCGCGTCGGCATTTCCGTGGTGGACATCGCCACCGGCGCGACGGCGCACGCCGCCATCCTGGAGGCGCTGATCGGGCGCGGCATCACGGGCCGCGGCCGGGACATCCAGGTCTCCATGTTCGACGTGATGGCCGACTGGATGACGGTGCCCCTGCTCCACGCCCGGGCGGGGCGTCCGCCCAAGCGGCTGGGGCTGGCCCACCCCTCCATCGCGCCCTACGGCGTGTTCCGCACGCAGGATGGCAAGGACATCCTCATCTCGATCCAGAGCGACCGGGAGTGGGCGGGCTTCTGCGAGGCCTTCCTGCAACGGCCCGACCTGGTGCGGGACGAGCGGTTCGCGACGACCGTGGCGCGCCTGCGCAACCGTCCCGACACGGACGGCATCGTCGCGGCGACCTTCGCATCCCTCGACGCGGGGGAGGCCATGGCGCGCCTGGAGGCGGCGGACACGGCCTTCGCCGCCGTCAACGACATGGCGGGCCTGAGCGAGCATCCGCACCTGCGCGAGATCACCGTCGAGACGCCCGCCGGCCCGGTGACCATGCCGGCCCCCGCTCCCCTGGTGGCCGACCAGCCGCGGACCTACCGGGCCGTCCCCGCGCTGGGCGGGGAGCCCTCGGGCACGGACCCGGCAACGGAGAAGACGTCATGATCGGCGGCAGCCTGGACGAAGCGCACCTGCGGGGATGGATCGGGCGCGAGGACCACTCCGAGCACGAGGTGGGCGAGGATTTCGCCCGGCGCTTCCTGGCGACCTTCGACGACCTCGAGACACCCTGGACCGCCGGGACGGCGGTTCCGCACCTGCTGCACTTCTGCCTGCCCCAGGCCATCGTGGCGACGACCGCCCTCGACCGTGACGGGCACCCGGAGCGCGGCGATTTCCTGCCGCCCGTGCCGCTGCCCCGCCGCATGTGGGCGGGCGGCGAGGTGCGCCTGCACGACGACCTGCGGATCGGCGAACGGCTTCGGCGCGTCTCCAGGATCGCCGACGTGGTTGTGAAGGAAGGCCGCTCGGGGACGCTGTGCTTCGTCACCGTGCACCACGCCCTCACGGCGGGCGGACGGCAGATCCTCGAGGACGTGCAGTTCATCGTCTACCGCGATGAGCCCGGCCGCGGCGCGCCGGCGTCCTCGCCGGCCCCGGCCCCCGAGGGCACCGACCGGCGCCGGGTGGATCCGACGACCTCGCTCCTGTTTCGCTACTCGGCGCTGATGTTCAATGCGCACCGGATCCACTACGACCGCGACTATGCCGTGGGCGTGGAGGGCTACCCCGGCCTCGTGGTCCAGGGGCCGATGATGGCGACCCTCATGTTCCGCCTGGCCACGGAGGTGCGCGGCCGGCGCCCGGACGTGTTCGCCTATCGCGGCGAGACGCCGCTGTTCGACACGGCGCCGTTCTTCGTCCATGCGCGAGCCGACGATTCGGGCCTGGAGCTGTGGACCGCGAGCCAGGGCGGTCCCGTCGCGATGCGGTCCAGCGCGCGCTGGACCTCCTGAGGCCGGCCGCGACGCCGCCCCGTCACGATCGGACGTTCAGCGTTGCAGGAACGCCTCGACGAGCCGGGCCACGTCGCCCGGCCGATCATGGTGGACGTTGTGTCCCGTGTCGTCCAGACGGACGATCTCCGCGTCGGGCCTGAACGACCTGCGCAGCGCGACGTGCTCGTCATCGAACGGGGGAGCCTCCGGCCGCGGATCGGACGACCCGATCCACAGGAAGGGAGCGGTGAAGCTCGACCACACGGCGCGCCATTCCTCCGCGCTGTGCAGCGTCGGCAGCGGGAACCTCAGCACCGGGTCGTAGAGCCAGCGGTAGCGGCCGTCCTCGTCGCGTCGCGTCGATACCTCCGCCAGGAAGTGGGCCTGGACCTGCGACATCCGCCGGTTGGAGGCGAGGATGCGCTCGACCACCTCCGGCAGGCTCCCATATCCCCCGGGCACCTTGCCGGGCCTCGCCATGGCGAGCCAGTCGGTCAGCACGCGCCGTGCATCGACCGGCAGTCGCCGGCCCATCGGCCCCGCAGAATCGAGCGCGACGAGCCTGCGCACCCGCTCGGGCCGCATCGAAAAGCACAGCGTGGCGACGTTGCCTCCCATGCTGTGGGCGACGACGTCCGGCGCGGTGTCGGGGAACAGCGTGTCGAGCAGGACGTCGAGGTCGGCCATGAAATCATGCGCCCAGTAGCTTCCGAACGCGCGGTCCGACAGCCCATGGCCGCGCCAGTCCGGCGCCACCACGTTCCAGGACGAGCACAGGCCATCGATCATGAACTGGAACGTGGCCCCGCAGTCCCGCACGCCATGCAGCAGCAGGAGCGGGCGCGCCGCCGGATCGCCCCACCGACGCACGTGATACCGCAGCCCCCGGACCGGGACGGTGAGGCCTTCGCGCGGCGGGTGAAGTCGGGAGACGGGCAGGGTCGGCATGGGAGACGTCTGGTCGCTGTGGGGCATGGGGACGAACGCGAAGGGAGCACCGACCGGGGACCTCAGGGGCAGGAACCGGCGGCACCGGCCCTCGCCTGCCACCGGTCGGACGGGCGGCCGATGGAGAGGCCCGGTCGACCTTGCCGTCCTCGCACGCGACGTAAGGGAGTACAATCTCGGCGGGCCGGAAGCCAGTTTTGCGGATCAGCCCTGGCCCCGCTACGGCAACGCTCACGCAACGCGTCGTTCATGATGCCGGCATCGCGGATTTGCCAACTCCCGTCGCGCAAGACTGAATGTGCAGGACCTTTGGCTTGGCGACGCGTGACTGGGTGGCGACAGCGGCACGGTGGGAACGACATGGCCTCGAATGGGCGACAGCGCGTCTTGTTGGTCGAGGATGAAGTTCTCCTGCGCGAAACCATCGCGGCAAACCTGGAGGATGAAGGCTTTGATGTCTTCCAGGCTGGCGATGGCGAAGAAGCCCTGCACCTCATCCGGGAGCACGCGGACGGCATCGACTGGCTCATGACCGACATTCGCCTCCCCGGAGCGCTGGACGGCTGGCACGTGGCCTTCGAGTTCCGCTTTCTCCATCCGTTGCGACCCGTGATCTACGTCACCGGACACGCCCCGCCCCTGCCACCCATGGTGGCCGGCAGCCTCTTCCTCCGCAAGCCCTACACCATGGCCCAGGTCACGTCGGCGTTGCGCCAACTCTCGACGAGCTAGCACCCAGCGCTTGCCCGATCGGACGAGGACGAAACGAGTGCCCGCCGCGTCAACGCGTCGGAAGGTTCATTGAACCCCGGCGACGGGTCGTGCGTTGCTTTCCCGTGGAGGAACAGCCATGGCCGACAATCCAGAGATCCGCGGCGCCCAGGACCGCAGCCGCATCAACCTGCATCAGGACCACGAGGTGCGCTATTGGACGAAGGCGCTCGGCGTGACCGAGGACCAGCTCAGGGCGACGGTCGCCAGGGTCGGCAGCTCGGCCGAGAAGGTGCGCGCCGAACTGGGCAAAGGGCACGCGTCCGGCTGACGCGCGGTCCCGAGAGTCCACCGGACCGGGCCGACGTGGGACGATCCTGATCCTATGCGACCGGTCGGGGCCTAAAGAACCAGCGTCCGCCCCGACGATCTCAGCCGATGCACACCGTCGCGAGGTCGTTTCGACGTCGTGCGAAGCCGCGTCATGCCGAGGGCGAGTGACGCCGCGCGTCAGTCGTCCCGTTTGTCGCCGGCTTTGTGTTTGGTATGCAGATGCCCCAGCAGGACACGAAGTCTTTCGGGAATTTGTTCGAGCAGCGGATAGTTGTAGAGCGCCTTCAGGCCGATCCCGATCCGCTCCATGGGTGAGAGATCCCGCGACAGCGCGTTGCGCAGAAGGACGGCTTCCCGCTCATCAGGAACGGTATCTGCAACAATGGCCTTCTCATGCTGATCCGCGCGATCGCCGTCTTGAGGTTCATTGTTCATTTCAACACCAGTGGGCGCTCATCCAGTGCACACGGCCCCCTCCAATCCCATTCCTTGCGTCGCCTCGACTTGGCGAGCCCAGATCAACACGAGCGCTAGACGCTCGGTTCCAGGGACAACGGGCCGGCCCCAAGATTAATGTGCCACCTGTCAGCAGAATATCATCTTGCTTTCACCCGTTCCTGTCACGGATCGCGATGAAAGATCGCGGGCCGTTTTGCCCCCTCTTCATGGACAATTCCGCCGGGACTGTGCGTTGTCCGTGCAAGTCCGTGGTTGCGGAACAGGGACAAAATCGGGCCAACCAAGGACATCGAACCCCTGGAACAGGGACCCGGAAGAGCGGTTTCAGCCCCCTTTGAAAGGCCGCGCAACCTTGCCGGCTTCTTCTCTCCACTTGTGCCGAGAGGATGAAACCGGAGTCTCGCAAGCTCAGTTCTCCAGTATGTTCAAGAACCTCGGAAGCCCGAAATCAAGCTCTCGTCCCTGCTTGCGCATCCTGAACACCCGGGCTAACGTTCAAAAAACTTACAAGCGTTAGAAAATTCGGAAACGCATCCCGAGGACCGTTCGCCTCGACGCCGGCCCGGCCGCTCATCGAGAAGCCGCGCCAGCTGCCGTGGCAGCGCTCCGAACCGGCAGGAGCACACAGGCATGTTCATCAAGGACACGTGGTACGTCGCGGCCTGGCACCACGAGGTGACCCGCACGATCCTGGCCCGCACCATCCTGAACGTTCCGCTGGTCTTCTTTCGCCGGCACGACGGGTCCGTCGTCGCGCTGGAGGACTCCTGCCCGCACAAGTTCATGCCTCTGTCAGGCGGCTATGTGCAGGGCGATACGGTGGTGTGCGGCTACCACGGAATGACGTTCGACGGCTCGGGCCGTTGCGTGCGCATCCCCGGGCAGGAGACCATTCCGCGCAACGCCCGCACGCGCAGTTTCCCCGTGGTCGAGCGGTACGGCTGGATCTGGATCTGGATGGGCGATGCCGAACAAGCCGACCCCGCCCTCATCATCGACATTCCGCAGATGAGCGACGGCCAGTGGGCTCCCTCCCGCGGCGAGCGGATGCACTACAAGGGCGGCTACCAGCTGATGACGGACAACCTCATCGATCCGTCCCACGTGACCTACGTCCATGCCAAGACCCTCAGCAACTCGACCGAGGCGGAGCTTCCTATCGAGACCTCCGTTCACGAGGATCATGTCGCCGTGACCCGCATCGTGCGTGACAGTCCGCCCGCACCGTTCTTCCAAAGCCTCGGCAACTACAAGGGCAATGTCCACCGCTGGCAGGTCTATCGCGTCGCCCCGCCATCACTGTGCATCATCGACACAGGCACCGCGCCGGCCGACAGCATCTCGCCAGAAGATCTCGATCTGGCGGCCGACTCGCTCACCCGCTCGGTCAGCCTCCGTGGCGGCGACAGCAGCCGACTTCTTTGTATTCGCGGCATCGACTTCCTGACGCCCGAGACCGACAAGACCACGCATTATTTCTGGTTCCTGCTGAGGAACTTCGCCCTCGATGACCGGACCTGCGAGCGCAACGTCACCGAGCAGGCGACAAAGGCGTTCAACGAAGATCTCGTCGTCGTGGAGGCGGTGCAGCGCCGTATCGACCTCGGCCAACTGCCGCCGCAGGTCATCCTCAAGGCCGACGCCGGATCGGTTCAGGTGCAACGCCTCTTCGCCCGCAAGCTGGCCGCGGAACAGAAGCGCTATGCCGACCGGTCGGCGGCCCAATAGCTGGGGCATCCATGTCGTCGTCCGATGACGAGGCGCTCGGCGAGGCCGGGGCGCTCGCGGAAGGGGAATTCGAAGTCGTGCTCGCGCGAGCGGGCAGACGCTTTGTCATCCGACCTGACGAGGGGATCCTCGAAACGCTGCTGGACGCGGGCCTGGACGTGCCGTTCTCCTGTCAGGAGGGCGTGTGCGGACAGTGCCTGACCCGTGTGATCACGGGCACTCCCGACCATCGCGACGGTTTTCTGTCCCCAGCTGAGCAAGCCTCGAACACCGTGATGACGATCTGTGTGTCCCGCTGCCACGGGACACGTCTGGTGCTGGACGTGTGATGAACCGGGGTAAGCTTGCGCTCTCGTCGTCGGAGCGGTTGAGGTAAATCCGGCTATCCTCACTGAAGACCCTGCAGCCCGTGTCGAAGGGGCTCGGCGCATGATGCCGGTGCAGTGACGGATGCGCGTGTCGCGGCGGCCGGGACAGCTCGGTGCTGCAGTCCCCGAAGCCAGGCCAAGCAGCCCCTTCCAGAGATGGAGAGTTCGACGCTCGCGGGGCGAGACGACATCGCCCGCGGCCACGAGGGAACCAGCGCTCGGCGGCGAAGTTGAACCACTGACCCGAAGACCGTGTGGTTCGGCCCGGTCGGCGCGGCGCATGTGGAGGCAGAGTTGACAGCCATTTCACGCAGGCCCCTCGGCCCGCTGGTCATCATGATCGCGGGGGCCGCAGGCGTTCTCCTGAGCGCATATGCGTACCTGACGCCCCTCACCGGCATTACGGGAGCCCCGGGCGCCTTGCTCGTGATCGGCTCGAGCGTGGCGCTCGTGGTCGATGGCCTGATCCTGCGCACCGCCACGCGGGGGGCGGTGTTCTGGCTGTTCTGGCTCCTGGGAGTTCTCGGCGCGATCGGGACCTTGAGCGCAGGCTATTTCCTGCACGCCTGGTGGCTCATGGCGGCCATCCTCATCGTCCTGGTGGGGCTTGGTCTCACGCTGACGACCCGGCGTCGCACGGTTGGAGACGTGGCATGAGCCTGCGTTCGCACGTTTCGGCTGTCCGGCCGGCCCCGCTGGCCGCGACACTTGTCGCACTGACGATGGCTGTTCTGGCCCACCCTGCCGCCGCTCAGAACGATACCAGCAAGCCGGGCGCCACATCGGGCGGGATCCCTGGCGCGGAACAGCAGGGTCCGTCCTCCACGAACCAGCAACCCGCGCAATCTGGACCCACGGCCCCCGCGCCCAGCGGATCGCCCGCCGCGCCCGGCCTTGCCGGTGCCCAGCAGCCGACAGGCCGCCTGCCCGAGCAAAGGCCGATACCGCTCGTCCCGGACCGGCCGACCTGGAACACGTTTCACGGGCAGCTCAACGGTCAGAAATACTCCCCGCTGACGCAGATCACCGCCGAGAACGTCGGATCCCTCACGAAGGCCTGGGAATTCCACACCGGCGATGCCTCCGACGGTTCGGGCAACCTGCCGACCTCCGTCTGGTCGGCGACCCCGATCTTCGCCAATGACACCCTCTATGTCGGCACGCCGTTCTACCGGGTCATTGCCCTGGACCCCGGGACAGGGGCCGTGAAATGGAGTTTCGATTCCAAGTCGACCTTGAAGGCTCTGACCCAACCGGCTCTCAAGAACCGCGGCGTCGCCTACTGGGAAAGCCGGTCCCCGATCGCCGGCGAGCCGTGCCAGAAGATCGTCTATCTCGGCACCATGGATGCGCAGCTCTTCGCCCTTGATGCGGACACCGGCAAGCTCTGTCCCCGGTTCGGAAAGAGCGGTGTGGTGGATGTCAACCAGTGGAACGACGTCAACAACAAGTATCCATTGTCCCTGCTGCAGCCCCCCACCGTCACGGGCAACCATCTGATCCTGGGCTGGGCCGGCAAGGACTGGGCCTATGCGGAAGCCCCTCCCGGCACGGTGTTCTCGCTGGACCCGCAAACGGGCGAACGGCAGTGGTCCTTCGCGGCCCTCCCCCAGGAGGTCGCGGCGCGCACCGGCACCGCCAATGTCTGGACGGCCATGTCCGTCGACGAGGGCCTGGGACTCGTCTACCTGCCGGTGTCGAGCCCCTCGCCAAACTACTGGGGCGGCAATCGAACGGAGAAGATCCCGCTCGCCACCTCGACCACCGCGCTGAATCTCGAGACCGGCGAAGTCGTCTGGTCGCGGCAATGGGTCCACCACGACATCTGGGACTACGACATCAACTCGGCGCCGACCCTGATGGACATCACCGTGGGCGGGAAGCAGATCCCGGCGCTGATGCAGGCCACCAAGATGGGATTCCTGTTCGTGGTGGACCGGCGCACGGGGCAGGACGTCTGGCCCATCGAGGAGCGGCCGGTTCCCGGAGGAGACGGCAGTGTCCAGGGCGAAGTCTACGCACCCACGCAGCCGTTCCCGACCAAGCCGGCGCCGTTGCTCGACCAATCGAAAAAGCCGGGCATCTGGAGCGTCGCCAACATGGTGGGGTTCGGCGAGTGCACGCGGCTGTGGGACAAGCTCTGGTACAAGGGAATGTACACACCCCCCACACACAGGGGTGAAGGAGCTTTCACCTATCCCGATTCAGCCGGCGGCGTTCAGTGGGGGGGCGCCGGCTACGACCCCAAGGGCCAAACCGCGATCGTCAACTTTTCCCACGTGGTCCAGTACATCAAGCTCTATCCCCGGCAGGAATACGAAAAGCTCGCCTCGGGCTCGGGGAACGAGCAGGGCTACTACCCGCAGGAAGGGGCGCCCTACGGCATGTCGCTCCAGAATGCCCTGAACTGGCTCGGCATGCCGTGCTGGGAGCCGCCCTTCGGCGAGATTGCGGCGATCGACATGACCACCGGCGACATCAAGTGGCGCCGGCCGATCGGCGCGTCGCAGAAGTGGGGGTTCTACATGCCGGAGTCCCTGGGGTCGGTCACGATCGGCGGCCCCGCGGTCACCGCCGGCGGCGTGATCTTCATCGGAGCCTCCATGGATGCCAAGGTCCGAGCCTACTCCCTCGCCGACGGCCGCGAACTCTGGTCCGACATCGTCCAGGCCCCGGCAGTGTCGAACCCGGCCGTCTACGAATACAAGGGGCGTGAGTACGTGGCCTTCGCCGCGGGTGGCAATACGATCCTGAAGGACCAGGTGGGCGATCAGCTGGTCGTCTACGCCCTGCCCACGAGCAAGTGATCCGCCTTCACGCGCCCGGTCCTGGCCGCTGACCTTTGCGCAAGGGCCTCGCCTGTCTGCCGCGCCCGAAGCGCGAGCTGCAGACGGGGAGCCGGCACACGGTCCCATCCGCGTCCGAGCCGCTGATGGCCGTCTCGGCGACGGCCGGGGCGAGAGACAGCCCTCTTGACGGCATCTCCGGCGGTCGTGGCCTCGCCCACCAGCAGGACGCCCTCGGCGTCCTGCTGAATGTCGTCCCCGGATCGGTCGTCCGTCCCGGGGCGCGACCTCACGACGGGCGCCGCGGACCCAGGCAACCCGCCGCCGTGCGCGGTATGATAGGCAGACGCGACGTCGGGAGCGCGCCGGCTTTCCGCGGCCTGCGTCGAGACGAAAACCACGGGGGACCTGGATGGCCCAGCGAAGCGGTCGCGCGGACCTGCCGTTGCACGGGGGACGAGTGCCGGCCTGGTTGGGCCAGCGGATGTCGCGCCTGGGCGCTGTGATCGGCGAAGCCATCATCCTGCATTACGGCCGCGACGAGTTCCTGCGCCGGCTGGCCAACCCGTTCTGGTTCCAATCCTTCGGCGCCGTGATGGGGATGGACTGGCATTCCTCGGGCATCACCACCAGCGTGATCGGCGCGCTGAAACGAGGTCTCTCGCCGCGGTCGAGAGAGCTGGGCCTGCATGTCTGCGGCGGCCGCGGCACCCACTCGCGCAAGACGCCCGGCGAGCTGACGGCCATCGCGCACCGCGTGGGCTTCGACGGGTCGGAGCTGGCCCGGGCGAGCCGGTTGGTGGCCAAGGTCGACAGCGCGGCCGTCCAGGACGGCTTCCAGCTCTACCTGCACGGCTTCATCGTCACGGATGACGGGCAGTGGGTGGTCGTCCAGCAGGGCATGAACGGCGCCTTGCGCCAGGCGAGGCGCTACCACTGGCAGTCCGAAGGGCTGACCAGCTTCGTCGACGCGCCCCATGCGGCGATCGAGGGCCGCGGCGGCGGGACCATCGTGAACCTCACCGACAGGCGCGCCGACGCCTCGCGGCGCGCCCAGCTCGACATCCTGGGCACGCTGGGCCCCGACGGGATCGCCCGGAAAGCGGCGGCCCTGACGGAGGTCCCCGAGCCCGAGCCCGAGCCGGCGCCGACCAGCCAGCTCCTTCTGCCGCACCTCGTCATGCCCAGCCACCACGACGTGCGGGGCGAGGACGTCATGCTGCGGCGCCTGCGCGGGGCGCTGGCGGCCGCCGCCGAGAACGGGCCGCGGGACTTCGCGGACGTGCTGCTCACCCCCGGTGTCGGGGCGAGGACCGTCGAGGCGCTCGCGATGGTGGCGGAGGTCGTCCATGGGACGCCCTACCGCTTCAGCGACCCGGCCCGGTTCTCACTGGCCCACGGCGGCAAGGACGGGCATCCCTTTCCCGTGCCGCTCAAGGTGTACGACGAGACGATCCGCGTGATGAAGTCCGCCGTCTCGCAGGCCCGGCTCGACAACACCGACAGGCTGGCCGCCCTGCAACGGCTGGACGAGCAGGCCCGCAGGCTCGAGCGCACCGCATCCGGTCCGGATTTCGAAAGCTTCCTGGCCCGGGAGAGAGAAGCGTCGCCCGGCTATGACGGGCGAACGGTCTGAACCGCACGATCGGAGCACACGGATGACGACGCAAAAGCGGCGAGCACGGGATCTCGGGCTCGCCTTCCCCGGAAGCCCTGGGCCGTTCAACGCCATCACGGATGTGCCCGGCGTTCGCGTGGGCCTGACGACTTTGATCGAAGGAGACGGCGACAGCGCGATCCGGACGGGCGTGACCGCGATCGTCCCGAAGGAGCACGGCGGGAGCGCGGTGTGGGCCGGAGCGCACAGCTTCAACGGCAATGGCGAGATGACCGGGCTGCACTGGGTGGGCGAGGCGGGCTGGTTCCGCGGACCCGTGCTCCTGACCAACACCCACGCGGTGGGCGTGGCGCATCGGGCGGCCGTCGGCTGGACACGCGAGCGCTCCGCGAGCCCCGGCGACCATGGATGGGTGCTGCCCGTGGTCGCCGAGACCTGCGACAACTGGCTCAACGACATGGACACCCAGGCCATCACGGACGAGCATGTCCGCGCGGCGCTCGATACGGCCGCCTCAGGTCCGGTGCCCGAAGGCAGCCAGGGCGGCGGGACCGGCATGATTGCCTATGAGCTGAAGGCAGGCACCGGCACCGCCTCGCGGCAGCTCTCCATCGGCGGCGCAACCCACCACCTGGGTGTGCTGGTGCAGGCCAATTTCGGGCGGCGGCGCAACCTCAGCATCCTGGGCAAGCCCGTCGGCACGATGTCCCGGGCGCCGACCGTCTTCTCGCGCGACCAGGGTTCCCTCATAGGCGTCCTGGCAACCGACGCCCCTCTCCACCCTTTGCAGCTGCAGCGGGTGGCGCGGCGCATGGTGCTGGGCATGGCCCGCACCGGCTCCTTCGGCGGCGACGGATCGGGAGACATCTTCCTGGCCTTCACGACCGCGGGAGACCCGCTCGCCCAGAGCGACGCCGGTCTGGGCTCCCTGACCTTCGTCTCAGGCGACATCGACACGGTGTTCGAAGCGGCCGTCGACGCCACCGAGGAAGCGATCGTGAACGCGCTCGTGGCCGGTGAGACCATGACGGGACGCCTGGGGCGAACGGTCCATGCGCTGGACCACGCGCTTCTCGCGACGTGAGCGGCGGGCGTACGAAGCTGAATTCGTCCGCGTAGCTGCGGGAACCGGCTGTTCATGATGGATCCCGATCGCGTTTGCCATCCGCAGCCACCTGCCGCTGAATGATCGCGGTGGCGTCCCAACGCGTGGCCTATGGTTCGTAAGCAGTTCACGATCACAGATCCCGTCGAACGAGCCTTCGTCCTCAAAGACCTGGCGCTTGTCGGGCCGACGAAGGCCATCGGCTATCTGCCGATGCGGACGGTTACCCGCATCCTGCAAGCCGACCTGGGCGAGTTGATCGCAACAGCCGAAGCTAAAGGCGTTTCCGCGATCGCTTTCCATGCGAAAGATTGCTGTATCCGTGGTGGTGCGCTGTACCTCTACCACCGCCCAACGCTCACGGCCTTGTTGAACGCGTCAACCCACGTCCTTAGCCCATCCAACATACCGTCAGAACCCGACGCTTTCGTCCGCCACATCGCCGCACATTGGCTCGAACCGGGCCACCCGGTCCGTCCCATCATCGATGCGGCCTTTGCTGATGAGGTGACGGCTGAGATACCTGCGCCGTCATGACGAGCGCTCAGTGGCCAGATAAACACGAGACAAACGCGGTGACAGTGCAGGACTTCGACGGCGTGCTCGCTCTGATCATTGGTCTGCCATGCTGGTCGGTCCAACGCGGTCATGGAAACATGCTCTCGTTTGAGTTCGGCAAGCCCTCTCTCATGATCCGTGAACCGTATCAGTCTCGGTCCACGTCAGAACGTTTGCAGAGGAGCGCTTCGCACCGCGTGGTGAAACCCATCGGTGAGTATACCTTGTGGGTGCATGGCGGCTGGCAGGCGAAGATCGGCCACGGGAAGTTCGCAGACAGCGATGCAGCCATTGACGAGGTTGTCGCTGCTGCGCGCGAGATAGACGGGCAGCGACTGCTCGCCGTTACCGTCGATGCTGCCAGTAACGCAACAAGCTTTGTGTTCGACCTTGGTGCCACGCTGAACGTCTTGTCTGACGGCAGCGACAGCGCGGTGTGGGCATTGAGTTGCCCTGACGGCTCCACACACGAATTCACCGGGGAACGGGTGTGGCGCGTCCGCGAAGCGTGAGGTGGCGACGGAGATGTGGGACCAGATTTCAGGCGGCGGCAAACTGATTGCTTGGTTCGGAGGCGAACCGAACTTCCAGTCAGCCGAACTCGTGGAACTCTCTGTGCACCGCGACCACGGTGCTGTTGTCAGGTTTGTTGCGACGACGAGTTGTGCGGGTCCACGTCGCGGAGAGCCGTTCAAACATGCGGCCATCGCCCTCTCGCTCAAGGACGTTGCCGAAGTTGCCTTGAAAGGTTTTGGCCCACCGAACGTGTTGGGTGGACTGTCCATCAGTGCCTGTCCGCCCTTGACCTATCACAACAGCCTGGTCGGAATTGGGATACATGCTCCCAAACACCGCGTGACACTTGAGCCGTGCGCTGGTGCGTTTGGGACCATTGACGCGACGGTCGTGCATGTCTCAGTTGAGGACGTGGACGACAACCAAGAGGCCACCTGAGCAGCTACGTGACGTAGGGGTGCAGAAGTGCATCAGGGAATGGACGCGCTCGCTGATGGGCGAGGACACGACCATACGAACGGAAGATCCAGTCTTTGCCACACAGGAAAGCGGTTGATTGTGTACTCGCCGTCTCTGATTAGAAGCCCCCTTCGGTCGTAGGCCACGACCGGTTCAATAGTCGACTTTGTGTCTTCACACCGCAACACGGGCAAGCGCTGGCCATTTCGTAGCCTACCTGAAACAAGTCCATCGGGAAGGTGCTCAACAACGGTTCCATCGGACGCCATGACTATCTCCGCACGATGGGGCGACCATAGGATCAGAACGCTCGATATGATGAGACATCCTGCGCCAAGATAGAGCAGTCGAACCATGAGGCGAACGGGTCGGTCGTGCAGTCTGTCGTCCACGTGCGGTTCCAAAACGCGTTCAGTGCATCATAGCCTCATCGCGTATGAGGGCGCTCGCCGCCTTGTAGCGCCACCAAACCAGAATAGGTTGGCCATAAGCCGCCACAACGCGGCGACATCAACCAGTTGGTCTATGCCGACGGACAATAGGTGCTCATCGGTGACGTGTTGCCGCTTGGTGCATCAAGGGGGCGTGTCGTCGGTCTGTGCCTACGGACGAACTGCGAACGGGTCCAAGACGTAATGATGGACTGGTCTGGGTGACGGGTCCGACGCGCCGAGCGGGAAAGTCTGATGGCGCCGTGGTGCCGGTGCGAAATGCCGGACGACGTCGAGCAGACGATAAGAGAGAGGCCGATGCACACGAAGGTTCTGATGGTCGATGTGGATGGCGTGATCGTCAGGCACCCGCATCCAGAGGGTTGGGCTGCAAATCTTGAGCGCGACCTTGGCCTTTCGAAGAAAGCGCTACAGGAAGGATTCTTTCGACGGCATTGGGGCGATGTAGTCCATGGTCGCGCTTCACTGCGAGATCGACTGGAAGCGAGTCTCGCCGTCATCGCGCCCCACTTGAGCGCAGAAACCCTGATTTCATATTGGTTCGCGAATGACGCTTTCATAGACAAAGACCTATACGAACAGCTTTCCCATCTCCGCAGCGTTGGTGTGGAGATGCACCTCGCGACAGTCCAGGAACACGAGCGCGCCGCTTACACCTGGGATGTTATGGCGCTCAAGAGTTTGTTTTCGGCGATCCACTACGCGGCGGAGATTGGGATTTGTAAGCCCCACCATGAATTCTACAAGGAAATTAGTCGTCGCGTGAGTGCAGAAAGGATTTTCTTTATCGATGACAGCGCGCCGAACGTGAAGGCGGCACGTGATTGCGGTTGGCGTGCAGAACTGTGGGAGCCCGGCGCTTCACTCGCAGACCTTTTTCCAGACTTGTTGTCCGCTTGACCGAACGACACCCGTGGCACTTGCGGGCGTGGGATTCGGCATGAGGGCCGCGAAGCCACACCCTTGAAAAGTGCTGCCACAACACGTGCCGCCTGTACGCCGAATCCTCCTGCCTGTTCAGCCGGAGCGCACAGGGCCTAAACTGGACGAAGGCGCAAGATTGCGGCGCGGTCCGGCTTGCCTTGCTCCGTGAGGGGCACGTGATCAATCGGTACTAACGTGGTCGCCTCGGCGACGGCTTTGCCCAGTGCGCCGGCAAGAAGGCCCATGGCACGATCGCCGTCAAAGGACCGCTTCGCACGTTGAACCAGGGCCACCCAGCGGCGCGCGTCAGCGTCCCGCACCACCGTGGCTTGGCGGATGGACGCGTCGCGGCACAGCAGGTTCTCGATCATCGTGGGAGAGATCAACTTGCCGCCCTCCCGGGCCATGTCGACCGCCCGCCCGAGCACGTGCAACCGCCCGGCCGCGTCGAAGCGGCCGAGATCGCCGGTGTGGCACCAGCCGTCGACGAATGTTGCGGCCGTGCGCTCCGGAGCGTTGCGGTAACCGGCTGCGATTGCCCCGGATCGGATCTCGATCGTCCCAGCCGCGCCTGGACCTGCGATCATGCCGTCTGGCCGGCGCAGCCTCACCTCCACGCCCGGCAGAATCCGGCCCGCGCTGGAGAGGGCCTCGGGGTCGGCCGCATACCCGTCGGATCCGAGCCGACTGACCAGCCCGGCTTCGCTGGCGCCATAGGTATGCACCAGGACGGGCCCGAAGCGCTCGACGGCGCGACGCCGCAGCGTCGCGGGCGCGGAAGCGCCGATGTGCAGCAGCCGGCGGAGGCTGGTGAGGTTGGCATCGGCCAGCCTCGGATGATTCATGAGGGAGAATAACTGGGGTTCGACCAGGAAGAGGTCGGTGATGGCATGGCGCTCGATCTGGACGAGCGTGTCCGTGGGATCGACGTGATCCCTCAGGATGACGAGGCCGCCGCCGGTCAGCGTCTGGTCGACCAGCACCTGGGACAGGTAGGCAAGCTTGCCGTTCACCAGCTGCCGCCGCCCCGGATTGTCGTCCGTGACCGCCAGTGCAGCGTAGCTCGCAAAACTCCTGCAACTGCCCTTGGGAACGCCCGTGCTGCCCCCGGAAGAGACGATGATGGCCAGGTCGCCGGGACGTGCGACGGACGCGACCGGATCCGCCACGGCCCCATCGGCAAGGATGTCGAGCCGCGGGAGCCCGTGTCCGGTTTCCCCGGCGGCCACCACGGGCACGCCGACGTCGGCCGGGAGCAGGTGGGCGGTCTCCGGGAAGACCACCACGAGATCGGGCGCCATCGTCCGCAGCAGCGCCGAGCGCGCCTGCGGAGTTTCCGGCGCCGAGAGGAAGCAAGTCGCAGCCCCGATCAGGTTGGCGGCATAGCGGATGGCGAGCGCCTGCGCCGAGTTCGACGCCCAGAGCGCCACCAGTGCGCCGGGCCCGAGGCCCTGGGACCCAAGGGCGCGGGCGTAGCGATGGATGCAGCGCCGAAATTCGTCGGCGCGCCACGGCGTGTCTCCGCAGATCAGGACCACGGCCTGGCGCCGGGCGGCGAGCTTGCGCATCACCACATCGATGTAGGGCTCCGTCGTCATGGTGATCCTGTCCTGAGGTGATGGCGCGGACCCGGACCGCCGGATGCAAGGAGCATCAGGCGGCCGGGTCTGCCCCGGCGGACAGGGCCACCTGGGCGAGGCACGCCTCGATTGCCGCCATATCGTGCGACCGGGCCACGGCCGCGACGTAGCCGTCGGGCCGGACGAGCCACGCACCCGCCCGGTCGGGAGGCTCGCGGAGGTCCGCCTCGAGCAGAGCAGGATAGCTTTGCAGAAGGCGCAGCGCCGGCTCCGTGGCGGCGGCCAGCAGCGCGAAGCGTGGC
The DNA here is from genome assembly GCF_945952055.1 of uncultured Alsobacter sp. Classification (GTDB taxonomy): domain Bacteria; phylum Pseudomonadota; class Alphaproteobacteria; order Rhizobiales; family Beijerinckiaceae; genus Alsobacter. The sequence continues at coordinate 25,066 of NZ_CAMFHB010000067.1, forward strand.
AGCTCTCCTGTCCCGAAGGGTCGGTCCGCCAGCAGTCTCTGCCCCGGCCGCGGGCCGTCGAGCCCGGCAGCGGACCCGCTGGTCAAGGGGCTCTCGGGGTAGCCGATCGACAGCTCGGTCATCGTCTGGGCGAAAGCGTGTTCGATGCCGGGGATGCCGAACGCGACATGGGCGACGGTGTTGCGCACCAGCCGGAGAAACGGGTTCTTGGTGGTGCCGATCGTCGTCAGCCGCTCCGCGGCCGCCAGGACCTGATCACCGACGGCGCTGCGCTCGACGCTGAAACTGTCGAGCAGGCCGTCGGCTGCCACGCGGCGCGATACCAGCGCGAGCTTCCACGCAAGGTTGAAGGCGTCTTGCATGCCCGTGTTCATGCCCTGGCCACCGGCGGGGCTGTGCACGTGGGCGGCGTCCCCGCACAGGAACGCCCGTCCCCACCGATACCGCGAGACCTTGCGCCCGTTGATGCGGAAGCCTGCCAACCAGACCGGATCGAAGGCCCTCATCCCGGCAGGGCCGCGTCGGTCGATCAGGGCCTGGATGTCGTCCAGCGTCGGGGTTGGTGGATGCGCCGCGCCGGAGGGCGGCGTGTCGGCAATGATGCGGTAGCGGCCCGGAGACATGGGGAAGACGACGAAGACGCCGTCCTCGTGCCAGGCGATGGTGACCTGCGTGTCGGGAACGGGGTAGCCGGTCATATGGATGTCGGCCAGCACCCAGTCGCTGTCCAGCGTTGTGCCGGTAAATTGTGCCCCGACGGTGTGGCGGACGATGCTGTGCGCGCCGTCGCAGCCGGCGAGCCAGTCGGCCGGCGCCGTCTCCTGCCGTCCGTCGGCGTGCCGCAGAGTGGCGTCCACGCCGTCGTCGCGCAGCGCAAGGGCAACGACCTCGACCTGGCGTTCGACCGTCACGCCGAGCGCCTCCAGCCGTTCTTCGAGCAGGCGCTCGGTCTCCGACTGCGGCAACATGAGTGCGAAGGCAAAAGGAGTTTGTGCGGAACTCACGCTGGCGTGCGCAATCGGTTGGCCGTGAGCCACGAAACCCACCGTGTCCACCTTGAAGCCCGCCGCCACGAAGGCCGCCGCACCTCCTGGCTGGCGATCCAGCAGCTCCAGGGTCCGGCTCCACAGCACGATGGCCTTGGACTTGTCGGTGCGCCCCACCGCCTTGTCGATGATGCGGACGGGGATGCCGAAGCGGGTCAACTCGACAGCCAGAGTCAGGCCGACGGGTCCCGCGCCGACGATCAGGACGCTCGACGGTGTACGGGGGGATAAGTCCGGGGAGGCGCTAGACACGGCATTGGCTCCAGAGATTGGCAGGGGTGCGGAAGAGGGAGCGGGCGCCCGTCGGCCCGCCCCCGCGGGACCTCAATTCTCATCCTCGAACAGCCAGAGCTCGGCCAGCGGTTGCGGCTGGCCGTAGCGGCCCTCGCGCATGCCCAGGAAAGCCGGGATGCGTCGGCGCTGGGCCTCGGACAGGGAGGCCACGAGGGGCTTCAGCGCGCCGCTGACGCTTTTCACGTCTGCCACCCGGGCAGCCTCGGCATCGGCGCTGCGCGTGAGGATGTCGACGAAGTCCTGCGGCTGCGCGGCACTTTCGCGCTGGACACGCCTGTCGGCGGCGTTGCGCGCCACCTGGCGTATGGCCGCGTCGAGCGGGGCCCAGAGCTTCTCCTGGTCGGCAGTCATGCCGATCACCGTCTTCAGCGCGGCCAGTCGCGCATCGAGGACAGCCGCTGCATCCTGGGCAGTGTGCAGTTCGATGATCTGGATCTGCTCGGGCTGGACCGGGGCGGGCTGGACGGTCTGGGCTTGGGCCTGACCGAGGCCGAACAATGTCACCGCGATCGCCGCGGCTGAAAGAGTGGTCTTGAACATGGGTAAACTCCGGTGTGGATCTGGTCGGTGGTCAGTGGTCGCTGCGGATCACTTCCAGCCGCCGCCAGGCAGACGGCCGTGATACGGCGTGTCGCGGCAGTGACCCCAGGGGCCGTGCCAATAGCCGGGAGGGCAGCCGTTGCCGTAGTAGTCGGCTGGCCTCTGCGGCCCGCCGGTCCAGCCGCCGCCCGGCAGCGGTCCGGAATAGGGCGTGTCACGGCAGTGGCCCCAGGGGCCGCGCCAGGCATTTGGGCCGCAGCCGCCGGAGACGGTCACGATATTGCTGGATGCGACTGCGACGGCATCGCCGCGCAAGCCCGCGATGGGCGCCGCGCCGGCCGGTGCCGAAAGCGTTGCCGCCAAGCCGAAGCCGGCGACGATGAGGGCGATGGGATTCATGACGGATCTCGCTTCAAGGTTGCATGTCGAGCTCGCACGACACAGTGGAGGTGCGGGCCTGTCCGGTCCGCCGGTGCATCAGCGGGTGGCGGCCTTATGCGCTTGATGAGATTTGCAGTCCTGAGACACGGGCGAAGTGTTCCCGAAAATCTCAGAAGAGCGCTTTCAGGAATCGTTCGGACCGAGGTCGCGGCCGTGAGGAGCGAGATTGATCGGAATAGATCCGCCCCGATGGAGCGGGCCCGGGCTTGGGACGGGCGAGGACACCGACGACCGATGGCGAGACGCTGGTCAGCGGATCTTCACCGCCCGAACGGCTTCCACGGCATCCAGCATCCGCTGTTCGTCGGCCGGGCGGCCGAAAAACCAGGGCCCTGTTCGTGCAGTCGGATCCCAGCCGGGTTGGATCCGCTGGATCTCTCGCCAAGCGAGCAAAGCGTCGGGCATATTGCCTGTCTCAACACACGCCATGACCAGCGAGTGGTGGCACGGCGCGTAGTCCGGAAGGCGCGTGGCGCACCAGCGCAAGTGGGGCAAGGCCTCGGCGGGGCGGCCAGCCATGAGAAGGCAGCGGCCCAGAACGGAATACACCGTGGGTCCGCAGAACGGGTCGAGCTTCAAGACGGCCTTCATCAATTCAATGGAGTCCTCGCCTGGCACGGCATGGGCCAGGACCTCGCAGCTCGAAATCCGAACCTTCACTCCGCCTCGATAGGGGCCGTTCAGCGCCATTCGAGCCGTGGATTCGGCTTCGCTCCACTTGCCATGCAGCATCATGCAGTAAGCCAGGCGAGACAGACACAGGGGGGAATAGGGCGCGAGGATCAGGGCGGCCCTGGCCATGGACAGAGCCGTATCCCGCGCCGCCTCGCCACGCACCGGCCCCCAGCCCTGCGTGAAGCCGCGTTGGATCGCATAGGCGAGCCAAGCTCGAGCCTGCGCGTAGTCGGGGTCGAGTGCAACGGCACTTTCGAGAAGCTCTATGGCAAGCAGAGTGTCCCGCTCTGTCGCCCTTTGGTGATGATCGGCTGCCAGAAGGCACAAGTCACGGGCTGTCCGGTCGTGGTGCGCCTTGTTCCGGGCTTTGCGCCGACTGTCGACGGCGACTTGGCGAGCGATCCGATTGGCGAGGATTTCGCGTGCGGAATCGATCGGGCCCGCTGCTTCCTCCGAACGGGCCTGAGGCTCGGACCACAGCACGGTGTTCGTGCTCGCTTCATCGAGAAAGACGAGCGGAGATCCGCCATCGACATCGACGAGGCGCACCCGGTAGTCCGCGTGCTCGCGGCCCGCGGCGCGTCTCACCCTCAAATCTTCGTAGCGCGCCAGTTCGGCGGACAGCAGTGCAAGGCCCGAGGCTTCAGCCTGGGCAATGCCATCGGGGATCTCGACGATCACCGAGGCATGTCGCGCCTCCTCCCGGTCACGGGCCTTGCTGGCGCTGAACGGAGGCGTTGCCGGCGACGAAGGACTCGCAGGCGAAAGATTCCAGCTGTGGACCTTGACCTCCGCGATCAGGATGTATCCGCGTCGAGGGACGGTCCTGAGGATCTCTTCGGCTTGCGCACCGAAGGCTTTCCTGAGCTCGCTGATGCATTGCGTAAGGCTGTCGTCGGTGACGGCGATCCCAGGCCAGACGGCTTCCAGGAGCTCCTGACGGCCGTGCAGCAGGCCAGGATTTTCAAGCAGGTGAACGAGTAGAGAAAATGTTTTCGGTCGGATGCGGTGGTCCTGTCCATCAGGGCCGCTCAAAGTTCCACGTGCAGACTCAAGCCGAAATCCAGCGAAGTGGAAGTCTCTCGCGTCGATTCCCTTGCCCATCCTCACCCCGGACAACATCCGAACGAATTCCGAAAGCGACTTTCACACGATTTCGCCCGGAAATCACCTCTTGTTGGGGATCTCCACACAAGCCGGATTTTTCCAGGCCGCGCCAGCAGGCCGCCACATGTCCTGCGACGCGACGAGCACTCGTTCATGCGCGAGATCCCGCTGTGCTGGATGAGGGGACACGCCGCCGGCGTCGACGCCGCGATCGCGGCCAACAGAGGGGTGTCTGTCCGAGTTGTGCCAGTCGGCGAACTTCGCAGCGCGCTTCGCGCGCAGGGAGCCTATCTCACCGATCCCGAACGGGTCGCACACGTGTTCGACGAGAGCCACCCCAGCACGCGCATCGCCTGGGAGCGCGCCGGACAGTTGCTCCTGGATGCCGGCGTCAACGTCTCGGTGACGCGATTGCCGCAGGTTCACGACACCCGCAATCAGGGCCTGATCACACCCCTGATCGCGATCTTCCGCGAGAAGGGCGCCGCGGCCTATGTCGGCGAGGGCCGGAACCGCTGGTCGGCAGCCCACCTGAGCGACGTCGCCCTGCTCTATGGTCTTGCGATCGAGGCCGCGGAGGCTAGCGCCCGCTACAATGCCGTCGCGGAGGAAGGGATTGAGCTCCGCGTCATCGCGGGGACCCTGGCGCGCGGGCTCCGTCTGCCCCTGGTCGTGGTGCCGGCGGAGAGAGTAGCGGAGCAGTTCGGGTGGATGTCGATCTTTGCGGGGATGGACCTGCCGGCCTCAAGCGCGCTGACACGGCGCAAGCTCCGGTGGACACCCACGGGGCCTGGGCTCATCGCGGATCTGGATGCCATGCGATACGAGTGAATGCTTCGGCTACAGTGCCGTCGGGCGCGCGCCCGCAAAGCTGCGATTCCTCCCCAGCCACGGGGCGAAACTTGCAAAATCAAGGACTTAGGTGAGCCTGGCTGGGGCGGGAGGATGCGCGGCTGGTTATCGGCGCTCCCGGAGCCGGATCGGTAAGTCGTTGATTTTGCGCCGCAACTCGCGACGGTTCTGGATTCTGTGTAGCAGGGATGTGCTACACACGACAAGACCATCAAAGGTCCACGAAGCACGTGCGCGACGGCACTCTACGGCGCAGGTTCAAATCACGGAC
>NZ_CAMFHB010000068.1 GCF_945952055.1 uncultured Alsobacter sp.
TCCCCGAACAGGTGTCCACCATCTCCCCGGTCTAAACACCAAGCCCGGCCATGACTCGGAGAGGTGGGAGCAATCTGGACTTCGGCCGCTCACCCCTTCTTGAGCGACGCTTCCCGGATCTTGGTCAGCGTGGTGGCCGGCGTGATCGCCTCGGGGTCGATCAGCACATGCAGGATGGCGGGCTTGCCGGACGCGACCGCGCGCTCGAAGGCGGGGGCGAACTCTTCCGTCGTCTCCACCCGCTCGCCGTGGCCGCCGAAGGCCGTCGCATAGGCGGCGAAGTCGGGGTTCTTCAGGCGCGTGGCCGAAACGCGGCCGGGGTATTCGCGCTCCTGGTGCATGCGGATGGTGCCGTACATGCCGTTGTCGACGACGACCACGACGATCGGCAGGTCGTACTGCACGGCCGTGGCGAACTCCTGGCCGTTCATCAGGAAGCAGCCGTCGCCGGCGAAACACACGACCATGCGGTCGGGGAACTGGCGCTTGGCGCCGACGGCGGCCGGCAGTCCGTAGCCCATGGAGCCCGACACCGGGGCGAGCTGCGTGGCGAAGCGACGGAAGCGCATGAAGCGGCCGACCCAGATGGCGTAGTTGCCGGCGCCGTTGGTGACGATGGCGTTCTCCGGCAGGCGGTTGCGCAGCCAGGTCATGGCCTCGCCGTACTGGAACTTGCCCGGAATGACCGGCGGCTGCTCGGTCCAGGCCAGATAGTCCTCGCGAGCCTGCTTCGTGGCGGCGCCCCAGGCGATGGCATTCGGGGGCTGCAGGGTCTCCAGCGCCGCCGCGAAGGCGGCCGGCGTGGCGTTGATGCCGAGCGCCGGGTGATAGACCTTGCCGAGCTCCATGGCGTCTGCATGCACGTGGACGAGCTGCTGGCGCGCCACCGGCACGTCGAAGAGCGTGTAGGCCTGGGAGGGCACTTCCGACATGCGACCGCCGGCGACGATCACCAGATCGGCCGCCTCGATGCGGGCCTTCAGCTTCGGGTTCGGGCCGAGCCCGATCTCGCCGGCGTAGTTCGGGTGGTCGCCGGGAAACAGCATGGCCCGGCGGAAGGAGGTGGCGACCGGGAGCTCGAAGCGCTCGGCGAAGCGGCGCACGCGGGCGCAGGCCGTCTCCGACCAGCCGCTGCCGCCCAGCACCAGGATCGGACGCTCGGCGGCCCACAGCCGCTTCTGCAGGTCGGCCATCTGGGTGAGGCCCGGCCAGGTCTCGACCGGCTCGACGCGCGGCCCGGCGGCCACCGGAGCGCAGTCCAGCAGCATGTCTTCCGGCAGGGCGATGACGACCGGGCCGGGGCGTCCCTGCATGGCCGTGTGGAAGGCGCGCGAGATGATCTCGGGCAGGCGGGCCGCCTCGTCGACCTCGACGACCCACTTGGCCATCGAACCGAAGACGGCCCTGTAGTCGATCTCCTGCCAGGCGCCGCGGCCGCGCACGCCGCGCTCGACGTGCCCGACGAAGAGGATCAGCGGCACCGAGTCGTGCTCGGCGATGTGGATGCCGTGCGCGGCATTGGTGGCGCCCGGCCCGCGCGTCACCATGGCGATGCCGGGGCGTCCCGTGAGGCGCGCGGTGGCATCGGCCATCATCGTCGCGCCGGCTTCCTGGCGACAGACCGTCACGTTGATCGAGGCGTCATGCAGCGCGTCCAGCACCGCGAGGTAGCTTTCTCCCGGCACGCAGAAGACGTGCTCGACGCCCTGGGCGGCGAGACAGTCGACGATGATCTGGCCGCCGGTGCGGGGCGTCGGTGCGGACATGGGCTGGTCCTCGCTGGGATACGGCAACGGTGTCGCGAAAGGCTTTAGCCGCCCCAGGCGGGATCGGCCAGCACGTCGTCGGTGTGTTCGCCGAGCCGCGGCGGCGGGCGGCGCGAGACCTGGGCCTCGCCGTCGAGCATCAGCGGCGAGCGCAGGGTCGGCATGGTGCCACCCGCGACGTGCGGGGCATCGAGCTCGACCTTCATGCCGCGCCAGGCGACCTGCGGGTCGGCGAAGACGTCGGCGACGGTGTTGATCGGGCCGGCCGGCACGCTCGCCTTCTCCAGCGCGGCCAGCAGGTCGTCACGCTTCCAGGCCTTCGTGCACTCCGCGATCAGGCCGACGAGGCGCTCGCGGTGGGCGATGCGCAGGGCGTTGGTGGCGAAGTCGGCGTCCTGCGCCACGGCCGCGAGATCGAGGATGCCGCACAGCTTGCGGAACTGGCCGTCGTTGCCTGTCGCGATGACCAGATGGCCGTCGGCCACCGGGAACACCTGGTAGGGCACCAGGTTCGGATGGGCGTTGCCCATGCGGGTCGGGGCCTTGCCGCCGATGAAGTAGTTGAGTGCCTGGTTGGCGAGGATCGACACGGTGGTGTCGAAGAGGGCCATGTCGACGTGGCTGCCTTCGCCGGTCTCGTCGCGGCGGCGCAGCGCGGCCATGATGCCGACGACGCTGTAGACGCCGGTGAAGATGTCGGAGACGGCGATGCCCACCTTCTGCGGTTCGCCGCCGCGCTCGCCGGTGACGTCCATGATCCCGCCCATGGCCTGGATCATGAAGTCGTAGCCGGCCCGCTCGGCATAGGGGCCGTCCTGCCCGAAGCCGGTGATCGAGCAGGTGACCAGCCGCGGGTTCAGCTTGCGCAGGCTCTCGTGGTCGAGGCCGTATTTCTTCAGGCCGCCGACCTTGAAGTTCTCGATGACGACGTCGGCGTGCAGCGCCAGCCGCCGGACCAGCGCCTGGCCCTCCGGCGTCTCGAAGTCGGCGACGATGGAGCGCTTGCCGCGGTTGCAGGCATGGAAGTAGGCGGCCGACAGGGGTTCCCCGTCGGCGCCGGGCACGAAGGGCGGCCCCCAGGCGCGCGTGTCGTCCCCCTGGCCCTCCCGCTCCACCTTCACCACGTCCGCCCCGAGATCGGCCAGCGTCTGGCCGACCCAGGGCCCGGCCAGGATGCGGGCCAGCTCGAGGACGCGCAGGCCGTGGAGGGGCGGGTTCATGGGGCGGGCGCTCTCAGAAGAACGCCTGCAGGCCGGTCTGGGCGCGGCCGAGGATGAGGGCGTGGACGTCGTGGGTGCCCTCGTAGGTGTTCACCGTCTCGAGGTTCGCGGCGTGGCGCATCACCATGTATTCCTGCTGGATGCCGTTGCCGCCGTGCATGTCGCGGGCGACGCGGGCGATGTCGAGCGCCTTGCCGCAGTTGTTGCGCTTGACCAGCGAGATCATCTCGGGCGCGACCTTGCCCTCGTCGAAGAGGCGGCCGACGCGCAGGCTGGCCTGGAGGCCGAGCGTGATCTCGGTCTGCATGTCGGCGAGCTTCTTCTGCACGAGCTGGGTGGCGGCGAGCGGACGGCCGAACTGCTTGCGGTCGAGCGTGTACTGGCGCGCGCGGTGCCAGCAGTCCTCGGCGGCGCCGAGCACGCCCCAGGAGATGCCGTAGCGGGCACGGTTGAGGCAGCCGAAGGGGCCCTTCAGGCCCGACACGTTGGGCAGCAGGGCGCTTTCGGGCACCACGACGCCGTCCATGACGATCTCGCCGGTGATCGAGGCGCGAAGGCTGAGCTTGCCGCCGATCTTCGGGGCGGAGAGACCCTTCATGCCCTTCTCGAGCACGAAGCCGCGGATCTGGTCGCCGTGGGCGGCCGACTTCGCCCAGACGACGAAGACGTCGGCGATCGGCGAGTTCGAGATCCACATCTTGGAGCCCGAGATGCGGTAGCCGTCGGCGACCTTCTCGGCGCGGGTCTTCATGCCGGCCGGGTCGGAGCCGGCGTCCGGCTCCGTCAGGCCGAAGCAGCCGACCCACTCGCCCGACGCGAGCTTGGGCAGGTACTTCTTGCGCTGCGTCTCGTCGCCATAGGCGTAGATCGGGTACATCACGAGCGAGGACTGCACGCTCATCATGGAGCGATAGCCGGAGTCGACGCGCTCGACCTCACGGGCGACCAGGCCGTAGGAGACGTAGCCGGCGCCGGCGCAACCGTAGTCCTCGGGCAGCGTCACGCCGAGCAGGCCCAGTTCGCCCATCTCGTTGAAGATCTCGCGGTCGGTCTTCTCGGTGGCGTAGGCCTCCACGACGCGCGGCAGCAGCTTCTCCTGCGCGTAGGCGCGGGCCGTGTCGCGGATGAGGCGCTCGTCCTCGGTCAGCTGCTCCTCGAGCAGGAAGGCGTCATCCCACTGGAAGGACGCAGGGGCGGGCTTGTCCTTGGTCTTGGGGGCGGCGGTCATCGTCTCTCTCCCAGGTCGTCCGAGTGTGCGGGTCTGTTCCGGAATGATCTCGCGGACGGGCCGTTCAGCCCATGATGTCGAATGTCACACCCTGCGCCAATGGCAGGGTCGTGCCGTAGTTGATGGTGTTGGTGGCGCGGCGCATGTAGGCCTTCCAGGCGTCCGAGCCGGCCTCGCGGCCGCCGCCCGTCTCCTTCTCGCCGCCGAACGCGCCGCCGATCTCGGCGCCCGAGGGGCCGATGTTGACGTTGGCGATGCCGCAGTCCGAGCCCTCCGACGAGACGAAGCGCTCGGCCTCGCGCATGTTCAGCGTGAACAGTGAGGACGACAGGCCCGCGCCGACCGCGTTGTGCATGGCGATGGCGTCGTCGAAGTCGTCGTAGCGCACGACGTAGAGGATCGGCGCGAAGGTCTCGCGCAGCACCGGCCCGGCATGGGCCGGCATCTCGACGAGCGCCGGGGCGACGTAGAAGGCCTCGGGGCCGCCGAGGGTCTCGACGCGGTGACCGCCATGGACGACGCCGCCGAGCTTGCGGGCCTCGACGAGCGCGGCCTGCATGCCCTCGTAGGCGCCCTTGTCGATGAGCGGGCCGACGAGCACGCCGGCCTCGCGGGGATCGCCGATCTTCGCCGTGGCGTAGACCTTGGCGAGGCGCGGGATCAGGCCGTCATAGACGCTGGAATGCACGATGAGGCGGCGCAGCGTGGTGCAGCGCTGGCCGGCCGTGCCGATGGCGGCGAAAGCGATGCCGCGCAGCGCGAGGTCGAGGTCGGCGCTCGGCGCCACGATGGCGGCGTTGTTGCCGCCGAGCTCGAGCAGGGAGCGGCCGAAGCGGGCGGCGACGCGCGGACCCACCTGGCGGCCCATGGCCGTCGAGCCGGTGGCCGAGACCAGCGCCACGCGGTGGTCGTCGACGAGCACCTCGCCGAGGTCGCGGCCGCCGATCAGCACCTGCGAGAGGCCGGCGGGGATGCCCCCGAAGCGGGCGGCGGCGCGCTCGACGATGGCCTGCACGGCCAGCGCCGTGAGCGGGGTCTTCTCCGAGGGCTTCCACACGACGGGGTCGCCACAGACGAAGGCGAGCGCCGCGTTCCACGACCAGACCGCCACGGGGAAGTTGAAGGCGGTGATGACGCCGACGACGCCCAGCGGATGCCAGGTCTCCATCATGCGGTGGTCGGCGCGCTCGGTGGCGATGGTGAGGCCGTAGAGCTGGCGCGATAGTCCGACCGCGAAGTCGCAGACGTCGATCATCTCCTGGACCTCGCCGAGGCCCTCGGACACGATCTTGCCGGCCTCGAGCGTCACCAGCCGGCCGAGATCGGCCTTGGCGGTGCGCAGTTCCTCGCCCAGCAGGCGCAGGAACTCGCCGCGGCGCGGTGCCGGAACCTTGCGCCAGGCGGCGAAGGCTTCCGCCGCGCTGGCGACCGCGTCGGCCGCGTCGGCGGCCGTCGCCTGGCGGAGCTCGGCCACGATCTCGCCCGTCACGGGGGAGCGCGCGGGCAGGCCGCCGGCCTGGTAGACGCTTTCCGGCACGCCGAGGCGCAGGAGGAGAGGCAGCACTTCGTCGCGGGCGGTCGGCATCGGGATCTCCTCGTCTTGCGCGGGTCTGACAGCAGGATCGTCTTGCGCGGGTCTGACAGCAGGATCGCGCGCGCATGCGAAAGGGCAGGCCAAGAAGGCCCGCCCCGTTGCGCAGGTTCCCGCTTTCGGCTCGCCATTGCAACGGATATGTTCTCAGGAGTTGATGAGGTCCTTTCATGAACTCCGCCCATGCCCGTCGTCTGGTTCCCTCCCTCTCGGCCCTGCAGGCCTTCGAGGCCGCGGCCCGGCACGGCAGCTTCACCCGCGCAGCGGAGGAGCTCGACCTGACCCAGGGCGCCGTGAGCCGGCAGGTCGCCACGCTGGAGGACTCGCTGGGCGTGACCCTGTTCGAGCGGGTCCGCCAACGCGTGGCGCTGACGCCCGCCGGCACGGCTTACGCGGACGAGATCCGCGAGGCGCTCGGCCGGATCGCGGCCGCCACGCTGTCGGCCATGACGCTGCGCGGAGCGGGCGGCACGCTGGGGCTCGCCATCCTGCCCACCTTCGGCACGCGCTGGCTCATCCCGCGCCTCCCGGGCTTCTTCCGCGCCCATCCGGAAGTGACCATCACCTTCGCGACCCGCATCGTGCCGTTCGACTTCGCGGCCGACGGCCTTGATGCGGCCATCCATTTCGGCGACCCGGTCTGGCCGGGCGCGGCGATGCATCCCCTGATGGGCGAGACGATCGTGCCGGTGGCGAGCCCCTCGCTGCTCGCCGAGACGCCCCTGCGCGAACCGGAAGACGTGCTGAAGATCCCGCTCCTGCAACAGGCGACGCGCCCGCGGGCCTGGCCCGAGTGGCTGCAGGCGCAGGGCGTCTCGCCCGGCCGCGCCACCATGGGGCCGACCTTCGAGCAGTTCGCCATGGTGGCGCGCGCGGCCGCGGCGGGGCTCGGCCTCGCCGTCGTGCCGCGCTTCCTGGTCGAGGAGGAATTGCGGGCCGGCCAGCTCGTGATCCCGTTCGACCGTCCGATCACCAGCCGCCAGTCCTACTGGCTCGTCTACCCGCGCGAGAAGCGCGAGAGGCCGGCGCTGGCCGCGTTTCGCGAGTGGCTGCTGGCCGAATGTGCCGCGGACCGCGGCGAGGCGGGCTTGCCGCCGCCGGAATGATCGGGCAATCATGCGCGCGGATCATGAAGCCGGGAGAGTGCGCGTGCAGGCCGCCGCCGACATCGTCATCGCCGGAGGCGCCGTCATCGGCTCCTCGGTCGCCTATCATCTCGCGAGCGATCCGGCGTTCACCGGCCAGGTCGTGGTCGTCGAGAAGGACCCCACCTACCAGTTCTCCTCGTCCGCGCTCTCGGCCGCCTCGATCCGGCAGCAGTATTCGAGCGCGGTGAACATCCGCATCTCGCTCTTCGGCATCCGCTTCCTGCGCGAGATCGGCGAGCGGCTGGCGGTGGGCGACGACCGGCCGGCCATCGACCTGCACGAGGGCGGCTATCTCTATCTCGGCAGCCCGGGGGAGGGCGCGCAGGTGCTGCGCGAGAACAACGCGCTGCAAACGGCGGAAGGTGCCGACATCGCCATCCTGGACAAGGCGGCGCTCGCGGCGCGGTTCCCGTTCCTGTCGCTGGACGGAATCGAGCTCGGCTCCTACGGCGTGAGCGGCGAGGGCTGGTTCGACGGCTGGGGCCTGATGCAGGCCTTGCGCAAGAAGGCCCGCAGCCTCGGCGTCACGTACATGCAGGGAGAGGTGGTCGACGTCGAGCGCGAGGGCGGGCGGGTGACGGCGGTCCGCCTCGCCGACGGCCAGCGCATCGCCTGCGGCGCGCTCGTGAACGCGGCAGGGGCCTCCGGGGCGCGGGTGCTGGCCGAGAAGGCCGGCGTGGCGATCCCGGTCTACCCGCACAAGCGCTGCGTCTTCACCTTCCACTGCAAGGGCGACGTCGCCCGCGCGCCGCTCCTGATCGACGTGTCGGGGGCGTGGTGCCGGCCGGAGGGACGCCCGGGTGCCGAGGGCCAGATGTTCCTGTGCGGCGGCGGCCCGATGCGCGACGAGACCGAGGACACCGCCGACTTCGAGGTCGAGTGGAACCTCTTCGAGGAGCACTACTGGCCGACGCTCGCCGAGCGCATCCCCGCCTTCGAGCAGATCCGCCCCGGCCGCGCCTGGGCCGGCCACTACGACATGAACCGCCTCGACCACAACGGCATCGTCGGGCAGGCGGGCGAGTGCTCGAACTTCTACGTGGCGACGGGATTCTCTGGACATGGCCTGCAGCAGGCCCCCGCCGTCGGTCGCGGGATCGCCGAGCTGATCGTGCATGGCGGCTACAAGACTCTCGACCTGAGCGATCTCGGCTTCGAGCGGATTGCGGCCAACCGGCCGCTGCTCGAGCGCAACGTGATCTGACCGTCCGGCTGCGCTGACGGCGCCTCCTTGGGCCTTGTCGCCTCGCGCTCGATCTCTCCCTGCGTCCTGGCCGGGCTTGGCCCGGCCATCCACGACTTCGGTCCGGCTCCAGCAAAGTCGTGGATGCCCGGGCCGAGCCCGGGCAGGACGAGCGAGGGGGGCGCTTCATGATGGAGTGACCACCCGAATCCCGGAAACCGGGCCGCGCGGCGGGCGTTCAGGCTGGGACCCGTTCCTGGCCGGAGGCATGACATGCTCCATTCCCCCATCCCTTTCCCTCGTGTTCGCAGCCTTGCGCTCGCTCTCGCCCTGGCGGGGGCGACCGGCCTGCTCGCGCCGTCCCTCGTCCCGGGCGCCTTCGCCCAATCGGGTGGCGGATCGTCCGGTGGAAGCGGCGGCGGCTCCTCGTCCGGATCGGCCGGAGGAGCGACCGGCGGCTCGGTCGGCGGCGCCGGGGCGGCCGGCAGTCCCTCAGCCGGCGGGCTTGGATCGCCGGCCGGCGGAACACTCGGGACCGCGCCGGCCATCGGGAACCAGACCGGCGCCATCCCGAACGTTCCGGGCGGTCCCGCTCCAGCCGCGCCCCAGACCGTCGCTCCGCCCGCCACGGGTGCGAACACGCTGCCCAACAGCACGAACGAGCTCTCCAACACGGGGTCGCTGCGCCCGGGCGACACCACCGGCGGCGTGAGTGGCTCGCGCAGCGAGGGGACGGCCCGAGGCGGGCAAGCGCCGGCCTGCAGCGAGGTGCTGGCCCACCGCGACTACTTCACCGCCACCGTGATCGCCGGCTGCGAGAGGCAGGCGAAGGGCGGACAGGCCACGGGTGCTCCCGATACGGGGCGGGCCGGCAACAGCATGGAGGGCGGGGTGAAGCCGTTGGACAAGCCGTCCGAAGTGCAGACGAAGAAGGCGCCTTCGGATGCCAAGGCGCTGGGGAGCATCTGCTCGAACTGCTGAGCCGCGGAGAGGTGGTGCGTCCTTCGACACGCGGCCTCCGGCCGCTGCTCAGGATGAGGACCTTTGTGATTGCGAAACCACACACTTCCTCATCCTGAGCAGCCCGCGAAGCGGGCGTGTCGAACGACGCAGGATCGTCGTGCAGCCCTACTGCTCCACCCCGTTCACGGCCAGGAACGCCTTCATCCGTGACACGGCCCGCTCGGGATCGACCAGCAGGCCGGCCTGCGATGCGAGGCGGAAGACGTCGGCGTAGTGGGCGAGGCTGCGGGCCGATTCCATGCCGCCGACCATGCGGAAATGCTGCTGGAAGCCGTTGAGCCAGGCGAGGAAGACGATGCCGGCCTTGTAGTACTGGGTCGGGGCCTCGAAGATCTTGCGTGAGAGCGGCACGGTCGGCCCCAGGATCGCGTGGTAGCCCGCGAGGTCTCCGGCGGCGAGCTTGTCGAGCGCGGCGGCGGCGGCGGGGGCGATGGGATCGAAGATGCCGAGCAGGCCGTGGGAGATGTGCTGGCCGTCGCCGGCGATCAGGTCGGCGTAGTTGAAGTCGTCGCCGGTGTACATCTTCACGCCGGCGGGCAGCATGGCGCGCATCCGCTCCTCGTGGGCGCGCTCCAGCAGCGAGATCTTGATGCCGTCGATCTTGCCGGCATGGCGATCGATGAGCGAAAGGCAGGTCGCCATGGCCTGGTCGACGTCCATGGAGCCCCAGTAGCCGGCGAGCTGCGGGTCGAACATGTCGCCCAGCCAGTGCAGGATCACCTTGTCCTTCGCCTGCGCGATCAGGCGGCCATAGACGGCGAGGTACTCGTCGCGCCCCTTGGCGACACGGCACAGCGCCCGACTGGCCATCAGGATGATGCGCCCGCCATGGGCCTCGACATGCTCCATCTGCTCCTCATAGGCGCGGATCACGTCGTCGACGCCGCGGGCCTGGACGGGATCGAGCTGGTCGGTCCCCGCCCCGCAGGCCAGCGCCGCGCCGGGCACGGTCCGCGCCTCCGCGAGGGAGCGCGCGATCAGCTCCTTGGCCACGCTCCAGTCGAGGCCCATGCCCCGCTGCGAGGTGTCCATGGCTTCGGCGATGGCGAAGCCGAGGCCCCAGAGATGGCGGCGGAAAGCGAGCGTCGCGTCCCAGTCGAGGACGGGGGCCTGCCAGGGCCTGTCCATCGCCAGCGGATCGGCCACGACGTGGGCGGCCGCATACACGACCCGGGGAAACTCGCCGGCATGGACGAGCGGGAAGGGAGAGGCGCCGGCCACCGTGAAGGTGTCGAGGGTTCCGCCGCTCGCCGGCAGCGTCACTGTCCAAGTCGGGGAACCGGTCATCGGCGTCTCCTGGCGTTTCCTTGCGACCGCCTGCGACGGTCCGTCCCGTTTGTAGCCTTCATTGCTGCGCTTGACAGCCGCGAGGCGTTGCGCCAACTTCCGCATTAGAACGTTCCAAAGTCAAGGCTTCCGATTTCGCAGAACAAGAAAGCGAAATGGAAGCAATGGTTTGAGCTCCCAACGATCGCTTCTGCGAGAATTTTGGGCAAACGCATTGGACCGTTCCAAAAGTCCGCCGAACGGGCGGGCGAGGTGAGGACACGAGGATGGGCGAAACGAGGACCGGCTCCGGCCGTCCGACGACGATCGTCGACATCGCGCGCGCCGCCGGCGTGTCGAAGTCGACCGTGTCGCTCGTCCTCAAGGGCTCCTCCCTGGTCAAGCCGGAGACGAAGGCGCGCGTCGAGGACGTCATCGAGCGCTTCGGCTACGTCTACAACCGCGGGGCCGCCAACCTGCGCACCGCGACGTCGAGCTTCGTCGGCATGGTCATCAGCGACCTGACCAACCCCTTCTTCTGCGAACTCGCGGTCGGCATCGAGGAGGGGCTCTACCAGCGCGGCTTCGTCCCCATCCTGGCCAACACCAACGAGGACACGGAGCGTCAGGCGCAGGTGCTGCGCTCCATGCGCGAGCACGGCGTCGGCGGCATCAT
Source organism: uncultured Alsobacter sp. (assembly GCF_945952055.1). GTDB lineage: Bacteria > Pseudomonadota > Alphaproteobacteria > Rhizobiales > Beijerinckiaceae > Alsobacter. The sequence goes on from NZ_CAMFHB010000068.1 coordinate 11,102, forward strand.
CATGAGCCCGGCGCGCGGCACCGACGCCTGGATGCTGGCGAGCCTGTACTCGCGCACCATGCCGATGGTCATCACCATGCGGCAGATCATCGGCAGCCCGCTCCCCTATGTCGGGCCGGACAACCAGGCCGGCGCGCGCAAGGCGGTGGAGCACCTGATCGGCCTCGGCCACCGGCGCATCGGCTTCCTCGGCGGCTATGCCACCATGACCACGCAGCAAGAGCGCATCTCCGGCTGGCGCGACGCCATCCTGGGCGCCGGGCTGCCCTTCGACGACACGCTGGTGTTCGAGTCCATGCCGACGCGGGACGGCGGCCGCCAGGCGGTCGAGGCGTCGCTCGCCCACCCGGCCCGGCCGACGGCCGTGATGTGCTACAACGACATCGTCGCCATGGGCGCCACGCGGGCGCTGGCCATGCGCGGCCTGCGCGCCGGCAAGGACATGGCCGTCGTCGGCTTCGACGACATCGACGAGGCCGAGCACAATGCGCCGCCGCTCACCACCGTGAGTGCCGAGACGCGCCTCATGGGCGCGCGCTGCGCCGAGAGCCTGCTCGGGCTCATCCAGGGCAGCGACCCGCAGGAGATGGGCTTCACCGGCCCGACCCGGCTCGTCGTGCGCGAGAGCTGCGGCGCCCCCGTTTCCATCCGCCAGAAGGAGCTCGCATGACCATCCGCTGGGGTCTCGTCGGGGCGAGCACCATCGCCCGGGAATGGGTGATCGGCGCCATCCGCGCCACCGGCGGCGAGGTGGCCGCCCTGATGTCGAGCGATGCCGCGCGCGGGCAGGCCTTCGCGCACGACAACGCCATTCCGCTCGCCACCACCGACCTCGATGCCCTGCTGCTGGCCGACATCGATGCGGTCTACATCTCGACCACCAACGAGAAGCACCGCCAGCAGACGCTGGCCGCCGCCCGCGCCGGCAAGCACGTGTTGTGCGAGAAGCCGCTCGACCTCTCCGTGGGCGGGGCGGTGGAGATGGTGCGCGCCTGCACCGCGGCGGGCGTGATCCTGGGCACCAACCATCACCTGCGCAATGCGGGCACCCATCGCGCCATGCGCGCCGCCATCGCCGCCGGGCGGATCGGCCGGCCGCTCTTCGCGCGCGTGTTCCACGCCGTGCACCTGCCGCCCCATTTGCAGGGATGGCGCATCGCCGACCCCTCGGCCGGCGCGGGCGTGATCATGGACATCACCGTGCACGACGCGGACACCCTGCGCTTCGTGCTGGGCGAGGAGCCCGTCGAGGTCACCGCCATGGTGCAGGAGGGCGGCATGGGCCGGCCGGGCATCGAGGACGGCGTCATGGGCGTGGCCCGCTTCGAAAGCGGCCTGCTGGCCCAGTTCCACGATGCCTTCACGACACGGTTCGCGACCACCGGCTTCGAGGTGCATGGCACCGAAGGCTCCCTGATCGGCACGAACTGCATGACGCAGAAGCCCGTCGGAGACGTCCTGCTGCGCACGGCCGCGGGCGACGAGCTTCTGCCCATCGACCGGACGAACCTCTACGAGCACGCGCTGGCGCGCTTCCACGGCGCGCTGCGGGGCGAGGGCATTCCCTCGGCCACCGGCGAGGACGGCGTCCGGTCCCTGGCCTTCGCCGCGGCGTGCCACGAGGCCGTGCTCGGACACGGCTTCTACACCGTCAATTCCATGTTGTGAGACCGGTGCCATGGCCTTCCCCCGCGTGATGACTGCCGACGAAGCCGCCGCCCTCGTGCCGGACGGCGCCGTGGTCACGGTGTCGTCGTCCTCCGGGCTCGGCTGCCCCGATGCCGTGCTCGCGGCCATCGGCCGGCGGTTCGACGCGTCGGGCCATCCGCGCGGGCTCACCACGCTGCATCCCATCGCCGCCGGCGACATGTGGGGCATCAAGGGCATCGATCACATCGCCAAGGAGGGCCTGCTCGCCAAGGTGCTGGGCGGCTCCTATCCGTCGGGCCCGTCCTCGGCGACGCCGCCGGCGATCTGGCAGATGGTCAGCGGCAACGCGATCCCCTGCTACAACATCCCCTCCGGCATCCTGTTCGACATGCATCGGGATGCGGCGGCGCATCGCCCCGGCGTGCTCACCAAGGTCGGCCTCGACACCTTCGTCGATCCCGACCGGGAGGGCTGCGCCATGAACGCCAAGGCGGCGGCCGAACCGGTCGTCCGGAAGGTCGAGTTCGCCGGCGACACATGGTTGTTCTTCCCGGCCGTCGTGCCGAAGGTCGCCATCATCCGCGCCACCACGGCGGACGAGCGCGGCAACCTCAGCTACGAGCACGAGGGCGGCTATCTCGGGCCGCTCGACCAGGCGCTCGCGGTGCGCAACAACGGCGGCGTCGTCATCGCGCAGGTGAAGCGGCTGGCCCAGGCCGGCACGCTGAAGCCGCACGACGTGCTGGTGCCCGGCATCCTCGTGGATGCGATCGTCGTCGCGCCGGACCAGATGCAGACGACGCAGACGGTCTACGAGCCCGCCATCTCGGGCGAGGTGTTCCGCCCGCTGTCCTCCTTCGAGGTGCCGGCCTTCGACGTCTCCAAGGTCATCGCCCGGCGCGTGGCGCGGGAGCTGCGGCGCGGCGATGCGGTCAACATCGGCTTCGGCATCTCGGCCAACGTCCCGCGCATCCTCATCGAGGAGGGCCGGCACGGCGACGTGACCTGGGTCATCGAGCAGGGGGCGGTCGGCGGCGTGCCGCTCATCGACTTCCAGTTCGGCTGCGCCTCGAACGCCGAGTGCATCGTGCCCTCGCCCTACCAGTTCACCTATTTCCAGGGCGGCGGCTTCGACGCCTCGCTGCTGTCCTTCCTGCAGATCGACCGAGAGGGCTGCGTCAACGTGTCGAAGCTCGGGGTGCGGCCGCATGTCACGGCCGGCGCGGGCGGTTTCGTCGACATCACGGCACGGGCCCGGCGCATCGTGTTCTCCGGGTTCTTTTCCGCGGCGGCCGATCTCGCCATCGAGGACGGCGCGCTGGCGATCCGGCGCGAGGGCAAGGTGAAGAAGCTCGTGAACGCGGTGGAGCACGTGACCTTCTCGGGCCGGCGCGCCGTCGCGCAGGGGCAGGACGTCACCTACATCACCGAGCGCTGCGTGCTGAGGCTCACCCGCGACGGGATCGTCGTCACCGAGATCGCGCCGGGCGTGAACCTCGAGCGCGACGTGCTCGCGCAGGCCGAGTTCCCCCTCATCGTGCCGCAGCCGCCGGCCCCGATGGATCCGGCCTTGTTCCGGCCGGAGCCGATCGGGCTCACCCTGCGGGAGGGCCGCGCATGAGCGACGCCGTTCGCCTCTCGCTCGACGGGGCCGTCGCGACCATCACGCTGGCGCGCCCGGAGAAGCTCAACGCCCTCGACCGGGCCATGATCGACGCGCTGGCGCAGATGGTCGCACGGATCGACGACGACCAGGCCATCCGTGCCGCGATCATCGTGGGCGAGGGCAAGGGGTTCTGCGCGGGCGGTGACATCGCGGCCTGGGGCGCCCTGCCGCCGATCGAGATGTGGCGGAGCTGGACGCGCGCCGGCCACCGGGCCTTCGATGCCCTGGCCAGGCTGCGCGTGCCGCTGATCGCGGCCTTGTCGGGCCATGCGCTCGGCGGCGGCCTCGAACTCGCCGGCACGGCCGACATCCGCATCGCCGAAGCGCAGGTGAAGCTCGGCCTGCCGGAGACCGGCATCGCCATGGTGCCCGGCTGGTCGGGCACGCAGCGCCTCGTGCGCCGCTTCGGCTCCCAGGCGATCCGCCGGCTCGCGCTGACGGGCGAGATCGTCACCGCCGAGAAGGCGCTGGCGCTGGGCCTCGTGGACGAGGTCGTGCCGGCCGGCGAGGCGCTGGCACGGGCGCGCGCCATGGCCGCGACCATCGCCGGGCGCGGTCCGGCCGCGACGGCCGTGGCCAAGCAGCTCATCAACGCCGCCGAAGGCGAGGGCGACGCCGCCGCGACGCTCGAAGGGCTCGCCGGCTCGCTCGCGGCCTACACCGAGGACGGCGCCGAGGGCGTCGCCAGCTTCCGCGAGAAGCGGGCCCCGGACTATCGGAACCGGTGAGCCATGGACCGCGGGACCGCCACCCTTTTCTCCGATGCCTTCGCGCCGCTAGCATGGCGGGCGGCGGTGGCATCCGGACAACCGCTTCCTCTGTCGTTCCCGAGAGCCCGGCCCAAGCCGGCATCGGGCGGCCGGCAGATGAAAAACGCCGCCGGACGCTTCCGGCACTGACGACCATCGGGAGGATGAAACCATGAAATCGATCGTGAAAGTCTTTGCCGGCGCGCTGCTTGCGTCGACCGTCATGACGGGCGCCTCGCTCGCCCAGACCAAGGAAGTGCAGATGCTGCACTGGTGGACGTCGGGCGGCGAAGCGGCCGCGCTGAACGTCCTCAAGCAGGACCTCGCCAAGGAAGGCTATGGCTGGAAGGACGTGCCGGTGGCCGGCGGCGGCGGCGACGCCGCGATGACCGCGCTGAAGGCGATGGTCGCGGCCGGCAACTACCCGACCGCCTCGCAGATGCTCGGCTACACCGTGCTCGACTACGCCGAAGCCGGCGTCATGGGCGACCTCACCGAGACGGCGAAGAAGGAAGGCTGGGACAAGGTCGTCCCGGCGCCGCTGCAGAAGTTCTCGGTCTACAAGGGCAAGTGGGTCGCCGCCCCCGTGAACGTCCACTCCGTCAACTGGCTGTGGATCAACAAGGCGGTGATGGACAAGATCGGCGGCACCGAGCCGAAGACCTTCGACGACTTCGTCGCCCTGCTCGACAAGGCCAAGAAGGCCGGCGTGATCCCGCTGGCGCTGGGCGGCCAGAGCTGGCAGGAGGCCACCATGTTCGACAGCATCGTGCTGTCGACCGGCGGTGCCGACTTCTACAAGAAGGCCTTCAACGACCTCGACGAGGCCTCGCTGAAGTCCGACACCATGAAGAAGGCCTTCGACAACCTCGGCAAGCTCAAGGCCTATGTCGACCCGAACTACTCGGGCCGCGACTGGAACCTGGCCACGGCCATGGTGATCAAGGGCGACGCGCTCGTGCAGGTCATGGGCGACTGGGCGAAGGGCGAGTTCGTGGCGGCCAAGAAGGCGCCGGGCACCGACTTCCTCTGCTACCGCTTCCCCGGCACCGACGGCACGGTGATCTACAACTCCGACATGTTCGGCATGTTCAACGTTCCGGCCGACCGCCGGGCCGCGCAGGCCGCGCTCGCGACCGCGACGCTGTCGAAGAGCTTCCAGTCGGCGTTCAACGTCGTGAAGGGCTCGGTCCCGGCCCGCACCGACGTGCCGGACACCGCCTTCGACGCCTGCGGCAAGAAGGGCATCGCCGACCTGAAGTCGGCCAGCGAGAAGAACACCCTGTTCGGCTCGCTCGCCCAGGGCTACGGCGCTCCTCCGGCCGTCGCCAACGCCTACAAGGACGTCGTGACGAAGTTCGTCCACGACCAGATCAAGACCTCCGACGAAGCCGTGAAGCAGCTCGTCAAGGCCATCGCCGACGCGAAGTGAGCGTGACACGGGACCGGCGGCGGAGATTGCCGCCGGTCCCGGTTCGCAGGGCACTGCGCCCGACGTGAAGGCTCCCCCTCCCCCGCAGGGGAGGGAGGGCGCGCCCGATCTGCAGATGTGACGGGTTTGGCCCATGCATGTGGGCGGAGGGAGGGGTACGTGACAATCACGACGTTGCCGGACCGTGTGGCTGCGCAGGCCGGTGCCACGCGTCCCGTGTCCCTGCGCGAACGCCTGCAGGACCTGCTGCCGAAGATCGTGCTCGCGCCGAGCTTCGTCGCCGTCATCGTCTTCGTCTACGGGTTCATCCTGTGGACGGTCTACCTGTCCTTCACGAACTCCAAGACGTTCCCCAACTACAACCTCACCGGCACGCGTGCCTATGAGCGGCTCTGGGGCTGGACCTTCGAGAGCGACCCGCCGTCGAGCTGGTACACCTCGATCACCAATCTCGGCACCTTCGGCGTGCTCTATATCGGCCTGTGCATGGCGCTGGGCCTGCTGCTCGCCATCCTGCTCGACCAGAAGATCCGTGGCGAAGGCATCCTGCGCCCCATCTACCTCTACCCGATGGCGCTCTCCTTCATCGTCACCGGCGTCGCGTGGAAGTGGTTCCTGGATCCCGGCCTCGGCCTCGAGAAGACGCTCCACGCCTGGGGCTGGGAGAGCTTCCATTTCGACTGGATCAAGAACAAGGACCGGGTGATCTACACGGTCGTCATCGCCGGCGTCTGGCAGGCCTCGGGCTTCGTCATGGCCATGTTCCTGGCCGGGCTGCGCGGCATCGACAGCGAGATCATGAAGGCGGCGCAGATCGACGGCGCCACCACGGTGCAGCTCTACCGGCGCATCGTCATCCCGATGCTGCGGCCGATCTTCCTGTCGGCCTTCATCGTGCTGGCCCACATGGCGATCAAGTCCTACGACCTCGTGGTCGCGCTGACGTCGGGCGGGCCCGGCGGCTCGGCCTGGCTCCCGTCGAACTTCATGTACGAGTACACCTTCAAGCGCAACGAAATGGCCGTGGGTTCGGCGAGCGCCGTGATCATGCTCATGACGATCTCAGCCATCATCGTGCCCTACCTCTATTCCGAGCTGCGGGAGAAGGGTCGATGAGCACCGCATCCTCCTCCGCCGAGGGCCGCAGCACGCTCGATCGCGTGGTCATCTACGGGCTGCTCGGCCTTTTCGCGGCCTTCTACCTGATCCCGCTTTTCGTGATGCTGGTGACCTCGTTCAAGCCCATGGACGAGATCCAGTCCGGCAACATGCTGGCCCTGCCCAGGGACCCGACCATCGAGCCGTGGATGAAGGCGTGGGGGGAGGCCTGCGTCGGCCTCACCTGCGCCGGCATCAAGGGCTACTTCTGGAACTCGACCAAGATGGTCGTGCCGGCGGTGGCCATCTCCACGGTGCTCGGCGCGCTCAACGGCTACGTCCTCACGAAGTGGCGCTTCCGTGGCCACAAGGTCGTGTTCGGGCTGATGCTGTTCGCCTGCTTCATCCCGTTCCAGGCGGTGCTGCTGCCGATGGCCACGATCCTCGGGTCGCTCGGGCGTTTCGGCAACGACCTGCAGGACCTGATCGGCACGTCGCTCGGCTTCGGCAACCCGACGGTGAACCTCGTCATCGTGCACGTGGTCTACGGGCTCGGCTTCACGACGCTCTTCTTCCGCAACTACTACGAGGCGTTCCCGACCGAGCTCGTGAAGGCGGCGCAGGTCGACGGCGCGAGCTTCTTCCAGATCTTCTGGCGGATCATGCTGCCGAACTCGGCGCCGATCTTCGTGGTCACGGTGATCTACCAGTTCACCAACATCTGGAACGACTTCCTGTTCGCCTCGGCCTATGCCGGCTCGGGCGATGTGATGCCGATGACGGTGGCGCTCAACAACGTGGTCAACACGTCGACGGGCGTCGTCGAATACAACGTCAACATGGCGGCCGCGATCATCGCGGCGCTCCCCACCCTCTTCGTCTACGTCGTCGCCGGCCGCTACTTCGTGCGCGGGCTGATGGCGGGCGCCGTGAAAGGATGATGCGATGGCCTTTCTCGAAATCGCTGGGCTGAAGAAGCGCTTCGGCAACGTCGAGATCCTCAAGGGGATCGACATCACCCTCGACAAGGGCGGGTTCCTGGTGCTGGTCGGGCCGTCGGGCTGCGGCAAGTCCACGCTGCTCAACACCATCGCGGGGCTGGAGACGATCACCTCCGGCGAGATCCGCGTGGAGGGCACGCCCATCAACGGGCTGCATCCCTCCAAGCGCGACATCGCCATGGTGTTCCAGAGCTACGCGCTCTATCCGAACATGACGGTGGCGCAGAACATCGGCTTCGCGCTGGAGATGCGCGGCGTTGCGAAGGCGGACCGCGACAAGGCCATCGCCGACGTCGCCAAGACCTTGCAGATCTCGCACCTGCTCGACCGCAAGCCGAGCCAGCTCTCGGGCGGCCAGCGCCAGCGCGTCGCCATGGGCCGGGCACTGGTACGCAACCCGCGCATCTTCCTGTTCGACGAGCCGCTCTCCAACCTTGACGCCAAGCTGCGCGTCGACATGCGCACCGAGATCAAGCGCCTGCACCAGACGACCGGCGCCACGATCGTCTACGTCACGCACGACCAGATCGAGGCGATGACGCTCGCCACCAAGATCGCGGTGCTCAAGGACGGCGAACTGCAGCAGGTCGGCACGCCGGCCGAGATCTACAACCGGCCCGCCAACCTCTTCGTCGCCGACTTCATGGGCAATCCCGCCATGAACCTGATGGAGGCGAGCGTCGTCAGCGAGGGCGGGCGCACCCTGCTCTCGCTTACGCGGTCCGGCGACAACGACATCCGCCTGCCGGTTCCGGCCTCGGCCTCCTCGCAGGGGCTGGACGGGCGCAAGGTGATCCTGGGCATCCGTCCCGAGGCGATCACCGACCGTGACGGCGCCGACCGCAATGCAAGCGCGGTGGAAGTGGTGGAGTCGCTGGTCGAGGTCGTGGAGCCCGCCGGCTCCGACACCTTCGTCGTCACCCACATCGCCGGCAAGGAGGTGACGGCCCGCATGCGCGCCGACGCCGACGTGAAGGCCGGCTCGCGCCTGCCCTTCGCGTTCAACCTCGACAAGGCGGTGCTGTTCGATCCCGGCACGGGGCGGCGGATTTGAGGGGCGACTGCTTTCGATAGGGTGCAAAACCCTCCGCTCGTCCTGCCCGGGCTTGGCCCGGGCATCCACGACTTTGCCGGGGTCTCCCCAAAGTCGTGGGTGGCCGGGCCGACCCCGGCCATGACGGTGGAGAGATTTGCGTGAGCTGGAAACGCGTCGTGGCTCCTGCGGCAGCACTATGGACCATCTCATGAACGCGATCCCGCAAGGCTCGCCGGACATCCTGATCGTCGGCTCCGGCATCGGCGGCGCCACGCTCGCCGCGGGGCTCGCGGCCACGGGCGCACGGATCACGATCGTCGAGCGTGGGGAGCAGCTTGCCGCGCAGCCGGAGGCGCGCGATGCGGCGGCCATTTTCGGGCGGGGGCATTTCCGGCCCGACGAGCGCTGGATCGACGGCGAGGGCCAGCCGTTCAATCCGGGCAACTATTACTACCTCGGCGGCAACTCGAAGTTCTTCGGCGCGGTGATGCTGCGCTACCGCGAGCGCGACTTCGAGGCGCTCGAGCATGCCGACGGCGTGTCGCCGGCCTGGCCGTTTGCCTATGCGGAGCTTGCGCCCTGGTACGCCGAGGCGGAGCGTCTGTTCGCGGTGCGGGGCGCGGCCGGGGAGGACCCGACCGAACCGCCGCGTGCCGATGGCTACGCGTACCCGCCGGTGCCCGACGAAGCGCCCATCGCGGCCCTGCGCGAGCGGCTCGCGCGGCAAGGCCTGCATCCCTTTTCGCTGCCGCTCGCCGTCGACATCGAGCGCTGGCTGCAGCACGGGCGCACCCCCTGGGACGCCTTCCCCGACACGCGGTCCGGCAAGATCGACGCCGAGAATGTGCTGGCCCGGGCGCTCGCCCATCCCGACGTCCAGGTGCTGACGAAGACCCGGGCCCGGCGCCTGCTGCTCGCCGCCGATGGACGGCGCATCGACGGGGTGGAGGTCGAGCGCGACGGCGTCACGAGCGTGATGCGGGCGGGGACGATCGTGCTCGCCACGGGCGCGGTGAACTCCGCCGCCCTGCTGCTCGCGTCCGCCACCGAGGCCGCGCCCGACGGGATCGCCAACCGCTCAGGCGTGGTCGGCCGGCACTTCATGAACCACAACTGCACCGCGATGCTGGCCTTCGATCCGCGGCTGCCCAATCCGTCCGTCTACCAGAAGACGCTCGGGCTCAACGACTTCTACTTCGACGACGGGAAGGGCGGGCCGCCGCTCGGCAACGTGCAGTTGCTCGGCAAGATCACCGCGCCGATCCTGAAACCACAGCTCCCCTGGATGCCGAACCCGCTCCTCAAGCTCGTGTGCGGCTACAGCTTCGACTGGTACCTCATGAGCGAGGACCTGCCCGATCCCGAGAGCCGCGTGACGCTCGACGGCGGCGAGATCCGCCTGACCTGGAAGCGGACCAACGTGACCGGCCATCGGCTCCTCGTGGAGCGCATGCGCGAGGTCTTCCGCGCCGCCGGCTTCCCGGTGGTGCTGGCGAAGGCTTTCGACTGGCGCACGCCCTCCCACCAGTGCGGCACGGTGCGCTTCGGGACTGACCCCGCAACATCCGCGCTCGACGTGTGGTGCCGGGCCCATGACCACCCGAACCTCTACGTGATGGACGCCTCGTTCCTGCCGACCTCGGCGGCGGTGAACCCCGCGCTGACCATCGCGGCGCAGGCGCTGCGGGTGGCCGATCACCTGGCGCGCAGCCTGGGCGGTAGAGCCGCCGCGATCGGCCTGAACACGGAGGCACGGACATGACGTCTAACCGCCCTGTCGCCGTGGTCACGGGCGCGGGCCGTGGCATAGGCCGCGCCATCGCCCTCGAACTCGCCGGCATCGGGTTCGATCTGGCCTTGCCACTGCTCGACCCGACCGATGCCGAGTCCCAGCAGGTGGAGGCCGATGCCCGCGCGGCAGGCGCCACCGTGCGGCTCTTCACCTTCGATCTCGCCGACGTGGAGGGGCACCCCTCCATCGCCAAGGCGATCGCGGCGGCCTTCGGCCGGCTCGATTGCCTCGTCAACAATGCGGGCATCGGATCGCCGCGCCGGGGCGACCTCATGGACCTCACCCCGGATGCCTTCGACACCGTGATCGGCGTCAACCTGCGCGGAACGCTGTTCTTCACCCAGGCCTGCGTGCGCGAGATGCTGGTTCTCGGCGGTGCCGGCCATCCACGCTCCGTGGTGACCATCTCCTCGGTCTCCGCCGAGATGGCCTCTCCGGAGCGCACCGACTACTGCATCTCGAAGGCCGGGCTCTCGATGGCCCTGAAGAACCTCGCGCTCCGGCTCGCCGGCGACGGCATCGCCGTGTTCGAGGTGCGGCCCGGGATCATCCGGACGCCGATGACCGCGCCCGTCTCCGCCCGCTACGACGCCCGCATCGCCGACGGCCTCGTGCCGGCGGGACGCTGGGGCGAGCCCGCCGACGTGGCGGCCACGGTGTCCGCACTGGTGTCCGGCCGCATGGCCTTCGCCACCGGCAGCGTCGTGAACGTCGACGGCGGCCTCAGCCTGCCACGCTTCTGATCCGTCGCCCGGGAGGGTTCGACCATGGCGTACGACTACATCATCACCGGGGCCGGTCCGGCCGGCTGCGCGCTGGCTCACCGGCTCACGGAGGATCCGGACGTTTCGGTGCTGCTGCTCGAAGCGGGCGGCATGGACCGCCATCCGCTGTTCCACATGCCGGCCGGCTTCGCCAAGATGACCAAGGGCATCGCGAGCTGGGGCTGGTCGACGGTGCCGCAGCGCCACCTCGACAACCGCGTGCTCTGGTACACGCAGGCCAAGGTCATCGGCGGCGGCTCCTCGATCAACGCGCAGATCTACACGCGCGGCAACCGGGCCGACTACGACGGCTGGGTCTCGGAGGCGGGGTGCGAGGGCTGGGGCTACGCCGACGTGCTGCCGTACTTCCGGCGCGCGGAGGACAACCAGCGCTTCGCCGACGCCTATCATGGCTCCGGCGGACCGATCGGCGTCAGCGTGCCCATCAACCCGCTACCGATCAGCGAGGCCTTCCTTCGGGCGGCGCAGGAATACGGGATTCCCTACAACCCCGACTTCAATGGCGCGGTGCAGGACGGCATCGGCCACTATCAGGTGACCGTGCGCAATGCGCGGCGTTCCTCGGCCGCGGTGGCCTACCTGAAGCCGATCCGCGACCGCCGCAACCTCACCATCCGCACGGGCGCCATGGCGACGCGGATCGTGGTCGAGAAGGGCAGGGCGACCGGCGTCGAGATCGCGGCCGAAGGCGGCCGGCAGGTGCTGCGCGCCGGGCGTGAGGTCATCGTCTCCTCCGGGGCCATCGGCTCGCCGCGCCTGCTGCAGCTCTCGGGCATCGGCCCCGCCGATCACCTGCGCACGGTCGGCGTCGACGTCGTCCACGACCTGCCGGGCGTGGGGGCGAACCTGCAGGACCACCTGGATCTCTACGTCATCTGCGAGTGTACCGGCGATCACACCTACGACGGCTACGCCAGACCGCATCGCAGCGTCTGGGCGGGATTGCAGTACCTCCTGTTCCAGAAGGGGCCCGTGGCCTCCACGCTGTTCGAGACGGGCGGCTTCTGGTACGCCGACAAGGCGGCCCGCTCGCCCGACATCCAGTTCCACCTGGGGCTCGGATCGGGCATCGAGGCCGGCGTCGACAAGCTGCAGAACGCCGGCGTGACGCTCAACACCGCCTTCCTGCGTCCGCGCTCGCGCGGGTCGGTGCGCCTCGCCAGCGCCGATCCTTTCGCCATGCCCCTGATCGACCCGAACTACTGGGCCGACCCGTACGATCGCGCGGTGGCGCTGGACGGGCTGCGCATGGCCCGCGAGATCCTGCAGCAGCCGGCGTTGAAGCCGTTCATCCTGGCCGAACGCCTGCCGGGGCCGGGGCACGACAGCGACGAGGAGCTGGCGCGCTACGCCTTCCGCACCTGCAAGACGGACCATCACCCGGCGGGGACCTGCAAGATGGGCAGCGACCCGATGGCCGTGGTCGGCACGGATTTGCGCGTGCACGGTCTGGAGGGCTTGCGCGTGTGCGACAGTTCGGTCATGCCGCTCCTGGTGTCGTCCAACACCAACGCGCCGACCGTGATGATCGGCGAGAAGGGGGCGGACATCATCCGCGGGCTGGCGCCGCTCGGCGCGGCCCGCAATGCCCTCGACCCTGGCCGGCCCGCGGGGCCGGCGCGCAGCATGGAGACCGCCTGAGCATGCGCCGCTCCGCCCTCGACAGCGCCATCGACGCGGCGCGCTCCGCCTGCCAGCGGTTCGGCTACGCCCTGCCGCCCTTCGCGACCTGGAGTCCCGCCGACGCGCAGGCGCATCCCCGCGAAATCGTGGCCATGGCCCGTGCCGGTCTCGGCTGGGCGGTCGCCGAGTTCGTGCCCGGGCGCTTCGAGAGCGACGGGCTCGTCGTGTTCACGGTGCGGATGGGCGATCCCGCCCTGCTCGGCACCGGCGGCGGCAAGCTCTACGGCGAGAAGGTGCTGGTGGCGCGCGACGGACAGCGCACGCCGCACCATTTCCACGTGGTGAAGACCGAGGACATCATCAACCGCGGCGGCGGGCGTTTCGTCGTGGAGCTCGTGGGGGTGGACGAGCAGGGACACCCGACGGGCCAGCCGGTCGACGTGGTCAAGGACGTGTCGGTCGTCCGCGTACCGCCCGGCGGACGCGTGGTGCTCGAACCCGGCGAGAGCATCCAGCTCGACCCCTATGTCGCCCACGCCTTCTGGGCCGAGGGGGGCACGGTGCTCGCGGGCGAGGTGTCCCTCGTCAACGACGACGCCACCGACAACCATTTCATCCCTGGCCTGGTGGCGCCGGCGCCGATCGAGGAGGACGAGCCGGCCCGCTACGTGACCGTGCGGGACCTGCCGGGCCTGGTGGCGCGCCTGAGGCGCTGACCCGGACCCGGCCCCCGCCTCGCGGCGGACCGCGAAATTCCAAGCCGACGCATGCTTCTTTGCGAAAAGCCGGGTTCCACCTTTTCGCCGCATGCTCTAAACCGGCGCTCGACAGACCACAGGCTTTCCGGGGGAACTCACCGATGGCGTCCTACAATCTTCTTCTGCTGCCGGGCGACGGCATCGGCCCCGAGGTGATGGCCGAGGTGTCGAAGCTCGTCACCTGGTTCACCAAGCAGGGCATCGCCCGCTTCGAGACCGAGACGGATCTCGTCGGCGGCGCCTCCTACGACGCCACGAAGCAGTCGATCACCGATGCCGCCATGGGCCGCGCGATGGCGGCCGACGCCGTGCTCTTCGGTGCCGTGGGCGGACCCAAGTGGGACGCGGTGGCCTACGACGTGCGTCCGGAAGCGGGCCTGCTGCGCCTGCGCAAGGACCTCGGCCTCTTCGCCAACCTGCGCCCGGCCATCTGCTACGGCGCGCTGGCCGATGCCTCGTCGCTGAAGCGCGAGCTGGTCGAAGGGCTCGACATCGTCATCGTCCGCGAGCTCACGGGCGGCGTCTATTTCGGCGAGCCGAAGGAGATCGTGACGCTGGAGAACGGCGAGAAGCGCGCCGTCGACACGCAGGTCTACACGACCCACGAGATCGAGCGCATCGCGGCGGTGGCCTTCGAGCTCGCCCGCAAGCGCCGCAACAAGGTGACCTCGTCCGAGAAGCGCAACGTCATGAAGTCGGGCGTGCTGTGGAACCAGGTGGTCACGGCGCAGCACAAGCGCGACTACGCCGACGTGCAGCTCGAGCACCAGCTCGCCGACGCGCTCGGCATGCAGCTCGTGCGTCAGCCCAAGCAGTTCGACGTCATCGTCACGGACAACCTGTTCGGCGACATGCTGTCGGACGTGGCCGCCATGCTCACCGGCTCGCTCGGCATGCTGCCGTCGGCCTCGCTCGGCGCCGAGGATCCTGCCACCGGCAAGCGCAAGGCGCTTTACGAGCCCGTGCACGGTTCGGCGCCGGACATCGCCGGCAAGGCGCTCGCCAACCCGATCGCCATGATCGGCTCCTTCGCGATGACGCTGCGCTACTCCTTCGGCCTGACGGACGCGGCCGACATGGTGGAGAAGGCGATCTCCAGCGTGCTCGACCAGGGCCTGCGGACGAAGGACATCGCCTCGCCCGGCCAGAACGCGGTCAGCACCGCCGAGATGGGCGATGCTATTCTGAAGGGTGTCCAGACGCTGGCGCGTTGATCGCGCCCTTCACGAGCCGAACGAAAACGCCGCCGCGGTGTCCGCGGCGGCGTTTTCGTTGTGGGGCTCACTCCCTCCGCACGTCCTGCCCGGGCTTCGGCCCGGGCATCCACGACTTGAGGATGGCCCGGGCAAAGTCGTGGATCCTCGGGCCAGGCCCGAGGATGACGGTGGAGAGGGTTGAGGATCCGCTCAGCGCCAGTAGAAGTTCGGCGTGTTGACCGTGACGCCGCAGCAGTTGGGCACGTAGAAGCGGCCGGGCAGCGTCTCGCCGCCGCCGATGCTGGCATTGCCGTAGGGGGGCGAGCCCATCGACTGGCCCACCAGCACGTAGTTGGTCGCCCCGGTCGAGCCGGGCTTCACGATCACGCCGGCGTCGAAGTAGGAGCGCGCGCGGATCGTGACCTCGCGCGAGCGCTTCGGCGCGGCCTCGGCCGGAACGGCCGCGGCCATTGCGCCGAGGAAGAGGGCGGAGAGGGCGAGGGCGGAAGCGCGAAGCATGGGGATCCTCCGGGTGCTCGGACCGTCGATGCTTCGGTCCGTCGAGCTGTTGCTGGGGTCTTCGTTCAGGCGGCGTGCGATCAGGCTGGCCGTCGCTGGGTGGCGACGGGACGGGGTGGAGCGGGCGCCGGCGGGCACCCGCTGAGGCGCTGGCGTTCGGCGGTCTGGAAGACGGTCCGCAGGCCGCGGTCGCCGTTCGCCGGCGCGATTTCCAGCCGGTCGACGAGGCAGGCGACGGCGCGGCGGTCCACGGGTCGCGCCGACCCGCCACACGTCCAGCCGGACAGGCGTAGGTCGGCGGCGTCCACGTTGAGCCGCCAGGCGATGCAGCTGTGCTCGGCCTGGCCGTCCGAGAACACGACGTCGGCGGCCTCGGCGATGCCGAACTTGGTCGGCAGGCCGTCCGGCACGGCGCTGCGCGCCAGCGCGAAGCCGGCCTCGGCCGCGCGCCTCGCGAAGGCCAGGTAGAAGGTCTGGGGCGGGCCGGCCTCGGCGCCCGGGCGATAGGCGACGAGGGCGGCGAAGCCCTGCGGCTGGCCCGGGGCGGCGAAGGAGAAGACGTCCTCGCGCCCTCCGCCTTCGCCGTGGACCCTCACGTCGAGGGCCGGGCGTTCGGCAAAGGCCGTGGTTTCGAGCAGGAAGGCCGCCTGGGGTCGCGGAACGCTGGTCCACACCGGCGGCGCCAGCGTGACGCGCGCTTCCTCGACGTGCTGGCCGGGATCGGGGCGGCTCGCCATCAGCGATCCGGCGGTGACCAGGAGGCTCAACAGGGTCGCGACACCGACGAGCACGAGCCCCGGACGCCGGCGCAGCAGCCGCGCGCCACGCCAGCGCACGCCCGCCAGCGGCGGCGGCTTGCGCAGCGTGATCCGGCGAAAATCGCCCGAGGTGAAGGGAACCGTCATCGGCAGCGACCCAGGACAGCGACGATGCCGGCCGCTCCGTCGCGGGACGGATCCGGCCGGCATGGTTGCCGACCGGTTGACCGGGCTCATCGACTTTGAACAGCGGGCCTGACGGGGTGGTTACCAACTCGTAGCGATTGTAACTCACGGTCAACAGACGGTTGACGCGCAGCGTTAACCGTCCGTCACCGCCGGCCCCGGCCCGCGTCGGATTGACAAGTTCCGACAGGCGGTGTTTCTGCTCCCGCGGCTTCGCGCCGGAACAGGGATTGCCATGCCTCTCGTCACGTCGACCAAAACGACGACGAAAACGCCGGCCGCCAAAAGCGGCACGGCAGGCTGACGCTTTTCCTCGCTCCGGACACTCCCCCGGCGGGGGATGAGGACGGGACCGCCAAAGGCGGTCGACGCTCCCGGGGGAGATCGCAGGGCCCGACGGGCTCCTTCTTCAGACAGGAATGACAGCCATGGGTTTCAAGGTCGCCGTCGTCGGTGCCACGGGCAATGTGGGCCGTGAAATGCTTTCCATCCTCGATGAGCGCGCCTTTCCGGCCGACGAGGTCGTGGCGCTCGCCTCCAGCCGCAGCGTCGGCACGGAAGTGTCCTACGGCGATCGCACGCTGAAGGTGAAGGCTCTCGAGCACCACGACTGGTCGAAGACGGACATCTGCCTGATGTCGGCCGGCTCGACGGTGTCGAAGGACTGGTCGCCGCGCATCGGCGCGCAGGGCTGCCTCGTCATCGACAACTCCTCCTGCTGGCGCTACGACGAGCGCGTCCCGCTCGTGGTGCCGGAGGTCAACGCGCATGTCCTGCCGGACTACATGCGCAAGGCCGACAAGCTCAACATCATCGCCAACCCGAACTGCTCGACGGCCCAGCTCGTCGTGGCGCTGAAGCCGCTGCACGACAAGGCGACGATCACCCGCGTGGTGGTCTCGACCTACCAGTCGGTCTCCGGCGCCGGCAAGGACGGCATGGACGAGCTCGACCGGCAGACCAAGGCCATCTACTCGCTGCGCGACGTGGAAATGAAGAAGTTCCCCAAGCGCATCGCCTTCAACCTCATCCCGCACATCGACGTGTTCATGGATGACGGCTACACGAAGGAAGAGTGGAAGATGACGGTCGAGACCAAGAAGATCCTCGACCCGAAGATCAAGCTGACCGCGACCTGCGTGCGCGTGCCGGTGTTCATCTCGCATTCCGAAGCCGTGAACGTCGAGTTCGCCAACCCGATCACGGCGGACGAGGCCCGCGACATCCTGCGCGCGGCCCCCGGCTGCCTCGTCATCGACAAGCGCGAACCCGGCGGCTACATCACGCCCCACGAGGCGGCCGGCGAGGACGCCACCTACATCTCGCGCATCCGCGAGGACGCCACGGTCGAGAACGGCCTGTCGTTCTGGTGCGTGTCCGACAACCTGCGCAAGGGCGCGGCGCTCAACGCCATCCAGATCGCCGAGGCGATCATCAACCGCAACCTGCTCCAGCCGAAGCAGAAGGCGGCCTGAGGCCTTTACGGGCCAGCATCCAATGCGACGAAGCGGCCGCCGGGCCTAGAGCCCGGCGGCCGCTTTCGTTTGGCCCGCATCTCTCAACCGTCATGGCCGGGCCTGGCCCGGCCAC
>NZ_CAMFHB010000069.1 GCF_945952055.1 uncultured Alsobacter sp.
ATGTCCCCGAACAGGTGTCCACCATCTCCCCGGTCTAAACACCTGGACCGGCCATCCACGACTTTCGCGGGGCAGTGCGGGCGGACCAAGCAAAGTCGTGGGTGCCCGGGCCAAGCCCGGGCATGACGCGCGGAAAGTGAGCGGCCTTCAACGAGAGGCGTCAGGCGCTTCCTTGAACTCACCCCCGCTCCGCCATCGCGTCGATGACGCCGATGGCCCCGAGCAGGCTCAGCCCCGTGTGATAGCCGGGATCGAGGTCAGGCGTGGCCGGCACGAAGTCGGCCGGGCCGTCCTGCGTCAGCGTCTGGTAGGCCAGCGGCGGGGTGCCGCGCCAGAAATGGCGGAAGAAGGCCTCGTGGGCCTGGCGCCAGATGGCGAGGTCGCGCGGGTCCCCGGTGTGCTGCCAGGCGAGCGCCCCGGCGCGGATGGCCTCCGGTAGCGGCCACCACGGATACCACGGCGCCGCCGGCAGCCCGGTTTCGTGGAAAACCCGCAGCGCGATCCCCGGTCCGTGGAACCCGAGCCTCGCCGAGGCGCGCAGCACGTCGACGAGCCGGTCGCGGTGGGCCGAGCCTTCTGCCAGCGCGCCGAAGCCGAAGCCGGCGAATTCGATGGCGTGGCCCGGATTGCAGACGTCCTCGCCGGGGATGTCGGCGAGCGAACCGTCGGAGCGCTGGTTCGTCGCGAGCACGTGCGCCGTGAAGCGCTCGCCGAACACGGAGGCATCGACCTGGCCGATCTCGCGCAGCATCGCGGCGGCGCCGAGCAAGATCATGCGCGGGCCGTAGTCGCGCCGGTCGCGCGCCAGCGCGTCGCGGTCGATCCGCTGGCGTTCGTCGGAGACGAAGCGGTCCTCCTCGATGGCCCGGACGACCTCGAGCAGCGCCGCGATACGGCTGTCGAGATCCTTCGGCGCGTAGCGCGCCGCCGCCGAGACGAGGCCCTTGCGCACGAACGTGTCGGAGAAGGTGAAAAGGTCGTCGCCGGGCACCTGCGGCTGGAGCCGCCCGTCCGGATCGGGGAACACCGGCCGCATCGCCGCGTCGTAGGCGAAGTAGGCGTGGCCATCTCCCGCGACGAGATCGGCCAGCGCCGCGTAGAGGGCCTTGCCCGCGGCGTCGAGGCGCTCGGTGAGGTCTGGGTCCTCGGTCTCGAAGAAGCGGGCATGGGTGACGATGGCTTCGAGCGCCCGGCCCTGGATCCAACCGAAGGTCACGTCGGGGCCGCGCCAGCCGTCGGCCGCCGTGTAGTCGGCGAGCGTGAGGGCGTTCACCTTGGTATCGACGAAGGCGCCATGCCGGCGCGGCCGGTCCAGCATCCAGCGCAGGGTCCCGGCATTGGCCGCGACATAGGTGGCGCGCGCGTCGCGCAGGAACGTGTCCATGGCCTGGTTCCCGAAGTCAGTCCTTGAGGCCGCTGGCGGCGACGCCCTGCACGAAGTTCCGCCGCAGCAGCGAGAACACGATGATGGTCGGCACGAGAACGACGGTCGCCGCGGCGCTCAGGCGGCCGAGATCGACGGTGAAGCCGGTCTGGAAGAGCGCGAGGCCGACCTCGACCGTGTAACTCTCCTTCGTCGTCGCCACGATCAGCGGCCAGGCGAAGGCGGTCCAGGCCTGGAAGAAGGCGAGCACGCCGAGCGCGCCGAGCGGCCCGCGCAGCAGCGGCAGGACGATGCGCGCGAAGATCCACCACTCGCCCGCGCCGTCGACGCGCGCCGCCTCGAGAAGCTCGTCGGGGATCGATGCGATGACGTTCTGGCGGATCAGGAAGATGCCGAAGCTCATCACCAGGTACCCGACCAGCAGGCCGGCCGTGCTGTTGAGCAGGCCCATCTTCTGGACCGTGAAGTAGAGCGGGATCATGTAGACCTCGAACGGCACGATGGCCGTGGCGAGGATGACCGCGAAGATCACGTCGAGCGGGCGCGAGCGGAACTTGGCCAGCACGTAGCCGGCGATCGCGGACGTCGCGAGGATCGCCGCCGTCGACAGGAGCGCGAAGGCCACGCTGTTCCAGATCCAGCGCAGGAGCGGCGTGTCGGAGAGAACGGCCTTCATGTTGGCCATGGTCGGATCGCGCGGCAGGATCGCCGGCGGCCACTGCAGGATGTCGGGCGGCGTCTTGAAGGCGTTCGAGACGAGCAGCACCAGCGGCAGCAGCATCGCGAGGCTGAACAGCAGCAGGCCCGCGTCGATGATCCAGCCGATGAGCTTCTGGCGCGTCGCGGGGTTCATGCGCGGCTCCTGTCGCGCAGCAGGCCGAACTGGATGCCGGTGAGCGCCAGCACGACGAGGAGAAGCACCACGGCCTCGGCCGCGGCATAGCCGACGCGGTAGTTGCGGAAGCCGTTCTCCAGCATGTCGAGGACGAGCACGCGCACGAGTTGCCCCGGCGCGCCCTGCGCGTCCGATGCGAGGACGAAGGCCTGGCCGTAGACGTTGAAGCCGGCGACGAGCGTCACGACGGATACGTAGAGCGTGATCGGCTTCAGCAGCGGCACGGTGATGAACAGGAAGCTCTGGATCGGCCCAGCACCGTCGAGCTTCGCGGCCTCGTAGAGCGAGGCGGGCAGGTTCTTGATGCCGACGAGGAAGATCAGCACGGCGTATCCCAGCGCCTGCCACGAGCACAGCACCATGACGCAGACGACCGACAGCACGGGATCGAAAAGCCAGGCCTTGGGCGAGACGCCGAACAGCGACAGCACCGCGTTGAGCGGCCCGAGCCGGGCATCGAAGATCCATTTCCACGCCATGGCCGCCGGGACCAGCGACACGACGTGGGGCAGGAACACGGCCGTCTCGAAGAAGGGCGCCAGGCGGGACGCGGTGCGCGCATGGATGAGCGCGGCGAGCACCATGGCGAGCGGCACGGTGATGAGCAGCACGCCGAAGGCGATCACTGCAGTATTGCGCAGCGCCTCCCGGAAGAGCGGATCGCCGTAGAGCTCGACGAAGTTCTCGAACCCGATGAACGGGCGCACGCGCGAGATGATGTTCCACTCGTGCATGCTGAGGAACAGCACGTCACCGATGGGGTAGAGCCGCACGAAGGCGTAGATCGCCAGCGTGGGCAGCAGGGCGGCCGCGACGAAGCCCCAGCGCTGGAGGGCGGTCATGGATGCGGAAGCTCGGTGCGTCCTTCGACACGCGGCCTGCGGCCGCTGCTCAGGATGAGGAGCATGGTGGGCGTGGACGCCCTACCGTCCTCATCCTGAGCAGGCCGCGAAGCGGCCGTGTCGAAGGACGCACAATGGTTCAACCGCACCTCACTTCGTGCCGAGAAGGTTGGCGCGCTTGAGGATCGTGTCGGTCTCGGCGGCGGCCTCTTTGAGGAAGGCGTCGATGGCCGCGTCGTTGCCGGCGAGCGAGGGGTCCGCGAAGGCCTTCACGAGACGGGCGGCGAGACGCGACAGGATCTCCTCCACCGGGGCGATGGCCGGCAGCGTGAAGAACGCGTAGTCCTTCGGGTACTCGACAAAGGCCTTGAACGCCGGCGTCTTGGCGACGACCGGGCTGTAGTCCACGTCCTTGCGGTTGGGCAGCCAGCCGACATTGTCGAGCAGCCACACGGCGTTCTCGGGCTCGTTGGCGGCGAGCGCGAATTCCCAGGCGAGCTTGGCCTTCTCGCCCTCGGCGCCGCTGTAGATGAACACCGGCGCGACGATCGTGCCGCGCGGCAGCAGCGCCGTGCCGTACTTCAGCTTCGGCGCCTTCTGGGCGATGTCGCCGATCACCCACGACTCGCGGATGAACATGGCGGTCTGCTCGCGCTCGAAGGCGTCGGCATCGGCCGGCATCTCCGGCGTGACCACCTTGTCGGTGAACACGTTGTCGACATACAGGCGCAATGCCTTGCGGCCGGCCTCGGAGGCGTAGGTGGTGACCCACTTGCCGTCGGCCTGCTCCTCGATGAGGTTACCGCCGAACTGGAACATATTGATCCAGAACTTCTCGGCGATGCCAGCGCCGCCGCCCGACAGGCGCATGCTCCAGCCGCTGACGGTCGCCTTGCCGCTGCCGTCGCGCTCGGTGAGCTTCTTGGCGAAGTCGGTATACTCCGCCATCGTCTTGGGCGGGGAGGAGAGGCCCGCCTTCGCGAACTTCTCGGTGTTGTAGTAGAGGGCGCCCTGGCCGCGGAACAGCGGCACGCCGTAGACCTTGCCGCCGACCGTGGCGGTCTTGCGGATGAAGTCGTCGAAATAGGCGGTGTTGCCGACGAACTTGGCGGCGTCGTCCGGCGCGGCCTTCATGAGGCCGGCCTCGATGTAGCGCTGCGCGGTGGAGTTCGCGAGCTCGATCACCTCGGCGGCCGAGCCGGACGGCAGGGCGAGCGCCAGGCGCTTCTCGTGCTCGCGCAGCGGGATCGCCTCCACCTTCACCTGCAGGTTCGGGTACTTCTTCTTCAGGCTCTCGCCGACCTTCTTGTAGAACGGCTCCATCTCGGGATAGCCGCTCCAGACCGTCACGGTCTGGGCCTGCGCGGCGCCGCCCAGGAGCAGGGCCAGCGCGCCCGCGCCGATGGCGAGGGAGGCTCGTGCAAGGACGCTGCGCCGCCCCACCGGCGGCAACGTGGCGATGGCGTGGCGGTCAGTCATGGAATCCCCTCCGGCGAGCGATGATCCTTCGGCTGCAGGAACGTCCGAACGGGCTCGTGGCGGACGCATCACCTGGCCGGGATCGAAGACGAGAGGCTGACGTGCAACCGGTTGCGTGTCAAGCGGCCGAAAGGGTGTTCAGGCACGGTGGACAAGCTGCCGGGCGAGCTGCAGCGCGGCATCCGCGAGGCGCTCCGCGCCGCCGGGCGCATAGGCCGCCCGCGCACCATAGTAGCGATGGGCTTCCGCCACCTCGTATCCCCCGAACGGGTACTCCGCGACGGGCGGGATGTAGCCGCGGCACTCGTCGGCATAGGCGAGAACCATCGCCGGGCCCAGGCGCGAGGCCTCGATCGCGCGCCTGAGATCCGCTCCCGTGGCCGAAAAGATTTCGCCGGGCAGCGTCGCGACGGTGAGCCCGCCCCACCGCAGCACGGCGACGCGGGCCGGCATCGGGGCCGGCGGGAGCAGGGCGAGGCCGTTGGCCCAGGCGGTCCAGCTCTCCAGCAGGGCAGCCCGCCCGGGTGGCGCGATCGGGCGCTCGGCCTCCCAGCGTGCGGCGAGTGCTGCCGCGGAGGTCGGCTCGTTGCGCGCGAGCGGCATGGCGACGATCGCGTCATTCGCCACCGCCACGACGTCTGGCAGGGGCGCCGGCGAGAGCCCCGCCAGCGCGTCGGCGAGCACGTGGCCGATCCGCTCGGCCTCCGCGAAGGTGCGCAGCGGGTTCGACGCCGTGGTGATGGAGCCGTGGGCCGTGTGCCCGGTGTTGAGGTCGCCGCAGCAGCCCGTCGCGAAGAGCGCCACGGTGCCCGGATGGCGCTCCTCGACGAGCCGCCGCATTACGCCGGGAAAGTCCGCCGTCCAAAGCCGGTTGTCGGCGCCGAGCACCACCGGGTGGCACGCGTAGGTGACGAGGTGGGCGATGGGCGTACCGTCCTCACCCGTCGCGACCAGCACCTGCAGGCTGGTGCCGGCGGCTCGCTCAGGATGCCTGCGGTTGCGGGCGATGCCGGGGTCCGGGGCTTCGGCATAGGCCAGGGTCGCCGGCCGCTGCCGGGCAACGGCCTCGTCGAGCGCCGCGACACAGGCGTCTTCCATCGCCGCGAGCCAGACCGGATCCGCTCCGTCCCCGAGCCCTTCGGGCGTGGAGACGGGGCCGCCATGGGTGTGAAGGCAGGTCACGACGATGTTGCGGTCGGGCAGCCCGGCCCGCGAGCGGATGCGCCGCGACGTCTCGGGCGACAGCGCCACCACGTCGACCACGGCGAGTGCCGTGTCGCCGACCGCGATGGCACGCACCGTGAGCGGATCGTGGGTCCCCGTCGCCGGGCCGGGCCGGGCCACGAAGCCCGCCATGGGCAGCCCCGGCGGCGGCGTGATGTCGCGAACCGCGACACCGACGGGCAGGGTCCCGCTCAAGGCTCCTGTCCTCCGGAGAGGACCGTGTCCAACGACAACGACGCGTCGCCGGGAGCCCAGCGGAAGCGGATGAGATCGGCGGGCTGGCCAACGGCAAGGAAGCCGCCTTGTCCGGCATGGCGCGCCGGGTTCACGGTCGCGAGGCGGATGGCGTCGGCCAGACCCACGATCCCGGCCACCGTGGCGACGCCGTCGGCGAGGCTGCGCGCCGCACCGGCGAGATAGGGCGTCCCGCGCACGCCCAGCCGGCCGTCCGGCGTGAGCTCCACCTCGCCCCCGATGGGCTGGCGGTAGACGCCGGGCGGCATGCCGCCGAGCGCGGTGGCGTCGGAGACGAGGAGGCTCCTGCCCAGGCCCTTGGCACGCAGCATGGCCTTCAGCGTGTCGCCGGGCAGGTGATGGCCGTCCGCGATGAAGGAGGCCGAAAGCCGGTCCTCGGCGAGCTGGGCCCAGATCAGGTTCGGATGGCGGGGCAGCGTCGCCGCGATGCCGTTGCCGAGATGGGTCGAAAGCACCGCGCCGGCGTCCGCCGCAGCCGCGATCGCCTCCGGCGGGGCGTCCGAGTGGCCGATGGCGACGTGGACTCCGCACCCGGCGAGATGCCTCACGAAGGCGCCCGTCCCCTCCCAGTGGGGCGAAAGCGTCACGACCTTGATGAGACCGCCCGCGACCCGCTGCAGCCGGTCGAACAGGCCGGTGTCGGGCGGGATCACGTGCTCGCGCGGATGCGCGCCGCGCGGCCCGTCGTTCGGCGAGATGTGCGGACCCTCGACATGCACGCTCGGGACCGCCCGCGCCACCACCGGATCGCCGGCGCGGGCGCTGGCGATGGCCGCGAGCGAGGCGGTGAGGCTTTCTTCCGAGGCCGTGATCAGCGTCGGCAGCATGGTCGTCGTGCCGGTGGCGAGGACCGAGCGCACGAATGACGCCACGCGGTCGGCCGTGAGGCCCGGGGCGTTCAGGTCCTGCCCGCCCCAGCCGTTCACCTGGAGGTCGACCAGCCCGGGGGCGAGCCAGGCCTCGCTTGCGTCCTGTCCGGGCTCGATGGCCGCGATGAGCCCGTCCTCGATCCGGACGCGCAAGGACCGGCCGGTGGCCGGGTCGCGTCCGTCGATGGCGGTCAGAGCCACCGCACGCGCTCGCGGAAGCGGTGCAGGAAGCGGGCATTGGCCTCGTCGCCGCCGGGCGCGTTGCCGCTCCTCCAGACCGGCGGCTCGATGCCGCGCTCGACGAGCTTGGCGACCGTGCGGATGACGAGACAGTTCAGTGCGAAGGCGTTGGCGAAGGTGGAGACGGCGGCGATGCTGCTCTCCATCCCGGGCACCGTGACCGCGACGTCGCCGATGGCGACCTTCGTGTCGACCGCGAGGTCCACCACGTCGTGCAGGTTCTGCTTCGTCGGGTGCCGGGCCGGATGCTCGGGCGCCGTGTTGGACGCATGCCGACGCGAGCTGATGCCGATGGTGAAGACCTTGCGGGCCCTCGCCTCCAGCGCGGCGTCGATCAGAGCGGCGTTGATGCCGTAGGCATTGACCAGGATGAGCAGGTCACCCTCGCCGAGCCGCCGGTCGGAGATGACGATCTTGCCGTAACCGGGCGTGCGTTCCACCGCCATCGAGCGCAGGGCGCCGTTGGACAGCAGCGTCCCCTCGTCGAGGATGGCGGAGACGTGCATGAGCCCGCCGGCGCGGAAGAAGATCTCCTGGGCCGCGAGGTTGGAATGCCCGCCCGGGCCGTAGACGTGGACGAGGCGGTCGGCCGCGATCTGGTCGGCGAGCTTGCCGGCGGCGCGGTCGAGGCTGTCGCGCTCCTGGCGCAGGATGTCGCCCATGAGGGCGGTGACGCTGGCGAGATAGCCCTCGCACAGGGCGTCGGCGTCGATCGGGGCGTCAGCCGCGGCCATGGGGATCGGACTCCGCATCGAGATAGAGCGTGCAGCGCGGATGCAGGCGCAGCGCCGTGGCGGGGCACGCCTCGCCCAGGGGATCGTGCAGCGTGCGGCGCACCGCCTCGCGCTTGGCGGGGCCGGGCACCACGCAGACCATGTGTCCGCAGTCGACGAGCCGCGGGACGGTGAGCGTCAGCGCATGGGTCGGCACCGCAGCGAACGACGGGAAGCAGCCGTCGTCGACCTGCTGCTGCCGGCAGATGTCGTCGAGTTCGACGCTCTTCACCGCCAGCGGATCGTGGAGATCGGCGACAGGAGGATCGTTGAACGCAATGTGGCCGTTGACCCCGATGCCGAGGCACACGAGGTCGATGGGCGCGGCGGCAAGGCGGGCCGCATAGTCGGCGGCGCAGGCCTCCGCGTCCGGGAAGGCCTCCGGGTCGATCCGGTGCACGGCGCCGAAGGGGAGGCGGAGGAACAGCCGCTCGTCGAGCCAGCGGGCGAAGCGCTGCGGAGCGCCCGGCGGCAGGCCGATGTATTCGTCCATGTGGAAGGCGGCGACGCGGGTCCAGTCGATGCCGGGTTCCGCGACGAGGCTGTCCAGCATCTCCTGCTGGCTCGGGGCGGCCGCGAAGACGATCCGCACCTCACCCTTCCGCGCCAGCGACGCGCGAATGACGTCGCCCGCCTCGCGCGCCGCGGCGGCGCCCATGGCGGCACGGGTCGGAAACACCCTGACGGGGATCGAGCCTGTCGCGGAGGTCGCGGGTGCAGACATGGGCGCGCGCTCCAATGCGTCGGCGGACGGCGGTGCCGGCCAGTTCAGATGAGAATTCTCTGCAACCGGTTGCGTGTCAAGCCGACCTCCGTCGCAGGACCTGTAGCCTAACGGGCCCCCGCGGTGCTACGCAGGACGTGAAGGCCGGCCGGGCTCGCCCTGCCGACGAATGGAGGTCCGGTGAGCGACGAAAAGCCCGGGCGGGGCCTGCCCACGATCAGCCAGGTCGCGGAAGTCGCGGGGGTGTCCCGTGCAACGGTGTCGCGCGCGTTCACCCGCCCGCAGATGCTCAGCGCCGATACGGTGGCCAAGGTCAAGACGGCGGCCAAGTCCCTGGGCTACGTGCCGAACCAGGTGGCGCGTGCGCTCTCCACCGGTCGCCACGGCAACATCGCCCTGATCGTCCCCGACGTCGCCAACCCGTTCTTCCCGCCACTGATCCGCGGCGCCCAGGGTCGGGCCGACCTCGCCGGCTTGTGTCTTTTCCTGGGCAGCTCCGACGAGACACCGGAGCGCGAGGACATGCTGGTCGCCAAGTTCGCCGGCCAGGTCGAGGGCGTGATCCTGGTGTCCTCGCGGCTCGACGAGGACCGCATCCGGGCCCATGCAGCGCGCGTGCCGGTGGTGCTGATCAATCGCGACGTGCCCGGGCTGCCGCGCGTCCTCATCGACACCGCGAGCGGCATCGGCGCGGCGGTGGACCATCTCGCCGCTCTGGGCCATCGCCATATCTGTTACGTCACGGGTCCGGCCGCGTCGTGGTCGAACCAGCAGCGCCGGCGCGCGGTGCGCAACGGCGCGCGCCACCACGGCATCACGCTCACCACCCTGCCGGCCCAGCGGGCGAGCTTCGAGGCCGGGCGCGAGGTCGTGCCGGCCCTCATCGCCAGCGGCGCCACCGCGGCGATCGCCTTCGACGACGTCACCGCCCAGGGACTGCTCGTCGGCCTCGCCGAGCGCAAGATCAACGTGCCCGAGCGCTTCAGCGTCATCGGCTGCGACGACGTGCTGGGCGCCACCACCTTCCCGCCCCTGACGACCGTGTCGGCCCATTGCGACGAGGCCGGGGAAACCGCGCTGGACCTGCTCTCCGACGTGATTCGACTGAGGGGAACGCGGGACATCCGGTACGCGCTGGATACCGAGCTCGTGGTGCGCGGGTCGACGGGACCGGCGCCGAAGTAGCCGTTGAGGGGTTCTGCGTACTTCGACACGGCAACAACCAGCTCCACCCGTCGTTGCAGCGCGGCTCGTCTTGGTGCTTGGTTTGTTCGCATGTCCGCCATCGATTCGCCCCGCGCCGCCGCGGCCCATCCGCTCGCCGGCCTGAACGACGAGCAGCGCGCCGCCGTCGAGGCGGCGGCCGATGGCGGCGGGCCGCTGCTCGTGATCGCCGGGGCGGGGTCGGGCAAGACCAACACGCTCGCCCACATGGTGGCCGCGCTGATCGCGCGCGGGACGGATCCGCGCCGCCTCCTCCTGCTCACCTTCTCGCGGCGCGCGGCGACGGAGATGACCCGCCGTGTCGAGCGCATCGCCCGGGAGGTCATGGGCGAGCAGGCCCGCGTCATGACCGAGGCCCTGCAATGGGCCGGCACGTTCCACGGCATCGGGGCACGGCTCCTGCGCGAGCAGGCCGGCATGATCGGGCTCGACCCGGCCTTCACGATCCACGATCGGGAGGATTCGGCGGACCTGATGAACCTCGTCCGCCACGAACTCGGCTTCTCCTCCACCGAGAAGCGCTTCCCCGCCAAGGGCACGTGCCTCGCCATCTACTCCCGCGTCGTGAACTCCGGCTGCACGCTGGGCGAGGCGCTCGGGCAGGCCTTCCCCTGGTGCGCCGGCTGGGAGGCGGAACTCAAGACGCTGTTCGGCGCCTATGTCGGGGCCAAGCAGCGCCAGAACGTGCTCGATTACGACGACCTGCTGCTCTACTGGGCGCAGATGATGGCCGAACCGGCGCTGGCCGAGGAGATCGGCGCCGCCTTCGACCACGTGCTCGTCGACGAGTACCAGGACACCAACCGCCTGCAGGAGACGATCCTGCTCGGCCTGAAGCCCACCGGGGACGGCGTGGTCGTCGTCGGCGACGACGCCCAGTCGATCTACTCGTTCCGCGCCGCGACGGTGCGCAACATCCTCGATTTCCCGACCCGGTTCCCGCAGCCGGCCCGGCAGGTCACGCTCGCCCGCAACTACCGCTCGACGATGCCGATCCTGGCGGCGGCCAACAGCGTCATCGGGCTGGCCCGCGAGCGCTTCACCAAGGACCTGTGGACCGACCGCCAGTCCGGCGAGAAGCCGCGCCTCGTCACGGTGCGCGCCGAGTCCGAGCAGGCCTCCTACGTGGCCGAGACCGTGCTCGCCAACCGCGAGGCCGGCATGGCGCTGAAGCAGCAGGCCGTGCTGTTCCGGACCTCGCATCACAGCGGCCCGCTCGAGTTCGAGCTGACCCGCCGCAACATCCCGTTCGTGAAGTTCGGCGGGCTGAAGTTCCTGGATGCCGCGCACGTCAAGGACGTGCTGGCCATGCTGCGCTTCGCCGAGAACCCGCGCGACCGGGTGGCGGCCTTCCGGCTGCTGCAGCTCATCCCGGGCGTCGGCTCGTCGACGGCGGCGAAGCTGTCCGATGCCGTCGACGCCGCCGGCGGCAGCCTCGCGGCGGTCGAGACCTTTTCGCCTCCCGCCCGCAGCGCCCAGGACTGGCCGGCCTTCGTCGCGCTCGTGCGGACCCTGGCCGCCCGCCAGGCCGGATGGCCCACCGAGCTCGAGCAGGTGCGGCTGTGGTACGAACCGCACCTGGAGCGCATCCACGAGGACGCGCGCCTTCGTATGCCGGACCTCCTGCAGCTCGAGCAGATCGCCGCGGGCTATCCCTCGCGCGAGCGCTTCCTCACCGAACTCACCCTCGATCCGCCGGACGCCACGAGCGACGAGGCCGACGTGCCGCTGAAGGACGAGGACTACCTCATCCTCTCCACCATCCATTCGGCCAAGGGTCAGGAGTGGAAGTCCGTCTTCCTGCTCAACACGGTCGACGGCTGCATTCCCTCCGACCTCGCCACCGGCACCACGGCCGAGATCGAGGAGGAGCGGCGCCTGCTCTACGTGGCCATGACGCGGGCCCGCGACCAGCTCCACCTCGTCGTGCCGCAGCGCTTCTACGTCCACGGGCAATCGGCGAAGGGCGACCGGCACGTCTATGCGTCTCGCACCCGGTTCATCCCGGCCGGGCTGCTCAACCAATTCGAGGTCTGCACCTGGCCCACGGCCACGCGGTCGGCTTCAGGCGGGCCGCGGCCGCAGCCGGCGGTGCAGGTCGACATCGCCGCGCGGATGCGGACGATGTGGTCTTGAGACGGCACCGCGTTTATCGTTTGCAAGCTCCCTCTCCACCGTCTTGGCCGGGCTTGGCCCGGCCATGACGTGCGGAGAGGTTCAGGCCAATCCTGAGAGGTGCTGCGGCTGCGACGGACCCTCGCCCCCCACCCATTGCAAGGCCCGACGCCAAACGCTAAATCTCCGCTCGTCTCACGGGGTGCTCGCCAGTCGAGCTGAGAGGCGATGGTCGCCAACCCGACGAACCTGATCCGGGTCATGCCGGCGGAGGGATTGAGGATGTCGCACACAGCGCTCCGCACGTTTTTTCATCGCATCGGGTCGGCCGTCGCGGCCGCCGTTGTGGGGACGACCGTCCTCGCCGCACCGGCGGTGGCACAGGATAAGCCGGTGCTCACCGTGCTCACCTACTCGTCCTTCGTCGGCAAGTACGGGCCGGGTGGCAAGATCAAGGAGCGGTTCGAGCAGGTCTGCGGCTGCACCGTCACGTGGATCACCTCCGACGACGCCGGCGCCATGCTGTCGCGCCTCAAGCTCGAGGGCGCCAGCAGCAAGGCCGATGTCGTGCTCGGGCTCGACGCCGGCATGGCGGCGGACGCCGCGTCGACCGGGCTCTTTGCGCCGCATGGTCGTACCCTCGCGGGCCTTTCGCTGCCGGTCGCATGGACGGATCCGCAGTTCGTGCCCTTCGACTGGGGCTACCTCGCCTTCGTCTACGACGCCGACAAGTTCAAGACGCCGCCGGCGAGCCTGAAGGCGCTGGTGGACGATGCCTCCGGCCCGCGCATCATCGTGCAGGACCCGCGCACCAGCGCACCGGGGTTCGGCTTCATGCTGTGGATGAAGGAGGTCTACGGCGACCAGGCCCCCGCGGCCTGGAAGGCGCTTCGCCCGCGGATCGTCACCTTCACCAAGGGCTGGTCGGAAGCCTACGGCCTGTTCCTGAAGGGGGAGGCCGACATGGTGCTGAGCTACACCTCCTCGCCCGCCTACCACATCGCCGTGGAGAAAAAGACGAACTACAAGGCGGCCCCCTTCGCCGAGGGCAACTACCTGCAGATCGAGATCGCCGGCGTCACGAAGGCCTCGAAGCAGGCCGCGCTGGCGAGCTCCTTCCTCGACTTCATGCTGTCCGAGCCGTTCCAGGGGCTGATGGCGGAGGGCAACTGGATGTACCCGGCCAAAACGCCCGCGGGAGGCCTGCCGGCGTCCTATGCCGATCTCGCGAAGCCGGCGAAGGGCCTGCTCATCGACCCCGCGAAGGTCAACGAGAACCGCAGGACCTGGATCGACGAATGGCTCTCCGCCACCGCGCGCTGACGGGTCCGACGTGACGGCGGGGCGAGCCTGCGCCCCGACCTTCCGCATGGCCGGCACCGCCGTCGCGGTGCTGGTGTTCGTCGTCGTCGCTGTCGCTCTCGTCGGCCTCGCGCAAGCCGGTGGCCGCTTCGACATCGCCTTCCTGACCAGTGTCTATATCGGGCGGCTGCTGGCGGTCTCAACGGTCCAGGCCGCGGCCTCCACCGTCCTGTCGCTCGCCCTCGGCATTCCGCTCGCTCTGTCGCTCGCCCGGCGGACGGCGTTCCCGGGGCGCCGGCTGCTGCTCGGCCTGCTGGCGACCGCCACGGTGCTGCCGGGCATCGTCGTGGTGTTCGCCGTGGTCGCCGTCTACGGCCGGTCGGGCCTGGTGGGCACCGCGCTGCGCGCCGCGGGAATCGAACCCGGGGGTTGGCTCTACGGGCTGCCCGGCATCCTGATCGCCCATGTCCTGCTCAACGCCCCGTTCTGCGCGCGCGTCATGCTGCGCGCCTTCGAGAGCACCGAGCCCGAAGCCCATCGCCTGGCTGCGCAACTCGGGCTGACGGGGCGGGCCGTGTTCCTGTGCCTCGACTGGCCGGTCATCCGGCGCGAGGTGCCGGCGCTCGCCGCCCTCGTCTTCCTGCTCTGCTTCACCAGCTTCGCGACCGTGCTGGCGCTGGGCGGGGGGCCCGACCGGGCGACCCTCGAGGTCGCCATCTACGAGGCGCTGCGGCTCGATGCCGACTTCGCTCGCGCGGCCTCGCTCTCGATCCTGCAGCTCGCCATCGGGGTCGTGCTGGCGGGCGCCTATGCGGCGGGCCTGCGCCGGACGCGCGAGTTGCCCTTCGCCGGCCGCCCCGCGCCGCGGGCCGATCGGGAGATCCCCGCCCTGCGGACGCTCGACGTCGTCGTGCTGTCGCTCGCGAGCCTGTTCATCGTACCGCCGCTCCTCTCCGTTGCGGCCGGCGCCACGAGCCTCGCCGCCCTGCGCGATCCCGAGGTGGCCCAGGCCGTCGTGACGAGCCTAGCCTTCGCGCTCGCCGCCGCCGTGCTGGCGACGGGTGCAGCGGTGCTGCTGGCGTTGGCGGCGACGGGGCGCGGCCGGCCGCCGGTCGCGGTGGGGCTGGTGGCCTATGTCCAGCTCGCCGTTCCGCCGTTCACGCTGGTCGCCGGCCTGTTCGTGGTGCTGCGTCCCGTGCTCGACACGGCCAGCATGGGCCCGCCCATGGTCGTGCTGGTCAATGCGCTGATGGCGTTACCCTTTTGCGTGCGGCTGGTCGAGCCTCCCTTGCGGCAGAGCGAGGAGCGGCATGGGCGGGTGGCCGACATGCTGGGCCTCGCAGGGCTGGCAAGGTTGCGGCTGCTCCACTGGCCTGCCCTGCGGGCGCCGGCGCTCGCCTCCTTCGCCATGGCCGCGTCGCTGTCGCTCGGCGACCTCGGCGTGGTCGCCTTCTTCGGCGGGCCGGACCTCAAGACGCTGCCCCTCTTGCTCTACGAGCGGCTCGGGGCCTATCGCACGGACGAGGCGGCGGCGCTGGCCCTGCTCCTCGCGCTGCTCGTCTTCGGGCTGGCGCTCCTGGCCATCAGGGGAGGCGAGGCGCGTGCTGACGCTGCGTGACCTGAGCGTCGACTATCCGGGCTTCGCGGGGCGCTACACCCTGAGCGTCCCGACGGGCGGCCTGTGCGCCATCGTCGGCCCCTCGGGCGGCGGCAAGACCACCCTGCTGTCGGCGATTGCCGGCTTCGAGCCGATCTCGGGCGGCAGCCTCGAGGTCGGCGGCACGAGCATCCTCGACCTGCCACCCGCGCGTCGGCCGGTGACGGTCCTCTTCCAGGACTACAACCTCTTCCCGCATCTCACCGTGCTGCAGAACGTCGGCCTCGGCCTTCGCCCCGACCTGCGGCTCGCGCCGGCCGACACGCGCCGCGCCGAGGAGGCTCTGGCCAGCGTCGACCTGGCCGGCATGGGCCCACGCCGGCCGGCCACGCTCTCGGGCGGAGAACGCCAACGCGCAGCGCTCGCCCGGGCGCTCGTCATGGAGCGCCCGGTCCTGCTCCTCGACGAAGCCTTCGGCCCGCTCGATCCGGGTCTGCGCTTGGAAATGCTGGGGCTCGTCGACCGCTTGCGCCGGGCCCGCGGCCTGACGGTGGTGATGTCGATCCACACGCCCGAGGACGTCGTCGGAGTTGCCGACAGCGTGGCCTTCGTCGAGAGCGGGCGCGTGCTGCTGCAGGATACGCCGGAGGCGGTGTTCGGATCGGAGCTGGAGCCGGTGCGGCGCTTCATGGGCAGGCGGGGCGGGCAGCGACACTAGGCGCGGTCCATCCGGCTAGCACCACTATCTCAGCCGTCCTGGCCGGGCTCGGCCCGGCCATCCACGACTTCGGGGCGGCCCCGGCAAAGTCGTGGGTGCCCGGGCCGAGCCCGGGCATGACCCGCGGAGGGAACCGCGCCCAATGGTGCTTAGCCCTGCGGCACCGCCCACGGCCGCGTCGCCTGGTCGCGTTCGCGGAACTTCGCGATGGCGGGGGCTTCGGCCAGCGTCATGTCGATCTCGTCCCAGCCGTTGAGCAACTGCGTCTTCCACACCGGATCGATGGAGAAGGGCACGACGAGGTTGCCGGCGACGATCTGCTGGGCGGCGAGGTCGATGCGCAGGGGCTGGCCGCGGCGCATGGCCTCGGCCGCGATGAGGGCCTCGGCGTCCTCCTCGCTGACGATGGCGGGCAGCAGGCCGTTCTTCACGGCGTTCTGCGAGAAGATGTCGCCGAAGCTCGGCGCGATCACGCAGCGGATGCCGAAGTCGGCGAGGGCGTAGACGGCGGCCTCGCGCGACGAGCCGCAGCCGAAGTTGCGGCGCGCGATCATCACCTGCGAGCCGGCCACGGCGGGATCGTCCAGCGGGTTGGAGCGCGGCCCGTCCGGGCCGTTGCGCAGGTCGTGCAGCAGATAGGGGCCGTAGCCCTCGGCGCGCGAGCGGCGCATGAAGCGGGCCGGGATCAGCTGGTCGGTGTCGATGCCGGCCATGGGCAGGACGACGGCGGGGCTTTCGACCGTGGTGAGCGGGGTCATGGCGGCTCCTCTCAGGTCCGGCCGGCGAGCAGGGGGCGGGCGTCGGCGATGTGCCCGGTCACGGCGGCGGCCGCCACCATGGCCGGCGACATCAGGTGCGTGCGCGAGCCGGGGCCCTGGCGGCCCTTGAAGTTGCGGTTGGTGGTGGAGGCGCAGCGCTCGCCGGGCGGCACGATGTCGCCGTTCATGCCCACGCACATGGAGCAGCCCGAGTCGGCCCATTCGAGGCCGGCCTCGCGGAAGATGCGGTCGAGCCCCTCTTCCTCGGCCTGGCGCTTCACGCTCGAGGAGCCGGGCGAGACGAGCCCCGGCACCTTGGCCTTGCGGCCGGCGAGGATCGCCGCGGCGGCGCGTAGGTCCTCGATGCGGCTGTTGGTGCACGAGCCGATGAAGACGCGGTCGACCCGGATGCCGTCGAGCGGCTGGCCGGGGGTGAGGCCCATATAGGCGATGGCATCGCGCACGGCGGCGGCGCG
Organism: uncultured Alsobacter sp.; assembly: GCF_945952055.1. Lineage (GTDB taxonomy): Bacteria > Pseudomonadota > Alphaproteobacteria > Rhizobiales > Beijerinckiaceae > Alsobacter. The sequence continues at coordinate 16,876 of NZ_CAMFHB010000069.1, forward strand.
CGCCTCGTCGGCGATGGCATCGGGGTTCGGCACCGTCGCGGTCACGGGTGCGGCGTGCTCGGGGCTCACGCCCCAGGTGATGGTCGGCGCGATCTCGGCGCCGTCGAGGCTCACGGCCCGGTCGAAGGACGAGCCGGGGTCGCTGCGCAGCTGCGACCAGTCCTCGCAGGCCTTGTCGAACAGGTCGCCGGCCGGGGCGGCCGGGCGACCCTTCAGCCAGGCGAAGGTGGTCTCGTCGGGCGCCACCAGGCCGAGCCGGCCGCCGGCCTCGATCGAGAGGTTGCAGAGCGTCATCCGGCCTTCCATGGTCAGGCCCCGCACCGCGGAGCCTGCATACTCGATGGCATGCCCTGCGGCGCCATCGGCGCCGATCTTCGCGATGATGCTCAGGGCAATGTCCTTGGCCGTGACGCCTTGGCCCAGCGCGCCTTCGATGCGCACCTGCATGGTCCGCGGCTTCTTCTGCCACAGCGTCTGCGTCATCAGCACGTGGGCCACCTCGGACGCGCCGATGCCGAAGGCATAGGCCCCGAAGGCGCCGTGCGTGGAGGTGTGGCTGTCGCCGCACACGACCGTGAGGCCCGGCAGGGTCAGGCCCTGCTCGGGAACGGCGACGTGCACGATGCCCTGGCGCGGGTCATCGAGGCCGACGAGGCGGATGCCGTGCCGGGCCGTGTTGGCCTCGAGCTGCTCGACCATGTTGGCGATCTCGGGCGTCGTGCCGAGCTTGCGGCGCGTCGGCACGTAGTGGTCGGCAATCGCGAAGCTCAGCTCCGGATGCGCGACCTTGGCGCCGCGCTCCGTGAGCTGGTCGAAGGCTAGGAACGAGCCCTCGTGCAGCAGATGCCTGTCGATCCAGAGAAGGGACGTGCCGTCGGGACGGGTGGTGACGACGTGGGCGTCCCAGAGCTTGTCGATGATCGTGCGATCCATGACCCCTCCGAAGCCGCAAATGCCGGCTTGACGGATGCATGTTGTATCATACTGTAGACAAATAGAAGTCCTATGGAGCAACAAACTTGGCCGGTGTGGCAGTGCCCAAGGCACGACAGGTCTATCTGGTGCTGCGCGAGCGCATTGCCAGTGGCGGCTTGCCGTCCGGCGAGGCCCTGCCGGGGGAGCAGGCGCTCGCCGCCGAGCACAGCGTCTCCAGGATCACCGTGCGACGGGCACTCGCCGAACTCGAGCGCGAGGGGCTGATCGACCGCCGCCGTGGGGCCGGCACCTTCGTCACGCAGCGCCATGCGCCCAAGCCCCTGGTCGCCGATCTCGCCGACGTTCTCTCCAACATCGCCGCCATGGGGCGCAGCACGTCGGTCCGGCTGCTCGCCTTCGGCTACCAGGACGCTCCCCCGGCGATTGCCGAGGCGCTGCGCCTCACGCCCGGCGAGCGCGTCCAGCGCTCCGTCCGCGTGCGCATCATCGACGGGCAGCCCTTCTCCTATCTCACGACGCACGTGCCCGAACGCGTCGGCGTCACCTATTCGGAAGCCGAGCTCGCCTCCCGCCCGCTGCTGTCGCTGCTCGAGCGCTCGGGCGTCTCGGTCGATCGGGCGACGCAAGAGATCGGCGCCGTGCTGGCGAGCCCCGACGTGGCGGCAGCGCTCGACGTCGATGTGGGCTCGGCGCTGATCGCGCTGACCCGCGCGGTCTACGACACGGACGGGAGGGGGGTGGAGCACCTCGCGGCGCTCTACCGGCCCGACAGGTACGCCTTCCGCATGGATCTCGTGCGGACGGGCAGCGACGACCGGCGCCGCTGGGCGCCTGTCGCCGGCAATGACGACGGCGGCCGGACGCAGCCGGCCACAACCGCAACAGCGCGGGGCACGCAATCCCGCACAGGCGAGGGGACTTGATCATGACGACGCATCGCTTCGGAACGACACGCCGCCAGGTGCTGCTGGCGGGCGCGGGCCTTGCCGGCACGCTGGGCATGCCGGGCCTCGTGCGGGCCCAGGCCGCGGCCGTGAAGGTCGGCGTGCTGCAGCCGCTGACCGGCGCGCTCGCCCAGGACGGCCAGGCCGGCCAGCTCGGCGCCGAACTCGCCATCAAGGCGATCAACGCGGCCGGCGGCATCAAGTCGCTCGGCGGCGCCAAGATCGAGGCGGTGATGGGCGACGCCCGCTCGACGCCGGAAGGCGGCACGGCGGAGGTCGAACGCCTCGCGGCCGAAAACGTCAGCGCCATCGTCGGCGGCTTCGCCAGCCCGATCTGCCTCGCGGCCACCCAGGCGGCCTCGCGCTACGACCTGCCCTACATCGTCGACGTCGGCGTCAACGACCAGATCGTCAGCCGCGGCCTGAAGAACACCTTCCGCTTCGCGCCCGGCTCCTCGATGGTGAGCGGGCAGGCGCTCGACAACCTGGTGAAGCTCAACGACGCCGCCGGCAAGCCGATGAAGACGGTCGTGCTGGTGCACGAAGACGGCCTGTTCGGCTCGGGCCTCGCCAAGCTCCTGCAGGCCGAGCTGCCGAAGCGCGGCTTCGAGGTGATCGACACGATCGCGCACCCCACGCCGGCCCGCGACATGTCCAACGTCGCGCTGCAGATCAAGGCGAAGAACCCCGACCTCGTCATCCCGTCGAGCTACTACGGCGAGTTCGTGCTGCTCGCCCGCACCATGCAGCAGCAGCGCGTGAAGCCGAAGGGCATCTACGCCGTGCTGAACGGCGCCGCCTCGAACTACCGCTTCGTCAAGGAATTTCCGGAAGCCGCGCAGTTCGTGATCGACACCAACCATTGGTACGACCCGCGCAACGCCACGGCCATCGCCCTCAAGAAGGAGGTCGAGGCCCAGGGCAAGTTCTTCCTCTACAACGTGGCGCTGAACTACTCCGCTATGCTGCTGCTCGCCGACGCCATCGAGCGCGCCGGCTCGGCCGACCGCGCCAAGATCATCGCGGCGCTCGAGACCTCGACCTTCGGCGGGCACATCATGCCCTACGGCCCGACCAAGTTCGTCAACGGCCAGAACACCGGCGCCGCCGCGGTCAATACCCAGGTCCAGAACGGCGACATCAAGGTGATCTTCCCGGAAGCGTTCTCCGACGCCAAGGCCGTGTTCCCGGTCCCCGCGTAACAAGAGGGACCGACCGAGGCTCCGGCCGCCGAAGAGGGGCGGCGGCCGGAGCCCACTTCTTTAGGCCCTGAAAGGCTTTCCCGTGTTCTCGCCCGAGATCGTCACGGCCGCCGTGCTCAACGGCCTGCTGACCGGTGCCGTCTACGCACTCGTGTCGGTGGCGCTGACGCTCGTCTACGGCGTGCTCCACATCATCAATTTCGCCCATGGCGCGACGCTGACCGCCGCCATGTTCGCGGCCTATGTCGCCTGGCAGGCGGGCATCGATCCGCTCGTCGCCGTCATCGGCCTCGCCCCGCTGTTCTTCGTGCTGGGCTACGCGGTGCAGCGCTGGATCATCGGACCGGCGAGCCACGGCGAGGACCGCAACATCCTGCTCGTCACGCTCGGCCTCTCGATCGTCATCGAGAACGTGCTGCTCGCCACCTTCCGCTCCGACACGCGCTCCATCGACGTGCCCTACGGCTTCTCGTCGGTCGATCTCGGCTTCGTGTTCCTGCCGATGCCACGCGTCATCGCCTTCGGCATCACCTGCGTCGTGGCGCTGCTCTTGTGGATCCTGCTGGCCCGCACCGACGCGGGCAAGGCCATCCGCGCCGTCGCCAAGGACAAGCTCGGCGCGGCGCTCGTCGGCATCGACGTGCCGCACGTGTATGCCGTGACCTTCGGCCTCGGCGCGGCCTGCCTCGCGGTGGCCGCCTGCGTGCTGCTGCCGAGCTACTTCGTCAATCCGCGCGTGGGCAACGCCTATGTGCTCGTGGCCTTCACCGTGGTCGTGCTGGGCGGCATGGGCTCCGTGCCGGGCGCGGTCATCGGCGGGCTCTTCATCGGGATCGTCGAAAGCCTCTCGGGCCTCTATTTCGGTGAGAGCCTCGGGCAGCTCGGCATCTTCCTGATCTTCATCCTGGTGCTGCTGGTGCGGCCGACCGGCCTGTTCGGAGCCCGCGCATGAGCCGCTCCGGACCCGTCGCCGCCTATGGCCCCATTCTCGCCGTCGCCCTGCTCCTGGCGATGCTGCCCGTCGCCACCTCGGCGAACACGATCCTCAACTCCATGGTCATGGCGCTCCTCATCGCGCTCGCCGGCCAGGGCTGGAACATCCTGGGCGGCTATGGCGGCCAGTTCTCCTTCGGCCACGCCGTGTTCTTCGGGACCGGCGCCTATGTCACCGCGCTGCTGCAGGCCCGCTTCGGCGTGAACGCCTATGTCGCCTTCGCGGCCGGCATCGCGGCCGGCGCCATGGTCGGCACCATCCTGGGCTATCTGAGCTTCCGCTCCGGCTTGCGCGGCTCCTACTTCGCGCTGGTCACGCTCGCCTTCGCCGAGGTGTTTCGGATCCTCGCCAATGCGACCGCCTTCACGGGCGGCGCGGCGGGCACGCTGGTGAAGCTCGACGTCCGGCCCGAAAACTTCCAGTTCTCGAGCCGCGCGGTGTTCTTCTGGATCGCGCTGGGACTCGTCACGGCGGTCATGCTCGGCGTGCGCTTCATGGAGCGCTCCCGCTTCGGCGCCTGGCTCGTCGCCGTGCGCGAGAACGAGGATGCGGCCCGCGCGCTCGGCGTCGACACGCTGAAAGTGAAGATCCAGGCCATCACGCTGTCGGCCGGCGTGACCGCCGCGGCCGGCGGCTTCTACGTCCAGTACTTCCTCTTCATCGACGCCAACCTCGCCTACGGCACGTGGATCTCGATCGAGGCGCTGCTGGTGCCGATCGTGGGTGGGCTGGGGACCGTGTTCGGTCCGCTGATCGGCGCGGTGGCGCTGCACGGTCTGGCCGAGGCGACGAAGGCCATCGCGGGACGCATCCCCGGCATCGACCTCGCGCTCTATGGTTCGCTGCTCGTGCTCGCCATCGCCTTCGCTCCGAACGGACTGCAGGGCCTGATGGCGAAGATCGGCCGCGGCCTTTCCTTCGGGAGGGCGCCATGAGCGGGCCGTTGCTGTCGGTCGAAGGCGCATCGAAGCGGTTCGGCGGCCTGCTGGCCGTCGACGGGGCGAGCTTCACGGTCGAGCGGGGCAGCATCACCGGCCTGATCGGGCCCAACGGGGCCGGCAAGACGACGCTGTTCACGCTCGTCGCCGGGTTCGAGACGCTGACGGCGGGCACCGTCTGCTTCAAGGGTGACGATCTGGGTCGCATGCCGCCGCATGAGCGGGCGAAGCGCGGCATCACCCGCACCTTCCAGATCGTGCAGCCCTTCGCCGGCTTGACCGTGCGCGAGAACATCGCCGTCGGAGCCCATCTGCGCCACGCGGCGCGGGGCGAGGCGCTGGCCCGTGCGGAAGCCGTCGCGAAGCGGGTCGGCCTCGGCGACAGGCTCGACCAGCCCGCGTCGGGCCTCACCGTGGCCGGACGCAAGCGCCTCGAGCTTGCCCGGGCGCTCGCGACCGAGCCGACGCTGCTCCTCCTCGACGAGGTGCTCGCAGGCCTCAACCCGTCCGAGGTTCGCGACATCGTGCCCGTCATCCGCGAGATCCGCGACGGTGGCGTGACCATCCTGATGGTGGAGCACGTCATGCAGGCCGTGATGAGCCTGTGCGACCGCGTGTTCGTGCTGGCGCAGGGCCGCATCATCGCGCAGGGCACGCCCACCGAGGTCACGCGCGATCCGGCTGTGGTCGAGGCCTATCTCGGCCACGGTGCGGCGGCGCGCCTCGCCAGCAGGGAGGTCGCCCGTGGCTGAGCCCCTGCTCTCCATCCGCGGGCTCGTCGCCGGCTATGGCGGCACCGAGGTGCTGCGCGGCCTCGATCTCGACGTCGCACCCGGCGAGATCGTCGCGGTGCTCGGCTCGAACGGCGTCGGCAAGACGACGCTGAACAAGGCGCTCTCCGGCGTCATCCCGGTGCGCGGCGGCGAGATCCGGCTGGAGGGCAAGCGGATCGACGGCTCGCCTTCGAAGGACATCGTCGAGGCCGGCCTGATCCACGTGCCCGAGGGCCGGCGGATCTTCCCGGACATGACCGTTCTCGAAAACCTCGAGCTCGGAAGCTACCGGCGCGGACGCCCCCGGCGCGCCCAGAACCTCGAGCGCGTGTTCGCGACTTTCCCGCGCTTGCTCGAGCGGCGCACACAGCGGGCCGGGACGCTGTCGGGCGGCGAGCAGCAGATGCTCGCCATCGGCCGCGGCATGATGGCCGAGCCTCGCCTGCTCATCCTCGACGAGCCGTCGCTCGGCCTCTCGCCGCTGCTGGTGGAGGAGATGTTCGCGCTGGTCCAGCGGCTCAACGCCGAGGGCCTCGCCATCCTGCTCGTCGAGCAGAACGTCATGCAGTCGCTGGCGCTCGCCAACCGCGCCCACGTGCTCGAGAACGGCCGCTTCGTGCTGTCCGGGCGCGGAGCGGACCTCGCCGCCGACCCCGAACTCGAAAAAGCCTATCTGGGACTTTGACCATGAGTGCTGCCGTCCGACCCGCCAGCGCCGCCCCCGAGCCCTCCGCCTGGCTCGAGGCCTGGTGCCGCTTCGCCGCGGACCTGCGCTTCGAGGACCTGCCGAGGGACGTCGTGGACCGCACGCGCCAGGTGCTTTTCGACAGCATCGGCGCCATCGCCGCAGGCGCCCAGGAGCCCGAGGTGAAAGGGCTTACCGAGCGCCTCGCGGCACTCGGTGGATCGGGCGGTGTCGCGACCGCGGTCATCGGCGCCGATCGCCGCCTGCCCGCCGGCACGGCCGCGTTCCTCAACGGCACGGCCGGCACGACGCTCGAGCTCGACGAGGGCAACCAGTTCGCCCGCGGTCATCCCGGCATCCACGTCGTCCCGGCGGCGCTCGCCGCGGCGGAGCGGCTCGGCAGCAGCGGGCGCGACCTCGTGAAGGCGATCGCGCTCGGCTACGAGATCGGCGCGCGCGTGGGCATTGCCGCGAAGATCCTGCCGACCATGCATCCGCACGGCACGTGGGGCACGCTCGGCGCGGCCGTCGCGGTCGCCTCTCTGCACGGAGCGGACGCGGCGCGCATGCGCGAAGTCATCGGCATGGCGGCGACGCTGGGGTTGGCCACGAGCCGCCGGACGATGCTGGAGGGCGGCACGGTCCGCAACAGCTTCGCCGGCTTCTCCAACGAGATCGGGCTGCGCGTGTGGGAGATGGCCGAAGCCGGGTTCGTGGCCGAGGCCGGTGACGGCGTCGCGACCGTGTACGGCACCGTCATCGCGACCGACTTCCGGCCCGAGCTCCTGACGGAGGACCTCGGGACGCGCTGGGAGATCGCCCGCAACTACTTCAAGCGCCACGCGGCCTGCCGCTACACCCACGGCGCGCTCGACGCCCTCGGGGCGATCGTGGCCCAGGCGGGCGGCCGCATCGATCCCGACGCCGTCGCCTCCATCACCGTAGACACCTATGTCTGGGCGGCGCAGCTCGACGGCCAGGACCCCCGCAACATGCTGGCCGCGAAGTTTTCGCTGCCCTTCGCGCTCGCGACCTCCATCGTCAACGGCGCGGCCACGGTCGAGGCGTTCCGCGAGGGGGCGCGCAACGACGCCCGCACGCTCGCGCTCGCCCACACGGTGACGGTGCGCGAGGACCCGGCATTGACCGCCAAGCTGCCGGGGCTGCGGCCCGCCCGCGTCGCCGTCGCCCTCAAGGATGGCCGCGTGCTGACGGCCGAGGCCCTCACCAACCGGGGCGACACCGAGGATCCCTATACGGCCGCCGAGGTCGCCGCGAAGTACCGCGAGATCGCCGGTCCCGTCTTCGGCCCCGACCGCACCGAGGCCATCCTCTCGGCCTGCCTCGCCATCGACGCCGCGGCGTCGGTTCGCCCCCTGTGCGACCTGCTGGCCGCCTGACCATGGACTCCACCGTGTCGACCACACCCGCCGCCAGACTGCGCCGGCGCCTCGCCGGCTCGCCGATCGTGATCGCGCCCGGCGTCTACGACGCGCTCACGGCTTCGCTCGCCACGACGGCAGGGTTCGAGGCGCTGTATCTTTCCGGCGCGGCCATCGCCTACACCCGCCTCGGCCGGCCCGACATCGGTCTCGTCTCCATGGCGGAGGTCGCGGATTCGCTGGCCCATGTGTGCGAGCGCGTCGACACGCCCGTGATCGTCGATGCGGACACCGGCTACGGCAACGCGCTGAACGTGCAGCGCACCGTGCAGATCTTCGAGCGGGCCGGCGCGGCCGCCATCCAGCTCGAGGACCAGACCTTCCCCAAACGCTGCGGGCATCTCGCCGACAAGGGCCTCGTGTCGACGACCGAGATGGTGGGCAAGATCCGCGCGGCGGTGGACGCGCGCCGCAACGCCGACACGGTGATCGTGGCGCGCACGGACGCCGTGGCGGTGGAAGGCTTCGACGCGGCCATCGATCGCGCCCTGCGCTATGGCGAGGCCGGCGCCGACCTGCTCTTTGTCGAGGCCCCGCGATCGCGCGACCAGCTGTCGGCCGTCACGAAGGCGCTCGCGGGCAAGGCCCCGCTGATGGCCAACATGGTGGAAGGCGGCCAGACCCCGATCCTCTCCGGCCCCGAGCTCCAGGCGATCGGCTTCAGCTTGGTCATCTTTCCCGGCGCGATCGTGCGGGCGCTCGCCCGCACGGCGCAGGATTTCTACGCGACGCTGAAGGCCGACGGCACGACGGACGCCTTCCGCGACCGGATGTTCGACTTCGGTGACATCAACGAGATCGTGGGGACGCAGGACATGCTCGCCCGCGGCAAGACCTACGAGGGCAACGCGTGACGACCCCGCCCGATCCCGTGACGCTGGCCGTCCTGAAGGGGCGGCTCGAGCAGATCGCCGACGAGATGGACGCGACGCTCTACCGCTCGGCTTTCAACCCCATCATCGCCGAAGCCCGCGACGCCTCGCACGGCCTCTATCATGCGCAGACCGGCGAGACGCTGGTGCAGGGCACGACCGGCCTTCCGATCTTCGTCGGCGCCATGGCCTTCGCTGTGAAGGCCGTCATCGACAAGGTCGCCCGCGACGGCAAGCTCGTGGCCGGCGACACCTATCTCTTCAACGACCCCTATGACGGGGGCACCCATCTCAACGACTTCCGGCTCGTGCGGCCGGTCTTCCGGCAGGGGCGCCTGTTCTGCTGGCTCGCCTCGGTCGGCCATTGGCTCGACATCGGCGGGAACGTGCCGGGCGGCTTCAACGCGCGGGCGACCGAGAGCTTCCAGGAAGGCGTGCGCATCCCGCCGGTGAAGCTGATCGCGGGCGGCGTGATGAACGAGGACATCCTCGCCATCCTCGCCGCCAACAGCCGCGTGCCGCGCTCGAACGCGGGCGACCTCAAGGGCCAGCTCAACGCGCTCGATCTCGGCGAGCGGCGCCTGAACGCCCTGCTCGACGAGTATGGCGAGGCGACGGTGACGTCGGCCTTCGAGGCCTTCACGGCGCGGGCCGCCGCGCTGATGCGCGAGAACATCGCCGCGCTGCCGGACGGCAAGGTCAGCTTCGAGGACTACCTCGACAACGACGGCGTCACCGACGAGCGCCTGACCATCGCCCTCGATCTCACCATCGCGGGCGACACAATGACGCTCGACTTCTCGCGCTCGTCGGCGCCCTGCGCCGGGCCGCTCAACATCGCGCGCTCGACGGCGGTCGCCTGCTGCTACGTGGCGCTGAAGCACGTCTTCACGGACGTGCCCGCCAATGCCGGCTGCCTGCAGCCGATCCGCTTCGTCATCCCCGACACGACGCTGCTCGGCGTGTCGGCGCCCAAGCCGGTCGGCGGCTACACCGAGACGATCCTGCGCGTCATCGGCGTGGTGTTCGGCGCGCTGGCGACGCTGATGCCGGAGCGCTCCACGGCGGCGCCGTTCGGCACCATCAACGCGCTGTCGCTGGCCGGCCATCGGGCCAACGGCCAGCGTTGGGTCATGTTCTCGTTCTTCGGCGGCGGCCTCGGCGGCAATCCGGAGAGCGACGGGCTCAACCACGGCA
>NZ_CAMFHB010000070.1:0-17500 GCF_945952055.1 uncultured Alsobacter sp.
CGTCGTCAGTGAATCAGAACCGTCCCGCTCGTGCAAAGGTCTCCAGGATGAGGACCTGTCTTGCTGTTGAAACAAGAATGGACCTCATCCTGAGCAGGCCGCGCAGCGGCCGTGTCGAAGGACGCAGGATCGTCCTTACAGCCCGAGCAGCTTGTCGAGCTCGACCTTGAAGGCCGGGCCGAGGTCCTCGCGGGCGAGGCCGTAGGCGACGTTGGCCATCATGAAGCCGAGCTTGGTGCCGGTGTCGTAGATCGTGCCGTCGAAGCGGTGGGCGTAGAACGGCGCGCTCTTGGCCAGCGTGATCATGGCGTCGGTGAGCTGGATCTCGCCGCCGGCGCCGCGCTCCTGGGTGGCCAGGATGTCGAAGATCGACGGGTCGAGGATGTAGCGGCCGGAAATGGCGAGATTGGACGGCGCGGTGCCCTTGGCCGGCTTCTCGACCATCTGGGTGATCGCCATTTCTCCCTTCTCATCGCGGATGCCGACGATGCCGTACTGGTGCGTCTCGCTGTCGGGCACCTCGTAGACGGCGACGATGTTGCCGCCGTGGCGTCCATGGGCGTCGATCATGCCGGCCAGGCACGGCTCCTTACCGAAGTGCAGCATGTCGGGCAGCAGCAGCGCGAAGGGCTCGTCGCCAATGATGTCGCGGGCGCACCACACGGCGTGCCCGAGGCCCAGCGGCGCCTGCTGGCGCGTGAAGCTCGTCTGACCGGCATCCGGCAGAGCGGCCTTCAGCACCTCGAGTTCCTTCGTCTTGCCGCGATCGGCGAGCGTGCGGTCGAGCTCGAAGTGGATGTCGAAATGGTCCTCGATGGCGCCCTTGCCGCGGCCCGTCACGAACACGAAGTGCTCGATGCCGGCGGCTCTCGCCTCGTCCACGACGTGCTGGATGACCGGCCGGTCGACCACCGTCAGCATCTCCTTCGGCACGGCCTTGGTGGCGGGAAGAAAGCGGGTTCCCAGTCCTGCGACGGGAAACACGGCCTTGCGGATGCGCTTCGTCATGGGTCGTTCTTGTCTTCGGGTTCGGGTTTCGGGCGGTCCTGCTGCCGGCTCGGGCCGACGCAGCAAGCGGGGGAGGCGGCTTAGGGGTGATGAGCGAGAACGGCCGATTTGCGGCGGCCACCCACATTGATCAATCACGTTCCCCCTAAAATTCAGGAAACTTTATCGGGTTCCGACCTATTGTGACCCCCGACAATAAGTTGGAGAGCGGCATGGCGGTTCTGGTGACGGGTGGAGCGGGCTACATCGGCTCGCACACGGTTCTGGCATTGACGGACCGGGGCGAAAAGGTGGTCGTCCTGGACAACATGTCGACGGGTTTCTCGTCCGCCGTGCCGACGACGGTGCCGCTCGTGGTGGGCGACATGGGGGACGAGGCGCTGGTCAAGGCGACGGTCGCCGAGCACGGCATCGACGCCATCATTCATTTCGCCGCCAAGATCGTCGTGCCGGAGTCCGTCTCCGATCCGCTGGGCTACTACCTGAACAACACGGTGAAGTCGCGGGCGCTCATCGCCGCCGCCGTGGAGTCCGGCGTGAAGCACATCATCTTCTCCTCGACGGCCGCCGTGTATGGCGAGCCCGACGTGGAGCGGGTCGCCGAGGAGACGCCGACCGATCCCGTGTCGCCGTACGGACGGTCCAAGCTGATGACGGAATGGATGCTGCGGGATGCGTCCCGCGCCCATCCGCTTGGCTATGTCGTGCTGCGCTACTTCAATGTCGCCGGCGCCGATCCCAAGGGCCGCACGGGCCAGTCGACCCCGCGCGCGACGCATCTCATCAAGGTCGCGTGCCAGACGGCGCTGGGCCAGCGGCCCTATCTCGAGGTCTTCGGCACCGACTTCCCGACGCCGGACGGCTCGTGCCTGCGCGACTACATCCACGTGAGCGATCTGGCGCGTGCCCATGTCCAGGCGCTCGATCACCTGCGCGGCGGCGGAGAAAACCTCACCCTGAACTGCGGCTACGGGCAGGGATACTCGGTCCTCGACGTGGTCGAGACTGTCAAGAAGGTGTCCGGAGTCGATTTCGAGGTCAGGATGGCCCCGCGGCGCGCCGGCGACCCCGCCTCGATCGTGGCGACCGGCGAGAAGGTTCGCGCCACGCTGGGATGGACGCCCGAACTCGACGATCTCTCCACCATCGTGGCGCATGCGCTGGCCTGGGAACGCCATCTCACCACGCCGAACGCCCGGTGAAGCCTGATCTTCACATTAACAATTGGTGAACCTTACCTGCTATAGTCCGAACTGCTTGGCGCCCCGACGGGGTGCCCGTAGGCGGAGCGGGCGATGGGTCGGCTGGGCTGGCGGACGGCTGGAGCACTAGTGCTGTGGGCGGCGATGGCCGTTCCCGTGGCGGCCAACGCGCCGGCGCAGGTGCCGCTCAAGACGACGGGGGCCAAGGTTCAGCCCCCGCAGGCCGCGACCAAGCCCGCCGACAAGACATCCGCCAAAGCCGTGCCGGCCAAGACCAAGCAGGGCAAGATCGTGCCCGCCAAGTCCACGGCGGCCAAGTCCACGTCTGCCAAGTCAGCGTCGGGCAAGTCGCCCGCCCAAAGTGCCGCGACGGCATCCGGCGTGCCGGCAGCCAAGGCGACGGCGGCCAGCAAGCCTTCAACCCCGTCCGCCCAGGCGCGTCCCGCCGTGGCGGCGGCCAAGCCGGCGGCGGCAAAGGCGACGGCCACGCCGACCGCCTCGGCCAAGCGCGTGGCGCCCGTGGTCGCCGCGGCGGCCGTGGATCCCGTCGTGACGGCGTCGCTGGGCAGCGCGAAGCCCGCCACGGCGCCGGCGCTGCAGACCGAGGCGCCCGAGATGCCCTTCGATGCCTTCGTCGAGTCGCTGTGGCACCAGGCCCGCGCCCGGGGCGTCCAGCGCACGACCTTCGACGCGGCCTTTGCCGGCGTCGTGCCCGATCCCAAGGTCGCCGAGCTCACCCGCCGCCAGTCGGAGTTCGTGAAGCCGGTGTGGGACTATCTCGACAGCGCCGTCACGCAGGCGCGCATCGAAAAGGGCCGCGAGATGGCGGCCGAGTGGCAGAGCGCGCTCGCCGCCGCCGAAAGGCGCTACGGCGTCGAGCGTTCCGTGATCCTCGGCATCTGGGGCATGGAGACGAACTACGGCACCTTCACGGGCGGCAAGGACGTCATCCGCTCGCTCGCGACCCTCGCCCACATCGGCTATCGCGGCGATTTCTTCCGGGACGAGTTGCTGACGGCCCTGGTCATCCTCCAGCAGGGCCACATCGACCGCGAGGATATGAAGGGCTCCTGGGCCGGCGCCATGGGCCAGACCCAGTTCATGCCGTCCAGCTTCATGACCTACGCGGTCGACGCGGACGGCGACGGGCACAAGAACATCTGGACGTCGATGCCCGACGCCATCGCCTCCACGGCCAACTACCTGCACAAGCACGGCTGGACGCCCGGTCTGCCCTGGGCCGTCGAGGTCCGGCGGCCGGAGGGGTTCGACTGGAAGACGCGAACGGCCAGCTTCCCGGCTTGGTCTCGGCTCGGCTTCCGCCGGGCGGACGGCAAGCCCATGCCGCATGGCGGCGAGGCCTCGCTGTTCCTGCCCGCAGGGGCGAGCGGTCCGATCTTTCTCGTCACGTCCAACTTCGCCGTGATCAAGCGCTACAACTCGTCCGACGCCTATGCCCTGGGGGTCGGTCATCTGGGCGACAGGGTCATGGGCGGCACGCAACTGGCCGGCGACTGGCCGGTGGGCGAGCGCCCGCTCGACCGCGACCAGCGCTTCGAACTCCAGCGCCACCTCCTGCGCATGGGCTACGACGTGGGCGATCCGGACGGGCGCTTCGGGACCAAGACCCGCGACGCGGTCCGGGATTTCCAGGAACGCCGTGGCCTCGTGCCCGACGGCTATGCCAATCACACCGTGCTGCAGGCCCTTCGCGAGACGCGCTGACCGCCTTGCGGGTGCCGCGATCGGCGGCTTTCTGTTTGACGGCTGCGGCGATTCCCGCCCATGTCATGAGCGTGGGCTGTGCGGCCCCGACCGGAACGGGTTTGGATGCGGAACTGGAGAACCCTCGTCGCTGGACTGAGTGCCGGGCTGATTCTGGCGTTCGCGACGGCATGGGCGCAGGCCCAGCAGCGCACCCAGCAGGCGCCGGTCCGCGCGGCGCCCCAGTCCGAGTTCCGCAATCCGATTTCCGATTTCTTCAAGCTCTTCTCCCCGCCGCAGGCGCCGCCACCCGTGCAGGCGCCCAGGCCGGCACCCAAGAAGCGCGTCGCCGCGCCGCCCCCCATGGTCATCACCGACCAACCCGCCGAGCCGCGGGCGGATCCGACCACCTTCGTGCTCGTGGTGGGGGACTCGCTCTCCGAACTGCTGGCCGCCGGCCTGGCCGAAGCCTACGAAGCCAACCCCGACGTCCAGGTGCTGCGGCGCGGACGCAGTTCCAGCGGCCTCGTTCGCGACGACTATTTCGACTGGCGCAAGTCGCTGCGCGACATGCTGGGGGGCAACGACAAGATCACCCACGTCGTCATGATGATCGGGTCGAACGATCGCCAGCAGCTGAAGGACGCGGCGGGGGCGACGCTCGAGCCCTTCACCGACGCCTGGCGTGAGGCCTACGGCGCCCGCGTGGACGAGATCGCGGCGCTGCTCAACGAGCGCGGCATCCCGCTGTTCTGGGTCGGGATGCCGCCCATGCAGAACGGGCGGATGTCGGCGGACATGCTGGCCCTGAACGAGATCGTGAGGTCCCGGCTGGCGGGTGCCAAGGCGACCTATGTCGACATCTGGGAAGCCTTCGTCGACCAGCAGAACCGCTACGCCGTGGTCGGGCCCTCGCTCACGGGCGAGACGACGAAGCTGCGTGCCGGCGACGGCATCCATTTCACCAAGGCGGGCGCGCGCATGGCGGCCCACTTCGTCGAGATCGAGCTCAAGCGGTCGATCGACAAGGCTCCGCCGACGCCGGTCTTCGCCATGCCGGCCGATCCGAATGCCGCCGATCCGGCCTCGGTCGATCCTGCGCTCCAGCCCGGCGGCATCGAACGGCTCATCGACGAGCAGGTGCGCCGAGGGCTGGACGGCCTTCCGCCCCTGAACGTCGTCATTCCCACCAAGGCGGCGGCCGGGCCGATCCTGCCCCTGAACGCGCCGGAGACGGCCTCGGGCGGCGCGCTGCTGACCGGTCGCATCCAGCGGACGGGCAACGATGCCGGCCGGGCCATCGAGCGCGTGCTGGTGGACGGCAAGCTGCCCGACGCCAAGCCCGGCAGGGCCGACGACTTCCGCTGGCCGGCGCGCTGACCGGCTCGCCGGTCCAAAAACCACCCCTCGGGAACCTCCCGGCGCAGGTCGCGTTTGGCTCTGCGTGAGGGAGCTTGTCCTTGACCTCGTCGAAGGCCGCGGGGACGTCGCCCTTGGACAAGCTGGCGCCAGCGCAGCGCTCAAGGTGAATTCTTGATCTGGACAAGGTCAAGCTTGATTTGACTATAGCTTGACCTTGACGTGGTTGGTCTTCGTCGGATTTTTGGGGATCTAAACGTGAAGATGTCGATCAATCGTCGGGACGACAACAAAATCACTACACCATACATGCTTGTTCCGGCATACTGACCCCGGCGGTTGCTTCGAGCGTGGACTGACATGCGTCTGTGTGGACAGGATGACTGAACCTTTGCAGGAGAACCGACAGTCCGGCCCCGGCCCTGCAGGAGATGGCATTCTCCCCGCGTCGTTTCTCGACGGCGGGGGGCAACTCGGCGCCCTGATGACCGCCTTCGATTGGAACGAGACTTCGCTCGGCCCGATCGCGGGCTGGCCGCAAAGCCTGAAGACGACGGTCGGCCTTCTCCTGCGCTCGCCCATCCCCATCGTGCTGCTGTGGGGCGCGGACGGGGTCATGATCTACAACGACCCTTACTCACGCTTCGCCGGCGGGCGGCATCCGCGGCTGCTGGGATCCCGGGTTCGGGAAGGGTGGCCCGAGGTGGCCGACTTCAACGACAACGTCATGCGGGTCGGGTTGGCGGGAGGCACGCTGTCCTACAAGGACCAGGTGCTGACGCTGCACCGCAAGGGCGTGCCGGAGCAGGTCTGGATGAATCTCGACTACTCGCCCGTGCTCGACGAGACGGGACAGCCGGCGGGCGTGCTCGCCATCGTCGTCGAGACGACCGAGCGCGTGCTGGCCGAACGCCACCAGCGCCTGCTGATCGACGAACTCAATCATCGGGTCAAGAACACCCTGGCGACGGTCCAGTCCATCGCCGCCCAGACCTTCAAGGGCGACGGCGCCCTGACGCCGGACGCGGCCGGCGCCACCCGGCGCGTGTTCGACGGACGCCTCGTCGCCCTCTCACGAGCCCACGACGTCCTCACGCGCGAGAACTGGGACGGGGCCGGCCTGCACGCCATCGTCGACCAGGCGGTCCAGGCCTATCTCGGCGAGGCCGAGCACCGGTTCTCCATCCGGGGCGCACCCGTGCGGCTGACGTCGAAGATGGCGCTCACGATCGCCATGGCCCTGCACGAGCTGTGCACCAACGCGGTCAAGTACGGCGCGCTCTCCAAGCCGGACGGACGCGTGTCCATCGCTTGGGAAGAGGTCATGTCCGGCCAAACGCGGCAGCTGTCGCTCGAGTGGCGCGAGATGGATGGCCCACCGGTGGCGCCGCCGACCCGCCGCGGCTTCGGGTCCCGCCTCATCGAGCGCCAGCTCGCCCGGGAATTCGGCGGCGAGGTCACGCTCGATTTCGCTCCCGGCGGCGTCGTCTGCCGCATCGTGGTGCCCTTTCTCCCCGGATCGACGACTCCGCTCGAGTCTTCTCCCCCCTCCAACGGATCGAAGGCCGGATCGTGATCATGGACATCGAGGTACTGCAGGGGCAGAAGGTGCTCCTGGTCGAGGACGAAAGCCTGGTCGCGATGCTGGCCGAAGACATGCTGGCCGATCTCGGTGCCGACGTCGTTCTGGCGATGCGATTCCCCGAGGGTCTTCACCAGGCGCAGCAGGGCGAATTCGCTCTCGCCGTGCTCGACGTCAACCTCGGCGGCGGACATCGCAGCGACCCGATCGCCGACATCCTGGCCCATCGCGGCGTGCCGTTCCTGTTCGTCACCGGCTATGGCGAGCGTGGCCCGGCGGAACGCCATGCGGGCAAGACGATCCTGCAGAAGCCCTACCACGCCAGCGAGTTCGGTGACGCACTCGCGCGTGCGCTGGACGACTGAGGCTGCGCTACCAGTAGCGCTCCATGATCTCGCGCGCCCAGGCCGGCTCCAGGACGTCGCCGCGCGGGAGGAAGCCGGTCATCACCGGTTTGATGTCCAGGACGGGCGTGCCGTCGATGGCGTCGAGCCCCTGCACAACGAGCGCGGTGCCCTCGACGGCCAGGATGCGGCAGACGCTGACGCCGATGCGGCTCGGGCGGTTCTTGCCGCGCTGGGCGAAGATGCCGACCTTGGGCCAGTCCGCGTTGCCACGCGGGTGCCGGGCTCCCGTGACGACCTGATCCTCGCCCACGCGGTCGAACACGAACACGATTTCCGCATGGCTGAAGCTGTCCAGCCCGGCGAGGGCCTCGGCCGTGAAGCGCGCCGCATCGAGTTCGATCCGGGCGCGGCTCTCGCCCCAGTCGTCGTCCACGGGCTCGCCTCGGCCACCTTGGACGACGCCGATGGGCTGCAGAACCACCGTTTGCATGCGAGATCCTCCGGGACGGTATTCGTGCGTAGGCCGCCAGTGACATGCCTCAACGCGCGGCGCATGCTGCATCCCTAGCGTGGATACGGACAGCGCTCCAGGGAGCCCCCCGTGTCGGACCCTCATCTCTCGCCTGTGACCACCGCCGTGCCCGGGACGACGACCGGGCGTGGCACGACCCTGCGCAGGTCTCTGTGGGTCCTGGCGGCCGGCCTTCTCATTGTGGCGGGCTTCGGCCTCGCCGGCGCCCGCTGGGCCTTCGGCCCGGAGGTCGTCGTCGTTGCGGTGGATCGTGGCGACCTCGTGCGCACCGTGGTGGCCACGGGGCATGTCGAAACGCCCTATCGCGTGGAAATCGCAAGCCAGATCACCGGGACCGTGCGCGACGTGCTCGTGGAGGAGGGCCAGAGCGTGACGTCCGGGCAGCCCCTAGTGGTGCTCGACGACGGCGAACTCAGGGCGGCCGCCGTGGCGGCGCAGGGTGCCCGCGAGCAGGCGGCCGCGCGCCTGCGGCAGATGACGGAGCTGTCGCTGCCGGCGGCGCGCGAGGCGCTCGAACAGGCGCGCGCGAACCTTGCCAATGCCCAGGCGGCCTTCGAGCGGGCGAGCCAGCTCGCGACGGCGGGCCACGGGACCCAGGCGAGCCTCGACACCGCGACGCGGGACTTCAACGTCGCCCGGACACAGGTGCGTGCGGCGGAGCTGTCGGTCTACACGATGAGCCCTGGCGGCAGCGACACCGTGATGGCCGAGACGCAACTCGCCCAGGCCGAGGCCAACCTCTCGACCGCGCGCGCCCGGCTCGGCTTCGCGACCGTCGTGGCGCCGCGCGACGGGGTCCTGATCAGCCGGAGCGTGGAGAAGGGAACCGTGGCCCAGCCCGGCCGGACGCTGTTCGTCCTCGCCCCCAAGGGCGACGTGCAGATCGTTGTCGGCATCGACGAGAAGAATCTCGGGCTCCTGAAGATCGGACAACCCGCCCTGGCCTCGGCCGACGCCTATCCCGACCAGCGCTTCGCAGCGACCCTGTCCTACATCAACCCGGGGATCGACCTGAGCCGGGCCTCGGTGCAGGTGAAGCTGGTCGTGAAGGACCCGCCCGCCACCCTGCGCCAGGACATGACGGTGTCCGTCGACATCGAGGTCGATCGGCGCCCGGGAGCGCTGGTGGCCCCGGCCCGGGCCCTGCACGACGCCACGTCGGGGCAGCCGTGGGTGCTCGCCGTGCGGGACGGACGGGCCCGCGAGACGCCCGTCACCGTCGGGCTCAGGGCGGGCGGCAAGGCCGAGATCCTGAAGGGACTGGCGGCCGGCGACCTCCTGGTCCCCGCCTCGTCCGGCGTGAGGGCGGGCCAGCGCATCCGCCCCGTCCTGCCATGAAGCGCTGGTTGCCCTTCGAGTGGATCGCGGCCCTGCGCTTCCTGGCGGAGGGGCGCCTGCAGACCGGCTTCATCCTGGTGGGCATCGCCATCGGTGTGGGGGTGATCGTGTTCATGTCGGCCCTGCTGGTCGGGCTCCAGGCGAACTTCGTGCGCCGCGTGCTGACGTCGCAACCCCACATCCAGCTCCTGCCGCCGGAGGCCGTGGCCCGGTCGTTGCGCACGGAGCCTGGCGTGATCGAGGCCGCGACGGTGCAGCGGCCCACGCAGCGCGTGCTCTCGGTCGACCAGTGGCAGATGATCCGGACGGAGGTCGCGGCGCGGCCCGACGTGGCCGTCGTCGCGCCCACGGCGACGGGATCGGCGCTGGCCGTGCGTGGCGACGCGAGCCGCAGCATCGGCATGTCCGGCGTCGAGCCGGCGACCTATTTCTCGATCGTCCGCGTGCCGGACTTCATCGTCGCTGGCGAGCCGCGGCTCGACAGCGACGACATTCTCGTCGGGACGGAACTCGCCAAGGATCTCGGCGCCGCGGTCGGTGACAAGATCAGCGTCGGCGCGGCGGCGGGGGGACGCAGGATCCTGACCATCCGCGGCATCTTCGACATGGGCAACAAGGGGGTGAACGAACGCACGACCTTCGTGGCCCTGCGCACCGCCCAGAGCCTGCTCAACCTCATCGGCGGCGTCACGACGATCGACGTCACGGTGCGCGACATCTATGCGGCCGAGACGATCGCCCAGGACATCGGGCGGATCGCCCCGGTCGAAGCCGCGAGCTGGATCGGCACCAACGCCCAGTTCTTCACCGCCGTCCGGGCCCAGCAGCTGTCCAACACGCTGATCCGCCTCTTCGTGGGGCTGTCGGTCGCGTTCGGCATCGCCGCGGTGCTGGTGGTGTCGGTGATCCAGCGCTCGAAGGAGATCGGCATCCTGCGCGCCATGGGGACGCGCCGGGGGCAGATCCTGCGCATCTTCCTGCTGCAGGGCGCGGTGCTCGGCTTCCTCGGATCGCTGGTCGGCTCGTCCCTGGGGGCCGGCGCGCTCCTGGCCTGGCACGCCTATGCCCGGCTGCCGGACGGCACCGAGTTCTTCCCCATCTCGTTCGACCCGGCCCTGTTCGTCATCGCGACGCTGGTCGCCACGCTGACCGGCGTGGCCGCTGCCGCCGCACCGGCGCTGCGGGCGGCGAACATGGACCCGGTGGAGGCGATCCGTGGCTGACGTCCTGGCCCTCGAGCGGATCTGCAAGTCCTACAACGTCGGCACGCCCGTGGAGACCGAGGTCCTGCACGGGATCGACCTGACGATGCGGGCGGGTGACTTCGTCGCGATCATGGGGCCCTCCGGCTCGGGGAAGAGCACGCTGCTCAACATCGTCGGCCTCCTCGACCGGCCGACGTCCGGGCGGCTGGCGATCGCCGGCGTCGATGCCACCGACCTGCCCGATGCGGAGATCACGCGCCTGCGCGGCCACGCCATCGGTTTCGTGTTCCAGTACCACCACCTGATCTCGGCGTTCACGGCCCTGGAGAACGTGATGATGCCGATGCTCGTCGATCGCGGCCGGGCGACGGCGGCGATGGAGCAGCGGGCGGCCGATCTGCTCGCGCTGGTCGGCCTGTCGCGCTGGAAGGACAACAAGGCCACCGCCATGTCGGGCGGGCAGCAGCAGCGCGTGGCCATCGCGCGGGCGCTCGCCATGAACCCGGCGCTGGTTCTAGCCGACGAGCCGACGGGCAATCTCGACACGGCCTCCGCCGAGGCCGCCTTCGCGCTCATGCGCCGGATCAATCGCGAGCAGGCGACGAGCTTCCTGCTCGTCACGCACAATCTCGAGCTTGCCAGGCGCTGCGACAGGATCGTGGAGGTGGTCGACGGCCGCATCGCCGCGCCGGCGCCCTAGGACGGCATGCCCTCGGGATGCTTGCAGCGACGGCGTGGCAGGCGGATAGATGGAGCCGTCGCCTTCTCACGCGCGTGCCGTCACGCTCGCTTCCGCTGCCGCCAGGACCGCCGATGACCCCTCCCGCCTCCTTCTTCGACACCCCGATCGACCGCAGGTCCACCAACTCGGTGAAGTGGGCCTGTGCCCACAAGTTCCTTTCGCCCGAAGCGGTCGCGGCCGATCCGCTGCCGATGTGGGTGGCGGACATGGACTTCCGGTCGCCGGAGCCGGTGGTCGATGCCCTGCGCGAGGCGGTCGAGTTCGGCGTGTTCGGCTACCCCGGCGGAGCGACCGACGGCTTCCTGAAGGCGGTCGCGGGCTGGCAGGCCCGGCGCTTCGGCTGGGACGTCTCTCCCTCCTGGATCATCCAGTCTTCGGGTGTCGTCACCGCGCTGAAGACGGCCGTGCAGGCTTTCACCCGGCCGGGCGACACCGTCCTGGTCCAGCCGCCGGTCTATGCCCATTTCGAGCAGGACCCGCTGGTCAACGGTCGCCACGTCGTGCGCGCGCCCCTGGAGCGCACCGAAACCGGCTATCGTTTCGACGCCAAGGTGTTCGAGGCGGCCATCCGCAGCAACACGAAGCTCTTCATCCTCAGCCAGCCCCATAACCCGACCGGCAACGTCTGGTCGGCGGACGAGCTGCGGACCATGGGCGAGATCTGCCTGCGCCACGGCATCATCGTGGTGTCCGACGAGATCCACGAAGACCTCGTGCTGAACCCGGCGAAGAAGCACGTCCCCTTCGCGTCGCTCGGCGAGAAGTTCGCCGCGATCAGCGTGACCTGCACCGCGCCGAGCAAGACCTTCAATCTCGCCGGCCTCCAGTGCGCCAACGTCATCGTGCCGGACCGGCGCCTGCGGGAAGAGCTGGTGCGCCAGTTCGACCGCAACATGACGCCCTTCGTGAACTCGCTGGGCATGATCGCCGCCGAGGCGGCCTACACCCATGGCGAGCCCTGGCTCGAGGCCATGCTCGACTATGTCCGTGCCAACCAGGCGTGGTTCGCGGATGCGGTCGCGGGTCTGGGGCGCGGCCTGTCGGTCCTGCCGGCGGATTCCCTCTATTTGGCTTGGATGGATTGCCGGAGCCTCGGCATGGACGCCGAGGCGCTGGACCACTTCATGCTGACCCAGGCACGCCTGTGGCTCGACAAGGGCCAGAAGTTCGGGCCGGAGGGGCATGGATACATGCGCGTGAACGTCGGTTGCCCGCGTGCGACGGTCGAGGAGGCGGTGCGCAGGCTGGCGGCGGCCCTCGGATGACGTGAACCTCGTCGTTCACGAGTCGGGAAGAGCGGCGCCTTGAGCTTGCGTAATACACGCATGAGTTGAATGATCCTTGCGGTGCCCCCGCAAGGAGCTTGAGCATGGCTGAAAAGATCGTCGCGGCCGGCCTGAAGTCGGGCGGACTGATGTCGGCGAAGCTCACCGATCTCAAGGGCGCGGAGCTTCACCAGGAGCACAAGGCCTGGCTCGACTCCATGATCGCCCGGGCGACGGCGAACACGACGAAGGACGTCCAGGTCTACATCATCGGGTTCGCCTCGAAGGTCGGGGACGCCGGTTACAATCAGAAGCTTTCGCGCGAGCGGGCCTGGGCCGTTCGGGACTACATCAACGCGCGCAGCGGCTGGCTCGCCAAGCACGTGACCCGGTTCGAGGACAAGGGCGAGGGAGAGGCGGCGGAGTTCGGCCGCAACCTCAAGACCGAAACCGACATGAACGACTATCACTGGCGGGCGGTGGAGGTTCACCTCCTCGGCGGCTTCAAGCCCGCGCCCAAGCCGGACGTCGATCCCGATCCGCCGAAGACGCTTCCCGGTGCCTCGATGAAATGGGGAATGGCGTCGGCGGGGGCCGTGAGCCTGACGATCCCCAACAGCGCGATCCTCAATGTCGGCCTGGCCCTGTTCATCTTCGCCAAGCTCGACCAGGACAAGGGCGCCGGGCTCTATCTGTCGATGCCGATCGGCTTCTCGATCTCGGTGCAGACCCTGCTGAAGCTGAAGCAGGGCAAGACCTTCAGCAACGACCCCATGGAGCAGCTCTTCTGGGATGCGCTGGAGAAGGGACTCATCCAGGGATCGCTGAAGAGCATGATGGCGGGCGGCATCAACCTCAAGACGCTCAAGGTCCAGAATCCTTTCCGCCACAAGGATCTGGGCGACGCGTCCATGGCACAGGGCGAGGCTCTCGCCGGGCTCGGCAAGATGATCAGCGTGTCCGGAAAGCTGCCCACCTTCGACAATCACGGAAAGATCGTCCGCTTCCACACCAAGACGTTCTTCGAGGAGTTCAAGAAGGACATCCCGATCTTCACGCCGAGCCTCAAGGGCGTGAAGAGCTTCGACGCGACGCTGGCGAAATTCACCGGCGGCGGATTGCTTCGCATCGCCTGGGTCTAGGGACGGCGGCGCGCGCCTGTCGCAACGTCCTGCGGGCCGGCCGCGCGGGGGACACGCCCGTGCTCAGGCCGCTCCGCCGTCCAGCCCGTCGCGGCGCGACCGCAGGAACGCCCTGACCCCGGCATCGTCTTCCAGCGCGATGGCGCGATCGTAGGCCGACCGGGCCTCGTCGGGCCTTGCGCACCGGCCGAGCAGTTCCGCCCGGGCCGCCCAGTAGGGCTGGTACCCCGCGAGCCTCGCGTCGCCGTGCAGGGGCTCCAGGTCGGCGAGCCCGGCCTCGGGGCCCCGCGTGCGCGCCACCACCATGGCCCGGTTCAACCCCACGACCGGCGACCGCGTGATCGCCAGCAGCGCGTCGTAGAGCTGCTCGAGCATCGGCCAGTCCGGGGCGTGGCCGAAGCGGCGGATGGCGTGGGCGGACTGAACGGCGGCCTCGAGCTGGTAGCGGCCGATGCGGCCCGTGTGGCTGGCGCCGAGCAGGATGTCCTCGGCCTGCCGGATCATCGCGGCATCCCAGAGGGCCGGGTCCTGCCGGTCGAGGGGAACGTAGCCTCCGCCCGCGTCGCGGCGGGCGGCGCGCCGCGCCTCCAGGTGCAGCATGAGGGCGAGCAGCCCGAGGGCCTCGGGCTCGTCCGGCAGGAGGGTGGCGACGAGGCGCCCGAGCCAGATCGCTTCCTCGGCGAGGCCGCTGCGGCGCTGGTCCATCCCGGTCGGGTCCGACCATCCCTGGGTGAAGGCGGCGTAGACCGCCTCCAGGACGGCATCGAGCCTTGCCGGCATGTCGACACGGTCGGGCATCGTGAACGCGATGCCCGCCTGGCGGATCTTGGCCTTGGCGCGGACCAGCCGCTGCCCCATCGTGGCCGGCGGCACGAGCGCGCTCGCCGCGATGGTGGCGGCGTCGAGACCCAGGACGGTCTGGAGGATGAGCGCGCCGCGGACGGGCCGATCGATGGCCGGATGGGCGCAGGCGAACATCAGCCTGAGCCGATCGTCCGGGATGTCGGATCCGTCGCCGACCGAGCCGGCCTCCTGCGCCATCAGGGACAGGTGGTCGGCCGCGCCGTCGCGGGCCTTGTGGTGGCGCGCAAGGTCGGTCAGGCGGCGTCGCGCGACCGTGAGCAGCCAGCCTTCGGGGCTGGCCGGGATGCCGGACCCGGGCCATTGCGCCAGGGCCGCCGCGAAGGCTTCGGACAGGGCGTCCTCGGCCCCCGCGATGTCCCGGGTCCGGGCGGCGAGGAAGGCGACGAGCTTGCCGTAGGACTGGCGCGCCACCCGCTCCGCCGCCGCCCGCGCGGCGCTGCCTGCGGCCTGCGTCACATCACCCACATGGGCCGGACCTCGATGGCCCCCTGCGCGGCACCGGGACACTTCGCGGCCCACTTCAGGGCGGCGTCGAGATCCGGGACGTCGAGGATGTAGAAGCCACCGAACTGCTCCTTCGTGTCGGCGTAGGGGCCGTCGAGAACCTGCGTCTCGCCACCCTCCACGCGCACCGTGCTGGCGGTGTGGGACGATTGCAGGCGGTCGCCGCCCGCGAGCACGCCGGCCGCCTTCAGGGCCTCCGTGTAGGCGATGTAGGCGGCCGAGTGGTCGCCGGCCATGCGGCTGTCGGGGAAGGCCGCTTCGTCGCGGTAGATGATGAGCATGTACTTCATGGCGTTGGTCTCCTGATCGGCAGGCGATGCGCGCTGCCATGCCGGTGTCGGTCGAAGGGGTGCGATTTCGACAGGTTCATCCCGCGCGCGAAAAAGAATCGTCGAAGGATGCGAGGATGGGGCAGGGGCCTCCCTTCTCGTCCCGGCATGTCCGCTCCAGCCGGCGCAGCGCGTCGCGCGCCGCCTCGAGCTCGGCGATCCGCACGTCGAGGGCCGCGACCCGGGCCTGTGCCATGGCGCGGGCGCGGGCACGGTCCTCGGTGCCGTCCAGCGTCAGCAGTT
Source organism: uncultured Alsobacter sp. (assembly GCF_945952055.1). Classification (GTDB taxonomy): domain Bacteria; phylum Pseudomonadota; class Alphaproteobacteria; order Rhizobiales; family Beijerinckiaceae; genus Alsobacter. The sequence continues at coordinate 15,367 of NZ_CAMFHB010000070.1, forward strand.
CGCCGATCTCGTCGAGCGTGAACCCAGCGCCCTGGGCTGCCTTGATGAACCGGATCCGCCGGACGTCGTTGTCGCCATAGTGACGATAGCCGCCGCCCTGGCCGTCGCCGACAGGGCGGGCGGGTTCGTCCAGCAGCCCGCGGCGCTGGTAGTAGCGGACGGTTTCGACGCCCACGCCGCCGGCGCGGGCGAGCTTCGCAATGGTCATCGTGGACATGCTTGACTCCGTACCATGGTACGGAGGCTACAACGCTTGCACGATCACCGACAAGCGGATGGACATCATGCGTTCCACCTCCACGCCGACCGCCGAGCTCTACCGGATGGTCATGCCCGAACACACCTGCCCCTACGGGCTCAAGGCCCTGCACCTCCTGCGCACCAAGGGCTTCGAGGTCGACGACCACTGGCTCAAGTCGCGCGCCGAGACCGACGCGTTCAAGGTCGAGCACGCCGTCAAGACGACGCCGCAGGTCTTCATCGACGGCCAGCGGATCGGCGGCTACGACGACCTGCGCCGGCACTTCGGGCAGGCCGTCCCCGACCCCGGCGCCACGCGCTACCGGCCCGTCGTCGCGGTCTTCGCGACGGCCGCCCTGATGGCGCTCGCCGCCAGCCAGGCAACCCACGGAACGCCCTTCACGGTGCACGCGGCGCAGTGGTTCATCGGCTTCAGCATGACGATCCTGGCGATGCTGAAGCTGCAGGACGTCGAGACCTTCTCGACGATGTTCCTGAACTACGACCTGCTGGCGAAGCGCTGGGTGCCCTATGCCTCGATCTACCCCTATGCCGAGGCCACGGCAGGCGTCCTGATGATCGCCGGCGTCCTGACCTGGGTCTCGGTCCCGATCGCGCTGTTCATCGGCACCATCGGCGCCGTTTCGGTCTTCAAGGCCGTCTACATCGACAAGCGCGAGTTGAAGTGCGCCTGCGTCGGCGGCGCATCGAAGGTCCCGCTCGGCTTCGTCTCGCTCACCGAGAACGTGATGATGGTGGCGATGGCCCTGTGGATGCTGGTGAGGATGTAGTGGCCGATCCGGCGCGAAGCTGACTCGAAAGGCGCCTCCCTCCTCTGCAGGGGAGGGAGAGCACCTCATCCGGCTCTCCCGGGTGAGACGTCGAAACGAAAGCGGCCCGGGCCGAACAGGCGCCGAGCCGCTTCAACCTTTCGAGGGCCGCCGCTCAGCGCGGCAGGGTGGTCTCGCCCATCAGGTACTTGTCGATGCTGTGGGCGGCCTGGCGGCCTTCGCGGATCGCCCAAACCACCAACGACTGGCCGCGGCGCATGTCGCCGCAGGCGAAGACCTTCTCCTTCGTGGACTTGTAGGAGAGGGTGTCGGCCGCCACGTTGCCGCGGTTGTCGAGGGTGACGCCGAGCGCCTTCAGCAGGCCCTCCGGAACCGGCGAGACGAAGCCCATCGCGAGCAGGACGAGGTCGGCCTTCAGCTCGAACTCGCTGCCCTCGACCGGCTTGAAGCCGCCGTCGACGCGCACGCACTTCAGCGCGCGGACATGGCCGTTCTCGCCTTCGAAGGACACCGAGTTCACCGAGAAGTCGCGCTCGGCGCCTTCCTCGTGGGAGGAGGAGGTGCGCATCTTCAGCGGCCAGTTCGGCCAGGTCAGGAGCTTGTTCTCCTTCTCCGGCGGCTTGGGCATGATCTCGAGCTGCGTCACCGACAGCGCGCCCTGGCGCACCGAGGTGCCGATGCAGTCCGAACCCGTGTCGCCGCCGCCGATGACGACGACGTGCTTGCCGGTGGCCAGGATCGGCTCGTTGCTGCCGATCTGCTCCTTGCCGACGCGGCGGTTCTGCTGCGGCAGGAAGTCCATGGCGAAGTGGACGCCCGCGAGGTCGCGGCCGGGGATCGCCAGGTCGCGCGGCTTCTCGGCGCCGCCGGCCAGCGCCACGGCGTCGTACTGGGCGAGGAGGTCGTCGACCGTCAGGTCGACGCCGACGTTCACGCCATAGTGGAATGCCACGCCCTCGGCTTCCATCTGGACGATGCGCCGGTCGATGTGGCGCTTCTCCATCTTGAAGTCCGGGATGCCGTAGCGCAGCAGGCCGCCGGCCTTGTGGTTCTTCTCGTAGACGTGCACCTCGTGGCCGGCGCGGGCGAGTTGCTGGGCGCAG
>NZ_CAMFHB010000070.1:22500-25652 GCF_945952055.1 uncultured Alsobacter sp.
AGGTCGGGAAGGTGTTGGTCGAGAAGCGCTGGTGCACGAGGGCGAGCGCGGAGCAGAAGCGCGGGTCGTTGAGGTCCTTGAAGTAGTCGCCGAGCTGGCCGGCGAGCAGCAAGCCCTTGTAGACGAGCGTGCGCGACGACAGCGACACCGGGTAGTAGCCGGCGGTGCGCGGGTCCTTCGCGTTGTAGATGGTGTTCGAGATCGCCTTGCGCAGGATGAACAGGCGGCGCTCGAAGTCGTCGCCGGCCGCGGCCGACTTACGGCCCACGAAGAGCTGGCGGATCACCGGCTCGGTCGGCTTCACGCTCTCGCCCAGGCCCGAACTGTCGACCGGCACGTCGCGCCAGCCGAGGAACGTCTGTCCCTCCTCGGCGATCACGCGCTCGATGGTGCTCTCGCAGAAGGCGCGGCCATCCGCGTCGCGCGGCAGGAAGATGAGGCCGGCGGCGTAGTCGCCCAGCTGCGGCAGGGTGATGCCGAGCGCCGCGCATTCGGCGCGCAGGAAGGCATCCGGCATCTGCACGAGCATGCCGCAGCCGTCGCCCGCCTTGGGGTCGGCGCCCACGGCGCCACGGTGATCGAGGTTGAGCAGGATCTGCAGGCCCATCTCGATGATGGCGTGCGACACGCGGTTCTTCATGTCGGCGACGAAGCCCACGCCGCAGGCGTCCTTCTCCTGCGCCGGATCATAAAGGCCGATGGCGTCGGGCAGGCCCGGATCGCGCACCACCAGTCCTTCGGAAAAGCCCTGTTCCGTCCGCTCGCTCATGGTCGCCCTCGCGTCCTGCCACCCACGTCGCCAGTGTCGCGGTCATGTGTCCGGGGGATCCCCGAGAATGACGCACGTTCGTCGCGGCCTGCAATATGCACGCCGCGTTCCGGGGCCATGTCTTCGTTCAGGTGAGGTCCGGCCGCGCCCCGTCTTGCGCCCGCACCCCGCGGGCGCTCCGGTCAGGAGCCGGCGCCCGTCAGGTTCGCACTTTGCGCGTGGCACGTTTGGGGGCGTTCGCGGCGAGAATGCCGCGTCGCGTCGCCACCAGTCGGTTGCCGTTCGTGCGCACGTTCGTGACCTGCTCGGTTGTCCGGGAGAACCCGCATGAATGGGACAGCAAGACTGTCCTATTCGCCGCTGACATTGCCAGAAATCGGAACGCCCCACAAGAGGCGTTTTGCGGAATCTCGGGGGCATCTGCGCAACAAAATGACCCTGCGGCGCACCGATGGGACATCATCGGAAAGCGCGGGGCCCCGCAACCGGCATTCCGTGACCCGCGGCCGGTGCAACGCCGCTGTGACTTGCGTCCGCCGCCGCGGCATGCATCGTGCGCCCGCTCTCTCGAGAAGGACCATCCCAATGCACTTCGGCAGCGACAACGTGATGGGGGCCAGCCGCCCCGTGCTCGAAGCCATCCTGGCCGCCAACGACGGTGCCGAGGCCGCGTACGGATCCGACAGCTGGAGCGCCCGGGCCGAGGCGATGCTGGGCGAGGTGTTCGAGCGGCCGGTCAAGATGTTCCTGGTCGCCACGGGCACCGGCGCCAATGCCTTGGCGCTGGCGGCGATGACGCCGCCCTGGGGAGCGATCTTCTGTCACGAGGAGAGCCACGTCATCGACGACGAGTGCGGCGCTCCGGAGATGTTCACCGACGGCGCCAAGCTCATCGGCATTCCGGGTCTCGCCGGCAAGATCGATCCGGCGGGGCTCTCGGCCGCCCTGGCGCGCTTTCCCCGCGGTGTCGTCAAGGCGGTCCAGCCGGCGGGGCTCTCGATCTCGCAGGTCACCGAGGCGGGTACGCTCTACAGCCTCGACGAGATCAAGGCGCTGACGGGCGTGGCGCGCGACGCCGGCATCCGCGTCCATCTCGACGGCGCGCGCTTCGCCAATGCGCTGGCCGGCCTCGGCTGCACGGCCGCGGAGATGACCTGGAAGGCGGGCGTCGACGTCGTCTCCTTCGGCGCCACCAAGAACGGCTGCATCGCCTGCGAGGCCGTCCTCTTCTTCGACGAGGCGCTCGCCGACACCTTCCAGTTCCGGCGCAAGCGGGGCGGGCACACGGTGTCGAAGGGCCGGCTGCTCGGTGCCCAGCTCGTCGCCTACCTGGAAAACGGGCACTGGATGGACAATGCCCGGCACGCCAACGCCATGGCCGCGACCCTCGCGCAGGGGCTGGCGGCCGTCCCGGGCGTCACGCTGCCCTGGCCGACGCAGGCCAACGAGGTCTTCGCCTTCCTTCCCAAGGCCGTCGACGAGGCGATCCGCGGCGCCGGTTTCCGCTACGCGCCCTGGGGAAGCCTGAGCCTGCCGAAGGACCTGGAGCAGGGTGACCGGGCCTTCGCGCGCTTCGTCACGTCATGGGCCACGAAGCCTTCCGACATTAACGCTCTTCTCGCAAAGGCGACCTCCACTTCTTGACTTTGACGTCGCGGAGGCGCCGCAATCCGGCATTAAGAGTCCGTTTACCCAGCGGGCTTCCCGGAGACGTTTGCATGCCTGCCACCCCCCGATCGATGCGCCGCGTCGCGCGCCTGTCGACCCCCGTTCTCGCGCTGGCCGCCGGCCTTGCCGCCTGCGGTGCCGCGGTCGCGGGCCCGGCCACGCCGGTCACCGGTCTTTCCGGCGCATCGGACGTGGTGAGGGTCGCCTTCTTCGGCCTCAGCGGGCCCTCGACCCCCGAGGTCGTCGAGTTGCTGTACCGGCGCTACGGCGCCTTGCGGGTGCTGTACGTGCGCCCGGTGGGCGACATCTACCAGGCCGAGCTGATCGACCGGAGCGGCTACCGCCTGCACTACACGATCGACGCCTATGACGGGCGCGTTCTCGAACGCTACATCATGGGCCGCAACGAGCGGCCGGTTCCCGTGCCGCCGGGCATGGTCCCCGGCGGGCAGATGATGCCGGACCGCATGCCGCCGCCGCCGGTCGAGTACCAGTACCGGCGTGAGCCGGGCTATCCGCGCGAGGCGGGCTTGCCCCCCGCGACGGCCCCCGTCGGCCCGCGCACGATGACGCCGGCCATGCCGGCCCCGCGGTCGGGCGCGGTTCAGTCCGCCCCGCTCGGCGAGCCCCCGGTGGTGTCGCGCCAGCCTGGGTTCGAGCCGGAGCCGCCGCTGCACCGCTCGCTGCCGCAGGCGTCGCCTCCCCAGACCTCGTC
>NZ_CAMFHB010000071.1 GCF_945952055.1 uncultured Alsobacter sp.
GTCGCGGACCGCAGCCGGAGCGGCGCCCGGAGCGCCCGCGGCCGGCGCCCGCGCTCGCGGAGCGGCCCGAGGCGGACGCGGCTCCGGCGGCCCCGGTGGCGCCGGCGGCCACGGTCGGCGTCCAGACGGTCGTCGTCACGCCCGACGAGACGGGGATGCGCGTCGATCGCTTCCTGGAGGCGCGTTTCCCGGGGCTTTCGTTCAGCCACATCCAGCGCATCGTCCGCAAGGGCGAGCTGCGCGTGAACGGCAAGCGGGTCGAGACCAAGGACAGGCTGGAAGCGGGTCAGTCCGTGCGCATTCCGCCGCTGGCTCTCGAGAAGCCCAAGGAAGGCCCGCGCGCCTCCAAGGTGGACGACGAGACCCGCGCCTTCTTCGCGTCGATCACGCTGTACGAGGACGACGACGTCCTCGTGCTGAACAAGCCCATGGGGCTCGCCGTGCAGGGCGGTTCGGGCACGGTCCGCCACGTCGACGGCCTCCTGGCCGCCCTGACGGATGCCAAGGGCCAGCGTCCGCGGTTGGTGCACCGGCTGGACAAGGACACCTCCGGCTGCCTCGTCATCGCCAAGACCCGGTTCGCCGCGTCCGCGCTGGCCAAGAGCTTCCGCTCGCGAGACACGCGAAAGGTGTACTGGGCGCTGGTCGCCGGCGTGCCGCGCGTGAAGCAGGGCAGGGTGTCGACCTATCTCGCCAAGGGCGAGGACGACGAGGGCGATTCCAAGATGCACGTGGCCCGGCACGGCGACGATGGGGCCACCCATGCGGTGACCTACTACAGCGTCGTCGAGACCGCGGCGCAGAAGCTCGCCTGGCTGTCGCTGAAGCCCGTCACCGGCCGTACGCACCAGTTGCGCGCCCACACCGCGCATATCGGTCATCCGATCGTCGGCGACCCGAAATACTTCGACGTCGAGAACTGGGAGCTGCCCGGCGGCATCCAGAAGCGCCTGCATCTGATGGCCCGGCGCATCGTCATTCCGCACCCGCGCTCGGGCAAGCCGATCGACGTCACGGCGCCGTTGCCGCCCCACATGCAGCAGTCCTGGAATCTCCTCGGGTTCGACACGAAGCGCTACGACCCGATCGAGGAAGCGCCGGACGCCTGAGGAAAGGCGAATGAGCCGGTGGCGCCCCAACGTCGCCACCGGCCCCATTCGTCGCGGAGATTGGCTTGCCCCGCAAAAACCAGCCCGTACGAGCTGCCTGAAGACCGTTGTAATCTGACCACGTATTCAGATGTATTCTTGTAATGGCTGAAGCTTGGCCTTGGCCACTTAACAGAAACCTACTTCTCGTCGCTCCGGCAAGTCACGCATTCACGCATCTGTATTTGTGAATTCGAGTTTCGTCCGTTTAACGCACAAATTCGAATATTGGGCGGATTGAGCCGACGTCGTTTCTGCGCGGCAGTGCTGATGCGGCAGACTGTCGCACCCTGGCCGCGCGACTATGACTTGCAAGCGGGCGGCCCTCCCTGAGCGGACACGATGTCGAGGAGCGGCTTGTGCGTGGAAGCCAGTGCGTTCGTGGTTTTCAACTGTAGGTTGTACCCAACCCATAATGCAATCGTGACGCCAATCAGTGCAGTGAGTGCGTACTCGACGCTGCAGAAACCGCTTTCGTCTTCGACGAAGCGTCGGAAAAGCGAAATCATGACCAGAGACCTGACAATTATTTTTTCAATGGAGCAATTCTAGAGATTGATCTCTGAATTAAATATTGAATCGATCTTCTAAACACATGGCCCCCGAGCAGGTGCCCGGCCATGCCGCAGATCCCGCTGGACGACCGCGTCCGCGCGGGCCACATGTGGCGCAATCCGCAGGGACGAGCCGCACATGACAGACGACCTGAACGCCATCTTCTTTCCCGACCTGGCGGCGCAGGTCGATCCGCGGGCGGCCGCCAGGGCGTCGGTCGCGCGCGTCCTGCCGCGACGCTTCTACAAGGAGGCCGCATCGCAGCTCTCCGAGGGGATGCATGTCCTGGTCCTCGACGGGCGGCCGGCGCGCACGCCCGCCAAATCCCCCCTCGCGCTTCCGACGGCCGAGGCGGCCGCGCTCGTGGTGCGGGAATGGAACGCGCAGGGCGACGAGATCGACCCGGCCACCATGCCGGCGACCCGCCTGGTGAACGCCGCCATCGACGGTGTCCGCGTCCATGCCGAAGGGGTCGCGGCCGAGATCGCGGGCTACGGTGCCTCCGACCTCCTGTGCTACCGCGCGGCGGACCCGCAACGGCTCTTCGACCGCCAGGCCGCGGCCTGGGACCCCGTGCTCGACTGGGCCCACGAGGCTCTCGGCGCGCGCTTCGTCCTGGCGGAGGGCGTGATGTTCGTCGCGCAGCCGGCCGCGGCCACGGCGGCGGTCGAGCGGGCGGTCCAGGGCTTCGCCGATTCCTTCGGGCTGGCGTGCCTGTCCACCATGACCTCGCTCACCGGCTCGGTCCTGCTGGCGCTGGCCGTGGCCCATGGCCGCCTCTCCACCGCCGAAGCCTGGGCCGCGGCCCATGTCGACGAGGATTTCCAGATGGAGGTCTGGGGCCAGGACGAGGAGGCCCTGGAGCGGCGCGCGCGGCGCTGGGCGGAGATGCAGGCCGCGGCCGATCTCCTGCACACCACCCGTGCGGCGGGCTGACCGGCCGGGTGCTCATCCATCCGTCGCAGTGCACCTCGTGCGCCGCGCGTGCTAAGCAGGCCCGCAAGGACCGCGTCCGGCGGTCGCAGACAAGGGCCGATCCATGAAGGACATCCTCGAGAAGCTCGACCAGCGCCGCGCCAACGCGAAGCTCGGGGGCGGCCAGAAGCGCATCGACGCCCAGCACGCGCGCGGCAAGCTCACGGCGCGCGAGCGCATCGAGCTGCTTCTCGACAAGGGGTCCTTCGAGGAATTCGACACCTTCGTGCAGCACCGCTGTGCCGACTTCGGCATGGACAAGCAGGACAAGATCCCCGGCGACGGCGTGGTCACCGGCTGGGGCACGGTCAACGGGCGCACGGTCTTCGTCTTCGCCAAGGACTTCACGGTCTTCGGCGGGTCGCTCTCCGAGACCCATGCCGCCAAGATCACCAAGATCCAGGACATGGCGCTCAAGGTGCGCGCACCCATCATCGGCCTGTTCGATGCCGGCGGCGCCCGCATCCAGGAGGGCGTCGCGGCGCTCGGCGGCTACGGCGAGGTGTTCCGGCGCAACGTCATCGCGTCCGGGGTGATCCCGCAGATTTCCGTCATCATGGGTCCGTGCGCCGGCGGCGACGTCTATTCGCCGGCCATGACCGACTTCATCTTCATGGTCCGCGACACGAGCTACATGTTCGTCACCGGTCCCGACGTGGTGAAGACGGTGACCAACGAGACGGTGACCGCCGAGGAGCTCGGCGGCGCCAAGGTCCACACGACCAAGTCGTCGGTGGCGGACGGGGCCTGGGACAACGACGTCGAGGCGCTGCTGCAGGTGCGCCGGCTGATCGACTTCCTGCCGGCCAGCAACACCCAGGGCACGCCGTCCTGGCCGAGCTTCGACGTGCCGGACCGGGTCGACATGTCGCTCGACACGCTCGTGCCGGAAAATCCCAACAAGCCCTACGACATGAAGGAACTCGTCCTGAAGATCGTCGACGAAGGCGACTTCTTCGAGATCCAGGAGAGCTACGCCAAGAACATCGTCACCGGCTTCGCCCGCATGGAGGGGCGGACCGTGGGCGTGGTCGCCAACCAGCCGATGGTGCTGGCCGGCGTGCTCGATGCGGATGCCTCGCGCAAGGCGGCGCGCTTCGTGCGCTTCTGCGACGCGTTCAACATTCCGATCCTGACCTTCGTCGACGTGCCGGGCTTCCTGCCCGGGACGGCGCAGGAATATGGCGGCCTCATCAAGCACGGCGCCAAGCTGCTCTTCGCCTACAGCCAGGCCACCGTTCCGCTCGTCACCGTCATCACCCGCAAGGCCTTCGGGGGCGCCTATGACGTGATGGCGTCCAAGCACATCGGTGCCGACGTCAACTACGCCTGGCCCACCGCGCAGATCGCCGTGATGGGGGCCAAGGGCGCCGTGGAAATCATCTTCCGGGCCGACATCGGCGACAGCGAGAAGATCGCCGCCCGCACCAAGGAATACGAGGACCGCTTCCTGTCCCCGTTCGTGGCCGCCGAGCGTGGCTACATCGACGAGGTCATCATGCCCCACGGCACCCGCCGCCGCCTGTGCCGGGCCCTGGCCATGCTGGCCGACAAGCACGAAGAGCAGCCCTGGAAGAAGCACGACAACCTGCCTCTGTGAGAGCGGGCGGGCGAGTCGACGGACGCAGGACGCCTCAGACCGCCTCTTTCGGCACCGACCAGCCGTCCACGAACCGTTGGCCGGCGAGGAACTGCAGGAGGCGCGTGCGGAAGCGGGTGGCTTCGGCGTCGAGCGTCTGGCGCATCGCGGTGCCGGGGGGCGGGGCGAGCTCGGGCCAGGGCGAGTCCAGGAAGAAGGCCCGGTAGGCGTCCGCGAAGCGCGCGTCGCCGCGCCAGCCGGGTTCCCACGGCTTCGGCCTGTTCACGAAATGCAGGACCGTGGGCTCGATCGTCTGCTCGAGATCGAGGAGCAGGAAGTCGCCCATGAAGTTGAAGCGCGGCGACAGCTTGGCGAACTGCCCGTCGACGACGGCGTTCAGGGCGCTCTGCTCGAGATAGGGACAGCGCGCGGCATTGGCGGCCAGGAAGGCGGTCGCGGCACCGCCCACGTCCAGTCGCTCCCAGTTCTGCCGGTCGATCAGGGTGAAGCCGTTGTTGAAATAGGGCGTCGAGGGCGAAAGCCCGAGGCGTGCCCGGTAGGCCTTGAACTCGGCGGTAAGGGCCCCGTCCTCGAGATCCTTCAGGAAGATCATGTCGATGGCGGCGGCCAGCGGCAGGCGCCCCATGTCGACGCCCGCGAGACTGGCGAGGCCCGGGCGCACGACCAGCATGTCGGCGTCCAGCGACACGTAGCGCTCTATGCGCTCGGGCAGGACGCGGTTCAGCGACAGGCGGCGATGCACGGCCGAGGTGAAGTGCCCGCGCACCGGCAGGCCGCCGACGTAGCGGTCCCAGTCGACGGGCATGATCGTGATGCGGGAGCGCAGCGCCGGATCGACCCGGTCGTAGCCGGGGGCGATGTCACGCTCGTCGCACAACACCAGAACCTCGAGCCCTTCCGCGTCCGGTTGCGCCAGCATGCTGGCTGCGGTCAGGATCGCCGGCCGGAAGAAGTTGGCGTCCGGCGTGAGGCAGACCGGGAGGGGTGCTGGCATCGTGCTCCACCGTTGCAGAGACGATGAGCAGGACCACCCCCGGCCCGCGAGGTCAATGCCGGTTCAGGAAGTTTCGCGCGATTTCGACGTCCCTGGGCGTCAATCCGTGCGAACCCGGAACCACCTCATGCGTCACGTCGGCGCCGGCTGCCTGCAGAAGTTGCGACAGGCGCTCCCCGTTCGCGATCGGGTTGATCGGGTCCGAGGATCCCGTCGCCACGAGCACGGGCTTGCCGTCGAGCCCCGAAAGGCTCCCCGGCTCGACCGGCGCGAGCGCACGCAGCAGAACGGCTCCCCCCAGCACGTCCGGATGCAGGAGCAGCATCGCGGCGGCGATGTTGGCTCCATTCGAGAAGCCCAGCGCGACGGGCTTTTCGAGCCCGTAGTGCCGTCCGGCTTCCGTCACCCAGGCGGCCAGATCGGCTGTCCGCCGGCGAACGTCCTCCACGTCGAAGACGCCCTCCGCCAGGCGGCGGAAGAACCGCGGGTGCGGTCCCTCCAACACCTGGCCGCGCGGCGAGAGCAGCGCCCGGCCGGGAGCGAGCTCGCGCCCGAGCGGCAGGAGGTCGTTCTCGTCGCCGCCGGTGCCGTGGAGCAGCAGGAGCGGTGCCCGTCCCGGCGCGGAGGCCGGGACGAAGCGATGGGCGAAGTCCGCGACCGAGGTCATGATGCCGCCCCCAGGTCGGGCAGCACCGCCTCGATGCGGGCGCGGGCCGTCTCGTACTGCTCGGGCAGCATGAGGCGCGTGCCGAGCGTCTCCACGCTCTCGTCGACCGCGAAGCCGGGATCGTCGGTCGCGATCTCGAAGAGCACCCCGCCGGGCTCGCGGAAGTAGATGGACCGGAAGTAGTTGCGGTCCTTCTGTTCCGTCGCCGGTACGCCGAGGCGCCCCAGGGCCGCCGCCATGGCCGCCTGGTCCGCGTCGGATGCCGCGCGGAACGCGATGTGGTGCACGGAGCCCGCGCCCAGCCGGCCGCGCCCGCCGCCGACCGTCACCAGGTCGACGACATGGCCCGGATGGGTCCCGTCGCCGGGAGCCACGAAGCGCTGGCGCCCGGCCTCGGTGCCGGCGTGGCGCCAGCCGAAGACCTCGGTGAGGACGGTCGCGGTCGCGGCCGGATTGGCGAGCCCCAGCGTCACGGACGCGAAGCCGCGGATCGCCGCATCGTCGGCGAGCGGACCTCCGTCCCAGGCCGGCACGCCGGCCGCCCAGGCGGTCTCCACCAGGGACAGCCGCATGCCGTCGGGATCGGCGAAGGGGAGCACGCGCTCGCCGAAGCGGGTCACGATCGCCCCGGCCTCGACGCCGAGGTCGGCCAGGCGCATCTCCCAGCCGTCGAGGCTGCCCACGGGAACGGCGAAGGCCGTCTCCTGCGTTTCCCCGGCGCCCACCCGGCCGGGAGCCGCGTCGCCCCAGGGGAAGAAGGTGATGATGGTGCCCGGCGTTCCCACCGCGTCGCCGAAATAGAAGTGGTAGGTGCCCGGGTCGTCGAAATTGACCGTCTTCTTCACGAAGCGCAGGCCCAGGGTCTGTGTGTAGAAGTCCAGGTTGCGGCGGGCGTGGCCGGCCATCGCCGTGACGTGGTGCAGTCCGGTGCTCGTCGTCATGATCGTCTCTCCTCGCGCCCTCGGGCGCGTCGGTTGCCGGCCTCTTCCCGGGCCCGGCTTCGGTTCCTGGTACCAGATGGGTTGGCTTTCCCGTTTGCCGAGTGATGAAATCCCTTCTTTGCTTTCGTGCAAGGACATTCAGCGATCAATAACCACGGTCCGTCAGTGCCGTTTAACCTGAACGTTTGTTAAGGACGGGCCATTAACCACGGGATCAGACCTCCATCCGGATAGTCGTGTTGCGCCGAGACGAGGATCACAGACTGGTCTCTTGTTTCAGGGCGTACGGAATTCGGAAGGACATTGCTCATGAATACGAACAGGATCGGCAAGATCGCGGTTCGGGCCATCGAAAAGCAATCCATGACGAACGAGGACGTGCGCGAGTTGAAGGGTTGTCTTGTCGACGACGACTTCATCAGCCGGGAGGAGGCGGAGGATCTGCTGCGGATCGAGCGCCTCGTGCCGCGGACGGTCTGGTCCTGGAGCGAGTTCTTCATCGAGACCGTGACGGCCCATCTCGTCTGGGAGCGCCGTCCCACCGGCCGCATCCTGCAGGACGACGCGGAGTGGCTGCTGGGCATGCTGGACCTGCCCCGAGCCGCGTCGGCACCCAACCTGCGCATCCTTCTCTTCTCGCTCGTGAGCGAGGCGGAAGAGGTCGACCAGCGGCTCATCGCCCGCGCCATGTACGAGAACACGCTGGCCCGCGAGGCGGGGGACCTCGGCACGGGATACCCGCGCGCCGCCTGAGGCGGGACGTCTCAGTCCTTCGGAGTGTGGACGGGGCTGGAACGACGGCCTAGAAAGCCGGAGCTTCCCGCCTTCCTCGCATTCCGGGACCTGGCATGTTCGACAAGATTCTGATCGCCAACCGTGGCGAGATCGCCTGCCGCGTCATCAAGACCGCCCGGCGCATGGGCATCAAGACGGTGGCCGTCTTCTCAGACGCCGATCGCGAGGCCCTGCACGTCGAAATGGCGGACGAGGCGGTGCACATCGGCCCGCCCGCGGCGGCCCAGTCCTATCTTCTGATCGACAGGATCGTCGAGGCCTGCCGGAGCACCGGCGCCCAGGCGGTGCATCCCGGCTACGGCTTCCTCTCCGAGCGCGCAGCTTTCCCGACGGCCCTGCAGGCGGCCGGCATCGTCTTCATCGGTCCCAATCCCCACGCCATCGAGGCGATGGGCGACAAGATCGAATCGAAGAAGGCGGCCAGCGCCGCCAAGGTCTCGACGGTGCCGGGCTATCTCGGCGTGATCGAGGATCCCGCCCAGGCCGTGAAGATCGCCGACGAGATCGGCTATCCCGTCATGATCAAGGCCTCGGCCGGCGGCGGCGGCAAGGGCATGCGCATCGCGTACTCGGCCGGCGAAGTCGCCGAGGGCTTCGCCCGCGCGCGCTCCGAGGCGGCCTCCTCGTTCGGCGACGACCGGGTCTTCGTCGAGAAGTTCATCGTCGATCCCCGGCATATCGAAATTCAGGTGCTGGGCGACAAGCACGGCAACGTGATCTACCTGGGCGAGCGCGAGTGCTCCATCCAGCGCCGGAACCAGAAGGTCATCGAGGAGGCGCCGTCGCCGCTTCTCGACGAGGCGACCCGCCGCAAGATGGGCGAGCAGGCCGTCGCGCTGGCCAAGGCCGTGGGCTACGATTCGGCCGGCACGGTCGAGTTCGTCGCCGGGCAGGACCGCTCGTTCTTCTTCCTGGAGATGAACACCCGCCTGCAGGTGGAGCATCCCGTCACCGAGCTGGTCACCGGCATCGACCTCGTCGAGCAGATGATCCGCGTGGCGGCCGGCGAGAAGCTCTCGATCACCCAGGCCGACGTGAAGCTGAACGGCTGGGCCGTGGAAAGCCGCGTCTACGCCGAGGATCCGACGCGCGGCTTCCTGCCGTCCACCGGGCGGCTCGTGGCCTACCGGCCGCCGGCGGAGGTCGTCGAGGACGGGATCACGGTCCGCAACGACACGGGCGTCTACGAGGGCGGCGAGATCTCGATCTACTACGATCCGATGATCGCCAAGCTGGTCACCCACGCCCCGACGCGCCTCGGCGCCATCGAGGCGCAGGCGAGGGCGCTCGACGCCTTCGCGATCGAGGGCATCCGCCACAACATCCCGTTCCTCGCGGCGCTCATGGCGCATGACCGCTGGAAGTCCGGGCAACTCTCCACCGGCTTCATCGCCGAGGAGTTTCCGGACGGCTTCCAGCTGCAGGCGCCTTCCGGCGAGATCGCGCACCGCATGGCGGCGGTCGCGGCCGCCATCGACGACAAGCTCAACCGCCGCAAGCGCGGCATCTCCGACCAGCTCAGCGCGGCCCGCGATTTCGCCTTCGAGAGCGAGCGCGTGGTGATGCTGGGCGGCGCGGCCCATCCGGTCACCGTCGCGGCCGAGGTGTTCGGCACGGTGGTGGACTTCGGCCATGGGCATGCCCACCAGGTGTCGTCCGACTGGAAGCCCGGCGATCTCGTCTGGCAGGGGACCGTCGACGGGACCCTGATCGCGGTCCAGGTCCGGCCGATTCTCAACGGCGTCGCCCTGGCCCATGCGGGCTACGCGGCGGCGGCGCGCGTCTACACCCGCCGCGAGGCCGAGCTTGCCGCCCTGATGCCGGAGAAGACGCTGGCGGATACCGGCAAGCAGCTGCTCTGCCCGATGCCGGGCCTCGTCAAGGCGATCAGCGTGAAGGTGGGGCAGGAGGTCAAGGCCGGCGAGATGCTCTGCATCGTCGAGGCCATGAAGATGGAAAACGTCCTGCGCGCCGAGCGGGACGCCACCGTGAAGACCGTCCTCGCAAAGGAAGGCGACAGCCTCGCCGTCGACGCGGTGATCATGGAGTTCGCCTGATCGGCTCTGCGGAGCGAATGGCGACGAGCGAGGAGCGAGCAGGGGTTTGGCAAGGGTCCATCCGCCTGTTACCCCTGTTCGCCATTCGCCATTCGCCATTCGCCATTCACTCCCCGCCCATCGCTGCGCCATGCCCCTCTATTTCGCCTACGGCTCGAACATGGATCGCGCGGCCATGCGCCAGCGCTGTCCGGCCTCGCGGCCCGTCGGGGTGGCGAAGCTGCCGCGCCACCGTTTCCTCATCAATGCGGACGGCTACGCCACCGTGGCGCGTGATCCGCGCGGCACCGTGCTGGGCGTGGTGTGGGATCTCGCCCTGTCGGACGTGACGGCGCTCGATCGCTACGAGAGCATCGGCACGGGCCTCTACACCAAGATCAACCAGCCCGTCGTGCTGCCGGGCGGTGCCAAGCGCGCGTTGATCTATGTCGGCCGCAGCGCGCGGCCGGGCAAACCGCGCCCCGGCTACCTGGAGGGCGTGCTGGCCGCCGCCCGCGACTGGGGTCTGCCGGACGGCTACCTGTACGAGCTCGAGCACGGCGAGCCGGCCCCCCGAAAGCCCGGAACGCCGCTGTTCAAGGCGCCGATGTAGCGCGCTGTGGGGCCCTGTGTGGGGCCAGGCCAAGCCCGGCCATGACGGCCGAGAGATTTCCGCACGGCGAAGCGCGACCGGACGCGACGTCGGCCTAGGCCGCCCACACGAACCGCTGCTCGGTGAGCGGCGTGCCCCACGTGGTGTCGATCTCTTCGTGGTCCAGCCGGAAGCCGTGCGATTCGTAGAGGTGGCGGGCGGCGTCGAGGCCGGCGAAGGTCGTGAGCCACGCCCGGTCGAAGCCCGCGCCCCGGATGAACGCCATGGTCTCGTCGAGGAGGAGGCGACCGACGCCGCGCCCGCGCGCCGCATCCGCCAGGATGAAGTAGCGGATACGGGCACCGCGCTGGGCGGTGCCGGGTCCGCTGCCGTCCACCGCGATGGCGCCCAGGACGGTGCCTCCCGCCTCGGCATGGAGCAGCAGGTCGCGGCGCGGATCGAGCCGGTCGGCCAGCTCGCCGAGGCCCGCCGCCACCTTGGCCTCGAAGGCCATGCCCAGGTGCCAGGCGGTCTCGTAGTAGCGACCGTGCTCCGCCACGATCCAGCCCAGCAGTCCCGGCGACCAGCCGCGGTGGAGGACGATGGTGGACGAGGTCATGGCCGCCCATCTCCCGGCTGCACGGCGCCGAACACCTCCTCGAAGGTGGCGCGCAGCGCCGCATCCGCGTCGTCCATCGTCACGGGCAGCCCGAGGTCGACGAGGCTCGTGACCCCGTAGCGCGTCTCCGCGATGCCGCAGGGGACGATGCCGGAGAAGCGCGACAGGTCGGGTTCGACGTTGAGGCTGATGCCGTGGAAGGTCACCCAGCGGCGGACGCGGATTCCGATCGCCGCGATCTTGTCCTCGGCGCCCTCGGCCTTCTCCGGCCGCCGCACCCAGACGCCGACGCGGTCGTCGCGTCGCTCGCCGCGGATGTTGAAGCGGTCGAGGGTGGCGATGATCCAGGCCTCCAGCGAGGCCACGAAGACGCGCACGTCCTCCCGCCGCCGGCGCAGGTCGAGCATGACGTAGGCCACGCGCTGTCCGGGGCCGTGGTAGGTGAACTGGCCGCCGCGGCCCGTCTGGTGCACCGGGAGGTCGGAGGACAGCAGGTCCTCCGCCTTGGCGGAGGTGCCCGCGGTGTAGAGGGGCGGGTGCTCCACCAGCCAGACGCATTCCCCCGCCTCACCGGCCGCGATGCGCGCCACGCGGCTCTCCATGGCGGCGACGGCATCCTCGTAGCCGACGAGGCCGTCGTGCACGAGCCATTCGACCGGGGGCGACCCGGGTGCCGGGAGAAGCGAGGAGGGCAGGGCGTCACGAATGTTCACCGGGCATTAACCCTGTTGCGGCTCTCATCGAGCCTCGTTGATCTCATGATCGAGGATACGCCTTCGTGAGTGCCGGACTGAACACCGTCGCCGTCGACATTTCCATCGTGCTCGGCCGCGCCCGCATGCCCATCCACCAGTTGCTGCGCATGGGCCGCGGCGCGGTGATCACGCTCGATGCCGCGGAGGACGACGAGGTCGAGATCCTGGCCAACGACCTTCCCATCGCCCGTGGGCTCGTCGTCGTCAACGGGGCCGAAATCACCGTGGAGATCAAGGAACTGATCCGCCGGCCCGACAGCGACAAGCTCGATATCGAAGAGGCCGCGTAAATCCCTCACGCATTCCTGCGACGGAGTGGCCCTTCGTGCTTGTCGAGCCGGAATCGATCTGTTACACGATGCCCCGCTTCGGACGGTGATCGTCCCACGGACGGCGAGTTCGAAGCCCATGCGGTCATGGCGGAATTGGTAGACGCGCTAGCTTGAGGTGCTAGTTCTTTAACCGGAGTGGAGGTTCGAGTCCTCTTGACCGCACCATGAATACGAGCGAGATGCTCTGAAAACGCCGGCCGATCCTCGATCGAGCCGGCGTTTTTGTTTTCGTGATCTCGTCGACAGCTTTGCCCTGCGGCTCCCCGACTCTTCACCACGAGCCACATCCGAAGGGCCGTGAGTCGAAGGACGCACGACAGTGCCGCTGCACCAGTCTGCGTCCTTCGACTCGGCCGCGTTGCGGCCGGCTCGGAGCTTGTGAGTCTTTCGCCGGTCCAGCGCGAACCTCCCTCTCCGCGTGATGGCCGGGCTAAGCCCGGCAAGACGGCGGAGAGGTGGTCGCCCGCCTCAGATCAGCCCTTCCGCCTTGAGCGCGGCCTGGACGGCCGGGCGCGGCGCGATGCGGCCGAGGAAGGCCTGGATGTTGGGGTAGTCGGACAGATCGAACTTCAGCGGCTTGGCCCAGTTCAGCACCACGAAGGCATAGGCATCGGCGACCGTGTAGGTGTCGCCCGTGAGGTAGTGCTTGCCGGCGAGCTTCTGCTCCAGGTCGGCCAGGCGCAGCTTCAGGCGGTCGGTGACGATCTTGCGGGCCTCTTCCGGGAAAGCCGGGTTGAAGAGCGGGCTGAAGCCCTTGTGGAGCTCGGTGGCGATGAAGGTCAGCCACTGCTGCACGCGCAGCCGCGCGGTGGTGCCCGCGGCCGGCAGCAGGCCCTTCTCGGGTGCCTTGTCGGCCAGGTACTGCACGATCACGCTCGCCTCCGTCAGGGGCTCGCTCTCGCCGATGTCGAGGGCCGGGACGTAGCCGCGGCTGTTCACGCCCAGGTAGTTCGAACCCTGCTCGGTGGTCTTGGCGCGCAGGTCCACCTTGACGAGCTCGACGGGCACGCCAGCCTCGTTCGCCACGATGTGAGGGGCCATCGAGCAGGCACCGGGGGTGTAATAAAGCTTCATGGGTGGATCCTTTCCGTCTTCGGACGCGCAATGGCGCGATGGCGAAACCTGATGCGATTGCATGAACCAGTCAAGTTTGATGCAGTTGCATGGATGCGGTAATCTGGGCGGATGACGGAATCGTGTCACGAAGCCGCGGTGTCGGCCTGGGTCCAGCTGGTGCGCGTCGAGCAGGCGCTGCTCGCCCGCGTCGAGGGCGACCTGAAGGCGCACGGCTTCCCGCCGCTCACCTGGTACGACGTCCTCCTGGAGCTCTCGCGGGCGGAGGAGGGGCGGCTGCGCCCCGTCGAGCTGGAGCGCCGGCTGCTGCTGCCGCAGTCCAACACCTCCCGCCTGGTCGACCGGATGGAACGAGACGGCCTGGTGCGGCGCGAGGCCTGCCCCAGCGATGGGCGCGGGCAATGGGTGGCGCTGACGCAGGACGGCCGGGCGCTGCGCGAGCGGATGTGGCCGGTCTACCGAGACGCCATCGGTGCCCATGTCGGCGCCAAGCTCGACAAGGCCGAGGCCGCGACGCTGGCCCGTCTGCTGGCAAAGCTGCTGTGACGGCTGGCCGCGGTCAGTGGTGGCGGGCCATGGCGATGGTGCGTTCGGTCTCGCTGGTCCAGCCGGGGCCGGCCGCCAGGGTGTCGGCCTGGCCTGGCCCTGCGGCGATGTGCACCACCCGATAGCCGCCCGAGGCGAGCCCGGCGAGAAAATCGGGAATCATCGCCGCGGTTTGCGCCTGGGTGTCGTGAAACAGGATGATGCCGCGCCTGGCGCGCTCCAGGCGCTGCCGGACCAGGGCCAGCTGCGCGGCGGGCGACATGGGCGTCCAGTCGGACGCCCAGAGGTCGCAGCCGAAGACGCCGATGTCGCGGCTTGCGAGCCAGGTGTTCAAGTCCTCGGTGTCGGCGAACCCGGGATACCTGAAGAAGGGCGCGCAAGGCTTTCCCAAAGCGGCCGAAATCGCGTCGAAGCCGCTCTGGATGTCGGTGCGGGCCGCCTCCGGGCTGCGCTGGCGCATGGTCCAGGGATGCGTATGGCTGTGGCAGGCGATCGTGTGCCCCTCCGCAGCGATGCGCCGCACGAGCGCGGGCTGCGCCTCGGCGTTGCGGCCAATGAGGAAGAAGGTGGCCCGGGTGCCCGCGCAGGCCAGCGCATCGAGGACCCGCGGCGTGTTGGCCGCAGGCCCATCGTCGAAGGTCAGGACGACCTCACGGTCGGCCAGCGCCAGCGTCCGGGGATAGGACTTGAGCCCGACGAAGAGGCCTCCCGCGGTGCCGACCGGCAGTGTGCGCGCCGTGCCGGACCCCTCGCAGGTGCCGGCCATGCCAGGGGAGAGGCGAAGGCCGAGGCCGGCCGCGGCGGCGGCGAGCAGGGCGCGTCGGGAAGCGGAAAACGTCATGAACGAAGTGTATAGCCCGCTCAGGCAACCGGACCGTTAAGAGCCGCACTTGCACGTTGCCTCTGCGGCTGTCTCTCCCTACAAGGCCGAAACCGTCCGCAAACGCCGCGGAGACCTCCATGCTCGACGTGAAAACCAGCGGCCCGACGGAGGGACTGACGTTCCGCGACGCGGAAGGCGAGATCGTGCGCGATTTCGTCGAGGCGGTGTCGAACGCGGTCGAGAGCGGCCATGCGGAGCGGGCCCGCGCGCTCGTGTCCGACCTCCACGAGGCAGACCAGGGCGCGCTCCTGGAGGAGCTCGATGCCGAGCAGCGGCCCAAGCTCATCGAACTCCTGGGCGACGACTTCGACTTCGCGGCGCTGACCGAGGTCGACGATGCCGTTCGCGAGGAGATCCTCGAGGAACTCGACACGGAAACCGTCGTCGAGGGCGTGAAGGAGCTGGAGTCCGACGACGCGGTCTACATCCTCGAGGACCTGGACAAGGAAGACCAGGCCGAGATCCTGGACGCGCTGCCGGCCAGCGAGCGCGTGGCGCTGCAAAAGAGCCTCGACTATCCGGAGGGCTCCGCGGCGCGCCTGATGCGCACCGACCTGATCGCGGTGCCGCCGTTCTGGACCGCCGCGCGCACGATCTCGCATTTCCAGGAGGGCGGCGAACTGCCGGAGACCTTCTTCGAGGTCTTCGTCGTCGATCCCGGCCATCGCCTGCTCGGCCATGCGTTCCTCGACCGGCTGCTGCGCAGCAAGCCCGAGGCCACGCTGGGCGAGATCATGGTGGCGGACCGCCAGCGCATCCAGGTGACCGATCCCGGCGACGACGTGGCCCGCGTCTTCGAGCGCTACAACCTCGTCTCGGCGCCCGTGGTCGACGAGGCCGGTCGGCTGGTGGGCGTCATCACCATCGACGACATCGTCGACGTCCTCCAGGAGGAGGCGGACGATGAGATCAAGGCGCTCGGCGGCGTGCGCAGCGACGAAGAGCTGTCGGACAGCGTGATGGCGATCGCGCGCAGCCGTTTCGGCTGGCTGTTCGTCAACCTGCTCACCGCCTTCCTGGCGTCCTCCGTGCTGGGGCTCTTCGAGGGCGAACTGCAGAAGATGGTCGCCCTCGCGGTGCTGGCCCCCATCGTGGCGAGCCAGGGCGGCAACGCCGCGACGCAGACGATGACCGTCGCCGTGCGCGCGCTGGCCATGCGCGACATCGGCCCCAGCAACGCCATGCGCGTGACGATGCGCGAAACGCGGGTCGGGCTCCTCAACGGGGTCGGCTTCGGGCTCCTGACCGGCATCGTGGCGAGCCTGTGGTTCCACGACTGGAACCTCGGGATCGTCATCGGCCTCGCCATGGTGGTGAACCTCGTGGCGGGAGCGCTGGGCGGCATCCTGATTCCCCTGGCGCTCGACCGCTACGGGGCCGATCCGGCGGTCTCGTCGGGGGTGTTCGTGACGACGGTGACGGACGTGGTGGGCTTCTTTGCCTTCCTGGGCATCGCAAGCCTGTGGTTTGGCCTGGGCTGAGGCTTCGCAGGCGCGGAAAACCCTTTCCGGTTTGTTAATCCGTTTCGTACATTCCATCGGGAGTAGCGTTCGCCACTCCGGTCACCGTGTCCATGCTCCTCTCGCTCGCCCGCAAGCCCCGCATCCTGGCCCGCGTCGCCGGAGTTCTCGCGCTCGCCGTTCTCGGCGGCTGCACGATCGCGCCCAACTACTACCCCCGCAAGAGCGACGCGAAGCCCCATCCGGGCGTGGCCAAGGCGCAGACCTATCCCATCCACGGCATCGACATCTCCCGCTGGCAGGGCGAGATCGACTGGGACGCCGTGAAGGACGCCGGCACCAAGTTCGTCTTCATGAAGGCGACGGAAGGCGGCGACCACATGGACCCGAGCTTCCGGAAGAACTACGCCAACGCCCGCGCCGCCGGTCTGCCGGTGGGGGCCTACCATTTCGTCTACTGGTGCCGTTCGGCCCAGGAGCAGGCCCAGTGGATCGCCCAGAACTGGCCGCGCGACCGCGACCAGCTGCCGCCGGTGCTCGACGTGGAGTGGAACGGCCATTCGCTGACCTGCCCGCGCAAGGTGCCGCGCGACCAGGCACTCGAGATGATCCGCGTGCTGATGGCGCAGCTCGAAATGCAGACGGGCAAGAAGCCCATCATCTACACCGACATCACGTTCCACGAGGACGTGCTAAGCGGCGCCTACGAGGACCACCCCTTCTGGATCCGCTCGGTCGCCGCCGAGCCGCACCAGCGCTACGGCGAGCGAAAGTGGACGTTCTGGCAGTGGACCACCACGGGCCGCGTTCCCGGCATCCGCGGCGACGTGGACCGCAACGTCTTCAACGGCACCGAGAAGCAGTTCTATGCCTGGCTCAACGCCAATCTCGGCAAGGACGACGAGGTCGCCGAGACGTCCTCGATCGTGCCGCGGGGCTTCCTGCCGTTCTAGATCGGCAGGACCAAGATCTTTCCAAGACACACCGCGATTGGACGAACTTTGGCTTTGCACTATGATGCAAAGCAGGAGTTCGCCATGGTTGCCCTGAAGAAATCTCCGCTTATTCCAGCTGACGTTGTGATGGATGCCACCGTGATGGGGGGGCAACCCGTCGTGCGTGGTACTCGCGTTCCTGCCGCGACCATCATCGCCTATCTCAATGAGGGGCGCAGCCATGTGGAGATCTTCGAGGATTACCCGACACTTCCGGTGGACGGCATCGAAGCGGTCGTCGACTGGGCCCGAGGGCGTTTCGGCACGGATTGGATGAGGGCAGCCAGCGCTGACCTCGCGTGTTCGACCGCCTCTTCATCGACGAATGCCTGAGCTCGGGACTGGTCGCAGTCGCCAAGACGAGGGGCTTCGTCGCCGAGTACGGCCCTTATGTCGGCAAGCGAGGCTGGCAGGACTGGAGCATCGTCCAGTTCGCCATCGACAACAGCTACGTTGTCATCACGAACACCCGGCGTGACTTTCTGCGACATTACGCCCGTCTGCCGCTTCACAACGGGCTGATCGTGCTCGTTCCGAACATCGGGCGAGCCGACCAGATCCGGCTCTTCAACCTGGCGCTCGATGCCCTGACGGCGACGGATGGAGGCCTCGTCAATCGTGTGGTGGAAGTCACGGTCGCGGGGGCCGTGTTCGCGCGCGAATGGTCGCGAGACCGGCACGACCTGGGCCACATCGAGCAACCCGACTGGCACACGTGACGGCGAGCCCGCTCTATCCGGCTAAAGCCACCGCCGCACCTTCTTCGCGTAGTCCCGCCAATCCTCGCCGAAGCGGCGGTCGAGGTGGGCTTCCTCTCGGCTGATCGCGAGCCAGCTGACGGCCGTCACGGTCACGGGAACCAGCAGCAGCAGCCAGCCCCAGCGCACGGCCAGGGCGAAGCCGGCCATGGCGAGCGTGTTGCCGAGGTAGATCGGGTTCCGGCTGAAGCGATAGGGACCGTTGGTGACAAGCGCCTTGGCGCCGGCATTCGGCATCATGGTGGTGCCGGCCTTGCGCAACGTCAGGATGGTCCACAGGTCGAGCCCGATGCCGATCGCGAACAGCGCTATGCCGACGCCGATCGGCAGGCCGGCCAGCGACGAATCGAGCCACTTCCACGCATCGTAACGCTCCAGGACCCAGGCCAGCAGCAGGGCGGCGGTGTAGATGAGCGGCGGCCAAGGGATCTCGTTCGGCTTGGCGCCGTAGTCCTGCGGCATGCGCTCCTCCGGTCCTCCGTCGGGGACTGCGCCTCGTCAAGGCGGCGTCCCGTGCGGTATCGTGCACGAAGTCGCCTCCCAGCAACAGGACTTCCGCCATGCTCGCCAATGCACCCCGGCCGTTCAACTTCGACCTCGGCGAGACGGCGGACATGCTGCGCGACACGGTGACCGCCTTCGCCGCCAGCGAAATCGCGCCCAGGGCGGCCGAGATCGACCGCACCAACACCTTCCCCCGCGACCTCTGGCCGCGGATGGGCGAACTCGGCCTGCACGGAATTACTGTGGAGGAGGAGTACGGCGGGAGCGGGCTGGGCTATCTCGAGCACTGCATCGCCATGGAGGAGGTCTCGCGCGCCTCCGCGTCGGTCGGGTTGAGCTACGGCGCTCATTCCAACCTCTGCGTGAACCAGATCCGCCGCAACGGCAGCGAGGCGCAGAAGCGCAAGTACCTGCCCGGCCTCATCTCCGGCGCGGACGTGGGTGCGCTCGCCATGTCGGAGCCCGGCGCCGGCTCGGACGTCGTGTCGATGCGCACCCGCGCCGAGCGCAAGGGCGACCGCTTCGTCCTCAACGGCACCAAGATGTGGATCACCAACGGTCCCATCGCCGAGACGCTGGTGGTCTACGCCAAGACGGACCCGGAGGCCGGCCCGCGCGGGATCACGGCCTTCCTGGTGGAGAAGGGCATGAAGGGCTTTTCCACCCACCAGAAGCTGGACAAGCTCGGCATGCGCGGCTCCGACACGGGCGAACTCGTGTTCGAGGATTGCGAGGTGCCGGAGGAGAACGTGCTCGGTGCCGTGGGCAAGGGCGTGAACGTCCTGATGTCCGGGCTCGACTACGAGCGCGCGGTGCTGGCGGCGGGTCCTATCGGCATCATGCAGGCGGCCATGGATGTGGTGATGCCCTACGTGCACGAGCGCAAGCAGTTCGGCCAGCCGATCGGCGAGTTCCAGTTCGTGCAGGGCAAGGTCGCCGACATGTACGTCGCGCTGAACTCCTGCCGGGCCTATGTCTACGCCGTCGCCAAGGCCTGCGACCGGGGCGAGACAACCCGCGAGGATGCCGCCGGCGCCATTCTGCTCGCCGCCGAGAAGGCCACCCAGGTGGCGCTGGACGCCATCCAGCTGCTCGGCGGCAATGGCTACATCAACGACTACCCGACGGGCCGCCTGCTGCGCGACGCCAAGCTCTACGAGATCGGCGCCGGCACCAGCGAGATCCGCCGCATGCTGATCGGACGGGAGCTGTTTTCGAAGACGAAGTGAGCGGCCTTTGCCCGTTCCTTCGGCTGCTCTCCTGCCAAAAAGGCTTTGCTCCCTCTCTCCGCGTCATGGCCGGGCTTGGCCCGGCCACCCACGACTTCGGGCGGCCCCGGCAAAGTCGTGGATGCCCGGGCCAAGCCCGGGCAGGACGGTGCGGGGGAGTGTGCACTGAACTACAGCAGCGCTTTCGACTCGCGGCGGATCGTGCTAACAGCACGCGCCAACTGAGAGACAGAGCGCCGGGCCTCGCTGCCTCGGCGCTTTCGTCCTTTTCCGCGTCGCTCGAATTCCGGGAGTTGGCCATGATCATCCGCGAAGCCCTCACATTCGACGACGTGCTGCTGCAACCCGGGCACTCGGTGGTGATGCCGTCCGACGTGGACCTGCGCTCGCGCCTCACGCGGCGGATCTCGCTCAACCTGCCGATCGTGTCCTCGGCCATGGACACCGTCACCGAGGCCCGCCTCGCCATCGCCATGGCCCAGGCTGGCGGCATCGGCGTGGTCCACCGCAACCTCTCGCCGGAAGAGCAGGCCGGCGAGGTGAAGGCGGTGAAGAAGTTCGAGAGCGGCATGGTGGTGAACCCGCTCACCATCCACCCCGACGAGACGCTGGACGACGCGCTCACCCTGATGCGCCAGAACGGCATCTCCGGCGTGCCGGTGGTGGAGCGCGGGCCGGCCGGGAAGGCCGGCAAGCTCGTCGGTATCCTCACCAACCGCGACGTGCGCTTCGCCACCAACGGGTCGCAGCCAGTGTCCGAGCTGATGACCAAGGACCGGCTGATCACGGTGCGCGAGGGCGTGAGCTCTGACGAGGCCAAGCGCCTGCTGCACCAGTTCCGCATCGAGAAGCTGCTCGTGGTGGACGACCACTTCCGCTGCATCGGCCTGATCACCGTGAAGGACATGGAGAAGCAGGTCACCCACCCCAACGCCTCCAAGGACGAGGCGGGCCGGCTGCGCGTCGCCGCCGCGACCACGGTGGGCGAGAAGGGTTTTCTCCGTGCCGAGATGCTGATCGATGCGGGGTGCGACGTGATCGTCGTCGACACCGCGCACGGTCACTCCCAGCACGTGCTCGACTCCGTGGCCCGCATCAAGAAGCTGTCGAACTCGGTGCAGATCGTGGCCGGCAACGTCGCCACCGGGCCCGGCGCCCGCGCCCTCATCGACAACGGCGCGGATGCGGTGAAGGTGGGCATCGGCCCGGGCTCCATCTGCACCACGCGGGTCGTCGCCGGCGTCGGCGTGCCGCAGCTCACCGCGATCATGGACGCGGTGGAGGAGGCGCAGAAGGCCGACGTGCCGGTCATCGCCGACGGCGGCATCAAGTTCTCCGGCGACCTCGCCAAGGCGCTGGCCGCGGGCGCCGAGGTGGCCATGATCGGCTCCCTGCTCGCCGGCACCGACGAGAGCCCGGGCGAGGTGTTCCTGTACCAGGGCCGGTCCTACAAGGCGTATCGCGGCATGGGCTCGGTGGGCGCCATGGCGCGCGGCTCGGCCGACCGCTACTTCCAGCAGGACATCAAGGATTCGCTGAAGCTCGTGCCGGAAGGCATCGAGGGCCAGGTGCCCTACAAGGGCCCGGTGGGCAGCGTCATCCACCAGCTCGCCGGCGGTCTTCGCGCCGCCATGGGCTATGTGGGGGCGGCCAACCTCGCCGAGTTCCGCGAGAAGGCGAGCTTCGTGCGCATCACCTCCGCGGGCCTGCGCGAGAGCCACGTCCACGACGTGACGATCACGCGGGAAAGCCCCAACTACCCGACGCGGACCTGACCGGCATGGCGCTGGTCTATCCCGTCCTCGCGCAGATCCTGCTGACCTTCGTGGTGCTGTTCGCCACGGGGCGGGCCCGGGTGGGCTCGCTGATGGCAGGGCGCGTGAAGATGGACGACATCGCCGCCAACGCGGGCGCCTTTCCCGAGGATGTCCGCCGGTTCGGCAACAACTTCGCCAACCAGTTCGAGACGCCGGTCCTCTTCTATGTGCTCGTCGGCATCGCCATCTTCATCCGGGCGACGGATGTGGTGATGGTGGTGCTGGCCTGGGCCTATGTCGCCACCCGGGTCGCGCACGCCTTCGTCCACCTCACCAGCAACCACGTGCCCACCCGCTTCCGGATCTTCGTGGCGGGCGTGCTCGTGTTGCTGGCGATGTGGGTCTTGATCGTTATACGGCTGTTGACCGCCTGAGAGGGCAGTCAGTAGGTGCGGCCGGTCTCCAGCTGGGTCTTGGCATCCAGCTTGCGCTTGGGAACGGAGAAGTCCTGGGCCGGAGGGGGAGGCGGACTCGACGCGCAGGCGGCAACGCCCGAGAGCGCGAGAACGACGACGACGAGGCGGGGCAATGATTTGAGCATAAATGGCTCCACGGTTTGCGGACGGGGCCATCTGGCGCGCTGATCATGGCGCCAATTCGGCTTGAGCGTGGCCGCCGCTGCCCCGCATGAAGGAAATGGAATGACGCCCGCCGCCCGCCTGTCCGCCGCCATCGAGGTCCTCGCCGACATCGAGGGACGCCGCCGCCCCGCGGCCGACGCCCTCAAGGACTGGGGGCTCTCGCACCGCTTCGCCGGCTCGGGCGACCGCTCGGCCATCGCCGGGCTCGTCTTCGACACGCTTCGCCGCCGCGCCTCGGGCGCCTGGATCGCGGGCGGGGAGGGGCCTCGCGCCACCCTGCTGGGCGCCATGCGGCTCGCCCGCAACTGGGGCGTGGACCGGCTGCAGCAGCTGTGCACCGGCGAGCGCTTCGCGCCGGCCCCGCTGACGCCGGAGGAAACCGCGGCCCTGTCGCGCAAGGTGGGCGACGCGCTCGCCGATGCCCCGGCCTGGGTGCAGGGCGACTATCCCGAGTGGCTCGACGCGGCCATGACCGAGAGCTTCGGCGAGGACCGCGTGGTGGAATGCCGGGCGCTGGCCCGCCGCGCGCCGGTGGACCTGCGCGCCAACACCATCCGCGTCGACCGCCAGCGCTGCCTGGAGGAACTGTCCTCCCTGGGCGCCCAGGAAACGCCCTGGTCGCCGATCGGCCTGCGCATCGCGGTGGGCGAGGACGCCCGGGCCCCGGCCGTGCAGGCCGAGCCCGCCTTCCAAAAGGGCTGGCTCGAGGTGCAGGACGAGGGCTCGCAGCTCGCCGCCCTGTTGGCCTGCGGGGGCGGCGCGAAGACGGCGATCGACCTGTGCGCCGGCGCCGGCGGCAAGACCCTCGCGCTCGCCGCCGCGCTCGGCACCCATTCGCAGGTCTTTGCCACCGACAGCGACAAGCGGCGCCTGGCGCCGATCTACGACCGGCTGGCGCGTGCCGGTGCGCGCAACGCCGAGGTTCGCGCGCCGCGCGGCCGTGACGACGAGCCGCTCGACGACCTGGAGGCGCGCGCCGACCTGGTGCTGGTCGACGCGCCCTGCACGGGCACGGGCACCTGGCGCCGCAACCCCGACGCCAAGTGGCGCGTGCGGCCCAACAGTCTCGCGGACCGCGTCAACGATCAGGCGGCGACCCTCGACCGTGCCGCCCGCTTCGTGAAGCCGGGCGGGCGCATCGCCTATGTGACCTGCTCGGTGCTGGCGCAGGAGAACGACGCCTCTGTCGAGAGCTTCCTCGCCCGCAAGGACGGCTTCTCCGTCGTCCCCCCGGTCGAGGTCGCGGCCGGGGCGGGCCTCGCGGGGCTCGCCGAGTTCCTGTCGCCCGCGGGACACGGCCTGCAGCTGTCGCCCCATCGCACCGACACCGACGGGTTCTTCGTCGCCGTGCTGCGGCGAGGGGCCTGACGGTGGCGCAGCCGTCCACAGCCCTCCGCGGCCCCGCATTGCGGGGCCGCTTGCTTTCGCGTACCGCCCCATTGTCCTAGCCTCATTCGTCCGGGAAAGGCTCTCCGCCATGCACGACAAGGTCCTCATCGTCGATTTCGGCAGCCAGGTGACGCAGCTTATCGCCCGGCGGGTGCGCGAGGAGGGCGTCTATTCGGAGATCGTGCCGTTCCAGTCGGCCGAAAAGGCCTTCGCCGAGATGAAGCCGAAGGCCGTGATCCTCTCCGGCGGACCCGAATCCGTGCACGAGGCCGGCAGCCCCCGGGCGCCGCAGGCCATCTTCGACAGCGGCGTGCCGGTGCTCGGCATCTGCTACGGGCAGATGACCATGGCGGCGCAACTGGGCGGCAACGTCGAGGGCGGCCATCACCGCGAGTTCGGCCGGGCCGGCGTGGAAGTGCTCGAGGACTGCGGGCTCTTCGCCGACGTCTGGCGCAAGGGCGAGCAGTATCCCGTGTGGATGAGCCACGGCGACCGCATCACGAAGCTGCCGCCGGGCTTCGTCCGCTACGGCACCTCGGAAAATGCGCCCTTCGCCGTGATCGGCGACGAGGCGCGGCGCTACTACGGCCTGATGTTCCACCCCGAGGTCGTGCACACGCCGCACGGCGCCGCGCTCCTGCGCAACTTCGTGCGCAAGATCGCCGGCCTGTCGGGTGACTGGACGATGAAGTCCTTCAAGGACGAGCAGATCGCCCGCATCCGCGCCCAGGTGGGCAAGGGCCGGGTCATCTGCGGCCTGTCGGGCGGCGTCGATTCCGCGGTGGCCGCGGTGCTCATCCACGAGGCCATCGGCGACCAGCTCACCTGCGTCTTCGTCGACCACGGCCTGA
>NZ_CAMFHB010000072.1 GCF_945952055.1 uncultured Alsobacter sp.
GCGATCCACCCTCCCCTGCAGGGGAGGGAGAACGCGCTCAGCCATCGAGAATCATCTGTGTGCCTGCCGAAGGGCCGAAGCCCGGGCATGACGCGGAGAGGGAGGTGCAAGCTGGAGGCACCAAAGCGTCCCAAGCTCTCAGGACGAGGACGTCGAGCGAGCGGATCGAGTCACACCGGCCAGGGCGCGCCGGCCTATTGCTTGACCGACCCGGCGGCCAGCCCCGAGGTCATGCGGGTCTGCAGCGGCAGGAACAGAAGCAGCGTCGGCAGGGTCGTCACCGCCGAGCCCGCCATGACGTTGCCCCACTCGACGACGTTCTCGCCGAAATAGGAGCTGAGCAGCAGCGGCATCGTCTTGCGCTCGGTGTCGGTGAGGAAGGCCAGTGCGAACAGATACTCCGACCAGCACAGCAGGAAGGCATAGGTCGCGGTGGCCACGATGCCCGGGATCATGATCGGGAACACGATGCGGGTGATCACCTGCAGCCGCGTGCAGCCGTCGATGATGGCCGCCTCGTCGAGCGTGCGCGGCACGGACTCGAGGTAGCCCACGAGCAGGTAGATCGAGAACGGGATCGACACCGCCACGTAGACGAAGATGAGCCCCGCATAGCTGTTGAGCAGTCCCAGCCGCGCGAACAGGATGAACAGCGGCGTGACCAGGATGATCCAGGGGAAGGTCTGCCCCATCATCACCGACCCGAAGAGCACGGTCTTGCCGCGAAAGCGCATGCGCGAGAAGACATAGGCCGCCACCACCGCCACCGCGGTGGAGACGATCACGCTGGCGGAGCAGATGAACAGGCTGTTGAAGATCGAGCGCGAGAACTCCGACGACAGCAGGACGCGATAGTTGTCCAGCGTGTAGACGTGGCGCCCCGCGGCGAACATCGTCTCCGGCGTCCGGAACGAGGCCAGGAACACCCATGCGGTCGGATAGACCAGCACGAAGAGCGCGATCAGCGTCGTGGCGATGATCGCCAACTCACCGGCGAGCTTGCGCAGGGGCGCGGACCCGGAGCGTGTCGCGGCGGTGGCCATCACAGCACCTCCTTCAGCTCGCGCTGGGCGATGACCCGCAGGTACAGGATGCCGAAGGCGGTCATGATCGCGGCCATCACGATGCCCACCGCCGAGCTGTAGCCGAGCCGTCCGTCGATGAAGCCCTTGATGTAGACCTCCGTTGCCATGACGTTGGTGTAGAGGCCAGGCCCGGCACCCGTGGTGAGCCAGACATAGACGAAGTTGTTGAAGGTCCAGAACGTGGACATCAGCACCATCACGATGATCGCCGGCTTGAGGTGGGGAATGTAGACGTAGCGCAGCACCTGCAGCCGGCTCGCGCCGTCCACCTCGGCGGCCTCGACCAGTTCCTCCGGCAGAGACTGCAGGCTCGCCATGAAGGTGAGCGTGACCAGCGGCAGCGTGTTCCAGGTGATGATGGTGATCAGCGCCGGCCAGACGAGATTGGCGGTCGCCAGGAACGCCACCGGCTTGGCGACGAGCCCGGTCCACAGCAGGACCTCGTTGATGACGCCGACGCGCGGGTCGAGCATCCAGCGCCAGATCAGGATGGCGACGATGGGGGGCGTCGCCCATGGCACGAGCAGCAGCACGCGGCTGATCGTCTGCAGGCGATACTTGCGGATGGTGCGGCTCGTCAGCAGAAACGCCAGCCCGAGCCCCAGCAGGATGCGCACCGACACGCCGACGATCGTGAGCCAGACGACGGTGTTGAACAGGACGCTGCGGAAGTCGCGGCTCGTCACCAGCTCGACGTAGTTGTCGATCCCGATCCAGTCGCCGCCCTTGCGCATGGAAAAGAGGCTGAGGTCGGTGAAGCTGTTCGAGAGATTGTAGAGGGTCGGATACAGGTAGAAGCACACGAGCAGGAAGAACGTGGGCACCAGCATCGTCACGACGAAGCGACGTTCACCGTTCATGTCTCGCCTTGTCGTTCATGTGTCGCCTGCGCTGAAGCTTTCGGCATACGCAATTGATTCTCGCTGGACGAGCGCCGGCTCCCTCCCCTGCAGGGGAGGGTGGATCGCGCGAAGCGCGAGACGGGTGGGGACGGTGCGGCAGGCTTTTGCACGACGACAGGACCGGCCCCGGCTTGGCCGCCTCGTTCTTCTCCGCGGTCCCCACCCGTCAGCCGCTTCGCGGCTGCCACCCTCCCCTGCAGGGGAGGGAGAGCGCCCTTCATTCTGGCCTGCGGATTCAGAGGGGCTACAGGGGGGCCGGGCGTGGCGTACCCCGCGGGTCACTTCTGGTTCTTGGCCAGTTCCTTGGCGATCGCTTCGTGCAGTTCGGTCGCGGCCTGCTTGGAGGTCTTCTCGCCGATGAACACCGACCCGGCCCAGCGCCCCACCGCGTTCCACATGAAGGGAATGGAGACCGGCCCGTTGTTGTAGGCGCCCCAGCTGCGCGCGCTCTGCAGCTGCGCCGTGAAGCCGGCCGAGATCTCCGACGGCAGCCGGTCGTAGTTCATGATCGGGCGCTGCGGCTGCACGTAGTTCGTGTAGTACTTGGTGAAGGTCGGATCCGGCGTCGTCAAGAAGCGGACGAGCTTCCACGCGGCCTCCGGGTTCTTGCTGTTGGCGGCGATGGCGAGATGCCGGCCGCCGAAATTGGTCTTGGAGCCGTTGACGTCCGCCGGGTGCGGAGCCGCGGCCAGCGGCACGGGCTTGCCGGGGTTGCGCTGCTTGTAGGTGTTGATGATCTGGACGGCCACCGTGTCGGGGACGCTGGCGATGGCGATGTCGCCGTTGACCATGCCCTCCACGACCTCAGGCGCTCCCCACAGGCAGATCGACAGGCTCGACTTCGGGTTATGGCCCTGGTCCAGATAGGACTTGTAGTAGTCGAACGCCTCGGCGATCTGGTCGGGCGTGATCTTCATCTCGTACTTCTTGCCGTCGGCGGCCTGCTCGACGTAAGCCCAGCCCTTCGACCACATGTAGTAGTTGGTGAAGAACCAGATCGACGGCGTGCCGCAGGCCCCCGCCGGGAAGCCCCAGCCGGCCTTGCCGGTCTTGTCGGTCACGGCCTTGCTGGCGTTGCGCAGGTCGTTCCAGGTGGTCGGGAACTTGTCGTAGCCGGCCGCCTTCAGGAGATCCGTGTTGTAGATCATCGCGAAGGTGTCGGTGGTGAACGGGATGGCGTAGGTCTTGCCGTCGGCGCCCAGGGCGAGGTCGCGCGACACGAACTGGTCCCAACCCGCGACGCCGATGCCGGTCTTGGCGATCAGGTCGTCGAGCGGGCGCAACGCCCCCGCGGCGGCGAAGGCGCGCGGCCAGACGAAGGCGAGCTGCATCACGTCCGGCGCGGAGCCCACGGCAGCCTCGCGCAGGATCTGCTGCTGCGCGTCGCCCCAGCTCACCCGCTGCATGGTGACCTTGATGTCCGGGTTGGCCTTCTCGAACTCGTCGAGGGCCTGGCGCATCTGCGGCGCCTCCGGATCGTGGAACCGGAAGGTGATGGTGGTCTGGGCCTGCGCGGCGCAGGTCAGCATCGCCACGGCTGCCCCGGCCAGCATCGCGCTTCGCATGAACATGGTCGTCTCTCCCTCTTGCCCGTTGGCTCGCACCCGCTCTTCAGGCAGGTGTCGAAATCGACTGTCGTCTCCGTCGCCTCTGCTCGCAAGGACAAGCCGACCTGAAGCTGCGCCCGAAAAGGACGACGCCGTGGCAAGCGCCCGTGCGAAGGGCATCGCCCTCCGTCGTCGCCGGGTCTCGCCCGTGGGGCATGCTCATGCAAGCGCCCTCCCCCGCGGCCTCCCCGGCGACGCCGGACGGGAGAACGCGGTCATGATGATCTTCGTATGTCAGTGCATGTCCAAGGGACTGTCAATTGGATTCTCCCGCTCCGGAATCGCGGCTCGCCTTTCAACGGAAGATCCCGGTATTGCCGACGATGTACCCCGCCACGTCCGCTTCCGGCGCTTGACATTCGTGTGTCATTCTTCGACGCTGAAACCTCTCCTCGCCGGGCCGGCATCATGGCCGCGGCGATGCCTCAGTTGGGCCAACGGGCACCCCGATGAAGCGGCCAGCCACCCTCAAGGACATCGCCCAGGAAGCAGGCCTGTCCCTCATCACGGTGTCGCGTGCCTTGCGCC
This sequence comes from uncultured Alsobacter sp., assembly GCF_945952055.1. Lineage (GTDB taxonomy): Bacteria > Pseudomonadota > Alphaproteobacteria > Rhizobiales > Beijerinckiaceae > Alsobacter. The sequence goes on from NZ_CAMFHB010000072.1 coordinate 4,123, forward strand.
AGCCGGCCACCGTCGCCCCGGCGACGCGGGCCCGGGTGGGCGAGGCCATCGACAGGCTGGGCTACATTCCCAACCTCGCCGCCCGGTCGCTGGTCTCCCAGCGCAGCAATACCGTGGGCGCCATCGTGCCGATCCTGCGGTCGACGCTGTTCTCCTCCGCCGTCCAGAGCCTCGCGAGCGTGTTGCAGGCCAACGGCATCCAGCTGCTCGTCGGGGCCAGCGAGCGCTCCCAGGATCTCGAGACGGACTTGCTGAAGGCCTTCGTCGGTCGCCAGGCGGACGCCATCGTGCTGCCGGGCTTCACCCACAGCGAGAGCCTGCACGAGCACCTGCGCCGCTTCCGCGGTCCCGTGGTCGAGACCTTCAACCTGCGCCCGAACCCGATCGACCTCGTCGTGGGCTACGACAACCTCGAGGCCGCCCGCCAGCTGACGCTCACCCTGCTGGCGCGCGGCTATCGCCGGGTGGCGCTCGTCGGCGGCGACTTCAACAACAACGACCAGGGATTCGACCGCCAGCGCGGCTTCTACATCGCCATGCGCGAGGCCGGGCTCTCCGTCCTCGATGAGCACGTCGTCAGCCTGCCCCAGCCTACCACGATGGAGCTCGGGCGCGACGCCATCCGGCGCCTGCTGGACAGCCCCACGCGGCCGGATCTCGTCTGCTTCCATTCGGAGATCCCGGCGGTCGGTGCGCTGCTCGAGTGCCTGCGCATGGGACTTTCGCTGCCGGGCGACCTGGCCATCGCGGGGTTCGGCGACCTCGAGATCTCCGCCAACCTGCCCGTGCCGCTCACCACGGTGCATGTCCGCAGCGACGAGATCGGCCGCCGAACCGGCGAACTGATCGTGAAGCGCCTGCGGGGCGAGCCCGTGGACGAGCCGGTGGTCGACGTCGGGTTCGAAATCGCGCTGCGCGCCAGCGCCTGAGACAGGAGCGGTGGCCACCATGAAACCGGCATCCGGGACCCACCCCGTGATCACGGCCGTCGAGCCGCTGCTCTTGCGCCTGCCGCTCGAGCGGCCGATCAGCGGCCCCTTCGGACGGCTCGAGGCCCGCCCCAACCTGCTGGTCCGCGTCACGCTCGAGGGTGGGCAGACGGGGCTCGGCGAAGTCTGGGCGAACTTCCCGCCCTGGGGCTGCCAGGAGCGCATCGACATCGTCCGCCACGTGCTGGCGCCGTTCCTGGTCGGACAGGTGCTGGACGATCCCGTCCGCCTGTATGGCGCCATGCACCGGCGGCTGCGCCTTCTCGCCAACCAGTGGGGCGCGCCCGGCCCCGTCCACCAGGCGGTGGCGGGCGTCGACATCGCGCTCTGGGACGCCCACGCCCGCCTCGCCGGCCTGCCCCTGGCCCGGATGCTGCGCGGCGACGGGATCATGCCGGCCCGCGTGCCCGTCTACGCCAGCGGCATCGCACCGCCGCACGTGAGCACGACCATCGCGGATGCGATGCACCGCGGCCATTGCCGCTTCAAGATCCGGTTCTCCTTCGGGGAGGACACCGACCGCGAGACCATCCGGACCGCGCGCGCCCTGGCGGGCGACAGGCCCGTCATGGCGGATGCCAACCAGACGATGACGCGCGAGAGCTTCCTCGCCATGGCGCCCCTGCTGAAGGAGTGCCGCCTCGAATTCCTCGAAGAGCCGTTCCCCGTCGACGACACGCAGGCCTATCGGGCCTGGCCCCGTGACCTCGGCATTCCGCTGGCCTTCGGCGAGAACGCGCAGGGGCTGGCCTCGCTCGAGGACGTGATCGGCATGGCCGACTTCGTCCAGCCCGACATCACCAAGACCGGCGGCATATCCGAGGGGCTGGTCATCGGCCGCAAGGCCGTCGCGGCCGGCAAGAAGCTCTGCTTCCACATGTTCGGCGGCGCGGTCGGCCTCTATGCGAGCGCGCACCTCACCGCCGCGATCGACGGCGCGCACTGGCTGGAGATGGACGCCAATCCCAACCCGCTGTTCGACAGCACCCTCGACGTGAAGCCCGCGGTCGCAGACGGCGCTCTCGTGATGCCGCAGGGGCCGGGGCTCGGCATCGCTCTGGCTCCGGAGGCCATCGAGCGCTGGGGATGACGGGCGTTCTCTCGCCAGCCGCAGCCCATCACGCGGGCCCAAGACCCGCGCAGAACGATCCCGGGAGGATCCCATGAAGGCCGTCTTCGTCCTGTTCGATTCCCTCAACCGGCACATGCTGGGCGCCTATGGCGGCAAGCGGATCCCGACACCGAACTTCGACCGGCTGGCGAAGCGGTCCGTGACCTTCGACAGCCACTATGTCGGGAGCCTTCCCTGCATGCCGGCGCGCCGCGACATGCTGACGGGGCGGCTCACCTTCCTGCACCGCAGCTGGGGGCCGCTGGAACCCTTCGACAATGCCTTCCCCGAGGTGCTGTTCGACAAGGGCGTCTACAGCCACCTGATCACCGACCACTTCCACTATTGGGAGGACGGCGGGGCGACCTACCACAACCGCTACGACTCCTACGAATTCGTGCGCGGCCAGGAAGGCGACCCGTGGAAGGCCATGGTGAAGCCGCACTGGGACCGGCTGCGCGAGATGTACCACCAGCGCCAGTTCACGACGCAGCGCCGCGAGTACTTCTCCCAGAACATCATCAACCGCGAATTCATCAAGGACGAGAAGGATTTTCCCTCGGTCCAGTGCTTCGCCCACGGCTTCGAGTTCCTCGACCGCAACCGGGAGGCGGACGACTGGCTGCTGCAGATCGAGACCTTCGACCCGCACGAGCCCTTCCATGCGCCGGCCCGGTTCAAGGAGCCCTTCGACAAGGGCTGGACGGGTCCGATTCGCGATTGGCCGCGCTATGGGCGGGTCGACGAGCTGCCGGAGGAATGCGAGGAGCTGCGCGCCAACTACTACGCCATCGTGTCCATGTGCGACGCCCTGCTCGGGCAATTGCTGGACTACTTCGACGCGCACGACATGTGGAAGGACACGGCCCTCGTGGTGACGACGGACCACGGCTTCCTGCTCGGCGAGCACGACTTCTGGGCCAAGAACAAGATGAACATCTACGAGGAGATCGCCCGCATCCCGCTGTTCGCCCACGATCCGCGGCACCCGGAGCGCGACGGGACGCGCTGCGCCGCGCTGACCCAGTCCATCGACATCGCGCCGACCTTCATCGACCTGTTCGGCGCCGAGCGCCCGCCCGAGACCGAGGGTCAGTCGCTGTGGGACGTGGCCGCGGGCACGGTGAGGCGGGACGCCATCCTGTTCGGGTACTTCGGCGGGGCGGTGAACGTGGCGGACGGGCGCTACACCTATCACCGCTACCCCGCCGACCTGATGAAGCAGGACATCTTCCAGTACACGCTCATGCCGACCCACATCTACGAGCCGTTCTCGACGGAAGAGCTCGGCAACGCGCTGCTCTCCGAGCCCTTCCCGTTCACCAAGGGCGCCCGGCTGCTGAAGGTCCCCGTCATCGCGCGTTCGCCGCTGCACGGCCTCTATGGCCCGGGAGCCTTCATCGAGAACGACACGCGGCTCTACGACCTCGCGACCGATCCCGGCCAGGACAAGCCGCTGCAGGATCCGGCCGTGCTGGCCCGCCTCACGGGCCTGATGATCGACCTCATGAAGCGCAACCAGGCCCCGCCCGAGGCCTTCGCGAGGCTCGGGCTCGAGGACGCCGGCGACGGCAACGCCGGAAAGGGCGCGGACCGCCTCTAGCGTCCCCTGGGTTGGTCCGGCTCGGACCGGGGCTTCAGCCCGCCCCGAGGTGCGCCTCGACGAACCAGAGCTGCTTGGCGATCGCCCGTCCGACCTCCGTGAAGATGTCGGACGTCTCGGCGTCGCCGCCGGCCGCCGTGGCGTCGATGGCCTCCCGCACGGATTGCTCGAAGGCCGCGAGCGCACCGGCCACCGCGAAGAGGTGCTCCTTCGTGTCGGCCACCCCGAGCGGATAGGGCACGAGGAAGCTGTGGGTGGAGGCGACCTGGATCGTGCCCTGCGCCGTGCCGCCGAGGGTGCGCGCGCGCTCGGCGATGAGGTCCGACTGGTCCTCGACCAGGCCGGCGATGGCATCGAACAGCTCGTGCACGGCGATGAAGCCCGGCCCGACCACGTTCCAGTGGGCCTGCTTGATCTGGGCATGCAGGTCGATCGCCGCCGCCAGGTGGCGGTTCAGGACGGCGACCGAGGCCTCGCGGATGGCGAGGGGAAGCGTGTTGCGGGTCGTGTGCATGGCGGGTCCTCGGGGGCTGGAGGGGCTAGAACGGGGCTCTGCGCAGGCGCCGGAAGGCGGGGCGCGTCAGGCGTCCGGACCGCAGGGCCGAGGCGATCTCGGGCCATGTGGCGGGGACTTCGTGCCGCAGGAGGCGGCTCAGGAAGCGGGCGTGGACCTGCGCGCGGCGCAGGGTCTCGCGATGGTCGGCCATCCACTGCCCGAACGTCTCGGGCGTGCACAGGGTCTCGTCCGAGAGCTCGCCGATGCGCGCGTCCAGCCAGCGGACGCGATGGTAGAACTCGATGATCTCGATCGCCGTGCGGACCGAGAACAGCCCGATCCGCCCCGACGTGTTGGCATAGACCGAGAGGTCCCGGCGCCACAAAGCGAGTTCATGGCGCAGGCGCCCCGACGGTTCGCCGGGCGCGCCGTAGCGGTCGATCCGCGCCTTGTAGCGCAGCAGCCCGCGCTGGATGGCCTTGATCTCGGCGAGAAGCGCGAGCCCGTAGACCCGCCGCTCCGCCCGCCTCTGCCGCCCGAGGTTGAGGAGCGCACCGATATAGCCGGTGACCACGCTCACCAGGGCGGAGACGAGCACCGTGGCGAGCGAGATCGTGGGCACGGTCAGCGGCCCGGAACGCGGGCGGCCAGCGCGAAGACCACCAGCACCGGCAGCACGAGGCACAGGAAGCCGAAAGCCGCGTATCCGAAGGCGCCGGCCACGGCCCCGATCGCGAACGCCGCCACCGCGGGCGCCATCTTGGCGGCACGCGCGGCGGCCTGGGCGCGCACCGGCGCCTCGGTCGGCCGGGCGAGGTCGACCAGGTCGATGACCAGTTGCGTGACGTTGCCGGTCATCACCGTGGAGGGGGTCGCTGCCGAGAGCAGGAGCCGCGCCTTGGCGTTCTGGATGGCCATGGCGGTCACGCCGAGGAGGCCCGTCAGGAGTTCCGGCCAGGCATCCGCCAGCGCGGGTGGGCCGATGGCGAGGCCCGCGGCCATGAAGGCCAGCAGGAGAAGCCCCTGCGCCACGAGCAGGGGCCGAAGCGGCGCCCTCCCCCGCGCTTCCATCGCGGCGACGGCGAGCCGCGTCAGCGCCACCGCGACGACGAAGGTCGGCAGCGCCAGGAGCTTGGTCAGGATGCCGCGCGACGGGCCCACGAGCTCCGCCCCGATCAGCACGAAGTTGCCCGTGACGTGCGCGGTGAACAGGCCGAACAAGGCGATGAAGCCGCAGGTGTCGACGAATCCGGCCGTGAAGGCCAGGGCCGGAGGAACCAGCCGGCCAGCCTCGCCGCCCGGCTTCGCCGGGGCCGTCTGCGTGATCGTGGACATGGCTGGCACCCGGGATGGGAAGGAGGACGCGGCGGGCGCGTCCTCCGGAACGACGGGACGCGTCAGGCCTTCGCCTTGATGAAGGCGAGCAGGTCCGGATTGATCACGTCCGCATGGGTCGTGAGCATGCCGTGCGGGTAGCCCTTGTAGACCTTCAGCGTGCCGTGCTTCAGCAGCTTGACCGACTTCATCGCGCTGTCGGCGATCGGCACGATCTGGTCGTCGTCGCCGTGCATCACCAGGGTCGGCACGGTGATCGTCTTCAGGTCCTCGGTCTGGTCGGTCTCCGAGAAGGCCTTGATGCCGTCGTAGTGGGCCTTGGCGCTGCCCGCCATGCCCTGGCGCCACCAGTTCTGGATGACGCCCGGATAGACCTTCGCGCCCTCGCGGTTGAAGCCGTAGAAGGGACCGGTCGGCACGTCGAGGAACATCTGCGCCCGGTTGTCCGCGACGCCCTTGCGGAAGCCGTCGAAGACTTCCATCGGCAGGCCCTCCGGATTGGAGGCCGTCTTCAGCATGATCGGCGGCACGGCGCTCACCAGGACGGCCTTCGCCACGCGTCCGGCAGGCTGCCCGTGCTTGGCGACGTAGCGCGCCACCTCGCCACCGCCGGTCGAGTGCCCGATGTGCACCGCATTGCGCAGGTTGAGGTGCTCCACCACGGCGAAGGCGTCCGCCGCGTAGTTGTCCATCGTGTGGCCGTCGGAGACCTGCTGCGAGCGGCCATGGCCGCGCCGGTCGTGGGCGACGACGCGGAAGCCGTTGTGCAGGAAGAACAGCATCTGCGCGTCCCAGTCGTCGGACGAGAGCGGCCACCCGTGGTGGAACATCACGGGCTGGGCGTCCTTCGGACCCCAGTCCTTGTAGAAGATCTCGACGCCGTCCTTGGTGGTGACGGTGCTGCTGGTCATGACGTGTTCTCCTCTGGAAGGGGGGGTGGTGGCGGTGGCCGCGAGGCCGTGGGTGGCGGCGACGGCGGCCGGCACGGCGAGCGCCGCGGCGGCCAGCGTCTCCCGGCGGGTCATCCGGACCGTGGGTCGGTCGGCGCTTTCGGTCATGCGGGCACTCCTGTTGGGGGAAGATCCGGCGCTGGGGCGGCTCTGTCAGACCGCCCAGCACGCGCAGCCGAGCACGCCCCAGAAGGAGCGCAGGTCGGAGGTGGGCGCCCGCCCCGTCCAGGCCCGGGCATGGTCGTGGCCGTGCACGCCACAGGCGCTGGCGCAGCCGCAGGCCTGCGCCGCGCTCCGCCGCAGGGAGTGCCGTCCGCCCCCCTCCGGCTCGCCCCAGGCCGCGTAGCCCTTGAAGCGGTTCACCGGCGACCAGTCCGGCATCGCAGGAGGCACGGTGCCTTCGTCGAGGGCGGCGAAGTCGCCCGCCGCCCACACCATCCTGCCGCCGACCATGGTGAGGTCGGAGCTGAGGAACGGGATCTGGTCCTCCGGGCAGGAGAGGAAATCGGCGCTCGGAACGATGAGGTCGGCGAACTGGCCCGCCTCGATGCGCCCCTTGCGGCCCTCCTCGTTGGAGAACCAGGTGACGTTCTCCGTCCACATCCTGAGCGCGGTCTCGCGATCCAGGCAGTTGCGGAGCGGGTAGAGGTTGAGCCCGCCGAGCGTCCGGCCGGTCACCAGCCAGGAGAGCGAGACCCAGGGATTGTAGGAGGCCACCCGCGTCGCGTCGGTGCCGGCGGAGACCCGGACGCCGCTGTCCAGCATGCGACGGACCGGCGGGGTCTCCTCGGCCGCCTGCAGGCCGTAGCGCTCGACGAAGTACTCGCCCTGATAGGCCATGCGGTGCTGCACGGCGATGCCGCCGCCGAGCGCCGCGACCCGGTCGATGTTGCGCTCCGAAATCGTCTCGGCGTGGTCGAAGAACCAGTTGAGGCCCGCGAGCGAGACGTCCCTGTCGACCTTTTCGAACACGTCGAGGGCACGCGAGATCGTCTCGTCGTAGGTGGCGTGCATGCGCCACGGCCAGCGGTTCTCGGCGAGGATGCGCACGACCCCCTCCAGGTCGCCCTCCATCTCCGGCGGCATGTCCGGGCGGGGTTCGCGGAAGTCCTCGAAGTCGGCCGCGGAGAACACGAGCATCTCGCCCGCGCCGTTGTGCCGGAAGTAATCGTTGCCCTGCTTGTAGGTCGACGTCCTGGTCCAGTTCAGGAAGTCCTCGCGCTCCTGCTTCGGCTTCTGCGTGAAGAGGTTGTAGGCGAGGCGCACGGTGAGCTGCCCGTCGTCGGCGAGCTTCTGGATGACGGCGTAGTCGTCGGGGTAGTTCTGGAAGCCGCCGCCCGCGTCGATGGCGCCGGTGACGCCCAGGCGGTTGAGCTCGCGCATGAAGTGGCGCGTCGAGTTCACCTGGTAGTCGAAGGGCAGCTTGGGCCCCTTGGCCAAAGTGGCGTAGAGGATGCCGGCATTGGGCCTGGCGAGCAGCAGCCCGGTGGGATTGCCGGCCCCGTCGCGCAGGATCTGGCCGCCCGGAGGCTCCGGCGTGTCCTTCGTGTAGCCCACCGCCCGAAGCGCCGCGCCGTTGAGCAGCGCGCGGTCGTAGAGGTGCAGGATGAAGACCGGCGTGTCCGGCGCGACGGCGTTGATCTCCTCCAGGGTGGGCAGGCGCTTTTCCGCGAACTGATGCTCGGTGAAGCCGCCCACCACCCGCACCCACTGCGGCGGCGGCGTGATCGAGACCTGCCGCTTCAGCATGTCCATCGCGTCGGCCAGCGAGCGGACGCCGTCCCAGCGCAGCTCCATGTTGAAGTTCAGGCCGCCGCGGATGATGTGCAGGTGGTTGTCGATGAGGCCCGGCAGCACGCGCCGGCCCTGGACGTCGACGAGACGGGTCGCGGGCCCCGCCAGCGCCAGCACCTCGCGGTCCGTCCCGACGGCGGAAAAGACGCCGTCCTTCACGGCCACGGCCTCGGCGACTGGGTTGGTTCGGTCGAGAGTGGTCACCCGCCCGTTGTGCAGGATGAGGTCGGGTTCGCCGGATGTCGTCATCCCCGTTCTCCGTCGTTAGGCAGCGTGGGCGCGTGGACGCGCGTGGCGGACCCGCCCCCACGCGGCAGGGATCCGAAGACGTGCGGCCGGATGTGGCTCATCCAGCCGAAGGCCGCGGGGTCGCGGGCCCACAGGGCCTTGACCAGCGGCGGCACCTGCTCCCCGACGAGGATGCCGAGCAACCCGACGAGGGCCACCACCGGCGGCGCCGGCGAGCGGACCTGCAGGAGGGCATAGACCACGCCGACCAGGAGGCCCGCCCCGAGGGACGCGAGATAGATCTTCACGCAGGCCTCCCGTGGACGCGCATCAGGCGGCGGCGACGGCGGCGACGGCGGCGACGGCGGCGACGGCGGCGACGGCCGCCAGGATGACGTCGGCGACCGCCTGCGGTGCCGAGAGCAGCGACATGTGGCTGGTCTCGAGTTCCGTGGTGCGGGCCTTCATTCGCTTGGCGAGATCGCGCTGCAGGTCGACGCTGACGGCACGGTCGCGGGCCGAAACGACGTACCAGCTGGGCTTCTCGGCCCAGGCGGCGCGGCTCACCGCATCGCCGAAGGTCGCCGGCCCGAGCGGCGGCGCGATGGCGGCCAGGACGCGGGCGTCCGCCGGCGGCAGGTCCTGGGCGACGTTCTCGACCCAGCTCTGCGCGCTCATGCGCAGGCGACCGGTGCCGTCGTCGGAGATCCCGCCGAGGCCGGGGGGCGCGGGATAGGCACCGACCTGGTCGCCGGTCGACTGCCCCGCATCGGGAGCAAACGCGGCGACGTAGACGAGAGCCTTCACCTTCGCCTCGTTGCCGGCCTCGGTGATCACCGTGCCGCCCCAGCTGTGCCCGGCCAGGACCACCGGTCCCGTCACGGACTTGAGGATCTGGCGCGTCGCCTCCACGTCGTCGGCCAGCGACGTCGTGGGGTTCTGCACGGCGATCGCGGCGACGCCGCGCGCCTGCAGGATCGCGATGACGCGCCGCCAGCTCGAACCGTCGGCCCAGGCCCCGTGGACCAGGACCACCGTGACGCCGGAAGTGGCGGCTGCGCCCATGGCGGGAGCTCCCTCGTCGTTCGCGGGGGGCGACACGGGCTAGTGCCCTTCCGAGGCGCCGAACATGGACTTGGCGTAGATGATCCCCAGCCCGTAGCCGCCGCCGAACTTGCGGGCGATGCCGGTGGTCAGGGCGTAGGTGTCGGTCCGCGCCCAGTCGCGCTGCAGCTCGAGCATGTACTGCAGCGACGTCATCGGTCGCGCGCCGGCCTGGACCATGCGGTCCATGGCGCGCTCGTGCGCCTCCTCCGAGACGTCGCCGCAGGCATCGGCGATGACGTAGACCTCGAAGCCCTGCGCCAGGGCCGAGAGAGCGGGCCCGACGATGCACACCGAGGTCCACAGCCCGCTCAGCACGATGCGGCCCTTGCCCATCGCGTTGATCTTGTCGATCACGTGCGCGTCCTCCCACGTGTTCATGGAGGTCCGGTCGATCATCGCCTGGCCCGGGAAGGCCTCGACGATCTCGTCGAACATGGGTCCGGAGAAGGTCTTCTCCGCCACCGTGGTCAGGACGGTCGAAACGCCGAATCCCGCCGCGGCATGGGCCACCAGCGCGGCGTTGTTGCGCAGCAGGACGGGATCGATCGACTTGGTCGCGAACGCCATCTGCGACTGGAAGTCGATCATCAGCAGCGTGTGGTCGCGCGGCGTGAGCAGGAGGTTCGAGGGCGTGGCGGTGGCACTGGGCGTCATGGGAAACCTCCTGATCGGATCTGCCCGCCAGTGTAGGAGGTCGGTCTTCGCCCCACAGACCTGGATGGGGCGCCCGGGCATCCCTCATTCGGGGGGGCGAATGCAACGGACCGTCTCCGCTTGGCGGGTCGGGGCAAAGCGAGCCATGCTTGTCTGCGCTATCGATCCGCGCAGCAGGCCGGCCGTCCGATGGCCGCCATCATCGCTGAGTATTTCGACAGGCAAGCACACGGAGACCGATCGTGAAGACACACATCCTCGCCGGCATTGCAGCCCTCACCGCCGCCCTCGCGGGACCGGCCGCGTCGGCTGGCGCGGGCCCCGCCGGCCATCACCATGCGACCGACGCCTTCGGCCACCCGGGCGACCCCAGGAAGCCCGCCCGGGTCGTCACGGTCGTGATGAAGGACGACGGCGGGGCCATGGCCTTCGTGCCGAACCGCATCGAAGTACGGAAGGGAGAGCAGGTGCGCTTCAAGCTCCGCAACGACGGCGCCCTGGACCACGAGATGGTGCTGGCCACGCTCGAGATGAACCTCAGGCACGCCGAGGAAATGAAGAAGAACCCCGACATGGAGCACGATGACCCGCACGCGAAGCGGATCGGCCCGATGAGGGCGTCGGAGATCCTCTGGCGTTTCGACAAGGCCGGCACGTTCGACTTCTCGTGCCTCATCCCCGGTCACCGCGAAGCCGGCATGACCGGCACCATCATCGTCAAGTGAGAAGGAGCAGACCCATGATCAAGACCAGGATGTCCCGCGCGATCCTCGCGGCCGCCACCGCCGCCGGACTCCTGCTGAGCCCGGCACTGGCACAGGATGCAGTGAAGGTGCAGGACCTACCCACGGTGAAGGGTACCGTCGAAAAGGTCGACGAGAGCGCCGAGAAGATCACCCTCAACCATGGAGCGATTCCGAACCTCGGAATGGGCGGGATGAAGATGGTCTTCAAGGCCGCCGACAAGGCCATGCTCAAGCAGGTGAAGAAGGGCGACACGGTTCTGTTCACGGCCGACCGGGTGAACGGCCAGCTCACCGTCACGTCCATCGCCAAGACGAAGTGAGCGTGACAGGGCCGCGGATCGCCAAGGGTCGCGGCCCGGCTTAGACTGCTGCGGTCGCCGATTTGGCGCCGGCGCGCGGGACACCCGGGATCGAACCATGAGCGTGAACGACTTCCAGCGTGAGAAGGACCTGGTGCGGGCGCACCATGAGGCCGTCATCGGCGCCGGGCCGGGCGGCGTGGCCGACGCGCTGAAACGGCACACCGCACCGGACTGGCATTGGCGCGGCATGCATCCCTTTCACGAGCAGCGTGGCGCGGACGCCGTCGCGGCCACGTTCTGGGAGCCCATGCTCCGGGCCATGACGCGCCTTCACCGGCGCCCCGACATCTTCATGGCAGGGCTGAACGAGATGGACGGCTTCCAGTCCGTCTGGGTGGCCTCCATGGGACACTTCATGGGCCTGTTCGACCAGCCCTGGCTCGGCATACGGCCGACCGGCCGGATCGCCATGATGCGCTACGCCGAGTTCAACAGGGTCGACGCGGGGCGGATCACGGAGACGGCCCTGTTCTGCGACATCCCGCAGGTCATGATCCAGGCGGGCCAGAACCCGTTCCCGCCGCAGACCGGCGCTCACCTGGTGCAACCCGGACCGGCCACCCACGAGGGCCTGATGTATGGGCCGCAGGATCCCGAAAAGGGTCGGGCCACGCTCGCGGCCATCAACAAGATGCTCGGAGACATGCGGTCCGCCGACAGAAGCCGTGGCGCGGCCGGCCTCGAGGAGGAGCTGGCGCGCTCCTGGAGCCGGGACATGATCTGGTGGGGACCGGCCGGGATCGGCGCCACCTTCACCATCCCGCGCTACATTCTCCAGCACTCCGGCCCGTTCCGTCAGACCTTGTCGAACGGCTACCGCTTCAACGGCCATCTCTGCCGTCTGGCGGAAGGCCGCTTCGGCGGCTTCTTCGGCTGGCCCAACCTCACCTTGAACAACGCCGGCGGCTTCATGGGCATGACGGCGAGCCCTCACCCCGCCGACATGCGCGTCGTGGACATCTATCGGGAAGAAGACGGCAAGCTCGCCGAAAACTGGGTGTTCATCGACATCCTGCACTTCCTGAACATGCAGGGCCTGGATGTCCTGGGCCGCCTCGACACGGTCTCCCCGCCCCCATGACGCTGGTCTCGGCGTGGACGCCGGCCTAACTGGCCTGAAGGTCCATGGTTTCCCTTCTCACCCGACGCCGGCCCGGCGCGTCAGGGTTTGAGCGTGGTGTAGACGAGGCGAACGAAGTCGCCGTTCTGCTGTTCGTTCGCGCCGATGCCGGCGCCGATGTCGGCCAGAGGCTTGGCCGCCACAGCCTCGTCGATGCTCTTGCCGGCGGTCTTCAGGGCGGCGACCCGATCTCGCGCGGTGGCCAGCATGGTGCGGTAGGCGCTCAGTCTCGTCTTGTCGATCAGGGGGCCATGCCCGGGGACGATCTTGGTCTGGTCGTTCACGAGCCCGAGATAGAGGTCGGACCCGGCAATCAGGCCATCGATGCTCCCACCCTGCGCGAAATCGATATTCGGATACCGCGTGCCCAGCGTGACGATGTCGCCCGTCGACAGGACATTGGCATCCGCGAAGTAGACGTAGGTATCTCCGTCGGTATGCGCGTTCGGGACGTGGCGCAGCAGGGCCTGCCGGCCCTGGACGGTGAGCGTCAGATCCTGGCCGTAGGTTCTGGTGGGAAGGGCCTCGGCGGCCGCGGGCGGGGTCTTGGCGCCCGTCAGTCCATTCGTCGTTCCCGACGTCAACCGCTTCGCCACGCCCTCATGGGCGACGATCACCACGCCGTCCTTGGCGAAGGGGGCGTTGCCGCCCGTGTGGTCGCCGTGGAAATGCGTGTTCACCAGATATCGAATGGGCTTGTCCGAGACGGCGGCGACCGCCGCCTTGATCTTGTCGTGCAGGGGAGCGAACTGCCCGTCCACCATGATCACGCCGTCGTCACCGACAGCTGCGGTGATGTTTCCCCCCATGCCCTCGATCATGTAGGTGCGATGCCCGAGCTCGGTCGTCTTCATGACGACGGCGGAGTAGTCCGTCTGGGCGAGCGCCGCTCCTGCGAGCAGCGATCCCACCATCACCGTGGCGGCTGCAATTGTCCTGCGCATGCTGGCCTCCTCCACCGTCTTGCGAGCACCAGTTGAGCATCCTCCCATGCCGGAAATCCACAACGGCATCGCCCCGACCCGGTCACGATCGCGTCGGGGCGGGATCGACACGCGGACGCCATGACCGAGGCCACCCTTGCAGGGCAGAACGAGACGGCGGAAACCGTGACGTGCCCGCGCACGTAGACCCGACATGGACGACGAAGCCCTCACGCCTCCACGAGCACGGTCGCTCCTGAGATCGGCTCTCTCCGCCCTCTATGCGGCGGCAGGCCTCCTGCATCTCTGGTCGCCCGAGGCTTTCCTGCCGATCGTGCCGCTTTGGGTGCCCATGCCCCGCGAGGTCGTGCTGGTCACGGGCCTTTGCGAGCTCGCTGGAGCGGCCGGCCTGCTGATCCCGCGGCTTCGCCGAATATCGGGGATCATGCTGGCCCTTTACGCGGCCTGCGTGTTCCCAGCCAATATCCGGCACGCGGTCGAGGGGATCCAGGTGGCGGGCCTGCCTTCGACCTGGTGGTATCATGCACCCAGGCTGGCGCTGCAGCCGGTCATCGTCTGGGCGGCCTTGTTTTGCTCGGCGGCGACCTCGTGGCCGTTCCGGTCCACGTCGCGCCGCAGTCATCCGCACGATTGACGGTCGGCCGCCGGGAGAAAGCGGACGATCGTGAAACCCGACACCGAACGACGTGGCGAGTGTCCGCGGTGATGCAACTGCCGGAAACCAGCGCACAGGAGGCTCCTGTCGGCCACGGCGCCGATCACGGCGAAGTGTTCGGCGCTCCGCATCTCCCGGCCGAGATGGGCAGTATCGGACTGGCCGGTATCGTCCGGTGCTCGATCAGGAGACGTTCCATGTCCTTCAGAACCCTGTCGGCGTGTGCCGCCATCGCGGCCTTCTGCCTGGCCGTGCCAGCCCAGGCTAAACCGGTCGTGGTTGGCGGCGCGCCGATGTTTCCGGAGAAGACGATCGTCCAGAACGCGGTGAACTCGAAGGACCACACCACGCTGGTGGCCGCGGTCAAGGCGGCGGGGCTCGTCGACACCTTGCAGGGACCGGGTCCCTTCACGGTGTTCGCCCCGACGAACAAAGCCTTCGCAAAGCTGCCGGCCGGGACGTTCGAAAACCTCGTCATGCCGCAGAACAAGGGCACCCTGACAAAGGTGCTCACCTATCACGTCGTTCCCGGGCGCTACACGGCCGCCGATCTGATGACGCTGGTGGACAAGAGCGGCGGCGAGGCCAAGCTGAAGACGGCGGAAGGCGAAACCCTCTCGGTGGTGAAAGGCCGCAGTGGCAAAAGCCTCTACGTGCAGGACATGCAGGGCCACAGCGCTCGAGTCACGATTGCGAATGTCATGCAGTCGAACGGCGTGATCCACGTGGTCGACACCGTCATGATGCCCTGATGCAGCGTGTCGGGTGAACCCGGGCGTGCGTGGCTCGCCGCGCACTCCTGCGTTCACCCGATGCCTGGTCGTCGCGGCCTGGTCCTCTCACCCACGCCTCGCGATTGGCGACTAGTCTCGATCCGGTGCACCGAGAGGGAAGTAGTGGCGGTAGGGGCGCCCCTCCTCCACGGCCCGCACGACGGAGGGCCTCTGCAGCAGGCGCTTTCTGTAGTCCAGAAGGCGGGGATAGGCCGGCCAACCAGGAACCCCTCGCAGGTCGCAACTGCCCCCCGGCACACTGTGGAGTCACCAGCCGATCCTGGCTCACGCGTCTCCTCCTCGCCCCATGACGAGTTCGACCTGATCGCTGACGATCGCCGGTCGGGACCGGGCGATGGCGTAGCCGGCGCGGGCTGCCAGCGGAGCGAAGCCGGCGAGACCTCGGGGGATCACCTTCACGGAACTCTGGGCCACCATGCGGCGGCGATGGTCGTCGCTGCTGGTGACGGAGCCGACCACCGCTCGCGCCCCCCGGCCCGCTGCGTGGAGGCTCGCCAGGTTGCGGACGATGGCCTCGTCGGACCCGTATTCGAAGAGGCCTCCTTCCGAGGACGCGACGATGGCGGCGCCGCTCGCGATCGCACCGGCGATGCAGTCGTCCAGGGGCGCCGTGTCGGCCCAGTCGTAGGAGATCCGCTGCAGGACGACGTCGAGCCCGTGCAGCGGCCGGCCGGGCCGCGCGAGTTCCTTCAGGGCCGCCGCGCCGAAGGCCGGGCCCGTCTCGTCGGGATCGAGGACGAGGATGCGCACCGGGCCGAGAAGGCCGGGCCAGGACCGTGCCAGGACGATCACGGCGTTCAGCGCATCCATCGCGGGCCCACCAGCGATGTCGACGAGGTGAAGCGGCCGGCCCGGCGCGTCGCGCAGGTCCCGCGCAGCGGCGTCGGCGATGAGCGCCGCCGTCTGCTGCATGCGCAGCCGCAGGCAGGTGACGTGAGGGGAGCGGGCGAAGCGCTTGTCCGCATCGGCGTCGAACGGCGGCACCAGGTTCGCCTCGCCGAGCTTCATGGCGTAGGTCGTGATCCCGTCGAGAAAGGTCGCTTCCGGGTCGAAGACGGCGCGGAGGAACCGGGACTTCCGGGCCGCCGAGGCGATCATCCAGCGCATCAGGAACCGCGGCACCCGGGCCTGGCGGCGCTCGTTCTCCATGAAGGCCCGGCGCAGCGCCTTGATGCCGGCGTCGTCGTCGGGGACGGCGAAGCGGGGATGTGTGAGGTCGATCACGGGCAGGGCAACGCCGTCCCCCGCGGGGGCGAGCAGCACACCGTCCCGGATCAAGGCTTCGGCGCGGTCGCTCATGGGCGCTCCGGCCGGGCCGGATCCCCGAACGCCGGCGCGGCCAGCCTGCGGGCGTGGTCGCGCAGGTCGGCGGGCCAATCCTGCGTCAGGTCCAGGAACCGCGATCCCTCGCCCCTGTACAGCGCCCGCGAAGCCTCCTCGTAGTGCGGTGCGTTGCCCAGCATCGCCCCCATGAACCGGTCGGCGGCCTCGCGTGCCCGGCGGCCCGCTGCCTGCTCGACATCGGCCTTGCGGGCCATCTCGACGAGCTTCCGCAACGTGACGGAGGCCCCACCCGGCTGGTTGCCGAGCCAGTCCCAATGGCGCGGCAGCAGCGTGACCTCACGCGCCACGACGCCGAGCTTGGGCCGGCCGGCCCGCCTGGCCGCAACATCCTCCTCCCCCGCAACAGAGGGCGGCTCCGGTGCGGGAGCGCGGACATCGAGGTCCACCTGAGCGCCCGTCTCGTCGTCGAAGACCAGGACGGCGCCGTCATCGACCTGCAACCCCGCTGCGCGCAGCGCCGCGACCACTTCGTCCCGGCGTCCCGCCGCGACGAGCCTCTCGCCCCTGAAGGCCGTCACCGTTCCGCCGTGCTGCATGGGATCCTCCTGAGGGAGGCTTTTTACCCGGATGAAATGCGCCTGTCAATTTCACCCGGGTAAAAATGAGGATAGAACACCGGAATGGACGACCGGGCCTCCATTTCCCCAGCCTCGTGTGCGGCTGCCGTCTCGGGACCGCGTGAGCGTCAGGCGGTCGGCACGGTGCCGCCATCGATGACGATCTCAGTCCCGGTGATTGTCGCGGCCCGGTCGGACGCGAGGAAGGCGATGAGGTTGGCGACCTCCTCAGGCC
The DNA here is from genome assembly GCF_945952055.1 of uncultured Alsobacter sp. Taxonomy (GTDB): domain Bacteria; phylum Pseudomonadota; class Alphaproteobacteria; order Rhizobiales; family Beijerinckiaceae; genus Alsobacter. Next base: position 21,147 of record NZ_CAMFHB010000072.1, read on the forward strand.
GCGTGGGCCGTCCGATCGGGATGCCGCCGATCGAATCCATGATGATCTGCTTGCCGCCTTCAAGGTCCGTGCCGGCGTCCTGGGCGAGGCGTTCGGCCAGGTGGTTGGACGACTCCGTGAAGATCCAGCCCGGCGCGACGCGGACCACCCGCACGCCCTTGGGTGATACCTCCTTGGAGAGGCTCTTGCTGTAGGTCGACAGGGCGGCCTTGGCAGCGGCATAGGCCGTCGTCGCTTCCGGCAAGGGCAGCAGGCGCTGGATCGAGGTGACGTGGATCACCACGCCCCTGCCCCGCCTCACCATGTCGGGAACGAGCAGCCTGTCCAGCCGGACGGCCGGGTAGAGGTTGAGATCGAACTCCCGCCGCCACTCGGCCTCGCCGAGCGCGGCGAACCCGCCCGCCGGCGCGGCGGAGCCGCCAAGCATGTGCACGACAATGTCGACGCCGCCGAGGCGTTCGCCTGCGGCCTCCGCCACAAGGCGACAGCCCTCGTCCGTCATGAGGTCGGCGGCGACGAAGGCCTTTTCATCGAGGCCTTCCGGACTGGAACGGGCGGCCGTGAGCACCTGTGCACCGCGTTCGCGAAACAGCGCCACGGTGGCAGCCCCGGCCCCCTTCGTTCCGCCGGAGACGAGGACGCGCTTGCCCTCGAGCATGAGAAAATCAGCCATCACCCGATCTCCAGCTCGGCGATCTTCCGGTCACGCAGGGTGAAGGAGTATGTCAGCGTCGCGGGGCTTCCGGGGAAGCGGCCCGTCACGACGGCGCAGACGGCAATGGCGTCGCCCGATCCCGTCATGTCGATGGGCATCACCGTGTGCTGGTACGTCTGTCGGGCGGTCGTCCACCACTCCCGGATGGCCGCGAGGCCCTCGCGGCGCGTGCGTTCGTCCTTCACGACGGCGTCGTCAAGGAACGCGATCTCCAGCGCGTCAGGGCCGCGGCGTTCGGCGTCGAAGAACGCCCTTATGCTGTCGGGCATGTGCATCGTGGTCTCCTCTGGCTCACTCGGATGAGCCCAATCTAGGGTGGACCTTTATCGCGATCATCGGCACAAAGAGGGACGTGGCGTTTCGGGAAACGGGACAATGAGCAGGCCTGGTCTGGTCGAACTGGAAGCGGTCCTGGCCATTGCGCGAAAGGGGTCCTTCCGCGCGGCCGCCGTGGATCTCGGGCTGTCGACCACCGCTCTGAGCAACGCGATCGCCAAGCTGGAGCGGGATCTCGGCGTTCGACTTTTCAACCGGACCACGCGCAGCGTTTCGTTGACGGATGCAGGACGGACCTTCGTGGTCCAGGTCGGCCCCGCGCTGCAGGACATCACTGCGGCGATCGAGGGGGCACGATCTCACCAGGCGACACCATCGGGCACCTTGCGGATCAACGCTTACGCGGCCGCCGCGCGGGAGGTTTTCGCGCCACTCCTCCTGGCGTTTCTCGGCCGCTTTCCCGACGTTCACGTGGATCTCGTCACGGAAGGTCGGCTGGTCGACATCGTCGCCGACGGCTTCGACATCGGCATCCGCGGACATGACCTTGTTCCGACCGACATGATCGCCGTCCCGCTCGGGCTGCCCCGGCGCAACGTGGTCGTCGCCTCGCCGGCCTACCTGAGGGCGCACGGCGAGCCAAAGGTCCCGCCGGACCTGCGCAACCATGCCTGCATCAGGGTTCGGCTGCCGGACGGCAGCCTCTATCGCTGGCGGTTCGAGAAGGATGGCCAGCCGCTGTCCATGGAGGTCGCCGGCCCGCTGACGCTGGACGAGGTCAGCCTGGTGCAACGCGCCGTCCTGGCCGATGTCGGCATCGGCTACGTCATTGAATCCGACGTGCGCGAGGACATCGCCGCAGGTCGGCTCATCCGTGTCCTGGAAGACTGGACACCGCCGCTGTCACCCTTGTGCCTCTACTACCCGTCCAGAAAGAATCCCTCAGCCGCATTCAAGGCCCTGGTCGGCATGGCACGGGAGCTCGGTGGCACCGTCCCGACCACCTGAAAGAGCGGGTGCCCGGGGTCGTGGCGTACTCGCCAGCAGTTCTGGCCCCCATCAGCACCACCCTTCAAGCGATCCCTTCGGGCCGGCAGGAATCGGGTGGAGCAGCGACGGCTCGCGGCCCAGGGTCGGGCCAAGGGGCACGTCGCAGGAGCAACCATGGCCAAAGCCTATTTCAGCGCAATTCTCCCCCATGACGCCGCGACGACATGGGCCGCCATCCGGTCATTCCATGACTATGCCTGGGCCGGTGTGAAGGCCCCGGTCACGATCGAGGACGACCGGTCGCCCACCGATATCGGAGCCGTCCGCAGCTTCGAGGGTCCCAACGGCCGCGTCCGGCAGGTGCTCCTCGCGCATAGCGACGACGACCGCTGCTACAGCTATGCCTTCGTGAGTGCGGCGCCGATGGGCATGCGGAGTTTCCGGTCGACCATCAGGGTCGCGCCCGTTACCGAGTCCGATGCCTGTTTCGTCGAATGGTCGGCCGAGTTCGACGCCGGAGACGGCGGCGAAGCCACAGCCCGCCGTCTCGAGCGGGACGGCTTCGCTGTCTGGATTGGCGCCCTGGGCTCATGCCTGGACCAGGCTACCCCACCGGTGGCCCCCGGGTCCTGACCTGGAGACCTCTGCCCAGGTGCACTTGGAAGCCTGAAACCTCAATCTCCTCATCCTGAGCAGCCCGCGGAGCGGGCGTGTCGAAGGACGCACAATGGTCCGTCAGGGCTTTGAACCTCCACGACCATTCTGCGTCCTTCGACACGCCGCCTTCGGCGGCTGCGCAGCGCTTGTTTCGGTCGTCCAGCTGGCACCTCCCTCTCCGCGTCATGGCCGGGCTTGGTGTACAGACCGGAGACATGGTGAACACTCGTTCGGGG
>NZ_CAMFHB010000073.1 GCF_945952055.1 uncultured Alsobacter sp.
CGCCTGCAGTTGGCAGGGACCTACAATCTCTCCGCCGTCCTGCCCGGGCTCGGCCCGGGCATCCACGACTTGCGACGGATAGGAGAAGGCCCGTTGTTCTGGATCTTTGCGGCCTACCGCGGGCTTGGGCGCACGGTGAGATCCCAAGTCGTGGATGCCCGGGCCGGAGCCCGGGCAGGACGGTGGAGGGGGTGCGGCCCAAGGGGGAATGCCTCCAAGGCTTTCGCGTAGTCCGCTTGCAGTTGCAACGGCTTATAGTCTCTCCACTGTCCTGCCCGGGCCGGAGCCCAGGCAGGACAGCCGGGAGGTGGAGGGGCAAGAGCGGAAGAGCCTCACCCCACCGGCAACCGCCGGCGCACGATGGCCGCGTGCAGTCTTGCGCCGTGTATCAGGCCCTCGTCGTTGAAGTCGTAGGTGGGGTTGTGCAGCGGGGAGGAGTTGCCGTTGCCGGTGAAGAGGAAGCAGCCCGGCACGTGGTCGAGGAAGCGGGCGAAGTCTTCCGAGCCGGTGAGGGGCTCGGCGGCGAGACCCACATGGGCGGGGTCGGCGATGGTGCGCGCGGCGGCCAGCGCCTCCTCGGCCAAGGTGGCGTCGTTCACCAGCGGCACGAATTCGCGGGTGTAGGTGACCTCGGCGGTGACGTTATAGGTCTGCGCGGTGCCGGCGGCGATGATGCGCATCTGTTTCTCGATCTCGGCGCTGACCTGCGGGCGGAAGCTCCGCGCGTCGCCCAAGATGCGGGCGAGGCCGGGCAAGGCGTTGCGGGTGCCGTCGGTGAGGAGCTCGGTCACCGAGACCACGCCGATGTCGGTGGGGGCCAGACGGCGGGCGACGATGGTCTGCAGGTTCATCACCGTGGCGCAGGCGGCCACCAGCACTTCGTTGCCGGCCTGCGGGCGGGCGGCATGGCCGCCGACGCCCTTCAGCACGATCTCGAAATTGTCCTCGGCCGACATGATCGGCCCGGCCTTGGTGCGCACGTGGCCGATGGGCAGGCCGGGATCGTTGTGCAGGCCGTAGATCTCCTCGAAGGGGAAGCGCTCCATCAGCCCGTCGGCCAGCATGGCCAGCGCGCCGCGGCCCCATTCCTCCGCCGGCTGGAAGACGAAGCGCACCGTGCCGTCGAAGCCGCCCTCCTCCGCCAGCATCCGCGCGGCGCCGAGCAGCATGGCCGTGTGACCGTCATGGCCGCAGGCGTGCATGATGCCGGGGTTGGTGGAGGCATAGCCCAGCGCCGTCTGCTCGGGAATGCGAAGGGCATCCATGTCGGCCCTGAGCGCGATGGCGCGGTTGCCGGTGCCGCGCCGGAGCGTGCCGACGACGCCGGTGCCGCCGATCCCCTCGGCAACCTCAAGGCCGAACTCGCGCAGCTTCGCCGCGACGAAGGCGCTGGTGCGCCGCTCCTCGAAGCCGAACTCGGGATGGGCGTGGAGGTCACGCCGCCAGGCGGTCATGTCGCTTTCGAGTGTCATGGTCCAAGCCCCTTCCGTCATGTCCCGGCCCTCTCAATCGCCTCATCCTGAGCCGGCGGCGCAGCGGCCGAGTCGAAGGACGCAGGATGTCCACGCACCACCCATTCTGCGTCCTTCGACTCACGGCCCTGCGGGCCGTGGCTCAGGATGAGGGGAATGGGGGGTAGCCAACGCCATCGCCACGTCCAGCAGCACCTGCGCCCCCGCCACCACGTCCGCGTCCGCGGTGAACTCCCGCGGGTTGTGGCTGATGCCGCCGCGGCTGGGGACGAAGATCATGGCGGAGGGCGCGATGCGGGCCATCATCTGGGCGTCGTGCCCGGCGCCGGAAGTCATGCGGCGCCAGGGCAGGCCGTGGCGGCGGGCGGCGTCCTCGATGAGGGCGACGAGGCGAGGGTCGAAGCGCACCGGCTCGAAGCGGGCGAGGCGCTCGACGGAGACCTCGACCTGCTCGCTCGTGGCGATCTCGCGGAGATAGACGACGAGCGCGGCCTCCTCGGCCTGAAGGCGCGCCTCGTCCGGGTCGCGCAGGTCGACGGTGAAGACGGCCTTGGACGGGATGACGTTGATGGCGTTGGGCTCGAAGGCGATGCTGCCGACCGTGGCCACGGTGGGCGTGTTGGAAGCGCGCGCCCGGTCGCGCAGGAAGCCGATGACGCGGGCGGCGGCGGCGCCGGCATCGCGGCGCAGGCCCATGGGCGTGGTGCCGGCGTGGTTGGCCTCGCCGACGATCGTCACGCGCTGCCAGGAGATGCCCTGCAGGTTTTCGACGGCGCCGAGGCGCAGGCCCTCGCGCTCCAGCACGGGCCCCTGCTCGACATGCAGTTCCACATAGGCGTGCGGGCGCAGGAAACCCGGTTCGTGGGGGCCGGCATAGCCGATGCGCGCGAGCTCCTCGCCGAGCACCGTGCCGTCCGTGCCGATGACGGCCAGCGCCTCGTCCACCTGCAGTCCGCCGGCATTGACCAGCGATCCCAGCATGTCCGGGGCGTAGCGCACGCCCTCCTCGTTGGTGAAGGCGGCGACGGCGATCGGCCGTGCCGGCACGACACCCGCCTCCTTCAGCGCCTCGATGACGCCGAGGCCCGCCAGCACGCCGGTGCAGCCGTCGTAGATCCCGGCGTCGATCACCGTGTCGATGTGCGAGCCCAGCAGCACGGGATCGGCCTGCGGGTTCGCGCCGGCCCGCCAGATCCCGAAGACGTTGCCGATGCGGTCGACCGCGACCTCCAGCCCCGCGGCCTCGATCCAGCCCACGAGGGCGTCCCGGCCGGTCTTGTCGGCGTCCGATGCCGCCAGCCGGACGAGCCGTCCGTCGGCGCCGCGACCGATGGCGCCCAGCTCCTTCAGCCGGGCGAGCAGGCGCTCGCCGTCGAGGCGCGGGGCGCTCACGCGACCACCGCCTCGGGGGCCAGGCCGACGAGCTCGGCATAGCGTCCCGGATCGGTCGCGCCCTCCGTCACGAAGGCCAGCACGCGCGAGCCTGCGCCCAGCCCGAGCGCCTCGCGCATCGCCGGATCCTGCGCGGCCTGGATGACGCCCGCCAGGCCCGCGCCGCCGCTCTCTCCGGCCACCACCGCGGGATCGCCGGCGGCGGGCCGGGCGAGCCGGTTCATCACCGCCACGGCTTCGTCCTCATCGACCGTCATGAACGCGTCGGCCACCCGCGACAGCACCCGCCAGGCGACGAGCGAGGGCACGTAGCATTCGAGCATGGCCATCACGGTGGGCTCACCATGGGCGATCTTCACCACCTGCCCCGCCTTCGCCGTCTCGAAGATGCAGGCCGCGCGGGCCGGCTCCACCACCACGAAGGTGGGGCGCCGGTCGCCGAACAGGATCGCGAGGTGCCCGGCGAGCGCGGCCGCGACGCCGCCGACGCCGGCCTGCACGAAAACGTGGGTCGGCGGCTCCGGCATGGCGGCCAGCGCCTCGCGCAGCATGGCCGTGTAGCCCTGCATCACGAGGCCGGGGATGCGCTCGTAGCCCGGCCAGGAGGTGTCGGAGACGACCGTCCAGCCGTTGGCCTGCGCCACCCGCGCCGCCTCGTCGACCGAGTCGTCGTAGGTGCCGGACACGCGGATCATGCGGGCGCCGTAGCGGGCGATGGCGGCGATGCGCTCCTCGCTCACCCCGCCATGGACGAAGATGGCCGCGGCGGCGCCGACGAACTGCGCGCCCTGGGCCACGGAGCGGCCGTGGTTGCCGTCGGTCGCGCAGGCGAAGGTCATGCCGGCGGCCACCCCGCGCACCTCCGGCGAGCCGAGTTCGGCGAGATCGACGCTGCGCCCCAGAGCCCGCCCGGCCTCCTCCAGCACCAGCCGGATCACGGCGTAGGCGCCGCCCAGCGCCTTGAAGCTGCCGAGGCCGAGACGGAAGCCTTCGTCCTTCACGTGCACGGCCGCGAGACGCAGGCCGGCGGCCAGGGCCGGCAAGGCATGCAGCGGCGTCGGCGCGCTGCTGCCGCGCGCCGCCAGGAAGCGCTCCACCTCCTGCGCCGCGGCGACGCCGAGGGTCTGCGCGTCCGTCGGCGCGAGAGGGCCACCGTGGTCTGGATGCCGGTTGAGGAGAAGCATGGCCGTCCGTCTCTCGAAGGGGAACGGCACAAGGATATTGCACGGCACCCGAGAGAAGCGCTCTATCTCGCCACCTCTGGCGCAAGTTTTTTTCGTGCGGACCGGCCGATGAGCAAGCCTGCCTCCCTCGTGCTCGATGCCTTCGACCTCGGCATCCTCGCCATCCTGCAGCGCGACAACACCACGCCCCAGCGGGTCATCGGCGAGCGGGTGAACCTGTCGGCCCCCGCGGTCCAGCGCCGGATCCGGCGCATGGAGGCGGCGGGTGTCATCGCCGCCAACGTGGCGGTGGTGAACCCTGCCTCGGTCGGCCATCCCATCACGCTCTTCGTCGAGGTGGAGGTGATCAGCGAAACGGCCGATCTCATCGATGCCGCCAAGCAATCCTTCGCCACGGCTCCGGAGGTGCAGCAGTGCTACTACGTCACCGGCGAGGCGGACTTCGTCCTGGTGGTCGTGGTGGCGAGCATGGCGGCCTACGAGGCCTTCACCCGGCGGATGTTCTTCGGCAACGACAACGTGAAGAAATTCCGGACCTTCGTGGCCATGGACCGGGTGAAGGTGGGCCTGGAGGTACCCCTGGCGGGGTGACCGGCCCTGCGTCCATCGACAGCCAGGTCAGCGCTGCCTAAACTCAACCAGGAGTTTGGTCGACCGCTCATGCGCCACGCATTGCAATTCGGGCTGGTGCTGTTCCTGGCGTTGGCGGCAGCGCCGCCGGTCGCCTGGGCGGCCGGACGCGTCGCCCTCGTGGTCGGCGTGGCGACCTATGACCGCGTGCCCGCCTTGAAGAACAGCGCCAACGACGCGCGGGACATGGCCCAGGCCCTGCGCGCCATCGGGTTCGACGTCACGGAGGTGGTCGACCCCGACCAGCGCGGGTTGCAGGACGCGGTGTCGCGCTTCCTGAACCGGCTCTCGGACGCCGATCTCGCGCTCTTCTACTACTCCGGCCACGGCATCCAGATGGGCGAGCGCAACTACCTCGTCCCGCGCGACGCGGCGCTGGAAAGCCCCGTCGACGTGCCGCTGCGCTCGCTGGACCTCGGCGTGGTCCTGGACGGCATGGAAACGCGCGCCAAGGTGCGGGTGGTGCTGCTCGATGCCTGCCGCGACAACCCCTTCGCCGGGATATTCCGCAATCGCTCGGTGGCGCGGGGTCTCGGCTCCATGTCGGCGGCCCTGGGAACGCTCGTCGGCTTCGCCACCGCGCCCGGCGCCGTCGCGGCCGATGGCGACGGCCGCAACTCTCCCTTCGCCAGGGCGCTGCTGAAGCACCTGCCGACACCGGGCCTCGACGTCACCCAGCTGATGCGGCTGGTGCGGGCCGACGTGGTCTCGGCCACGGGCGGCCAGCAGGTTCCCTGGGACCACTCGTCGCTCATCGGCGAGATCGCGCTGTCTCCGGGCGCCGCAGCAGCCGCTGTCCCGGTTCCCCCGCTTGCGCCGCCCGCCGTCGTCGATCCCCCGCCATCCGCGGCGCGGACCGCCACGGGGTCGCTGGAGGACGCGCTGGCGCTCTACCGCGACAAGCCCGGCCAGAAGGCCTTCGCGGTGTCGGGAACGGGCGGCTGGGGCTATGCCTACGGGCTCGCGAACGGGCAATCCGCGGCCGATCGCGCCGTCCAGCGCTGCAACGAGGCCACGGGGCGTCCGTGCCGCGTCTCCGACATGAACGGCACGGCGCGTCCTGCGCCAGGCGAGGAGGCCGCGGCGGAGGCCCGGCAGGTCCTGGCCAGGCGCAAGGTCGCCCAGGCCTCCTTCTACGCCGACGAGCGCCGCAACTTCGGCGTCGCCGTGCCGGCGGGCCTGCACAAGCCCTATCACGCCAACACGCCCGTCACGGTCCCCGGCGCCGCGCCGGTGACGACGCCGCAGCTCGTCGCCATGCTGCAGGGCCCGGCTGCGCCGCTGCTGATCGACGTGCGCTCGGGCGACGCCCAGGGCGGCAGCCTGCCCGGCGCGGTGTGGCTCAAGGGCGCGGGGCTCGCGGAGCCGTCGACGGATGCCCTCTTCCCGCGCCTCATGGAGCGGCTGGCGCCGGACAAGGCGCGCCCGGTGGTGTTCTTCTGCACGGGGCCGGACTGCTGGCTGTCCTGGAACGCCAGCGTGCGGGCCTCCCGCCTCGGCTACGGCGCCGTGCACTGGTACCGGGGCGGCATCGCCGCCTGGTCCGCCGCGCGCCTGCCGCTGGTGCCGGTCGAACTGGCGGGGAACCTCGAGCCGTGACCCGAACCTGCCCCTATTGCGCCGAGGCCATCCAGGACGAGGCGATCGTCTGCAAGCACTGCGGACGCGACTTCTACCTGCACAAGCCGCTCCTGGACGAGGTGGAGACGCTCAAGGCCCGCGTCGCCAGCCTCGAGCAGGAACTCGGCTCGCTGCGCGGCGAGACCGGAGCGCCAGCGCAGGAGGCGCCACTGGTGGCGGCGTCCGTCTCCTCGGCGCCGCGACGCGCGTATTGGTGGCCGGCACCGATCCTGTGCGTGGCCTTCCTGCTGGCGGCGCACGCGCTCATCGTGCTGGTTCTCGACCTGCGCGTGGTCAACCTGCGCATCGTCTCGCTGGTCGGCCCCTTCGTCTTCGGGTTCCTGTTCCGCCGCGATCCGCGGCCGGGGCTGTGGGTCGATGCCCTCGTCGCGACCGTGCTGTCGATCGTGGCCGTGGCCGGCATGCTGGCCGTGGTGGCCCGCGTCGACGGCGTGCCGGTGCTGCCGAGCGGGCGGATCGAGACCATCGAGACCGCCCAGTACATCGCCAGCATCGGCCTCGGCTTCTTCGCGGGCGCCCTGGCGCGCCAGGTGATCCTCCTGGTCTGGGACGAAGACCAGACGAGGAGCGGCGCCCTCGCCTCGCTGGCCCGTATTCTCAACCACGAGATCTTCGGCGAGGAAAAGTCGACAGAGAAGCGGATCAAGAAGATGGAGGGTCTCCTGACCACCTCGCTCGCGCTCGCCGCCGGGCTGATCTCGGTGGTCATGGGCCTGGGCAAGCTGTTCGACTGAGGAGCATGGCATGACGTTTCCGGCCGCGACGCGCCGCATGGTCCTGGCGCTGGGTCTGCTGCTTCCCGCGGCTCCCGCGATGGCGCAGGCCCCGGTGGTGCTCGTCACCGAGCAGGAAGCCCTGGAGCCCGCCCCCGAGGACGTCTCCTCCGGCTACAAGGGGATCACGCGCGGGCCGGCGATCGAGGACGTGGCGCCGCGCGACGGCCAGGCCAACTACGTCATCCCCGGCCCCTTCCGGATCCGCATCGTGTCGCGCAACGAGGTGCCGGTGGACCCCGACGCGATCCGCATCGTCTATCTGCGGAGCCGGCCGATCGACGTCACGCAGCGCGTGCGCCCCTTCATCGCCAAGGGGGAGATCAACGTGCCGGCCGTCCTCATGCCCCCGGGCCTGCACCTCTTCCGCATCGAGGCGACGGATGGGCTGGGCCGTCGGTCGAGCCTCGTCATCAAGGTGAATGCCGTGTCGAAGTGACGGCCCGGCCGGGCTGACGCTGGACGGCACGCCGGTCCTGGTATCCCCTTGGCACCCGGCACGGGCCGCGCCGCCGCGCCGCCCGCCACAGGAGCCCGCCATGCGCCTCGTCACCCTCGCACCCGACCTTCGCGTTCCAGCCCTCGGCCAAGGCACCTGGCGTATGGGCGAGGTCCCCTCCCGCGCCGGCGCCGAGACGGCGGCGATCCGCGAGGGCGTGGCGCTGGGCCTGTCGCTCATCGACACCGCGGAGATGTATGGCGACGGCGAGACGGAAACCTTCCTAGGCAAGGCCCTCGAAGGGCTGCGCGACCAGGTGTTCCTGGTCAGCAAGGTCTATCCGCAGAATGCCGGCGGCGCCCGGCTCGAGCGGGCCTGCGAGGCGAGCCTGCGCCGGCTGAAGACCGACCGGCTGGACCTCTATCTCCTGCACTGGCGCGGCTCCATTCCTCTCGCCGAGACCGTGCGGGGCCTGGAGGCGCTGGTGGCGGCCGGCAAGATCCGCAGCTGGGGCGTCAGCAACCTCGACACCGACGACATGGAGGAGCTCGTCGAGGCCGGAGGCGCGGCCTGCGTGACCGACCAGATCCTCTACAACGTCACCCGTCGCGGCCCCGAGTTCGACCTGCTGCCGGACCTGGCCCGGCGCGGCATGACCGCCATGGCCTACAGCCCCGTCGAGCAGGGCCGCCTGCCCAGGACCGGCGCGCTCGCCGAGGTGGGCCGGCGCCACGGCGTGAGTGCCTACCAGGTGGCGCTGGCCTGGGCCCTGCGCCGGCCGGAGGTCATCGCCATCCCCAAGGCCGCCACGCTCGCCCATGTGCGCGACAACCGGGCGGCGGCGGACCTCATACTGTCCGACGAGGACCTGGCCCTCATCGACGCCGGCTTCCCGCCCCCGCGCCGCAAATCGGCGCTGGACATGCTGTGATGCGCCGGCTCATGGGCACGTGTCCTCGTCGAGAATGGCGGCGGCGCCGATGACGCCGGCATGGGTGCCGAGCGCACTGGGGACGACCGGCAGGTCGCGGGCGTCGGGCGCGAAGACGAACTCCGCCACGCGGGCCCGGACCCGGTCGGCATAGGCCGGGGCGGTGCCGAGCCCTCCCGCGAGCACGATGGCCTGCGGATCCAGCATGTTGACGATCTGGCCGAGATAGCTCGCGGTCGCCAGCGTGGCGTCCTCCAGCAGGCTCTCCCCGGCAGGGCCGGCGCGTCCCTCCACGATGGCGCGCGCGTCCAGGGCCTGTCCGGTGCGTCGGCGCAGGGTGTCGGCCATGCCGAAGCCGGACGCGAAACCTTCCAGCAGGAACCGGCCGGTCCCGGGCGCGCCGGCCGGCGCCACGACGAGCTCGTTCGACGCGAAGTGGATGGCGTAGCCACGCGCACCGCGGCGCACGCGGCCGTCCTCGCACAGCGTGTAGCTCATGCCCGAGCCGATGGTGACATAGGCGAAGCTCGAGAAGGCCCTGCCGCGCCCGAAGCGCATTTCGGCATAGGCGCCCGCCCGCACGTCGCTCTCGATGCGCAGCGGGCCGAAGCCCGCCAGCGCCGTGGCGGGATCCAGCGTCAGCCAGTCGAAGTTCCACGCGGTCGTGACGCGGCCGGCGAGATCGACGAGCTCGGGCACGCCGACGCCGAGCCCCACGGAGTTCAGACCTGTCGCAGCGGCTTCGCGGGCGAGGTCGCCGGCCACCGCGGCGACGCAGTCGAGTACGGCGGCTCCGCCCTGCGCCAGCGGTGTCGGACGCACGACCATGTGCCGGATCGTGCCGGTGTCGATCTCCACCAGTCCGCCTGCGACCTTCGTCCCGCCGACGTCGATGCCGAGCGCGACCCGCGCGCTCAAGGCGCGGCCCCGGCAGCGGCCTTGTCCGCGACGACGGTGGCGTTGCGGCAGGCGGCCACGACCGTCGCCGGCCAGTCCGGCTGGTAGTCGCCGGCCGCCGTGACGCGGGCGAAGGCTTCCCGCTTGCTCTCCCCCAGCAGGAGCATGGTGGCCGCGCGCGATTGCCCGGCGATGGTCTCGATGCCGACGCTCACGCCGTGGTGGGGCACGTCGTCGATGGACCTGAAGTCCGGAAAGGTCGCCATGTTGTCGCGCCGGGTCTCCTGCGCGAGCGCGATGACGCGCGTGCGGCTGTCCCGCGGGGAGCCGGGCGGGTTGAAGGCCACGTGTCCGTCGCTCGCCCCCGACGCCAGCAGGAAGTGGTCAATGCCGCCGGCGGCGGCGATCTGCTTGTCGTAGGCGGCGGGATTGGCGGGGTCCGGCAGCCAGACGTTCTCCGGGCGGATCCGCCAGGCTGCCGGCAGGCAGGCATCGAGCTCGCCGGCGATGTCGCGGGCCGCGAAACCGCGGCAGCTGAAGTGCGAGCCCGGATGGCAGGCCTCCAGCTTTCCGCCGCGCTCGACGAGATACTCGTCCATCATCACGATCACCAGCCGCGACAGGTCGATCGGCCGGGCGGCGAGCCGACGGCCGAGAGCCTCGTAGACCGGCTTGGGAGACCGCCCGCCGGGGCAGCCGAGGAGGTAGGACTTGCCGTTGCGCGCGGCGTCGGCGAAGCCCGGCAGGAGGCTGGCCGCGACCGCCTCGCCCAGTTCGCGCGCCGTCGCGTGGACGATGACCTTCGTCATGACCGCTCCACGGCCGCGATGGCTTGTGCGAGGTCAACCCCGTCGCGCCACGCGATCGCGTCCGGCAGGGCCTTCAGGCCATCCTCCGCCGTCAGGCGGTTGCCGGTGGGACGGAAGACGCCCGGTGAGCAGCGTCCATTGGCGATCAGCATGGCGACTCCGGCTTCGTACAGCCAAGCTACTTGCACGGAGTCGCGTTGTTCAAGAGAATCCGCCGGACGGCGACGCCGGAAGGCCGCGGGACATGTCGATGAGGAGCGGTGGGGTCCCCCGGCCCGCGCCGGCAAGGGCGCGGCGCGATCGGCGGCGTCTACGCGGCTTCGTCCGGCTGAGGGTCCGCCAGTTTCAGCAGCACGGGGAGCATGGCGAGCGCCGTGACCCACCAGGCCTGCCAGGCCCCGTAGCCGACGGCGGCGACCAGCAGCGCCGATCCGATGCAGGCGGCGGCGGCGGCGCGGGCCGAGGGCGTGTGGCGGCCCATCAGCAGCGTGGCGCGGGCGAGCGCGAAGGCTGCCAGGGCCGCGCCGACGACCCCCAGCTCGACCCAGATCTGCAGCGCCATGTTGTGGGGGTGGCTGTCGCGAATGCCGACCCGGAGAGCTTCCGGGAAGAGCGAGAGCAGCGGGCCGAAGCCGATCGTGCCCGAACTGTCGAAGCCGAAGCCGAAAATGGGCTTCATGCCGACGGCCGCGGCGAAACTGCGCCAGATGACCAGCCGCTCGCGCGCGTGTCCCTGCTGCAGAGCATCGAGAGCCGACTGGCTCAGGACGTTGTCGAGGATGGTCGGCCAGAACGGCTGCATCATCACGAACAGCGCGACGGCCACGGCCAGCGCCGCCACGAGCCACCGCCAGCGCAGGAGGAAGACGAGGCCGGCGGCGAGACCCACGATCAGGGCGAGCTTCGCCGTCTCGCTCTCGCTGGCGAAGACCGCGAGCGCGACCGCGGCGACCAGCACGCCGGCGGCCACGCGCCCGAGGGTCCGGGCGGCGATGAGCGCGACGGGCCAGAGCCACAGCACCGCGACCACCGTCGCCTGGTTCATCTTGCTGGGATTGAGATTGGCGCGGGCGAGACGATGCAGGACGAGGCCCGTCCGCATCTCGACGAACAGGATGACGGCGGCCAGCATCAGTCCGGCCGGCAGGAGCACGAGCCAGGCGCCGCCGACCGCCGGCCGCGGCTGCCCGGCCAGCCAGAGACCCAGCAGCACGGGCAGGCCGACGTGCACGGCGAGCACCTCCGCCGCCTCCGGCTTCTCGGGCGTCCAGGCGAGCGTGACGGCGGCGACGGCGAAGAAGGCCGCCGTCGCGACGGTGAGGATGCGATCGGTGCGCCAGGCTCCGTGGCCCTGGCTGCGGCTGGCGAGCAGGAAAAGGGCCGCCGCCACCGCCATCAGCAACGGCAGCGACCGATAGGTCATCATCGCGACCGGAAGCGCGAGGGCCAGGATCGTGAACGCCACGAGGGCCATGCGGTCCGACCGGGCCGGCGTGGCGCGAACCTGTCCGAGGCTGGTCATGCAGATCTCTCCTGCGGACCAGCGCGTGGCCCTCCGGGTGCTGCGTAGCGCGCCTCCGGGACGCCAGCAAGCGTCAGGTGGAATGCCCCGCGCGCAGGCCTATGATGGTGAGATCGAGACCGTGCCCCGACGCTGCGAGGTTCCCGTGCGCCTGACCGCTGCCCATGTCGCCCGCGTTCACCGCGACGTTGCGGATGCGGGGCCGCCGCCCGGCATCCAGCAGATGGACGATGCGGACTACGCGGCGCTCGTGGCGGAGCTGATGGCCGGCAAGCCGCCCGGCCCGCTCCACGTGTTCGCCTACGGATCGCTGTTGTGGAAGCCGGCGGTCGAGTTCGGCCCCGGGATCCCGGCGGTGGTGCCCGGCTGGCACCGGTCCTTCTGCCTGAAGCTGGTGCGCTACCGCGGCACGGCCGATCGGCCCGGTCTGATGATGGCGCTCGACCGGGGCGGCTCCTGCCGTGGCCTGGTGTTTCCCGTGCGCGACGTCGAGCCGGAGGCCGAACTGCACACGCTGCTGCGGCGCGAGACCAGCAACAAGCCGCCCACCAACATGCCCCGCTGGGTGACGGCGCTGACGCCGGACGGCCCCGTCCGGGCGATCGCCTTCACCGTGAACCGCAAGGGCTGGGCCTACCAGAGCGGACTGTCACCGCAGGAAACGGCCCGCGTCCTGGCAACGGCCTGCGGCCATTGGGGGTCGGGGGCCGACTACCTGTTCAACACGGTCGACCACCTCGCCAGGCTCGGCATCCGCGACCGCAACCTGTGGCACCTTCAGGCTCTCGTCGCAGATGAGATCGAGCGTGAGCACGGTCCGTGCGGGTGACGGCACGGTCGAGAGGCCTTGCATCCTTCAGAAGCGCCTCCGCGGCCTACTCAGGGCCTGTGAACCAATCTCCGCTGCGGCGTTGCATCTGACTTCTCCTGCGCGCGACCTCCTCTCCGCCGTCCTGCCCGGGCTTGGCCCTTCTGGATTCACACATCTCTGCACGGCCTGGATTGAGGGCGCTCTCCCTCCCCTGCAGGGGAGGGTGGCAGCCGCGCAGCGGCTGACGGGTGGGGACCGCGGCGAAGAACGAGGCGGTCAAGTCGGGGCCGGTCCTGTCGTCGTACAAACGCCTGCCGCACCGTCCCCACCCGTCTCGCGCTTCGCGCGATCCACCCTCCCCTGCAGGGGAGGGAGAACGCGCCCTACCAGCGAGAATCAATTGTGTGCATGTCGAAGGGCTTGGCCCGGGCATGACGCGGAGAGGGAGGTGCTAGCTTGACCACCGAAAGATTCACCAGCTCTGGGCAGCCTACTCCAGGCGCGTGCCGACAGACGCAGGATCCGTCAACCGCTCACGTCTCCTCGTCGTCGTCCGGGTCGGTCTCCCGGGCGGGGATCGCGTAGACGCCGTTGAGCCAGCGCGACAGGTCGAGGTCGGCGCAGCGCTTGGAGCAGAAGGGACGATACTTGAGTTCGGCGGGCTTGCCGCACATCGGGCAAGGCGCGCCGGAGGGCACGATCTCGGGCGCGGCCTTGGCCGTCTTGTCGTTGTCGTTCATGCACGCGGATCCGGACTGACGCGATGGTCAGCCCAGATAGCCTCTTTCCGCCAGCCACGCCACGACCTGCTCGGCCGCCTGCGTTGCGTCCACCGCGCCGGTGTCGATGCGGATCTCGGGCGCTTCGGGCGCCTCGTAGGGGCTGTCGATGCCGGTGAAGTTGGCGATCTTGCCCTCGCGCGCCCGCTTGTAGAGACCCTTGGGATCGCGGCTCTCGGCCAGCGCGAGCGGCGTGTCGACGAAGATCTCGACGAACTCACCTTCCCCCATCCGCTGCCGGGCGGCGAGCCGGTCCGCCCGGAAGGGCGAGATCAGCGAGACCAGCACGATCGTGCCGGCATCGACGAACAGGCGCGCCGCCTCGCCGACGCGGCGGATGTTCTCGACGCGGTCGGCGTCCGTGAAGCCCAGGTCGCGGGTGAGCCCGTGGCGCAGGTTGTCCCCGTCGAGGAGATAGGTGTGGCGGCCCATCGCGTGCAGGCGCCGCTCGACGAGATCGGCGATCGTGGACTTGCCGGCGCCCGACAGGCCGGTGAACCAGAGCACGGCGGGCTTCTGGCCCTTGATCGCCGCGCGGTCGTCCTTCGTCACCGCGAGCGCCTGCCAGTGCACGTTCTGGGCCCGGCGCAGGCCGAAGCGGATCATTCCCGCCGCGACGGTGAGGTTGGTGGCGCGGTCGATCAGGATGAACGCCCCGGTCGCGCGGTCCTCGGCATAGGCATCGAAGGCGACGGGCTCGCTGGTCGAGACGTTGACGACCCCGACCTCGTTGAGGTTGAGCGTCTTCGCCGCCAGGTGCTGGAAGCTGTTGACGTCCACCTGGTGGCGGATCTCGGTGACCTGCGCGGTCACGGTGCGCGTCCCGATCTTCAGGAGATAGGGGCGGCCGGGCAGCAGGGCGTCCTCGGCCATCCACAGGAGGTGCGCGGCGAACTGGTCCGACACCTCCGGGCGACGGTCCGGCGGGCACAGGACGTCGCCGCGCGAGATGTCGATCTCGTCGTCGAGGGTCAGCGTGACGGCCTCGCCCGCGCCCGCCTCGGCGAGATCGCCGTCGTGGGTGACGATGGCCTTGACCCGCGAGGTCTTGCCCGAGCGGGCCACCGCCACCGGATCGCCGGGACGGACGACGCCGGAGGCGATCGTTCCGGAGAAGCCCCGGAAGTCCAGGTTCGGCCGGTTCACCCACTGCACCGCCATGCGGAACGGACGGGCGAGCCGGGTGTCGGAGACCTCGATCTCCTCGAGGCGCTGCAGCAGGGTGGGACCCTCGTACCAGGGGGTCTCGTCGCTGCGGCTCATGACGTTGTCGCCGAAGCGGGCGGACAGGGGCACGGCCACGAGGCTCTCGAAGCCGAAATCCTCGGCGAAGGCGCGGTACTCGGCGGCGATGCGCTCGAAAACCTGCCGGTCGCACCCGACGAGGTCGATCTTGTTCACCGCCAGCACGACGTGGCGGATGCCGAGCAGGGACACGATGAAGGAATGGCGGCGGGTCTGGGTGAGAATGCCCTGGCGCGCGTCTACCAGGATCACGGCCGCGTCGGCGGTCGAGGCGCCGGTGGCCATGTTGCGGGTGTACTGCACGTGGCCGGGCGTGTCGGCGACGATGAACTTGCGCCGGTCGGTGGCGAAGAAGCGGTAGGCGACGTCGATCGTGATGCCCTGCTCGCGTTCGGCCGCCAGCCCGTCGACCAGAAGGGCGAAGTCGATGTCGTCGCCGACGGTCCCGTGCTTGCGCGAATCCTTCTCCAGCGAAGCGAGCTGGTCCTCGAAGATGAGCTTGCTGTCGAAGAGGAGGCGCCCGATCAGGGTCGACTTGCCGTCGTCCACGGACCCGCAGGTGATGAAGCGCAGCAGGCTCTTGCGTTCGTGCTCGGCAAGATAGGCCAGGAACCCCTCGGCCTCGGTCAAGGTGCCGTGCATCAGAAGTAGCCCTCGCGCTTCTTCTTCTCCATCGAGGCCGCCTCGTCGTGGTCGATGAGGCGGCCGGCGCGCTCGGAGGTGCGCGCCACCAGCATCTCGCCGACGATGTCGGGCAGGGTCGCGGCGTCGGACTCGACGGCCGCCGTCAGCGGATAGCATCCGAGCGTGCGGAAGCGGACCCGCTTCATGTGCGGCGTCTCGCCGGCCCGCAGCGGCAGGCGCTCGTCGTCGACCATGATGAGCTGGCCGTCGCGCTCCACGACCGGCCGGTCGGCGGCGAAGTAGAGCGGAACGATCGGGATCTGCTCGGCGAGGATGTACTGCCAGATGTCCAACTCGGTCCAGTTGGAGAGCGGGAAGGCACGGATCGATTCGCCGCGCCGGACGCGGGTGTTGTAGAGGTTCCACAGTTCAGGACGCTGGTTCTTCGGGTCCCAGACGTGGTTTTCGGTCCGGAACGAGAAGATGCGCTCCTTGGCGCGGCTTTTCTCCTCGTCGCGCCTGGCGCCGCCGAAGGCGACGTCGAAACCGTGCTTCGACAGCGCGGCCTTCAGGGCCTCCGTCTTCATCACCGTGGTGTAGTGGGACGACCCGTGGGTGAACGGGGTCACGCCCTGGGCGACGCCGTCGCGGTTGGTGTGGACGATCAGGTCGAGACCCAGCCGGCGGACGGTCTCGTCGCGGAAGGCGATCATCTCGCGGAATTTCCACGTCGTGTCGACGTGCAGCAGCGGGAACGGCGGCTTGGAGGGATGGAAGGCCTTCATGGCCAGGTGGAGCATCACCGAGGAGTCCTTCCCGATGGAGTACAGCATCACCGGGTTGGAGAATTCGGCCGCCACTTCGCGCATGATCTCGATCGCCTCGGCCTCGAGGCGGCGCAGGTGGGAGAGACGATTGGACACGGAATGGCCTCGCGCTCTAATTACGTCATTGTGACGTAATTTTTTATGTTCCACGCTTCATTTCGTGTTTTATAGAATTTCACATTCGGAGTCCAGCGTTTGTGCGGCCACGCTCGACCTGCCTCGCGCGCCGTCGCTCGCGCAGCGCGCGATGGACCCGGGCACGGTGCGGCCAGAGCATGTGTTGTGAAGCGATTGCCTCGGTCTCGCGGACCGGCGCGGCCTTGCTCACCGCCTCCTGGCAGGACCAAGCCCGGGCGCGACCGCGCAGGCGGGGATGCCACCGCGCCGGGTGAACCGCTATGGCGCCCGCGATGCGGCTTCAGGCGCGCTCAGCCGAGCGCGTTGAGCCAGGCCAGGTGCAAGGGGTAGCCCTCGCCAATGAGCAAGGCGCCCGTCTCCTGGAGCGGCAGGCCCACGACGGAGGAATAGGAGCCGACGAGCTTGGTGACGAACATGCCCGCACGCCCCTGGATCGCGTAGCCGCCGGCCTTGCCGCGCCACTCGCCCGTGGCGAGATAGGATTCGATCTCCTGCCGGGAGAGATGCTTGAAGGTGACGCGCGTCTCGACGAGGCGTTCGCGGATCGCCCCGCGCGGCGTCACTACGGCGATGCCGGTGAAGACCTTGTGTCCCCGCCCCGACAGCAGTCGCAGGCACAGCGCCGCCTCGTCCACGTGCTCGGGCTTGGGCAGGATGCGGTTGCCGCGGGCCACCACCGTGTCGGCCGCGACGATGTAGGCCCCGGCGAGTTCCGGACGGGTCTTCACCACGGCGAGCGCCCGCTCGGCCTTGTCGCGGGCCAGGCGCTTCGCCAACGCCTTGGGCCGCTCGCTCTTCAGGGGGCTTTCGTCGAGATCGCTCGGCAGAAGGGCATCGGGCTCGATGCCGATCTGCTGCAGCAGGGCGAGGCGGCGGGGCGAGGCCGAGGCCAGCACCAGTTTCGCACGCCAGTCTTTCTGTTCCCCAGCCACGCGCCCTCCGCATGCAGCGGGGCGGCGGCCGGTTCATGCCCGGGAATCGGGCGCCGTGACGGCCCCGCCCCGGCGCGGCGGACCCTAGAGCATGCGGCGAAAAGGGGAAACCCGGCTTTTCGCTCCAGCCACGCGACTGGCGGAAAACGCTCGCGTCATCCCCCGGGACGGGTCCGGCAAGACCCCAGCCGATCCTTAACTTTTCAAGCGCAGGATCAAACATCGTCCAGCCACGTTGACGTGACAGCTGTCACGTTCCATGGTCGCCCCGATGTCCCTCGCCTTCCAGCGCCTGTCCCTGCGTGTCGCGCAGCTGTCCCTCCAGACCCTGGAGATGTCGATGGCTGCCGGCGTGACGATCGCCGCGCGCGCCCCGCTCCTCTACTCCGGTGCCAGGACCGCATCGGATGCGGCCGAGGCGCAGCGCATGGTCTTCGAGAAAGTCGAGGCCACGATCGAGAGCAACGTCGCGGCCTCCATGGCCATGATGACCCTGTGGACCAGGATGGCGGTGGGCGGCGTGCGCGGCCCCACGGCGCTCGCCCATGGGTTGGCCGACGTTGCAAGCGCCGCGGCGCTTCCTGTCCGCAAGCGCGTTCGGGCGAACGCGCGGCGTCTCGTCAGGCGCTGACCGTCAGAGGCTCGGCTCCGCCGCGGCGGACTCGGCCGGAGCCGGCGGCGGTAAGTGCCGGTCGGCCCGCTCGCGCGCCCGGTAGCGGGACACCCCGAGCGGGATCAGCGCCAGGTACACGATCGTCAGCACCGTCAGCATGATGAAGGTGTGCACGACGATCATGAAGATGAACAGCGCCAGCACCAGCAGCATCGGCACGACCCATTCGCGCGGCACGCGCGCGCCGAGCGTCTTGCCGGCATAGGTCGGAATCTGGCTGACCATCATCAGCGCGACGAACAGCGCGTAGCAGGCCTCGACGAAGGCGAAGCCCGGCGGGCGGGCAAGGCCCAGCAGGTGCAGGTAGACCGGCAGCAGGGCGGCGAGCGCGCCGGCGGGCGCGGGGATGCCCACGAAGAAGTTCTTCTTCCATTCCGGCCGGTTCGGATCGTCGATCATGACGTTGAACCGCGCCAGGCGCAGGGCGCACGCCATGGCGAAGAGCAGCGCCACGACCCAGCCGAACGACGCGATGTCCTTCAGCCCGTAGGTGTAGAGGATGAAGGCCGGCGCGACGCCGAAGCTCACGAAATCGGCCAGCGAATCGAGTTCGGCGCCGAAGCGCGAGGTTCCCTTGAGCAGCCGCGCGAGCCGGCCGTCGAGCCCGTCGAGCACGGCGGCGATCAGGATGGCGTAGACGGCCTTGTCGAGCTTGTCGTCGCCCTCGATGGCCAGCCGCATGGCGGTGAGGCCGGCGCACAGCGACAGCAGCGTCACCAGATTCGGCAGGAGAACGCGGATCGGCACCGGCTTGAAGCGGCGGCGACGCGGTTCGTCACCAGGCTGGAACGGCGGAAAGAGGTCCGTCATCGGGTATCCCTGAAACGCGGCGGAGCATAGGCGCGCCATGCTTCCCTCACAAGCGAGCCGCCCGCGTGGCGCCTGCGACAGCAGACGCGCGTGTTGATAGCATCCCCGCGCTGCACAATGGCAGGAGCGGATGAATGAAGATTTGCGTCTACGGGGCCGGCGCCGTCGGCGGCCACATGGCGGCCCGGCTGATCGCCAAGGGTGACGCCGAGGTGTCGGTCGTGGCGCGGGGCGCCCATCTGGAGGCCATCCGCGGATCGGGACTGTGGCTCGAGAGCGGCGCCGAGCGGCTGGGTGGCAGGCCCGTGGCGGCCACCGACGATCCCGCCAGCCTCCCGCCCCAGGACATCGTCTTCGTCACGCTGAAGGCCAACGCCACGCCCCAGGCGGCGGGCGCGCTGGACCGGTTGGCCGGTCCGAACGGCATCCTGGTGTTCTACGCGAACGGCATTCCGTGGTGGTGGAAAGCCGGGACGGCGACCCCGGGTCCCCTCCCCCTCGTGGATCCGGGCGCGGCGCTGTGGAACGCGGTGGGGCCCGACCGCGTGCTGGGCGGCGTCATCTATTCGGGCAACGAGCTCAAGGGCCCGGGCGTGGTGCAGCACAGGGGCAGCAACAAATGGCCGGTGGGGGAACCCTCGGGCGTCCTCTCCGAGCGCGTGGGCCGGGTCAGCCGGCTCCTCACCGACGCCGGCATGAACGCGGCCGCCATCACCGACATCCGGCACGAGGTGCTGCGCAAGCTGTCGCGCAACATCTGCGGCAACCCGATCAGCGCGCTCACCCGCCTGCCGACCTGGACCAATCACGCCGAGACGGGGATCGTCGCGGTGGCGCGCGCCATCATGGTCGAGATGCTCGACGTCGCCCTGGCGCATGGCTTCGACCTGCGCGACGAGATCGATCCGGACGAACTCCTCAAGCCCGAAGGGCGGGTCAGCGGGCGCTCGTCCATGCTGCAGGACGCCGAACTCGGCCGGCCCCTCGAGGCCGAGGCGATCCTCGGCCAGATCCAGGCCTTCGGGGACGACAAGGGCATCCCCACCCCGGCGATCGACACGACGGTCGCCCTGCTGCGCTGCCTCGACCTGTCCATCCGCGAGACGCGTGGGGGGTGAGACGCGGCCGCGGACGCCTCTGCGAGGGCGCCACCAACGGCCTAGTCCGGAGCGCTTTTGAAGCTTGGGCAGTCCAGCTTGCGTCACTCTCTCCGCGTCATGGCCGGGCCTGGCCCGGCCACCCACGACTTGAGAATGGCGCAGGCAAAGTCGTGGGTCCCCGGGCCAAGCCCGGGGATGACGGCTGAGAGGTCTGTTTGGACTGGACTGCCAGTCCCCAGACGGACGATCCACAAACGGCGAGCGGCTCGCGTTGCGGCCGGCTCAGGATGAGGGAGATCGGTGGTGGGCGACTGAGCCCGGCCCTCAATACGTCCGGTAGGAGCGGGCCGGATCGGCCGCGCGGGCGTCGGCGAGGACGGTTTCGCCCGCGATCATCTTCTGGCCGACGCCGACCAGGGGCTGGACGCCCTCGGGCAGATACACGTCGACGCGCGATCCGAAGCGGATGAGGCCGAAGCGCTCGCCGACGTCCAGGCTGTCGCCCCGCGCGATGAACGGCACGATGCGGCGCGCCACCAACCCGGCGATCTGCACGACGCCGTAGCGGGCACCGCCGATCGTCTCGATGACCAGGCCGTTGCGCTCGTTGTCGTCGCTGGCCTTGTCGAGTTCGGCATTGAGGAAGAGGCCCGGCCGATAGGCCAGCGTGACGACGCGGCCGGCGACCGGCGCGCGGTTCACGTGGCAGTCGAACACGTTCATGAACACCGACACGCGCGTCAGCGGCGTGTCGGAGAGTTCCAGCTCCGGCGGCGGCACGCAGGACACGATCATCGAGATCCGCCCGTCGGCCGGGGAGATGACCAGCCCCTCGCGCACGGGCACCGTGCGCGGCGGGTCGCGGAAGAAGTAGGCGCACCAGGCGGTCAGGATCCACCCGATCCAGCCCAGCGGCGACCAGGCATAGCCCAGCATCAGCGCCACGACGGCAAAGCCGCCGACGAACGGCCAGCCCTCCCGATGGATGGGCACGAACTGGCGGCGGATCGAGGCGACGAGCGACATGGGAACGAGTTCTCTCAACATGCGGCAGAGCGTTGTCACGCCGGGGGGCGGCGGGTCAAGGGGCGGGGTTCCGGCAGCACCACGGTGTTTCGGACGGCCCGCGCAGCGGGCGCGTCGAAGGACGCGTGGCGCGGGTGTGGAATTAAGCCGGCTCGGCCTCAGCCTCCGCGCCCTCTTCGGCCCGTGCGCGCTGCAGGGTCTGCATGGCCTCGTCGGCCTCGCGCTGGCGGTTCCACAGCGCGGCGTAGACGCCGTTCTTCGCCAGGAGTTCGCCGTGGGTGCCGCGCTCCACGATGGTGCCGTGGTCGAGGACCAGGATCTCGTCGGCGTTGATCACGGTCGACAGGCGATGGGCGATGACGAGCGTGGTGCGGCCTTCCGACACGCGCACGAGCGCGTCCTGGATGTCCTTCTCGGTGAAGCTGTCGAGAGCCGACGTGGCTTCGTCGAGGATCAGGATCGGCGGCCCCTTGAGGATCGTCCGCGCGATGGCGACGCGCTGCTTCTCGCCACCCGAGAGCTTCAGGCCGCGTTCGCCGACGCTGGTCGCGTAGCCCTCGGGCAGCGACCGCACGAAGCCGTCGATCTGCGCGAGCGAGGCCGCGTGCTCGACCTCGGCGTCGCTGGCCTCCCAGCGGCCGTAGCGGATGTTGTAGCCGATGGTGTCGTTGAACAGCACCGTGTCCTGCGGGACCATGCCGATGGCGGCGCGCAGCGACACCTGCGTCACCCCGGCGATGTCCTGCCCGTCGATGAGGATGCGGCCCTGCTGCGGCTCGTAGAAGCGGAAGAGCAGCCGCGAAATCGTCGACTTGCCCGCGCCCGACGGGCCGACGATGGCGACCGTCTTGCCGGCCGGGACCTCGAAGGAGACGCCGCGCAGGATCGGGCGCTCGGGCACGTAGTGAAACTGCACGTTGTCGAAGCGCACCGCCCCCGCGCTCACCGTGAGCGCCGGCGCGCCGGGCTTGTCGGCGATCTCGGGCTCGCGGTCGAGAATCCCGAAGAGCTGCTCGATGTCGGTCACCGCCTGCTTGATCTCGCGGTAGACCATGCCCATGAAGTTCAACGGCTGATACAGCTGGATCAGCATGGCGTTGATCATGATGAGGTCGCCGACCGTCTGCGTGCCGGCCTGGATCCCGGGGATCACCATCATCATGCAGATCGTCAGGCCGGCCGTGAAGATGAGCGCCTGGCCGGCGTTCAGGATGGCCAGCGACACGTAGGCCCGCACACTGGCGCTCTCGAACCGCTCCATGGACCGGTCGTAGCGCTCGGCCTCGCGGCTCTCGGCGCCGAAATACTTCACCGTCTCGTAATTGAGCAGGCTGTCGACGGCCTTGGTGTTGGCGTCGGTGTCGCTCTCGTTCATCTTGCGGCGGATGCCGATGCGCCAGTTCGTGGCCAGGGTCGTGTAGGCCATGTAGGCGACGATCATGATCACGGTGACGGCCGCGTAGCGCCAGTCGAACTGCCACAGCAGCACGCCCAGGATCATCACGAACTCGACCACGGTCGGTGCACCCGTGAGCATGGTCATGCGCACGATGGTCTCGATGCCGTCGCGGCCGCGTTCCAGCACGCGCGTCAGGCCGCCGGTCTTTTTCTCCAGGTGAAACCGGAGCGACAGGCGGTGCATGTGCTCGAACACCTCGTAGGCGAGGCGACGCACGGCATTCATGGCGACGGCCGCGAACATGGCGTCGCGCCACTGCGTCAGGAGCGCCATGACGGCGCGGGCGACGCCGTAGATGAGGACGAGCACGAGGGGCAGCGCAGCCAGCGCCTCGAAGGGCACGTTGTGTCGGTCAGCCGGCACGAGCGCGTCCGTCACCCATTTGAAGGTGAAGGGAACGGCGATGGTCACGAGCTTGGCGACGAGCAGCAGCCCGGTCGCGAAGACGATGCGGTTGCGCAGGTCCGCCCGGTCTTGCGGCCACAGATAGGGCCACAGGCTCTTGTAGGTCGCGGCGAGGCGCCCCTTGTCCGCGCTGACGCGGGGGGCCTTCTGCGGCGCGGAAGGCGGAGACGACATATAGTTCATGGCACCGAACCGTTTCTGCCGCCTATATAGGCTTTGGCGCCCTGCAATGCATCACGCCCCGGGCACGGCTGACATCACGACCCCGCGGGGCAGGCTCAGGGCTTTTCGGCGGGCAGGACGAACATCTGGCCCGGATAGATCCGCCGGGGATCGCGGATCTGCTGCTGGTTCGCCTCGTAGATGACCGTGTAGCGGACACCCTTGCCGTAGACGCGCCGGCTGATGCGCCACAGGCTGTCGCCGCGCGACACCATGGTACTGCGGATCTCCGGCACCAGCGCGTCCGCCCCCTGCACGAGGGTGGGCGGCGTCGAGGACGCCACGGTCGCCTGCGGGGCCGTGCCCGGCGGGGTCGATCCCGCGAGAGCAGGC
>NZ_CAMFHB010000074.1 GCF_945952055.1 uncultured Alsobacter sp.
CCACCCGTCTCGCGCTGCGCGCGATCCACCCTCCCCTGCAGGGGAGGGAGGGCGCCCTTCGCCTCGGCAGTCGCAGAGCGGCCAAATACGTGCAATCCGTCGCCGATGCGCAGTTCCTTGAGGTCGCAGAGCCAGCCGTCGAGGCGCTGCAGCGCTTCCTCCGGGTCGAGGTTGGGGTCGAGGCCGGCCTCGGCGGCGAGGCCCGTTTCGGCGGCGCGGTCCAGGATCGCCTTGGCCAGAATGCGGGCGCGGCGCGGATCGAGGCTCTGGGCCTCGGCATATTCGTCGAAGAGGGCTTCCACCTCGGCGGCTGCGCCGTGGTTGCCGGCCTCCACCAGGGGCGGCGTCAGGTGGCCCACCACGACGGCGCCGATGCGCCGGCGAGCCTGTGCGGCTTCGCCGGGGTTGTTGACGATGAACGGGTAGATCACCGGCACCGGGCCCAGTACCGCCTGCGGGGCGCAGTCGGGAGCCAGCGCCACGGCCTTGCCGGGCAGCCATTCGAGCGTGCCGTGCGTGCCGCAATGGACGAGGGCGTGGATCGCCTCTCGTTCGCGGAGCCACAGGTAGAAGGCGACGTAGCCGTGTCGTGGCGGGCGGCTGCCGTCGTGGTAGTCCGCCTTGCGGTCGGCGGCCCGGCCGCGGTCCGGCTGCAGCGCCACGACGAGGTGGCCGGCGCGCATGATCCGGAATCCGAAGGCTCCGTCGCGGCAATCGGCATCGTCCTCCGGCTCGCCCCAGGCCCCGGTGACCGATGTCCGGAAATCCTCCGGCAGCCGGTTGAAGGCTGCCCGGTATGCCGGCAGGTCGAGAACCGGCTCGATGTCGCCGTGTGTCAGCCGCTCCATCACCGTGGCTGGATCGGGAAGGCCATCCGTGGCGAACCCGGCGGCAGCGAGGTCGGCCGCCATCGCAACGACGCTCTGCGGCGTGTCGAGCCCGACCGCGTAGCCGGAGCGACCGCCGCGCGCGGGGTAGTCCGACAGCACCATGGCCAGCCGCCGCTGGCGGCGCGGCATCCGACGAAGCCGCGCCCAGGCCAGCGCGAGGTCCGCGACGCCGGCGACACCGGGTGCATGGGGGCGGTGCTCGAGGCGAGGGTGCTGCAGCTCCGGCCGGGCCGGCGCCTCGGCCTTGAAGGAGACGGCGCGTGCCACGATCCGCCCGTCGACCTCCGGGAGCACGACATTCATGGCGAGGTCGGCGGCGCCGAGCCCGCGCTGCGAGGCCGACCAGTCCTCCTCGCGCGCCCCGGCGAGGATCGCCTGCAGCACGGGCGCGTCGGCCGCGTCGAGGACGCAGGCTCCCCCGTCGCCCCGGCCGGAAAAGGCGGTGGTGTTGACGATGACGTCCGGCGGCGTGCCGGCGAGATGCGCGGCGAGCGCCTCGGCGGCGGCCGGATCCTTCAGGCTGCTGACGGCGACGGCGTCAACCGCGAAGCCGCGGTCGGCGAGGGCGTCGGCAAGGGCCGCGATCGGGGCTGTATCGACCGCCGCCAGCAGCGACCGGTAGAAAACGAGCAGCGCCCGCGGGGCACCCGCCGTTCCGGGGCGGCCATGCGCCGCGACGACCTGCATGGCGGGCATCGGCGCCGGCTCGCGCCAGGTCTTCTCCCGGCCGGCCAGCGTCGAGAGGAACGCCAGCGCCGAGGCGATGTTGTCAGGCCCGCCCTCGTGGAACCAACCCCAGAGCCGGGCGAGATCGTCCTTCGGCAACGTCGAGGCCGCGTCGAGGCGCTCGTCGGCGCGGTAGTCGCCGGGGACGACGGCGAGCGCGAAGCCCTCGCGCCGGGCCGCCGCGGCGAGCTCCTCAACGCCGTAGCGCCAGTAGTCGAGGCCGCCGAGCAGGCGAACGAGCACGACCCGGGCGTGGCGGGCGACGCCCTCGACGTAGAGGTCGACCGAGTAGGGGTGCTTCAGGCGGGCGAGGCTCGCGACGCGCAGCGAGGGAAGGCCGGGATCGGCGTCCCACGCCGCCCCCACCGCCGCGAGGTCGCTGTCGGTGAAGGACAGGAAGACGATGTCGCCCGGAGACTGCCCGAGGTCGACGGCCTCGGCCGCCTCGTCGAGCATTCGCGTCTCCGTGCGCAGGAGGTGCATGGCTGCCTCAGGCCGCGGCCAGCGCCGCCTTGACGTCGCGCTCGATGGCGGCGCGGTCGATGCCCTTCTCGCCGATCACGACGATGCGGCTCGCACGCGCTTCGCCCGGCGCCCAGGGCCGGTCGAAATGGTGCCGGAAGCGGCGGCCGACGCCCTGCACGAGGAGGCGCATCGGCTTGCCCTCGACCGCGACGAAGCCCTTCATGCGCAGCACATCGTGCTTTTCCGCGACGGCGGCCAGCTTGTCGGCCAGCGCCGACGGATCCGTCACCGACGGCAGGTCGAGCACGAAGGTGTCGAAGTCGTCGTGGTCGTGGCCTTCCTCGGCATCGTGGTGCGAGGGCCGGGCCGCGAGGTCGTCCTCGGCGGCGGCGTTGAGCCCGAGCAGGATGTCGGCCGCGACCTTGCCCTCGTGCGTGGCCACGACCTTGACGGCCCGCGGCACGGTGCCGGCGATCTCGGCGGCGACGCGGCTGCGCTCGCCCTCGTCCACGAGGTCGGCCTTGTTGAGGATCACGAGGTCGGCGCAGAGCAGCTGGTCCTCGTAGACCTCCTCGAGCGGGTTGTCGTGGTCGACCGACTCGTCCTGCGCGCGCTGGGCGGCGAGCTTCTCGGGATCGTCGGCGAAGCGGCCCGCGGCCACGGCGGCCGCGTCGACCACCGCCACGACGCCGTCGACCGTGAGGCGCGAGCGGATGGCCGGCCAGTCGAAGGCCTTCACGAGCGGCTTGGGCAGGGCGAGGCCGGAGGTCTCGACGATGATGTGCTCCGGCCGCTTCTCGTGCGTCAGCAGGGCCTCGATGGCCGGGATGAAGTCGTCGGCCACGGTGCAGCAGATGCAGCCGTTGGCGAGCTCGACGATGTTCTCCTCCGGGCAGCTCTCGATGCCGCAGGAGCGCAGGATCTCGCCGTCGACGCCGACGTCGCCGAACTCGTTGATGACGAGCGCGAGCCGCCGTCCGCCGGCGTTCTCCAGCACGTTGCGGATGAGCGTCGTCTTCCCCGCGCCGAGGAAGCCGGTGACGATGGTGACGGGGACCTTGGCCGGGGTGCTGGCGGCGCTCATTCGGCGGCCTCCTTGTGGGCAGTCGCGAAGGGGAAAACGAGGGGCGGGATGCGGGCGACGACGCCCTTCTTGAGGGCGTCGGGGCGCTGGCGCCACGGGATCAGCCCGTCGCCGGCCTCGCCATAGAGGACGGCCGCGTCGAGGATCGTCGCGGCGCCCGTCTCGACCGGGAAGTCGCCATACACATAGGTCCACTTGCCCGCGGCCGAGAGGCCGACCGTGCAGGGCCGCTTGCAGACGCTGAGGCACTCGACGCCTGCGACCGTCACGTCGCAGCCCCGCTCCTCGGCGAGCGCCTTCACCCGGTCGAAGAGCCGCGCACCGGCGCGCGGGCCGTCGGCGGGATCGTCGGCGTGCCTGCACGTGGTGCAGACGAGGATGGTGGTCGAAGGCATGCGGGCTCCCGGTCCGGCAACGGCGTCTCACCGGGTGCGGGCAGGGGCGGCGCGATGGCACCGTCCGATCACGGGGCCGGTGTGGACCGACCGCGTGCCGCGCCGGGGCACCCCGCCCGGAGCCAGCTTCTCGTGCGACGGCAGGTCTCCTGGCTCGCGGATCGGCGCCTCGCACCGCCTTCCCGACCGCCGTGGCGGCCAGTGGCCTTCGGGTGCGAGGCTACCCGCTCACAGTTGCGGGGGCAGCCGCGGAATCGGATGGCGTCGCCGCCGTCCTCACCGCATTCCCTGTTCGCCCCTTGCGGGGACCGTCTGGGTGCCTGTGATAGAGGCGCCCGCCGCCCGGGTCAATGAAACCAAGGTCGTCCGGGAAAACCCGGGCGTCCGAAAAACGGGCGTTCTTGCCCGGCCCGGCGGCCCGTGCTCTTGATGCCGCCCTTGAAAGCCGGATCGATGCCATGACAGACGCCCCCGAGACCGACGACGAGCGCCGCCACCGCGAGAAGATGGCCAAGCGCAAGGCGGTGCAGGACGCCGAGGTGGCCTCCAAGACCGTCACCGAGAAGGGCCTGCTCATCGTCAACACGGGGCCCGGCAAGGGCAAGTCCACGGCCGCCTTCGGGCTCATCATGCGGGCGCTCGGCCATGGCTGGCCGGTCGGAATCGTGCAGTTCATCAAGGGCGCCTGGGAGACCGGCGAGCGCCACGCGCTGGAGCGGTTTCCCGATCTCGTGCGCTGGTACACGATGGGCGAGGGCTTCACCTGGGAGACGCAGGACAAGGCCCGCGATATCGCCGCCGCCGCCAGGGCCTGGGAGAAGACCCGCGAGCTGATGGCCGATCCCATGATCCGGCTCCTCGTCCTCGACGAGCTCAACATCGCGCTGCGCTACGATTACCTGCCGCTCGACGAGGTCGTCGCCGAGCTCTCGGCCCGCCGGCCGGACCTGCACGTCGTCGTGACGGGCCGCAACGCCAAGCCGGCGCTCATCGAGGCAGCCGACCTCGTCACCGAGATGACGCTGGTGAAGCACCACTTTGCCGCCGGCGTGAAGGCGCAGAAGGGCATCGAGTTCTGATGGGCGAGCGCCGCGCCCGCGCCCTGATGGTGCAGGGCACCGGATCGGACGTGGGCAAGTCGCTGCTCGTGGCAGGTCTGTGCCGCGCCTTCGTCCGGCGTGGGCTAACCGTGCGCCCGTTCAAGCCGCAGAACATGTCCAACAACGCCGCCGTGACGGCCGATGGCGGCGAGATCGGCCGGGCCCAGGCGCTGCAGGCGCGGGCCTGCGGCGTGGCGCCCAGCGTCCACATGAACCCGGTGCTGCTGAAGCCGCAGAGCGAGATCGGCTCGCAGGTTGTCGTCCAGGGCCGCGTCATGGGCAACGCCAAGGCACGCGAATACCAGGCGTGGAAGCCGCGGCTGTTCGAGGCGGTGCGCGAGAGCTTCGACCGGCTGCGCGGGGAGGCGGACCTCGTGCTGGTCGAGGGTGCCGGCAGCGCTTCGGAGATCAACCTGCGCGCCAACGACATCGCCAACATGGGATTTGCCCGGGCCACGGACACGCCCGTGGTGCTCGTCGGCGACATCGACCGGGGAGGGGTCATCGCGCAGATCGTCGGCACGCGGGCGGTGATCGATCCGGCGGATGCGGCCATGATCGCGGGCTTCATCGTCAACCGGTTCCGGGGCGACCCTTCGCTGTTTGCGGCCGGCATGGAGGCCATTGCCGAGAAAAGCGGCTGGCCGGCGCTGGGCCTCGTGCCGTTCTTCCGCGATGCCTCCAGGCTCCCGGCCGAGGACGCGGTGGCGCTCGACACGCGCCGCCGACCCGCCGACGCGCCTGTGACCATCGCCGTTCCGGTATTGCCCCGCATCTCCAACTTCGACGACCTCGACCCGTTGCAGGCCGAACCCGGCGTCCGCGTGCTGATGCTGCGCGACGGCGAGCCCGTCCCTGCCGACACCGACCTCGTGCTGCTGCCCGGCTCCAAGGCCACCATTGCCGACCTGGCGGCCCTGCGCGCGGCCGGGTGGGACGTCGACATCGCGGCCCATGTGCGGCGCGGCGGCAGGGTGCTCGGCATCTGCGGCGGCTACCAGATGCTCGGCCGCTCCGTCGCGGATCCCGCAGGCATGGAGGGCGAGGCGACGACCGTGCCCGGCCTCGGGCTCCTGGCCGTCGATACGGTGATGACCGCGGCCAAGACGCTTGACGCCGTGAAAGGCGTCGGCACCGACGGCAACGCGCCGTTCCACGGCTACGAGATGCATATCGGCGAGACCGTCGGGCCCGACCGGGACCGCCCGGTGCTGCGCTTCACGGACGGCCGGTTCGACGGGGCGTCGTCACCGGATGGCCGGGTGCGCGGCGTCTACGTGCATGGCCTCTTCGCCGACGACCGCCAGCGGGCGCGCTGGCTGGCGTGGATCGGCGCGGAGCCGTCGGCGGTGGCCTACGAGGACGGTGTGGAGCGTGTGCTCGACGCCCTGGCCGAGCATCTGGAGCAGCACGTGGATTGCGACAGGCTGCTGGCTCTGGCGCGGTGAGCTTGTCGAGACCTGTTTAGCGTACTAAATTGAGGGCTCTTTAGGAGGCTCTCCATGGCTCACAAGATCCTTGCTTCGACGAGCGCCAGCGTGTCGGAGCTCAAGAAGAACCCGATGGGCACAGTCGCCGCGGGGGAAGGATTTCCGGTCGCGATCCTCAATAGGAATGAACCGGCATTCTATTGTGTGCCCGCAGCGGCCTACGAGGCCTTGTTGGAAAGGCTTGAGGATCTGGAGCTCAATGCGATCGCCGATGCCCGGGAGGGACAGGCGATGCACAAGGTGACGCTGGATGACCTATGAGCTCGCCTTTCTGGACGAGGCTCTGAAGGAATGGCGCAAGCTCGACAGCGTCACGCGGGACCAGTTCAAGGCGAGGCTTTCTGAGCGGCTTGAAAATCCCAAGATCCCCTCGGCGCGGCTCCACGGCGCCAAGGAGCGCTACAAGATCAAGCTTCGGAATGCCGGCTACCGCCTCGTCTATGAGGTGAGGGATCGAGAGGTGCTGGTGGTCGTCGTGGCCGTCGGAAAACGCGAGCGAAACGAGGTTTACAAAAAGGCTGAACGGCGCGGCTGAGAGGATCGCCTTACAGCGCCAGCAGCACGATGATCGCTATCGCGCCGGCCTGGACGGCGCAGGCCACGCGGTAGAGCACCAGCGCGCGGCGGATGTCGGCGACCGTCGCCTCGCGGCGGCCGTCGCCCATGTAGGCGTCGTCGACGAGCGTCTGGCCGTAGACGCGCGGGCCGGCGAGCTTGAGGCCGAGGACGCCGGCGACGATCGACTCGGGCCAGCCGGCGTTCGGCGAGCGATGCCGGCCGGCGTCGCGGAGGAGGGCTTTCCAGCCCTCGGCGGGCGAGGTGCCGGGGACCATCCAGGAGGCGGCGAGCAGCCAGACGGCCGAGAAGCGGGAGGCGGGCAGGTTGACCAGGTCGTCGAACCGGGCGGCGGCCCAGCCGAAGGCCTCGTGTCGGGGGGTGCGGTGGCCGATCATGCTGTCGGCGGTGTTGGCCGCCTTGTAGAGGGCGCCGCCCGCGAGTCCGCCCACGGCGGTCCACAGCGCAGGGGCGACCACGCCGTCGGAGAAGTTCTCGGCGAGGCTCTCGATGGCCGCGCGGCAGACGCCGGCCTCGTCGAGGGTCGCCGGGTTGCGGCCCACGATCATCGACACCGCCTTGCGTCCGGCCTCGATGCCGCCCTCGTCGAGCGCGTCGGCGACGGCCTTCACGTGGTCGTGCAGGCTGCGCTGGGCCGGCAGGGAGGCTGCCACGACCATGGTGAGGAGCCAGCCGCCGGGCCAGCGCGCGAAGGTGCCGGCGAGGGAAAGCGCCGCGATGGCCGTGACGCCGAGCAGGATCGCCAGAGCCGCCACACCGGCCCAGCGGCGCGCTTCGAAGCTCCATTGCGGGCGATTCAGCAAACGGTCCAATGCGCCGATGACACGGCCCATCCAGGTGACCGGATGGCCGATGGCGCGGTAGACAGCATCGGGATATCCGACGAGGGCCTCGATGACGAGGGCCGCGAGGGCAAGGGTGACGAAGGACTCGAGCATGACCGGGCCAGTGGGAGGCGAAGCCGGCAAGAGCACCGGCGCGGACGTGTTCACCGTCCACGGGGGCAACCTCGCCGCTGCCCGCGCCCGGTTCAAGGGCGCTCCGGAGCCCTGGCTCGACCTGTCCACCGGGATCAACCCGATTGCCTATCCCATCCCGCCGATTTCGCAGTCGGCCTGGACGCGGCTGCCGGAGCAGGCCGCCGTTGCCGCGCTGGAAGCGGCAGCGGCGCGGGCCTACGGCGCGCCTCTCCCCAACATGGTCGTGGCCGCGCCGGGCACGCAGGCCTTGATCCAGCTGCTGCCGCGCGTGCGTCCCGCGCGCGACGTTCGCATCCTCGGCTTCAGCTACGCCGAGCACCGCAAGGCCTGGGAGCGCAGCGGCGCCACCGTGGCCGTGGTCGATACGCTGGATGCGCTTGCGGGCGCCCAGGTGGCCGTCGTGGTCAACCCCAACAATCCCGACGGCAGGCTCGTCGAACCAGACCGGCTGAGGGACTTCGCCCGCGCGAACCCGTACACCCACCTCGTCATCGACGAAGCCTTCGCCGACGTGCTGGCGCCCGAGGCCAGCATCCTTCCCCGCCTGCCGGGCAATACGGTCGTGCTGCGCTCCTTCGGCAAGACCTACGGGCTTGCCGGCGTGCGCCTCGGCTTTGCCGTGGTCATGCCCCAGGGGGCCGACCGGCTGCACCATGAACTCGGGCCCTGGGCCGTCTCGGGGCCGGCCCTGGCCGTGGGGCGCGCCGCGCTCGAGGACGTCGAATGGCTGAACGAAGCCAAGGCCAGGCTGGCGCGAGACGCGGCGAGGCTGGACCGGCTGTTGTCCGGGGCGGGCTTCGAGCCGGCCGGCGGGACACCGCTGTTCCGGTTCGTGCGAACGCCGGACGCCTCCAAGGCGTTCACCGCCCTGGCGCACCAGGGCGTGCTCGTCCGCCGCTTCGAGGGCTGGCCCGGCGTGCTGCGATTCGGACTGCCCGGATACGAGGACGATTGGACGAGGCTGGCAGAGCGGTTGACCGAGGTCGGATAGGAGAGGCTCTCCCTCTCCGCCGTCCTGCCCGGGCTTCGGCCCGGGCATCCACGCCTTTGCCGGGACCGCTCTAAAGCCGTGGGTGGCCGGGCCAAGCCCGGCCATGACGGCGGAGAGATTTCAGGTTGATCCGCTGGAGCCTCCGGCACCATCGCCAACAAGGAGATGACTCATGGGACTGCTCGTCGACGGCGTGTGGCAGGACAAGTGGTACGACACGAGCGAGAGCGGCGGGCGGTTCGTGCGGGCGGACAGTCAATTCCGCAACTGGGTCACGGCCGACGGCGCGCCGGGACCGAGCGGCGAGGGGGGCTTCGCGGCGCAGGCGGGGCGGTACCACCTCTACGTCTCGTTGGCCTGCCCCTGGGCGCACCGGACGCTGATCTTCCGGGCGTTGAAGGGGCTGGACAAGCACATCACCCTGTCCGTGGTCCATTGGCGCATGTTCGAGCAGGGCTGGACCTTCGAGGACGGCCCCGGCGTCATTCCCGACACGGAGACGGGGGCGAAGGTGCTCCATCAAGTCTACACGGCGGCGCAGCCGGACTATTCCGGACGGGTCACGGTGCCCGTCCTGTGGGACCGGGAGCGGCGGACGATCGTCAACAACGAGTCGTCCGAGATCATCCGCATGTTCAACAGCGCCTTCGACGGCGTGGGAGCGCTGGCCGGCGACTCCTACCCGGCGCACCTGCGCGAGGAGATCGACGCGCTCAACGCGCGCATCTACCCCACCGTCAACAACGGGGTCTACCGGGCGGGCTTCGCCACCACCCAGGAGGCCTATGAGGAGGCGATCGGCCCCCTTTTCGAGACGCTCGACTGGCTCGACGCGCGGCTGACGGACCGCCGCTTCCTGTGCGGCGACGCGCCGACCGAGGCGGACTGGCGCCTCTACACGACGCTGGTGCGCTTCGACCCGGTCTATGTCGGCCACTTCAAATGCAACATCCGCCGCATCGCCGACTACCCGGCGCTGTCAGGCTACCTGCGCGACCTCCACCAGTGGCCGGGCGTGGCGCCGACCGTCGACATGGTGCACATCAAGGGCCACTACTACGAGAGCCACCGCACCATCAATCCGACCGGGATCGTGCCGGTCGGCCCCGTCCTCGACCTGACGTCGGCCCCGGGTCGCGAGCATCTGGCGCGGCGGGCGCGCTGAGCAGCGCCTCCAGGAGCGGGTTTGGGAAGCGGCGCGCCCGGGTGATCGCGTAGAAGCTCTCGCGGATGGCCGGCAGCCGACAGCGCTCGACGAGGATGCCGCGCGCCAGCTCGTCCCGCACGACGACCGGCGGCACGAGCGCCAGCGCGGCGCCTTCGCGGGCCAGCAGGCGCAGCATGGCCATGTCGTCGACCTCGGCCGCGACGAGCGGCACGATGCCGGCGCGCTCCATCACCAGGTCGAAGGCGACACGGATGCTGCTGTCGAGGCTCGGCAGCAGGACGGGGACCTTGTCCAGGTCCTGGGGAAAGCGGAAGGGCGGGACCTCCGGCGCGGGCGGGCCGACGAGGCTCACCGACTGCTCGGCGATGAGCTGGCTGGTGTGGCCCGTCTGCGCGTCGCGGGGCACGGCGAGGTTCGACAGCACCACGTCGAGGGCGAGCGCGTCGAGCTGCGCCAGCAATTCGCGCAGGCTGCCCGAGCGCAGCACCAGTTCGACGTCGCGCCGGCCGCTCAGGGGGCGCAGCCACTCCATCTGGAAGTTGCGCGACAGGGTGGCGATGGCGCCCACGCGCAGGATCTGCCGCGTCGTCCGGCCGCGCCCCTGCAGGGTGGCGACCAGTTCTTCCCCGGTGCGCACGATGCTGTCGGCGTGCTCGAGGGCGATCCGCCCGGCCTCGGTGAGCTCCAGCCTCTTGCCGCGGCGCTCGAAGAGCGGCTGTCCGAGCTGGTCCTCGAGCAGCTTCAACTGCGTCGACAAGGCGGACTGCGACAGGTTGAGCCGCCGTGCCGCGGCCGTGAGGCCGCCTTCCTTGGCGATGGCCCAGAAGTAGCGCAGGTGGTGCAGGTTCAGGTGGCTCATGCATCCATAAAACAGAACGCAGCCCGCCGAACAATGGGTTTTCTGGCAGGGGCGTGACGCCCCCGGGCCTCAATGCGCGAAGGTCGTCGCCGGTGCCGCCGCGGGCACGGGCGCCGGGAGCCTGATCTGGATCCGGCAGAGCAGGCCCGACGGCCGATAGTCGATGGTGGTCTTGCCCTCCAGCTCGCCCGACAGCGCGCGGCCGATGACGGTCGTGCCGAAGCCCTTGCGGCTCGGCTGCGCCACCGGCGGTCCCTCGCGTTCATCCCAGACGAGTTCCAGGGTCTGGCCGTCCTCCTCGCGCGGCGCCACCGTCCAGCGCACGTCCACGCGCCCCTGGTCGTCGGAGAGGGCGCCGTATTTCGTGGCGTTGGTCATCAACTCGTGCAGGACCAGGGCCAGGCCCAGCACCGCCTTCGGCGGCAGCTCGACGGTGGGACCGTCCAGGCTCACGCGCCGTCCGGACGGCTGCAGCCCGACCGTGCTGAGCACCAGGTCCCGCAGGTCCGCACTCGTCCAGGACGAGCGCGTCAGCGCCTCGTGGGCGCGGGACAGGTTGACGAGCCGTGCGTTGAAGGCCGCCATCGACGCCGGGGGCACCTCGCCGCGCAAGGTCTGGTGGGCAATCGACTGGATCATGCTGGTCGTGTTCTTGATCCGGTGCTCCAGCTCGTTGAGCAGCAGCGTGCGGTCCTGTTCGCGCCGGTTGATCTCGCCGATCATCCTGTCGAAGGCTTCCGACAGCTCCGCGACCTCGGTCGACCCGGCCGAAAACCCGTCGGCGCTCGTCTCCTCGCCGCGAGACCAGGCCCGGATGCGGCCGAGCAGCACGCCCACCGGGCGCCGGATGTAGCGTTCGCCGGTCCACCAGGCGATGGCGAGCGACAGGACGCCGGCCAGGAGGATCGACAACAGGCTGTAGAGCGTCGCGCGGTCGATCGCCGAGAAGCTCTCGTCCTGCGACAGGCCCGCGCTGATGTAGAGCGAGATGCCCGAGGCCTTCGCCGGAACGAAGCCGATGACCCGCTGTGTGCCGTCCTGGCTCATCACCGGTTCGGTTCCCGCGTCCGTGCCGCGCACGAGCCGCAGGAAGGGGTCGGGGATCCGGGTGCCGACGAAACGGTCGGGCATGGGATCGCGCGTGATGATGATGCCGTCCTGGTCCGCGATCGTCAGGGCACCGCCGCGCGACAGGCCGCGTTCCTTCAGGCGTCCGCCGAGCCAGACCAGGTCGATGCCGGCGATCAGCGTGCCGACCCTCTGTCCCGCGCCGTCGCGCAGGGGCCAGGCGACGGGGAGCAACGGCTTGGGCAGCCCGGGTCCCGCCGTGTATCGCCCGACGGCGGGGCCCTCCGTCTGGACCAGTTCGCGATACCAGGACTTCGACTTCAGGACCGTGGCGGCCGCATCCTGGGGGCCGCTGCAGCGCAGCTCCCCCGCCATGTCCACGGCATGCAGCGAGACGAGCTGGTCCAGTTCGGTCTCGATGGCGCCGAGATAGATCGGGCAGGTCGGCGCGAAACGCTGCACGTCGGGCAGAGTCGCCGCGGTGAACAGGACGCTGTGCACGCCCTCGATGATGCGGGTCAGCTCCGAATTGGCCAGCCTCGCGCTGCGCAGCGCGAGCTCGTTGACCTCCTGGGCCCTCGAGCGGCGCAGGGCCGCTTCGTTGAGCAGCAGGACGCCGATCGTGGGCAGCAGCGCCGCAACGGAAATCGACACGAGCCGCCATCTCAGCGAAAGGGTCGATGTCTTGCGCGTGCGGCTCGTCATGGCGTCATCTTAGCCGATCTCATTCGTCATGCGACACGGAATTGTCCTCTCTACGAAGGCTTGATCGGCAACCGCAAACAGTTCATTCGAATATGTACTGTAGCGGCGATCGTCATTGCTTGCTGTGCCGACCCGCGGGCCGGCGGGTCGCGGAGGCCTGTCCATTTGCGCCGTCCCCGCGGCTGCCTTAAGCCTTTGTCGGCGCGCGCGAGCCGGAGACGAGCCATGGCCAAGGTCACCCACCGCGATATCCGGGAAGCGATGATCGACACCTGCCGGGACATGAACCGGAAAGGTCTCAACCAGGGCACGTCCGGCAATCTTTCGCACCGGGTGCCGGGCGGCCTGCTGATCACCCCGACCAGCCTCGCCTACGACGCGATGGGCCCCAAGGACATCGTGGAGATGTCGGTGGCCGGCACCTACAGCGGCCGCCGGCTGCCCTCGTCGGAATGGCGCTTCCACCGCGACATCCTGGCCGCTCGCCCCGACGTCGAGGTGGTGCTGCACGCGCACTCGGTCTACGCCACGACGCTGGCGGTGCATGAGCGTGGCATCCCCGCCTTCCACTACATGGTCGCGGTGGCCGGCGGCACGGACGTGCGGTGCGCGCCCTATGCCTGCTTCGGCACGCAGGAGCTCTCCGATCGTGCGCTGGAGGCCCTGGATGGCCGCTTCGCCTGCCTGCTCGGGCACCATGGGCTGATCGTGCTGGGCGACAGCCTGGAGAAGGCGATGTGGCGGGCCGTCGAGGTCGAGACGCTGGCGAAGATGTATGTCCACGCCCTGGCCATCGGGGAGCCCTCGGTCCTCACGGCCGAACAGATGGCGCAGGTGCTCGAGAAGATGCGGCTGATGAGCTATGGCCAGGCGCCGGACCTCGAAGCTCCCGCCGAGCCGCCGCGCCCCGCCGAGGTGGCGGTGCTCGACCGCCCGGCATCCCAGGGCAAGAAGGAGCGGCGGGCCGAGAAGCCGCCGGAGGCGGTCCGCCGCCCCGTCACCCCGCCCGAGGCCGTCGCTTCGCCGCCGGCGCCTGCCGTGCCTCCGGGGGCTGGGCGGCGCAAGCGCGCCAAGACCTCCGCCGCGCCCCCGAAGAGGCCGCGGCCCGGCAAAGGCGGCGACAAGCCCGTGCCGCCCTCGCCGTCGCCCCGGCGCCCGGCCGGGAAGGGACGCGGGCCGCGCGGCTGAGCGACGGCAGCCTCGGGCTCCTGCCGCCGGGACGCGAAGGCACCATCGGTTTCGGAGAAGCGGATTTCGGCATGAGGATCGACGGCAAGGCCTACCGCACCATCTGGGAGGCGCAGGACGGCGGCGCGGTCGAGGTGATCGACCAGACGCTTCTTCCGCACCGCTTCGCCGTCCGCAGGCTGGACAGCACCGCCGCCGTGGCCGACGCCATCAGCAGCATGGTGGTGCGCGGCGCACCCCTGATCGGCGCCACCGCCGCCTATGGCCTGGCCATCGCGATGACCGAGGATGCCTCCGACCGGCATCTCGCGACGGCCTATGACACGCTCTACCGGACCCGACCCACGGCGGTGAACCTGCGATGGGCCCTCGATCGCCTGCGGTCCGGACTGGGCGGCCTCGCGCCGTCGCAGCGCCCCGCCGCGGCCTGGGCCATGGCGGCCGAGATCTGCGAGGACGACGTGGAGACCTGCCGGCGAATCGGCGAGGCTGGGGCCGGGCTCATCGAGGCGGTGGCGGCACGCAAGCCGGGCGAGACGGTCCAAGTCCTCACCCATTGCAACGCCGGTTGGCTCGCGACGGTCGACTGGGGCACAGCGCTGGCGCCCATCTACATGGCGCACGACCGCGGCGTGAAGGTCCATGTCTGGGTCGACGAGACGCGGCCGCGCAACCAGGGCGCCTCTCTCACGGCCTTCGAGCTCGGCGCCCACGGCGTCGCCCACACCGTCATCGCCGACAATGTCGGCGGGCACCTGATGCAGCACGGCAAGGTGGACCTGTGCATCGTCGGCACCGACCGGACCACCTCACGAGGCGACGTCTGCAACAAGATCGGCACCTACCTGAAGGCGCTGGCGGCTCATGCCAACGCGGTGCCGTTCTACGTGGCGCTGCCACACTCCACCATCGACTGGACCCTGCGCGACGGCGTGCGCGAGATCCCGATCGAGGAGCGCGACGCCACCGAACTCACCCACATGACCGGGCGCCTGCCCGATGGGTCGCTGGCCACCGTCGAGATCGTCGCGCCAGGCAGCCCGGCGGCCAACTTTGCCTTCGACGTCACGCCAGCCCATCTCGTGACCGCCCTCATCACGGACCGGGGTGTCTGCGCGGCGTCCTTCGAAGGGCTGGCCTCGCTGTTTCCCGACGAGGCGCGCGGCGCCCATGGGCCCGGGGAAAGCTGACGCAGCCCTTGCAGCGGCTCAGCGGTTGAACACGTCCGGGTCGATCCTGGACTGGGCCGAGAACAGGCCGAGATAGTCGGGCGCGATCGGAACGATGGCCTCGTCGCGCACGAGGCGGAGGACGCGGTCGGTGATCCTCTGCCCGATTGACACGAGGCGGCCGACCTTGCGCTGCTGCATGCTGGTCTCGAGCAGCCGGCGCGCGCGCTTGGGAAGCGTCACCTCGTGGACGGTGGCCGCGCCGCGATCGAGGGCGATCGCGTCCGCCAGCGATCCCGCATGCGTCAGGACCGCGCGCCGGACGACACCGTCAGGCCGGTTCCGGACGGACTCCAGCACGGCCTCGCCCACGGCGGCCTCGCTGACCGCGAAGAACGGGTCGATCCGGGGCACGTGGAGCCTGAGGCCGGGCCGATAGCCCGCGATGGCGCGCGTCCAATCCGAGTTCGGCCCCAGCACGGTCGGCAAATAGAGCAGGACGAGGCTGCGGCCGGGCTTCGCCTTTTGCCAGTCCAGCCAGACCTTTTCGCTCTCGAACTTGCCCAGCGAGTAGGGGTCTTCGAGGTTGGACGAGAAGCCCAGGTTGAAGGCCGCGGGGTCGCCGGCGGCCGGGGCCGGCGTGACGAGGGTGGAGAAGCTCATCGGCATCACGACCGTGCCGATCCCCGCCGCGTCCGCCTCCCGCGCGATGCGCTGCTGCAGCGCGACGTTGCCCTCGACCGAGCCGGCGTCGTTGGCGATGTTCAACAGCGCCGTCGGCGGCGGCGAAAGGCCGGCGGGCAGCGGGTCGCGGTCCGCGACGGCGGCCCAGCCGAGCCCCGCCCGGTCGAGCGTCGGCAGGATCACCCGCCCGAGCGTTTCGGCCGCGCCGGTCACCAGGATCTCGGCCGGCGTGGCGCCGCGCGCCGTGGCCGGCCGTGTCTCCAGCGCGGCGTGGCGCAGGTGGTCGGCGAGGCGCAGCGACAGGCCGCCGATCGTCAGCCCGGTGTTCGACACGCCCGTCGCGGGCAGGACCGAGCCGTCGCAGACGAAGACGCGGGCGCTGCCGTGCACCTTGAGGTCGGTGTCCACGACGCCGTCGGCCGGGGAGGGCGCCATGCGGCAGGTGCCGCTGTGGTGGGCCGCGCTCCACAGACGGTCCCGCAGGTCACCGGGGGCGACCTTGAGGTCTGCGTCGAGCCAGTCGGAGAGCCGGGCCATCGAGCGCTTCAGCCCCGCGACCACCGCGTCGGAGACGGTCCAGCGCACGCGCAGGCCCTCGGGTCCGGCCGGCTCCACCGAACCCTGGCCGACCCCTTCCTGCTGCGCGACGACCAGCACATAGGCATGTTCGCCCGTGCGCTTGCGCCTGAACAGGTGCGCCATGACCTGGCTGCGGAAATCCGCGTCGTCCAGCTTGAGCATGGCCTGGACATACTGCTGGAGCCGGCCGGCCGAACCCAGGACCTTGAACGAGTCCGCATAGGGGTCCGACGTGATCTCGGGCGTCGAGGTCGGCCGGAGATAGAAGGAGAACCACAGCCCGGTCTCCTCGTCCCGCATCTTCAGGACGCCCTCGGCTTCGGGCAGGCGCTTGATGGCGTCGAAGGTCTTGGAGCCCGGCCGCCGCGTCACCTTGGCGACGAATCCCATGGGATGATCGGTGAGGTTGTGGCCCACCTGCTCGCCCCCGAGGCCGCTGGCCTTCAGGATCAGCGGGGAATTGAGGCCGCCGGCGGCCACCACGACGTGGTCGAAGGCGAGGCTGAAGGCCTGGCCGCCGACGGTCCCGTCGACCACGACCCGATCCGCGGCCTCGCGCAACGCCGTGACGCGATGGCCCAGCCGCAGGTCGACGAGGCGGAAGCTGTCGGACCGCGCCGCGTGGTGCGCCTCCACGGGCCTGAACAGGTAGTCGACGAGGAGGTCCTGGTCCTTCTGGCCCTGGCGGAGCGCCTTCCAGGCCTCGAGCCGATCGCGCCCGTACAGGCGCTCGAAGAAGGCATCCTGCCAGCGCCCGAGGTCGTCGCGGACGGCGGCCGGCCAGTGCGGCCCGTACTCCGACGGCGTCATGGCGATCATGCCGCCGTGCCAGAGGTTGGTGGTGCCGCCAAGCCCGTAGCAGAAGGACGGATACAGGCCGAACGGCCGCTCGGACGACACGACCCGGTCCGGGTAGGCCGGTACCGCGGGGCCGCGTTCCAGCACCGTGACCGAGGCCCAGCGCGACAGTTCGGCCGCCAGCACGCTGCCGGCCAGTCCCGTTCCGATGATGCCGATCCGAGGAGCGGGTTGAGCCACGCGCGCGAACTCCGTTGCAGAGACTTAATTCATTTAGCAGTCACGATGGCTTAAACTCAATCGAGCTTGCCACGAACGGTTACCACGCCTCTCGCCCGCGTGGGTTCACCGGTGCGCGCACATCAAGGCCGCTGCCACCCGAGCGCCACGCTTCGGCCCGGTTGAGGCCGCGCTGCCTCCAAAAACTGCAACGTTCGCTGCTTCGTTTTGGCTGGTCGCGCGTTTTGGTGGGGCGGAGGTATTCAAGAATGGTGATTGATTGGTCGTTTTGGCGTCGGATGCCGGTGATCTTCGGCGCCGCCTTTCTCGGCGGGCTGGTCCTGGTCGGGGCTATGCTGCCGGTTGCGACGGGGATGTTCGACCGGTGGAGCCGGCGTGACGTCGACATGCGCTCGCGCCTGGCATTCGATTCCATGCGCGACCAGGTCGCCGAACTCGCCCAGCGTGGGGACTCCGACCGCCTCGTGGCGCTGTTCGAGCGGATCGCCGACGACCAGCGGCTCATCGCGGCCGGGCTGTGCGACGCGGGCGGCACCATGCGGTCCGCTTCGCGCCAGATGCAGGAGCGCTTCGCCTGTTCGACCCTGCCCGCGGGCGCGGACGAAGTGGCGCTGACGCTGCCGACGGCGGGCGGCACGATCGCCGTCAACGCGTTCCCGCTGCCGCCCTATGGTCGCGTCGTGCTCGTG
The DNA here is from genome assembly GCF_945952055.1 of uncultured Alsobacter sp. Classification (GTDB taxonomy): domain Bacteria; phylum Pseudomonadota; class Alphaproteobacteria; order Rhizobiales; family Beijerinckiaceae; genus Alsobacter. The sequence goes on from NZ_CAMFHB010000074.1 coordinate 17,845, forward strand.
CACGACCTCGGCTTCTCCACCACCCGGGTGTCACGCTTCAGGGCAGGGCTGGTGCTCGCCTTCGTCCTGGTGGCGCTCATCGCGGCGGCGCTGGCGGCGCTGCTCGCGCTGATGTTCGCCCGCCACTGGCTCGGCCTCCTGCGCCAGGCCATCGACGACCTGCGCGAGGGCAAGACCCCGCCGCAGCAGCCGGCGCTGCTGGGCGTGGGCGAGGACATCCAGAAGGCGCTCGACGAACTCGATTTCGTGCGCAAGCGCATCGACGCCACCCACACCGAGTGGACGCCCGAGACCTTGACCGTGGCGCTCGCCAACGAACTGCCGGGCTCCGAGGTGATCGTGGTGTCCAACCGCGAGCCCTACATCCACAACGAGACGTCGAAGGGCGTGAACGTGCAGCGGCCGGCGAGCGGCCTCGTGTCGGCGCTCGAGCCGGTGATGCGGGCCTGCGGCGGAACCTGGGTGGCGCATGGCAGCGGCTCGGCCGACCGCGCGACGGTGGATTCCGCCGACCGCGTCGCGGTGCCGCCGGAGCAGCCGTCCTACACGCTGCGCCGTGTCTGGCTGAGCGAGGAGGAGCAGGACGGCTACTACTACGGCTTCGCCAACGAGGGCCTCTGGCCGCTATGCCACATCGCGTTCGTGCGCCCGGTGTTCCGCGAGTCGGACTGGGCCATGTACAAGGCGGTGAACGCCAAGTTCGCCGACGCGGTGGCCGCCGAGGCCCGCCGGCCCGACCCCATCATCCTGATCCAGGACTACCACTTCGCGCTGCTGCCCCGCATGCTGCGCGAGCGGCTGCCGCAGGCCACCATCGTGACCTTCTGGCACATTCCCTGGCCGAACTCGGAGACGTTCGGCATCTGCCCCTACCGCGAGGAGATCATCGACGGCCTGTTGGGCAGTTCCATCCTGGGCTTCCACACCCAGTTCCATTGCAACAACTTCTTCGACACGGTCGACCGGTTCATGGAAAGCCGCATCGACCGCGACACGGCGTCGATCGCGCTGGGCGGGCACGATACGGTGGTGCGGCCCTATCCCATCTCGATCGAGTGGCCTCCGACCGCGCTGGCGTCCGCCAAGCCCGTGCCGGAATGCCGCGCCGAGGTGCGCGAACGCCATGGCCTGCCGGCCGACATCCGCCTGGCCGTGGGGATCGAACGGTTCGACTACACCAAGGGCATCATCGACCGCATGCAGGCGGTCGACAGCTTCCTGACAGACCATCCCGAGTGGCGCGGGAAGTTCGCCCTGTTGCAGATCGCCGCGCCCACGCGCAGCAAGCTCGCGAGCTACCGCAACCTCCAGGACGAGGCGGTGGCGCTGGCCGGCGACATCAACGCGCGCCACGGCGGCGACGGGGCGTTTGCCGGCCCGATCGTGCTGGTGGCCGAACACCACGAGCCAGCGGACGTGTTCACGCTGTTCCGCGCCGCGGACCTGTGCGTCGTGTCGAGCCTGCATGACGGCATGAACCTGGTCGCCAAGGAATTCGTGGCGGCCCGCGACGACGAGAAGGGCGTGCTGGTGCTTTCGGCCTTTGCCGGCGCGTCCCGCGAACTGGGGGAGGCGCTCATCGTCAACCCCTACCACACCCATGCCATGGGCGAGGCCTTCGTGCAGGCTCTCGTCATGCCCGAGCAGGAGCAGCAGGAGCGCATGAGGCTGATGCGCGAGCAGGTGCGGGCCCGCAACGTGTACCGCTGGGCGGGCCAGATGCTTCTCGACGCCTCGCGCTTGCGCAAGCGCCAGCGGATCTCGCGCCTGGTCGCGCCGCCGCCCAGGGCCGTGAACGGAACACGGCCGTCGCCGGTTGGTGCCTGACACGCTACCGACGGTCCACCCATGCCCATGACCTCCGCGTCCTGTCACGCCAGCGCCGCGCCGGCCCTGTTCCTCGATTTCGACGGCACGCTCGTCGACATCGCGCCGGCGCCGGACGCGGTGCGCGTCGACCCGGCCTTGCCGGGCGTCCTGCACGCCATCGCGGAGCGGCTCGGCGGCGCGCTCGCCATCGTCACCGGACGACCGGTCGACGTGGTCGACCGCTACCTGGCGCCGCACCGGTTCGACGTGGCCGGCCTGCACGGGGCGGTGATCCGGGTGGCCGGGCGGGACATCGCCGAGCCGGCGATCACGCCCTCTTTCCGGGCCGAAGTCGCGCGCCTCGCCGACGGGGCGCGGCCCCTGCCGGGCCTGATCGTGGAGGACAAGGGCGCCTCGGTGGCCGTGCACTGGCGGCTCGCGCCGGAGTTTCGCCCGGCGGCGGAGGGCCTGGCACGCACCGCGCTGGCCGCGCTGGGGCCCGAATGGCGCCTGCAGACCGGCAAGGCCGTGCTCGAGATCGTCCGCGCCGGCACCGGCAAGGGGCGCGCCATTGCCCGCCTTCTCACCGAGCCGCCCTATGAAGGCCGCACGGCGGTCTTCATCGGCGACGACGATACGGACGAGCAAGGCTTTGCCGAAGTGCTCGCCCGTGGGGGCCTGGCGGTGCGGGTGGGGGACGGGGAAACCCGGGCGCCGCTCCGCGTCTCGGGCCCGGCGGCCCTCGCGATCCTGCTGCGGCGCTGGGCGGAGACGGGCCAGTGCCCGTTCCCGCTGCCCGGTGCCGCGAACGACGAAACCATGCCGTTCCGATCGGAACGGCCGATGGGAGACATGACGGATGACTGACGACCGCTCCTCGCTCGATCTCGCCCTGATCGGCAACGGCATGCTCGCTGCCCTGATCGACCGGCGCGCGCGCATCGTGTGGTCGTGCTTTCCCAGGTTCGACGCCGACCCGGTGTTCTGCAGGCTGCTGGGCGGCGACGAGGACGCGGACGCCCGGGGAGGGGACTTCGCCATCGAGCTTCTCGGCATGACGCGCTGCGAGCAGCGGCATATCGAGAACACCGCGGTGCTGGTCTCCATCATGGAGGACGAGCGCGGCAACGCCATCGAGATCACCGACTTCGCCCCGCGCTTCCGCCATCTCGACCGCATGTTCCGCCCGCCGCAGATCGTGCGGCGGGTGCGGCCGCTGCGCGGGCGGCCGCGCATCAGGGTGCGCCTGCGCCCGCGCTTCGAATGGGGCGCCCGCACGCCGGACGAGACGCGCGGCAGCAACCACGTGCGCTATGTCGGCCCGCACCTGACGCTGCGCCTCACCACCGACGCGCCCATCTCCTACGTGACGGAAGAGGCGCCCTTCTCGCTGGAGCGGGAGGTGTCCTTCTTCTTCGGCACCGACGAGCCGCTGCGCACCGAGGTCGACGCCACGGCGCGGGAGTTCCTGGAGAAGACTGTCGATTTCTGGCGCGACTGGGTGCGCTCCCTGTCGATCCCCTTCGAATGGCAGGACGCGGTGATCCGGGCCGCCATCACGCTGAAGCTCTGCCAGTTCGAGGAGACCGGCGCCATTGTGGCCGCGCTCACCACGTCGATCCCCGAGGCCCCGGACAGCGGCCGCAACTGGGACTACCGCTTCTGCTGGCTGCGCGACGCCTATTTCGTGATCCAGGCGCTCAACCGGCTCGGCACGACGCGCACCATGGAGGACTTCCTCCACTTCATCACCAACCTGGTCGACGATGCCGAGGAGCCCGGCCGTCCCGAGGACCTCGCGCCGCTCTTCGGCATCACGCGCACGCCCGACCTCGACGAGCGCATCGCCCGCGCGCTGCCCGGCTACCGGGGCATGGGCCCGGTGCGGGTGGGCAACGCCGCCGCCGAGCAGATCCAGAACGACGTCTACGGCAGCGTGGTGCTGGCCTCGACGCACGCGTTTCTGGACCGGCGCATGGTGCGCCCCGGCAACGAGGAGCTCTTCGCCCATCTCGAGAAGCTCGGGCGTCGCGCGGCCTACGTCTTCGACAAGCCGGACGCGGGCCCCTGGGAACTGCGCACCAAGGAGGCGGTGCACACCTTCTCCAGCGTGATGTGCTGGGCCGCCTGCGACCGCCTGGCCCGCATCGCCGGCGCGATGGGCCGCACGGAGCGACAGGCCCATTGGCGGGGAGAGGCGGAGCGCATGCGCGCCGTCATCGAGGAGCGCGCCTTCAACCGGGACCTCGGCGTATTCGTGTCCACCTTCGGCGGGCAGGACCTCGATGCGACGGCGCTGCTGCTGGCCGAGCTCGGCTTCCTGCGGGCGGACGACCCACGCTTCGTCGCGACGGTCGAGGCCATCGGCACGCAGCTGCGCCGTGGCGACCTGCTGCTGCGCTACGCGGTGGAGGACGACTTCGGCCACATGAAGACAGGCTTCCTCATCTGCGGCTTCTGGTACGTCGACGCGCTCGCCTCCATCGGGCGGCGCGACGAGGCGCGCGTGCTCTTCGAGCGCCTGCTGGCCCGCCGCAACAGCTTCGGCCTCTACTCCGAGGACGCCGACCTCGACACCGGCGAGCTGTGGGGCAACATCCCCCAGACCTACTCCATGGTCGGCCTCATCAACGCCGCCGTGAAACTCTCCCGCGGCTGGGAAGAGGCGTTCTGAGGCGGGGGGCGTGCCTCGTTTCTGACGCCTGCGCGCTCATCGTCCGTCGGCCCGGCTGCTGCGAGAGCTGCTCGCAGCGTGTGAACCTATTGGTCGTTTACCCAGCACCTCCCTCTCCGCGTCCTGGCCGGGCTTGGCCCGGCCATCCACGACTTCGGTATGGCCCCGGCAAAGTCGTGGATGCCCGGGCCAAGCCCTTCGACATGCACACAATTGATTCTCGCTCGTAGAGCGCGTTCTCCCTCCC
>NZ_CAMFHB010000075.1 GCF_945952055.1 uncultured Alsobacter sp.
CAGGTGTCCACCATCTCCCCGGTCTAAACACCAAGCCCGGCCATGACGCGGAGAGGGTGGCGCAAGCTGGACTGGCCAAAGATTCACAAGCTCTGAGCAGCCGCCGCGAAGCGGCCGTGTCGAAGAACGCAGGATCCTTCCGCCCCTCAGGCCTTGTCGAAGTCCTCGACCCGCCCGACCCGGGGCTTCTCGGTCTTCCTGAGATCCCGGCCGACCTTTTCGACCGCCCGGAACACCCGCAGGAAATTCTCCGACGCGATGCCGGCGATGGCGTCGTCGCTCCAGCCGCGCCGGATGAGTTCGGCCAGCAGGTGCGGGAACCGACTCACGTTCTCGAGGCCGTCGGGGACCCTGCCGCCGTAGAAGTCCGACCCGATGCCGATATGGGCGAGGCCGGTCTTCTGGACGAGGTACTCGATGTGACCGACGAGCTGCTCGAGCGTGGCGCGCGGCGCGGGACCGGACTGCCGGCTGCGCTGTGCCTCGGTCTGCCCGGTGTGCGCGGCCTTGCCCCATTTGTCCATCAGCGGCGAGTACCAGTCGCGCACGGCCTGGCTGATGAAGGCCGGCACGAAGGTGGCCATCACGATCGAGCCGGTGGGCTTGATGCGGGCCAGCACGTCGTCGGGCACGTTGCGCGGGTGGTCGCACAGCGCGCGGGCGTTGGAGTGCGAGAACACCGTCGGGGCGCGACTGATATCCAGCACGCGGTGCATCACCGTGTCGGCGACGTGGGCGCAATCGACGATCATGCCGAGCCGATTGAGCTCCAGCACCACCGCCTCGCCGAATTTCGTCAGTCCCCCGTGACGCGGCGCGTCGGTCGCGCTGTCGACCCAGTCGAGCGTCTCGTTGTGGCAGAGCGTCATCAGCCGGGCGCCGGCCGCGTTCCAGACGCGCAGCGGCGCGAGGCTGTTCTCCAGCCCGACGCCGCCCTCCACGGTCATGAACGAGGCGATCTTGCCGGCCTTCTTGGCCCTCGCGATGTCGGAGGCACGGCGGGCCGGGATGAAGGTGTCCGGGTAGCCCTCGGTGAGCTGCAGGATGACGTCGATGATCTCAAGCGTGGTGCGCCCGGGATGCGGGGAGTTGGTCGGCAGGAAGGCGGCCCACCACTGGGCCGAGACGCGCCCTTCCTTCAGCCGCGGAATGTCCGTGTCGTGGTCCTGGTGCACGCGGCCGGGATCGAAGGCGGCCACGTCGCCGCGGGCCTGCCGGTCGGCGTGGATGACGTAGGGAAGGTCGTTGTGCCCGTCGACCAGCGGGATGCGGTCCAGGAGGTCGAGGGCATGGGCGAGAGCCTTGTCGGACTTTTTGGGCGGCATGGTGACCCGTGCAAGTTGGAGGCGATCAGAGCGGAAGCGGGTCGCGCCAGCCCCAGCGCTCGGCGAGCGCGAGGCAGGCGGGCCAGGGTTCGATGGAGCCGATGGTGGTCAGCGCCCTCAGGCTCGCGGCGGCCGCGGCATGGGCCAGCACGAGGCCGCGCCGCAGCGGCCAGCCCTCGTGCAGGGCGATCAGCATGCCGGCGGCGAAGGCGTCGCCGGCCCCGTTGGCGCCGGCGACGGCGTCCTCGGGCACGGCGACGGACGGCTGGGACGCCACCGTGCCATCGCGCGTCACCGCCACGGCGCCGCGCGGGAAGTGCACGGCCACGAGGTCCATGGGGCCCGCCTCCAGCACCGACCGCGCGGCCCGCAGGCAGGCGGCCGCGTCCGTGGCACCGTCGCGCACCGTCGCAAGTCCGGCGACGGCGCCGATCTCGACGTCGTTGACGACCAGCGCGTCGAGATGAGGCAGCAAGGGTCGGGCGACGGCGGCGATGCGGGCCGGCGCCAGCGAGACGAGCTCGACATTCGTCCTGATGCCCGCGGCGCGGGCGCGGCGCAGCACCGTGACCCAGCCATTGGCGTCGCCCTGCCAGGGCGCGTCCATGGTACGGTGGACGCCGGGCATCCCCATGTGCAGCCACCGCGCGGACGATGCCGAGACGTCGTAGTCGTCGGGCGTTGCGATGGCGTTGCAGCCCTGCCGGTGGAAAAAGGTGCGCCGGCCCGTCACACGGTCGCTGATCACGTCCGTGTAGGAGGTCGGCGCCTCGCGCGTCGTGCGGATGCCGGAGACGTCGATGCCGTCGGCCGCCAAGGCGCCCCGGATCAGGCTCGCGTCCGCGTCCTCCCCCAGGAGCCCCACCGTCGCGACCGGGAACGGTGCATCGAGGCGGCGCAGGTCCACGGCCATGTTGAACGACGAGGCGCCGCCCTCGTGGCTCTCGTCCTCGATCGTGGCCAGGCCGTCCTGCGCGGGCCACCCGTCGACGCGCTTGACGCGGTCGACCGTCAGCGCCCCGGCGGTGACGACGCCCCGGCGCAAGGCTCAGCCCCGCAGGACGGGGTCGGTGATCTCGAGATCGGACTCGAGAGGCAAAGTGGGCTTGAGACCCAGTTCGGCCAGCCGGCCGTGGTAAGCCTTCACGGCCTCGGCCGGCGACACGCTGCGCTCGATGACCCGGCGCATCATCCCGACGAGGTCGACGGGCGCCTCCGCCAGGTTGATCTTGCGGCCGAAGAGTGCGACGCGCGCACCGTGCTTCTCGGCCTGGGCCACCAGTTCGAAGGTGTCGCGCGTGGTGCCCTTGGCGCCGCCCAGGATGCCGACGATCAGGTTGGTCGGATCGTAGGAGGCGAGCTCCTCCATGGCGCGGGCGCCGTTGAACTGCATCTTCAGGAACAGCGGCCGCTCGGCGGAGACGAGGCCCGCCACGGCCCGGACGATGCAATCGTTGATGTAGAAGGGCAGGTCCGCAGGCGCGATGCCGATGTCGAAGGCCGGGTTGAAGACCTCCAGGAAGTGGCGCATGCCCGTGAGCTCGGCCTCGGCGCGGAAGGCGGCGTAGGCCTCCAGGCTGTCGAGGTCGCATTCCACGTCGTTGGAGAAGGTCACGGAGTAGAGGCCGAGGTCCGCGAAGCGCGAAGCCGCCGCAGGCGACGCGGTGCGGAAGGGCCGCGAGGGCGTCGCCTTGTAGCGGGCATGGCGCTGCGACCAGATGTCGGTCGTGTCGTTGAGGCGGACCGCGGGGGTGACCGCGCCGTCGGCGAAGATCCCCTCCCCGGCCAGCACCTCGGCCGACGACGCCGACATCAGCATGATGTCCACGAGCCCGCTCCTGGTCATCGCCCGCATGGCGTCGAGATACTCGGCCTTCGTCTTGGACTGGTCGGGCTTGCCCGGACGCGGACCGGGCGCCGGGGTGCCGAAGCCCATGTCGCCGTCCTTGGCATCGGCGATGATGAAATCGGCGGAGGTGTAGGCGCCGGCACGGATGCGGGCGAGCTTGTCGTCGAGGCGGGTCATGGACAGGCGAACCGGTTCGAAGGGAACGGAGCGTGACCGTAGAGCAAGCCCGACCGATCCGGAAGGGGCGCGCTCGCAGGCCGTCCCGCTCGCATCCACGGGCTTTGTCCCAAGAGCACGTGGCTCACCCAACCGTGCAGCTCGAACCAGCCTGGTCCAGCTCGCGACCACCTCCCAGCCGTCCTGCCCGGGTTTGGCCCTTCGACATGCACACAAGTGATTGTCGATGGCTGAGCGCGTCTTTCCCTCCCCTGCAGGGGAGGAAGAGCGCCCTTCCTTCGGGCTCGAGTGAGATGTGTGAATTCCGAAGGGCCGAGCCCGGGCATGCACGATTTTGCCGGGCCGCCCTCAAGCCGTGGGTGGCCGGGCCCCGGCGCGGCGAAATCCGCTCAGCGCCTGGGTTCGTGGCAGACCGCCTCGATGTTGTGGCCGTCGGGATCGAAGACGAAGGCGCCGTAGTAGGTGGGGTGGTAGTGGGGGCGCAGGCCGGGAGGGCCGTTGTCCGTCGCGCCCTCGCCGAGGGCGACGGCGTAGAAATGGTCGACCTCGTCCTGGTCGGCGGCGCGGAACGCGACATGCAGGATGCCCTGGATGGGCTCGCCTTCGTTGATCCAGAAGAACGGCTTGCCGTCCCGGCCGAAGCCGCCGTGATAGCCCGCCGCGCCATCCTCCGGGGTCACCTCCATGACGAGGCTGTAGCCGAGAGGCGCGAGGACCCGCTGGTAGAAGGCCTTCGAGCGCTGGTAGTCGCGAACCGGGAAGCCGATGTGGTCGAGCATGGAGCCGTCCTTTCCGTCGAGGGAGTGTGGGCGCCGGGCGCCCGGCCGGTCAACCTTCGTTGCGGGACGGCAGAAGGCCCAGCGCGTCGCGCGCCGTCCAGCGGCGCATCATCAGCACGGCCACCATGGTCAGCCCCGCCGCGAGCCCGATCCAGATGCCCACCCCGCCCAGTCCGGCCCAGAAGCCCAGCGCGACGCCGATGGGCAGGCCGAGACCCCAGTAGCCCGCCAGCGCGAACAGCATCGGCAGGCGCGTGTCGTGGAGGCCGCGCAGCATGCCAGCGCCCAGCACCTGCGCGCCATCCGCCACTTGGAAGAGCGCCGCGACGGCCAGGAAGGAGACGGCGAAGCCGACAACGGTGGCGTTGCGCGGATCCTCGACGTCGATGAAGGCGCCGATCATCGGCTTGGGCACGACGAGCATGAGCACGGCCGTGAGGGTCATGAAGCCGATGCCCAGCGCGAAGGCCGTCCAGCCGGCCCGGTGGATCTCGTCCCGGTTGCGCGCGCCGAAGGCCTTGCCCACGCGCACCGTGGCCGCCTGGGCAAAGCCCATCGGCACCATGAAGGTGAGCGCCGCGATCTGGATGGCGATGGCATGGGCCGCGAGCTGGGGCTGCCCGATGAGGCCCATCAGGAAGACGGCGGCGTTGAAGATGCTGACCTCGAAGACGAGCGTCGCCCCGATGGGGAAGCCGAGCCGCCAGAAATCGCGCAGCCGGTCCCAGTCGGGCACCCACCACCGTCCGAACAGCCGATAGCGCCGGAAGCGGCGATCCAGGCTCACCACCGCCGCGAGCACGAACACCATGGACCAGCTGGCGAGCGTCGTGGCGAGCCCCGACCCCGGCAGTCCCAGGGCCGGCGAGCCCAGGTGGCCGAACATGAACACCCAGTTCAGGATCGCGTTGAGCACGAGCCCGATGACGACGGCGAAAAGCCCCCATGTCGGCCGTTCCAGGGCCGCGAGGTAGGAGCGCAGCACCAGGTAGGACAGGAACGGCAGGAAGCTCCACATCAGCATGCGGACATAGCCGCCCGCCGCGGACGCCAGCGCCGGCTGCTGCCCCATGGCGAGCAGGATCCACTCGCCGTTCCACAGCACGCACCAGGCCAGGATGGAGATGGCGAGCGCGGACCACAGGCCCTGGCGCACGGTGCGGCGCACCTCGCGGACGGCGTGCTGGCGGCGGCCCTTCTCGGTCGCGATGAGGGCCGAAGCCGCGCTCATCACCCCGATGCCGAAGATGAGCAGGGCGAAATGCAGGTTCGCCGCGAGAGCGCCCGCCGCGACCGCCTCCGGCCCGATCCGTCCCATCATCAGGACGTCGGTCGTGGTCATGCCCGTCTGGGCGATGTTGGTCAGGATCAGCGGCCAGGCCAGCGCGAGCGTGGAGCGGACCTCCTCCACCCACGCCCCGCGCGTGCCCGCCGCGGGCACGGTGATGTCGCTCATGGGCGCTCTTCTACAGGCGCCGACGCGCGCGAGCCACCCCCGAACCCGCTATCCGCCGCGCCGTGGCAGGCACGACACGGCGGAGGCTTGGCCTTGGGGAGACTTGGCCTTCAGCAGGCTCGGCCTTGGGCAGGCTTGGCCTTGGGGGGAGCCGGTCAGGGAGGCGTGGTGGGCGGCGTGGTCGCGTTCGGCCGCGCGACGCCGTCGGTTGCTCCGGCCGCCCGCGCCCGGTCCATGAGCGTGGTCGCCGCCTCGACGCAGGCGCGCATGGTCTCCTGCGCGCTGCAGCGCACGGCGAGCCGCGTGTCGCCGGACCGCAGCATGAAGGAAGCCCCGCCGCGCCGTCCGTCGCGCTGGGCCATCCCGCGGTCGCGGTCCTCGTCGTCGTTGGCGCGGCGGTCGGACCAGCGGTCGCGGCGGTTGTCGGACCGCCAGTCGCGGCGATCCTCGCCTGACCAGGAGCGATCGCCGCGGTCCCAGCCGCCCATGTGCATCTCGTGCATGCGGTCGATACCGTCGCGCTCCTGGGCGCCGTAGCGATCCTGGGCAGCGGCGGGAGTGGCGAGGATCGCGGCGGCTGCCGCGCACGCCAGGATGAACGCAGTGTGGGTCTTGACCATGTGCACCTCCTCGGGTCGGGTCGGCGGGTCAACGCAGGCGACCCCTGGAGGTTCGGATCACTGGGTCAGCGTGGGGGCCCGCACCCGGCTCGCGATCGCGTCCGCCAGCTTCGTGACCATGTTGGCGTTGCCCTCGGTCAGCGTGCCGCCCACCATGAAGCCCGGCCACAGCTTGAGCGTCTGCCAGCCGTTGGCCAGGCCGTCGCGGTCGTTGGTGGACTGGTCGGGATTGCCGAAGAAGACCAGGAGCTTGCGGTTCTGGTCGATGGTGTTGGCGTTGTCCCACTTGGCCTTCAGGTCGGTGTAGGTGCGGGGCATCTTGGAGGCCGCGGGATAGTTGGGGTTCTTAAGGCTCAGCGAGTAGCCGGGCTTGTGCGCCGCCGCGTCGGTCCACACCACGATCGTGGGATAGACCGCCTGCAGCGGCTTGGTGCCGCCGCCGGCCGGCGTGTCGCCGACCTTGGCCCAGGGGCTGTCCATCGCCTCGTTGACGCATTCGAGTCCCGATTCCGGGAGGTCGCCGCCGCCATTGGCCGTCTCGGGGTTCACGTAGCTCTGGAAGTCGGTCCGGCTGCCCGGCAGGTTGAAGAAACTCGACGTCTTCATCGGGGGGACGTCGCCGACATAGGTCCAGTAGTCGGGGTCGGAGGGCTTCGACGTCTTGCTGGCGTACTTGGTGCCGTTCCAGTAGCTCACCGTGTAGCTCGACGTTCCGTTCATGTAGTTGCCGCCGTAGTCGCGGTAGTAGATCGCCCGCACGCGCATGGCGTCGAACTTGGCGATGCCGCGACGCACGAGCTCGTCGTTGAGGTTGGCCTCGAGGTTCAGGGCATTCGTCTTCACCGCGTTGAGCGTGTTGGACATCGAGCCCGTGGCGTCGATGCAGAAGACGAGGTCGAGCTGGCGGATGTCCGGCTTGGCGATCGCCGCCGTCGACGTGATGGTCTTGCTCATCATCGTGGCCCCCATCACCTGCGAGACGCTGGTGGGGATCTGCGCCGTGATCAGGCCGGTGACGGTGTTGCCGTCCTGGGCCAGCGTGAACTGGCTCGTCTTCACCATCGACGCGAGGTTCGAGTCGAGATGCGCGCGGAAGTAGCGCAGCGCGGTGTCCGCCCGGCCCGCATCCGGATCACTCAGCCGGGCCGCGGCGAGGACGGCACTGTCGGCCGCGGACTGTAGTTTCGACACAGCGCGGACGCCGTTGCCGTAGTCGACCCCCATGCCGACCATGAGGACCATGGGAACCGAGAGCAGCGCGAAGGTCGGCGCGAGCGAACCACGACGATCGGTGCCGAGATGGTGAACGGATCGTAAAAGCGAGGCCAGAAACATGGACAACCCGTGGCGTTGTGTTACGCGTCACGAAACAGATTGAACGGGAGGAATGAGTTCGACTTAAAACAACACGCTAGAAAAAGCTGGACTCCTGTGGTCCAGCTTATTTGATCGAACACTTTGTCAAAAAATCGAACGAATGACCGTACATCATGGTTACTCATTCGTTAATGCTACTTAATCCCGCGCCGATGAGCTTGATCCATTTTTTGAGAGGCTCGTCACTTTCCTGAATGACTTCACCATGCCGCCTGCCGCGGAACGTTGACGGACCGACACCCGCTGCTTTCACCGTGCGAGACCCACCATTTGCGGTCCGCTGACGCTTCTGCGCGGCGCTCTACGCATTCACAACTAAGGGTTGTTAGATCCCCGCCAGCAAATACACTATCTTTTCTTCGACCGCAGTCCCATGGGGCCACGCGCATGCTCGAAGACACTCCGGCCGCCGGCCGCGACGCGACCGGACGATACGTTCCGACCGCCGCGTACTACTCCCTGCAATGGTATCTGCGCTTCATCGGCAATCTCGAGCGGATCTGGACGGAGTTTCGCGGCGGGGGCGTTCATATCGGCATCCTCGACGAGGGCATTCAGTCGTCACACCCCGCCCTCGCGGGCAACTACGATGCCAGCCTGGAAGTCGCCGGGTTTCCCGCCTCTGCCGCGCCGGGCTCGCACGGGACCGCCGTCGCCGGCTTGATCGCCGCCAACGGCGACACGATCGGCGTCGCGCCGGCCGCGTGGATCACCGGCGTGCCGTGGCTCAGCGTCGAGCCCTTGCCGCAGGCGTTCGACGACCTCGGCCGGTTCGACATCGTGAACAACTCCTGGGGACCGCGGGATCCCTTCGGGTTCGGCCGGACGGACGGAGACGACACCTTCCGCGATGCCGTCCTGACGGGTCGCAACGGCCTCGGCACGATCGTGGTGAAGTCGGCCGGCAACAGCGGCGACCCGACGGATGGCGTGCAGACGGACACCAATTTCGATGCCGTGGACAGGAGTCGTTTCGCCATCACGGTGGGCGCGATCGGCGACGTGACGGTGACCATCGTCAATGGGGAGCTTCACTACACCGTTCTCACGGACTTCGTCTCGCCCTTCTCCACGCGCGGCGCCAACCTGCTCGTCTCGGCCCCCGGCGTGCGCCTGGCCACCACCGACCGGACCGGCCCCGCCGGATATTCGCCGGACGACTACACGTACTTCTACGGGACCTCCGGTGCGGCACCGATCGTCTCGGGCGTCGTCGCCCTCATGCTGTCGGCCAACGACCGCCTGGGGTGGCGCGACGTCCGCGAGATCCTGGCCGTCACCGCGGATGCGACGACGTGGAACGACCAGTATTCCTGGACCTTCAATGGCGCGGCGGGCGTGAACGGGGGTGGGTTGCACTATTCCAACGACGTGGGCTTCGGGCAGGTGGACGCCTTCGAGGCCGTCCGTCTCGCCGAGGTGTGGTCACTGTTCGGCTCCGCCAAGACATCCGCCAACGAAGCGACCGCCTCCGTCTCGGCCACACCCGGCGCCCGGGTGGAGGGTTCGCTCTGGTCGTACTCCTTCACGCTCACCGCGGCCCTGCGCGTGGAGCACGCCGAGCTCACCCTGGCGTTCTCCCGGCTGTCGATGCCGTTGAGCGATCTGTGGATCGACTTGGTCTCGGCGGATGGGACCGTGTCGATCCTGTCCGGCTTCAACACAGCATCGACCGCGACCGCCGTGGTGCAGCCCCTGACCTGGACCTACGGGTCGGAAGCCTTTCGTGGCGAACTGGCTGCCGGAACCTGGACGGTCCGGCTCAGCTCGCAGGCGGCGGCCGGCACCCTGTCGGGCTTTCTCGAGACGATCGGTCTCGACCTCTACGGCAGCGCCGTCACGACGGACGACGTCTACCATTTCACGGACGAGGCGCAGTTCGCCGTCGCGGCCGGAGCGGCAACGACGGTGGTGTCGGACACGAACGGGGGATCCGACTGGATCGACGCGGCTGCGCTCACCCAGAATCTGACCATAGACCTTCGGGCCAATGCAACGTCCAAGGCCGGCTCGGCCGGCCTGTTCAGGGTGGCGCCGGGATCGACCATCGAGAACGCCGTGACGGGCGATGGTAACGACACCCTGTCGGGCAATGGCGCAGGCAATCACCTGGTCGGAATGCGGGGCGACGACCTCCTGCGAGGGCTCTCCGGCAACGATACGCTGGACGGGGGCGCCGGAACGGACACGGTGGACTATGGCGGGGACGCGGACGAAGGCGGGGGCGGATCCGTCGCGGTCGATCTCGGCGGAGGGACCGCGACCGATGGCTTCGGCGGGCACGACAGCCTTGCGGACATCGAGAACGCGATCGGGACGGCTTTTGCCGACACCTTGATCGGGAGTGCCGGCGACAACAGCCTCGCCGGGGGCGACGGCGACGACAGGCTCGCCGGTGGCGCGGGGAACGACACGCTCGACGGCGGCGCCGGCCGGGACACGGCCGTCTTCAGCGGTGCGCGGCAGGACTACGTCCTGACCTTCGACGCCGATGGCTGGGTCACGGTGCGCGACACGCACGCGCTGCGCGACGGCGTCGACCGCCTCAGGAGCGTCGAGGCCCTGAGCTTCTCGGACGGCACGGTCGCCACCGTCCCGAACGTGGCGCCATCGGGCGTGTCGTTCGTCGGCGGCCGCGTGCGGGAGAACAGCGCGATCGGGACGTGGGTGGCCACGGCCACGGGGATCGATCCCGGTGATACGCTCACCTACGCTCTTCAGAACCGCGACGGCTCGGCCTATGCGGGTCCCTTCTCGATCGACCGCATCTCCGGCGAGATCACCGTCGCGACGGCCTCGCTCGATTACGAGCAGCAGCCCACCTACTCGCTCTTCGTGCGGGTGTCGGATTCGGAAGGCCTCAGCTGCGTGGCCGCGTACGCGATCACCATCGTGAACGTGTCGTTCAGCGCGTCGCTCCAGCGTGCGGGCCGGCTCAACGGCACGTCGGAGGAGGATGTCCTGCGCGGCAGCGCCTTCTCCGACACCCTCGTCGGCGGAGCGGGTGCCGACACCCTGATCGGCGGGACCGGCAACGACGTGTATGTCGTCGACGACGCGTCCGACCTCGTCGTGGAGGATCCCGGCGAGGGCAACGACACGGTCCGCACCGCCCTCGCCTCCTACGTGCTGGCCGACGGGGTCGAGACGCTGATCGTGACGACGTCCTCCGGGGCGAGCGACGCGGGCAACGGCCTCGACAACCTCCTGCAGGGGGCCGCGGGCAACGATGTGCTGTGGGGCCTCGCCGGCAACGACACGCTGCGCGGCGGCGCCGGGAACGACACGCTGTTCGGAGGCGCGCATGCGGACCGGCTCTGGGGTGGCAGCGGCGATGATCTGCTGGACGGAGGCGACGGCGGCGACACGCTCATGGGAGGCTACGGCAACGACACGCTGTTGGCTGCCGGGCGCGGCGACGTGCTCACCGGCGGAGAAGGCCGGGACGTGTTCGTCTTCTCTCGCGCCGACGCCGTCGCGGGGAGCGGGCCCACCGACGTGATCACCGATTTCCAGGCGGGTTTCGACGTGATCGACCTCTCGGCCATCCGCCCGGACGCGGCACTCGGATCCATGGAGTGGCTCGGCAACGCCCTGGCCAAGGGGCGTTGCGGGGCCGCCTTCGCCTCGGGCCGGCTCGTCGTCGACTGGACCGGCGATGGCAGGGCGGATCTCGCCATACGGCTCACGGGGGTTCACGGCCTGAACCCGGACGGCATCCGGTTCTGATCGCCGCGCCGCGGCTCGCCGGGCTCGTCTCGGGCTGCCGCGGACGGCATGGCACCCCTGCGGCAGGGTTCCCCCGGATTGACGCGGACCCGCCTCATCCCCTTATGAAGGGCCGTGACGTCCCGAGGTCCGGCCATGGCCGCCAGTTCAGCTCCCGCCCTGCATCTCGACCTGCCCGTCGAAGGCATGAGCTGCGCCTCCTGCGTCGGGCGCGTGGAGAAGGCGATCCGGGCCGTGCCCGGCGTGGGCGGCGTGGCCGTCAATCTCGCCACCGGCAAGGCCGGCGTCGATCTGGCCGCCCCGGGTGCCCTGCCGGACGTCCTGGCCGCCATCCGCAAGGCGGGCTACGAGCCGGCGGAGACGGAACTCGACCTCGCCGTCGAGGGCATGAGCTGCGCCGCCTGCGTCGGGCGAGTGGAAAAGGCTCTCAAGGCGACGCCCGGCGTGCTCGACGCGAGCGTCAACCTCGCCACGGGGAAGGCCCACCTGCGCTACGCCGGCGGGCCGTCGACCAGCGATGCGGCGCTCGCCCGGCTCGAGCGCATCGGCTATCCGGCCCGGTCGGCCGAAAGCGCGGTGGCCTCGGCCGACGACCAGCCGGATCCGCGCGCCCGGGAAGCCGCCCGGCACGCCCGTGCGGCCGTGTTCGCCGGCCTCCTCACGGTGCCCCTGCTCGTGCTCGAGATGGGGCCGCACCTCGTGGAGACCTTCCACCACACGCTGATGGGGATCGCGAGCGAGACGACGATCCGGATCGTCTCCTTCGTCCTGGCGAGCCTCGTCCAGTTCGGTCCTGGCCTGCCCTTCTACCGGAAGGGCGTTCCGGCGCTGCTGCGTGGCGCCCCCGACATGAATTCGCTGGTGGTCATCGGCACCTCCACCGCGTGGCTCTATTCGACCGTCTCCACCTTCGCGCCGGGGCTGCTGCCCGATGGCCTCGACCACACCTATTTCGAATCCGCGGCCGTCATCGTGACCCTGATCCTGGCCGGGCGGGCCTTCGAGGCGCGCGCCAAGGGACGCACGGGAGAGGCGATCCGACGCCTGATGACGCTGCAGGCCCGCAGCGCCCGCATCGTGGACGACGCGGGGGAGCGCGACGTGCCGGTGGCCGAGGTCCGGCCCGGCATGGTCGTCGTCATGCGCCCCGGCGAGCGCGTGCCGGTCGACGGCGAGGTCATCGACGGGTCGTCCTTCGTCGACGAAGCCATGATCACAGGCGAGCCGATCCCCGCGGCCAAGGGCGCGGGAGCGACCGTCGTGGGCGGCACCGTGAACAAGACGGGCACCTTCCGGTTTCGCGCCACCAAGGTCGGCGCCGACACCCTGCTCGCGCGCATCGTGAAGACGGTGGAGGCGGCCCAGAGCTCGAAGCTGCCGATCCAGGGTCTCGTCGACCGGGTCACCCTGTGGTTCGTGCCCGCGGTGCTCGCCATCGCGCTCCTGACCTTCGCCGGGTGGCTGTTGGCCGGCGGCACGGACGCGCTGGGCCTCGCGGTGGTGAGCGCCGTGTCCGTGCTGATCATCGCCTGCCCCTGCGCCATGGGGCTCGCCACGCCGACCTCCATCCTCGTCGGCACCGGGCGGGCCGCCGAGCTCGGCATCCTGTTCCGCCGCGGCGAGGCCCTGCAGGCGCTCAAGGAAACCACCATCGTCGCGCTCGACAAGACCGGAACCCTGACCAAGGGCCGGCCCGAGCTGACCGACCTCGTGCCGGCCGACGGCTTCGATGCCGACGACGTGCTGCGCCTCGTCGCCGCCGTCGAGAGCCGGTCCGAGCACCCCGTGGCCGCCGCGATCGTGGCGGAGGCCCGGCGCCGCGGGCTCGCCGGCGGGGCCGTCGAGGCCTTCGACGGCCAGCCGGGCTTCGGCGTGACGGCCCTGGTCGACGGCCGGCGGGTGGCAGTCGGTGCGGAGCGGATGATGGTGCGCGACGCCGTCGCGCCCGGGCCCCTGGCGGAGGTCGCCGCGCGCCTGGCGCAGCACGGCCGCACGCCGCTCTATGCCGCCATCGACGGGCGCATCGCCGCCGTGCTCGCCGTCGCCGATCCCGTGAAGGAGACCACGCCGCAGGCGCTGCAGGCCCTGCGCGAGGCGGGCGTGCGGCTGGTGATGATCACCGGCGACGCCCAGGCGACCGCGCAGGCCATCGCGCGCGGCCTGGGGATCGACGAGGTCATCGCCGAGGTGCTGCCGACCGACAAGGCCGGCCACGTGGCGCGCCTCCAGGCGGCCGGCAAGGTCGCCTTCGTGGGCGACGGCATCAACGACGCCCCTGCCCTCGCGCAGGCCGACGTCGGCATCGCCATCGGCACGGGCACGGACGTGGCCATCGAGAGCGCGGACGTGGTGCTGATGTCCGGGGACCTGCGCAACGTGGCCAACGCGCTGGCGCTGTCGCGCGCCACGTTGCGCAACATCGGCCAGAACCTGGCCTGGGCGTTCGGCTACAACATCGTCCTGATCCCGGTCGCGGCCGGCGTCCTGTTCCCCGCCTTCGGGATCTTGATGTCCCCCATCTTCGCGAGCTTCGCGATGGCGCTGTCCAGCGTGAGCGTGGTCAGCAACGCGCTGCGTCTGCGGGGTTTCCGGGCGCCGCTGCGCGAAGAGGCCCCGGCGCTGCCGGCCGTCCAGCCGACCTGACCGTCGCCGCCGTGCATGGCTGCAATGCCGATCCGCCCTGCGTGCCTGCTGACGCGTGGTACGGGTCGTGTATGGTCGCGGCTTCGGCCCGCCCGGCGGGCTCCCCTTCAATCGGAGCAAGACGATGACCGGCTCTTCCGAGTATGTGCCCCCCAAGGTGTGGACCTGGAACAAGGGCAACGGCGGCCGCTTCGCCAACATCAACAGGCCGATCGCCGGCCCGACTCACGACAAGGAGCTGCCGGTCGGAAAGCACCCGCTGCAGCTCTACTCGCTGGGCACGCCGAACGGCCAGAAGGTGACGATCCTGCTCGAGGAGCTGCTGGCGCTCGGGCATTCCGGTGCGGAATACGACGCCTGGCTGATCAAGATCGGCGAGGGTGACCAGTTCGGCAGCGGCTTTGTCGGCGTCAACCCGAACTCGAAGATCCCGGCGCTTCTGGACCGCAGCGAGCCCAAGCCGGTGCGGGTCTTCGAGTCCGGCGCCATCCTCACCTATCTCGCCGAGAAGTTCGGGGCCTTCCTGCCGACCGACCGCGCCGCGCGCGCCGAGTGCTTCTCCTGGCTGTTCTGGCAAATGGGCAGCGCGCCCTTCATGGGCGGCGGCTTCGGCCACTTCTACGCCTATGCGCCGGTGAAGATCGAATACGCCATCGACCGCTACGCCATGGAGACGAAGCGCCAGCTCGACGTGCTCGATCGGCGCCTGGCCGAGAGCGAGTTCGTGGCCGGCCCCGACTATACGATCGCCGACATGGCCATCTTCCCCTGGTACGGCGGCATGGCGAAGGGCTGGCAGTACAATGCGGCCGAGTTCCTCTCCGTCCACGAGTACAAGAACGTGCTGCGCTGGGCCGACCAGCTCATGGCCCGCCCGGCCGTGAAGCGCGGCCGCATGGTGAACCGCATGAGCGGCGAGCCCCACGAGCAGCTGCGCGAGCGCCACGACGCCGGCGACTTCGACACGAAGACCCAGGACAAGCTGGACGCGAAGGGCTGACGCGTTCTGATCGTTCTGCGCACCTTCGACGCGGCCGCTATGCGGCCTGCCCGGAGGATGTGAATCTTTCGGTCGTCCAGCTGGCACCTCCCTCTCCGCGTCATGGCCGGGCTTGGCCCGGCCACCCACGACTTGAGAATGGGCCAGCAGAGTCGTGGATGCCCGGGCCAGGCCCGGGCAGGACGGCGGAGAGCTGGTCGCGCGATGGAGATGTCAGATCCAACGACCCACGTGGGAGGCGGCGTGTCGAGGGACGCAGCATCGCGACGACGCGTCCTCACCGCCCGCACATCAACTCGCGTTGACGGCTTGAACGTGAGTTCATACCGTCACCGGGAACAGCCAGCGGGGGCAGGCGAACGCAGATGGCCATCTCGGTCAACGGCACGATTCCGGGCGGACGGATCGAGGTGGTGGACGCCACCCGGCCCGACGACATCCAGCTTCGCTTTGTCCCGGATCCCCATTGCGCCTTCATGGGCCGGTTCAATTTCCGCATCACCGGGGCGCGGGGCGTCGCCTGTCGGTTCAGGATCCTGAACGCGGGCGACACGCTGGCCAACCGGCTCGCCGGGCGCGAGGACGTGGAGAACGCCTTCACGCGCACCGGCCCGGTGGCGTCCTATGACCGCAGCACCTGGTTCCGGTTGCCCTCGTCCTTCGACGGACAGGTCTACGGCTTCGAGCACACGCCGGACTTCGACGTCTGCCACTATGCCCAGTGGGCGCCCTACTCCATGGATCGCCACCTCGACATGGTGGCCCGCGCGCAGCTCTCGCCACGGGTGCGGGTGCGCAGCATCGGCCGCAGCGTGCTCGGCGCCGACATCGACCTCATGACCCTGGGCGAGGACGGCGCCGGCCGGCGCAAGCTCTGGATCATCGCGGGTCAGCATCCTTCCGAAACGCAGAGCGGGTTCTTCCTGGAAGGCTTCCTCGACCGGATGCTCGACGCCCACGACCCGACCGCCCGGCGCATTCTCGACCAGGCCGTCGTCTACGTGGTGCCGACGCTCAATCCCGACGGCCTCATGCACGGCTGGACGCGGTCGAACGCGCTGGGCGTGAACCTGAACCGCGAATGGGTGTCGCCCAGC
Organism: uncultured Alsobacter sp.; assembly: GCF_945952055.1. Lineage (GTDB taxonomy): Bacteria > Pseudomonadota > Alphaproteobacteria > Rhizobiales > Beijerinckiaceae > Alsobacter. Next base: position 16,053 of record NZ_CAMFHB010000075.1, read on the forward strand.
GCCGAGCGCTCGCCGGAGGTGCTGTGCGTGCGCGACCTCATGGAGGCGACCGGCGTCGACTTCTGCCTGGACGGGCATGCCGACGAGGAGTTGCGCTGCAATTTCCTGGGCGGCCCGCTCGAGATCCCCTCGCGCTCGGCTCGCCTGACCGGCCTGTTCACGCGCTTCGAGAAGCTCTGGGCCGCCGCCTCGCCGGAGTACGAGCGCGGCCATCCCTATCCGGGCGGGGCGCCGGCCGAGGCCGACCTGCGGATGGCATGGAACTGGATCGCCGAGCGGTTCGACTGCCTGTCCGTGCTGCTCGAGCAGCCCTTCAAGGACACGTCCTGGTGGCAGGACCCCGTGCAGGGCTGGTCGCCCGAGCGGTCGCGCCGGTTCGGCGAAACTCTTCCGACGGCGCTTGCCGGCATTCTCCCCCATCTGCGTTGAGGAACCCCACGCCATGCGCCTGCGCCACCTGCTGCTCGCGGCCTTCGCCGCCTTCGCCACGCCCTGCCATGGCCCAGAAGGCGGAGAACGCGCTGACCTGGGGCTTCACCAGCGAGATCGAGACGCTGGACCCCTATGCCACCGCCAAGCGCACGTCGCAGCTCGTGATCCGCAACGTCGTCGAGACGCTGTTCTACCGCGACCCCGCGAGCGGCCAGGCCAAGGGGCTGCTGGCCGAAGGCTGGAAGTGGGCGGACGACAAGACGCTCGAGATCGCGCTGCGCAAGAACGTGACGTTCCACGACGGCCAGGCCTTCGACGCCGACGACGTGGTGTTCACGGTGGGCCAGGTGAAGCGCAAGGAGCCGCCGGTCTCCTTCGCCGATGCCGACTACGGCTACATCGACCATGCCGAGAAGGTGGACGCCTACACCGTGCGCCTCGTGCTCAAGGCGCCGACCCCGTCGGCGGTCGATCGCCTGACGCAGACCCTCTACATCCTGCCCAAGGGCGCCTATGCCACGCTGGGCCCGCAGGGTTTCGCCAAGGCGGCCGTCGGGACCGGGCCGTTCAAGGTCGAGAGCTTCGAGGCGGGCCGCAAGCTCGTTCTCGCACGCAACGCCCAGTATCACGCCGCGGCCTGGGGCGCGCCGCGCCTCGCCAAGATGACGGTGGTGACCATCGCCGACCCGCAGACGCAGGTGGCGGAGCTGTCGCGCGGGCGCGTCGACTTCCTGTGGAACATCAATCCCGACCAGGTTTCGCAGCTGAAGGGTGCGGCGGGGGTCAAGGCCGTGTCGGGCGGTTCGACCTCGGTGTCGTTCCTGTCGCTCGACGCGGCGGGACGCAGCGGCGCCAACCCGCTGCAGGACAAGAACGTGCGCATGGCGATCGCCGCCGCGGTCGACCGCGCGGCGATCAGCGAGGTGCTGCAGGGACCGGGCAGCGTGGTGATCGACGCCGTATGCCACCCCAAGCAGTTCGGCTGCCCCACCGACGTGAAGAAGGTGAAGCGGGACCTCGCGGCGGCCAAGGCGCTGATGAAGGCCTCCGCCTATCCGAACGGCTTCACGCTGAACATCGCGGCCTTCACGGACAGCGGTCCCGTGGCCGAGGCGATCCTGGGCGATCTCCGCGAGATCGGCATCCAGGGCAAGGTCGACTTCCGCGAGACCTCCGCCTGGATCAAGGACTTCTTCGCCGGCAAGCTTCCTGCCAGCATCGTGCCGTGGCCCTCCAGCGGCGTCTACGACGTCTCCGCGCTGGTGCCGCTGTTCTTCATGGGCCAGCCGGGCGACTATACCAAGGACCCCGAGGTCATGGAGTGGTTCAAGCAGGCGGGCAGCATCGTCGATCCGGCCGAGCGCACGCGCCTCTACAAGCTCGGCTTTTCCAAGATCGCCGAGGAGGCCTTCGTGCTGCCGATCATGACGGCGGTGACGAGCTACGGCTACCGCGAGGATCTCGACTTCGTGCCGCCGGCGGACGGCTATCCCGCCATGGCGCTCTCGGGCTGGCGCTGAGCGGCCCGTGACGGCCTATCTGCTGCGCCGCGTCCTCGACGCGGCGCTCGTTTGCGTGCTGGTGTCGCTGGCGACCTTCGCCCTGGTGCAGGTGGGCGGAGACCTGGCGGTGTCGATCGGCGGCATGGAGGCGAGCCCCGCCGACATCGCCCGCATCCGGGCCTATTACGGCCTCGACCGCAGCCTGCCCGACCAATATCTCTCGTGGCTCGGGCACGTGCTGCGCGGCGACCTCGGGCAGTCCTTCTTCTCCAAGGAACCCGTGGCCACGATGATCCTGGACCGGCTGCCGGTGACGATCGTGCTGGCGCTGGGCTCCCTCGCGCTCGCGCTCGCGGTGGGCATTCCGCTCGGCATGGCGGCAGCCGTGCACCGTGGCGGCTGGCCGGATCGGCTGTGCCTGGCCCTCACCACGCTGGCGCAGGCGATGCCGGCCTACTGGACGGGCCTGCTCTTGATCCTGCTCTTCGGCGTGCGCCTGCAGGCCCTGCCGATCTCCGGCACCGAGACGTGGACCAGCTTCGTGATGCCGATCATGGCGCTCGGCTGGTTCGTGATGCCCGTGATCGCCCGCCTGACGCGGGCCGGCATGCTCGAGGTGCTGGGCGCCGACTTCATCCGCGCGGCGCGGGCGAAGGGCCTGCCGCCGCGCGCGATCCTCATCCGCCATGCGCTGCGCAACGCCATCATGCCGGTGGTCTCGGTGTCGATGGTGCAGTTCGGCACGCTGCTCGGCGGCTCGATCGTGGTGGAGAGCGTGTTCGCGCTCAACGGCATCGGCCTGCTCGCCTGGAGCGCCATCCTGCGTTCGGACTTTCCCGTGGTGCAGGGGATCGTCGTGATCGTGGCGCTGGTCTTCGTGCTCCTCACGCTGGCCGCCGACGTCGTCAACGGCCTGCTCGACCCGAGGCTGCGCCGATGACCTCGCGCTGGCCCTTCTATCTCGGCCTCGCCATTCTGGCCGTCATGCTGGTCGCCGCGCTCGCGGCGGGCTGGCTCTCGCCGCACGACCCCTATGCGCAGAGCCTGGTGCGGCGACTGCGGCCGCCGGCCTGGGAACCGCGCGGCAGCTGGACCTATCCGCTGGGCACCGACGCCTTCGGCCGCGACACGCTGTCGAGGCTGATCCACGGCGCGCGCATCTCGCTGATCGTCGGCGCCGGCGGCGCCGTGCTCGCCGGCCTCATCGGCGGGACGCTGGGCCTCGTGGCGGGCTACGCGGGCGGCTGGGTCGACCGGGCGATCTCCATGGTCATCGCCACGCGCCTGGCGCTGCCCGCGCTCCTGGTCGCGCTCGCCCTGCTGCAGGTGATCGGCAGCGGGTTGTGGGTGGTGGTGCTGGTGCTCGGCATCACCGTGTGGGACCGCTTCGCGGTGGTCATGCGCACGGCCACCGCGCAGGTCGCCGTGCGCGACTACGTGACCCGCGCCGAGGCGTTGGGCTGCTCGCACGCCCACATCCTGCTGCGGGAGGTCTTCCCGAACGTGGCCAGCCAGTTCGCGGTGATCTTCACCTTCGAATGCGCCCAGTGCATCCTGGCCGCGGCGGCGCTGAGCTTCCTCGGCCTCGGCATCCAGGCCCCCGAGCCGTCCTGGGGCCTGATGATGGCCGAGGGCCGTCGCTTCATCAGCTCCGACCCGTGGCAGATCGGCTTCGCGGGTGCCGCGCTGATGCTGCTGGTGCTGGCCATCAACCTCGTCGGCGACGGCATTCGCGATCGCCTGGCCCCGGACATGCCGCGATGAACGCGCTCGACCTCGCGGGACTGCGGATCACGCTGCCGACCGGCCAGGGGCCGCTGCAGGCGGTGCGCGGCGTCGACCTCGCCATCGCGCCCGGCGAGATGCTGTGCCTCGTGGGCGAAAGCGGCAGCGGCAAGTCGCTGACCGCGCTGTCCGTGCTCGGCCTGCTTCCGGCCCGGGCCGACCGCCGGGCCGAGCGCCTCGCCGTGGTCGGCGCGGACCTGCGCGCCGCCACCGAGGCGCAGTGGCGCACGGTGCGCGGCGACAAGGCGACGATGATCTTCCAGGATCCGTCGACCTCGCTCGACCCGGTGTGGACCATCGGCGAGCAGATGATCGAGGGCTTCCTGGCGCACCGGCCCGCCGCCACGCGCCGCCAGGCGCTCGAGCGGGCGGAGGCCATGCTGGCGCGCACCGGCATCGACCGGCCCGCGCTGCGGCTGCGCCAGTATCCGCACGAGCTCTCCGGCGGGCAGCGCCAGCGCGTCATGATCGCCACGGCGCTGATGACCGAGCCGTCGCTGCTCATCGCCGACGAGCCGACCACCGCGCTCGACGCGACGGTGCAGGCCCAGATCCTGGCCATCCTGGCCGACCTGAAGCGCGATCCGGGCCTCGCCATCCTGTTCATCACGCACGATCTCGCGCTGGCCGCGCGGCACGCCGACACGGTGGCCGTGATGTATGCCGGGGAGATCGTGGAGACGGGGCCCCGCGCCTCGGTGTTCGCCGATCCGCGGCATCCCTACACCCAGGCCCTGCTCGCCTGCCGGCCGGGCGGCGCGCAGATCGGCGCCATTCCCGGCACCGTGCCGGGGCTCGCCCCGCCGCCGTCCGGTTGCGCCTTCAAGGACCGCTGCGCGCATGCCCTGCCGGCCTGCGAGGCGACCGTGCCGGCCACGGCCCGCGCCGGAGGCGGCTTCGTGCGCTGCCTGCGGGCGAGCGAGGCCCTGCCGGCCCCCCGGCCGCACGTCGCGCCGCCGCCGGCGCCGGTCGAACGCCAGGGCGGAGCGG
>NZ_CAMFHB010000076.1 GCF_945952055.1 uncultured Alsobacter sp.
GTCCCCGCAACCAAAATTACCCGAACAGCCCGCCAACATCCTTGGCGGGCTGTTTGCGTTTGGCGTGGCCGTCGACCGAGCTGAAACACCACCCGCGGCGATGTGAAGCTCCCGCGGGCCGTCGGCCCCGACGCCATGCGGACCGCTCTCTCTTCCCGATCCCGCAAAATCCGATAGGCTTTCCGCCTGGTCGCGGCCGCTGCGCCCGTCCCACGGGACGCGCACCGGCCGAAGGCGGCCCGACACCGCGAATCGGACACCATTCCCGAGGACCCGATGCCCTCGCCTGCCGCAAACCCCTGCATCATCTGCGTGGCCATCACCGGTTCGCTGCCGACCAAGGCGAACAATCCTGCCGTTCCGATTACCATTGCCGAGCAGATCGAGAGCACGCACGAGGCCTTCGAGGCGGGTGCGACGATCGCCCACTGCCACGTTCGGGATGACGACGGCCGGCCCACCTCGGACCCGGAGCGATTCGCCCGGCTGAAGGAGGGCCTGGAAAAGCACTGCGCCGGCATGATCGTGCAGCTGTCGACGGGAGGGCGGTCGGGAGCCGGGCGTGAGCGCGGCGGCATGCTGCCGCTGCGACCGGACATGGCGTCCCTGTCGGTCGGATCGAACAACTTCCCGACACGCGTCTATGAAAATCCGCCCGACCTCGTCGACTGGCTGCCGTCCGAGATGAAAGCCTACGGCATCAAGCCCGAAATCGAGGCCTTCGATCTCAGTCACGTCGTCCAGGCGGCCCGCATGGCGGCTGATGGACGACTCGTGGCGCCGCTCCACGTGCAGTTCGTCATGGGCGTGAAGAACGCTATGCCTGCCGACGAGCCCATCCTGGATTTCTACATCGAGACGCTGAAGCGCTTCGCGCCGGACGCCACCTGGTGCGCCGCCGGCATCGGTCCCGACCAGATCCGCGTGAACGCGTGGGCCATCGCCAAGGGCGGCCACACGCGCACGGGTCTGGAAGACAATGTGCGCCTCGACAAGGACCGGCTCGCGCCCTCCAACGCGGCCCTGGTGAAGCGGGCCGTCGAGCTCTGCGACGTCCACGGCCGCCCGGTTGCGACATGGCGGCAGGCCCGCTCGATCCTCGGCTTGCCGATGCCGGCCTGACGGCGGATGTGGTACGAGCCACGCTGACGACCTCTCCCGACGCTTCATCCCTGCCGGATCCCTCCGCCATGCTTCTCGACGACCTGCGCACGGCCCTCGGTGAAACCGCCGTCGTGACCAACCCCGACGACCGCCAACCCTACGAGAGGGACTGGCGTCATACGGTGAAGGGGCGGGCCTTGTGCGTCGTGAAGCCCCGGACCACGGCGGAGGTGGCGACGGTCATGCGCCTGGCCGCCCGCGACAACGTCTCGGTCGTTCCCCAAGGCGGCAACACCGGAATGGCGGCGGGCGCGGTTCCGGACGGCAGCGGCACGCAGATCGTCCTGTCCCTGTCGCGGATGAACGCGATCCGCCACATCGACCCGGTCGGCATGACGATCGAGGTCGAGGCCGGCTGCATCCTCAAGACGGCGCAGGACGCGGCGGAGGCCCAGGGAAGGATGCTGCCCGTCAGCCTCGCCGCGGAAGGTTCAGCGCAGATCGGGGGAATCGTCTCGACCAATGCCGGCGGCATCAACGTGTTGCGCTACGGCATGACGCGGCAGTTGGTTCTCGGACTCGAAGTGGTGCTCGCCGACGGGACCGTGGTCGACGGCTTGCGCCATCTGCGCAAGGACAACGCCGGCTACGACTGGAAGCACCTCTTCGTCGGCTCGGAGGGCACGCTCGGCATCGTGACGGCGGCCGTCCTGCGCATCATGCCGCGGCCGAAGTCGGTCGTGACGGCCCTCCTGTCGGTGGGCAGCGCCGAGCAGGCGCTTCTCCTCCTCAAGTCCATGCAGGACGAACTGGGCGACGTGATCAACGCCTTCGAGTTGATCAGCGGCTTCTCGCTCGAGCTCGTCGACAAGCACTTCGGCCTCAAGGCGCCCATCGACGCGGGCGACTGGTTCGTCCTGCTGGAGGCGTCATCGAGCCTGCCCGGCCTCAGGGATGCGGTCGAGGGCGCGCTGATGACCGCGCTGGAAGGGGGCACCGCCATCGACGGCGTGATCGCGGAATCCCAGGCCCAGGCGCAGCAGATCTGGGCCCTTCGCGAACGCATCACCGAAGCGGAGCTCAAGGAGGGGCGCAGCGCCAAGCACGACGTCTCCGTGCCGATCCCCGCGCTTCCGGCCTTCCTCGCCGAAGCCAGGGAGGCGCTCGAAACCAAGGCTCCCGGTACGCGCCTCAATGCCTTCGGCCATGCCGGGGACGGCAACGTCCACTTCAACGTGCTCCTGCCGGAAGGGCAGGACGTGGGCGAGGTCAACCGCCTGGTGCACGACATCGTCGCGGCCCATCGCGGATCGATCTCGGCCGAACACGGCATCGGCAGCTACCGGGTCGCCGAGCTGGTCCGTTATCGCTCGGCCGAGGAGCTGGAGCTCTCGCGGCTGATCCGGCGCAGCCTGGACCCGCGCGGTCTCCTGAACCCCGGCAAAGTCATCCTGCCCTGAGCGATCGTCCCCTGACGGTAATTGGCATGACTGTGGGATTGATTCCCACGTCATGCTTTGATAGCCTCCGGGGATGACCAAGAGAGCCGGGAAGGGCGACCCAGACAAGGCGGACCTGCTCCCGATCTCGGCCGAGCAGGTCCATGCGCCGTTGCGTCGCCTGCTGCGCCCCCTGGTCAGGCTCTGCATCCGCAGCGGAATGACGTTTCCCGCGCTCGCCCAGCTCCTGCGCGAGCTCTTCGTCAACGTCGCCGAGCACGAGTTCGCGCTCGACGGCAAGGAGCAGACCGACAGCCGCGTCAGCCTCCTCACCGGCATCCATCGCAAGGACGTGTCGCGCCTGCGTGGCGCCGGCGCGCCGGTGCGCGAGACGCCGGCGTCGCTGTCGCGCACCAGCGCCATCGTCGCCCGCTGGCTGTCGGCCCCGCAGTTCAACGACGTGAATGGCGAGCCGCTGCCGCTGCCGCGGACGGCGCCAGACGACCAGCCGTCATTCGAGTCGCTGGTCGCCTCGGTGACGAAGGACGTGCGCCCCCGCGCCGTGCTGGACGAGTGGCTCGACCGCAAGCTCGTCACGGTGGACGCGGCCGACCACATCGTCCTCATGGAGGCCGCCTTCGTCCCGCACGGCGACGACGACCGCAAGTGGCACTATTTCGGCCGCAACCTTCACGATCACATGGCCGCAGCCGTGACGAACGTCTCCTCGAGCACACCGCCGTTCATGGAGCGGGCCGTGCACTACGACAATCTTTCTCCCGAACTTGCTCGCCAGCTCGAGGCCCGCTCGCGCAGGCTGGCGATGGATGCGCTGACGACCGCCAACGGCGACGCGAACCGCTCGCTCGCCCACGACAAAGGTGGTGCGAGCCGTTGGATCTTCGGCGTCTACGTCTACAGGGAGGACGCCGGCCCAACGCCTGCGCCCCCTTCCGACAAGGGCACGACATGAGCCCGCGTTGGACGATCTCGCGCCGCATGCTGCTGGCGGGTCTCTGGCTCGCCGGGACCGGCATGGCCCGCGGCCAGGTGGCGCCGACCGACCAGGGCATCGGCGGTACCGGCATCTCGGCCGGCCGCGATGGCGGGATCGGCGGCACGGGCTATGTCGGCGTGATCCAGCGTTTCGGCAGCATCGTCGTGAACGACCGGCGCATCGCCTACCCGGCCAGCGTCGACGTCGTCATCGACGGGCGCCCGTCCACGGCGAGCGACCTGCGGATCGGCCATCTCACGCGCGTGGTGGCCCGCGCCGAGCGCGACGGGACCCTCACGACCCGCCGCATCGACGTCCAGAGCGAGGTCGTCGGACCCGTCGACCGGGTGAAGGGCGACACCATCCGCGTCCTCGGCCAGACGATCCAGCTCCCGCCTTCCTCGTCAGCACCCGCGCGCGGCAGCCGGGTCGCCGTCTTCGGCCTGCGCCGGACCGACGGCACCATCGTCGCGAGCCTGGTGGAGCCGCGGCGGACTTCAACGCCTCGTGTCGCCGGCGTGCTCGCGCGCGGGCCCGGTTCGACGCTGCGGATCGGCGGCCTGCGGATCTCCGGAGTCGACGCCGCGCTGGTCGGCCAGCGGATCGTGGCCGAGGGTCGCGTGGCCGGTGGCACCATGCGGGTCGCCAGCGCCTTTGCCGACGAGCTGTCCGAGATCCCGGGCATCAGCCGGCTCGTGATGGAAGCCTATGTGAAGCGCGTGGGAGAGGACCTCCAGATCGGCCCCTATCAGATCGTCGGCGACCGGTCGAAGGCGGCGCTCGACACGGGCGAGATGCGCGCCGTGCTGGAAGCCACCCGCGACGCGACCGGATACCTGGTGGTGGAAGCCTTGCGCGCCGCCGATCCCGGGGGGGGCGGCCCCTCGGGGCCAGACCGCCATGGTCCCCCCGGCGGACCGCCGGGGGGACCTCCCGGAGGACCGTCGGGAGGACCGCCCGGAGCCCCCGGCCAAGGTCCGGGCGGACCGTCCGGAGGTCCGGGGGGCTCGGCACCCGGCGGCTCGGCACCGGGTGGAGGTGCGGGCTTCGGGGGCGCAGGCGCCCCGGCGGGCCCGTCAGGCTCGTTCGGCGGCGCCGGTGAGGCGCCGCCCGGCAATGCCGGAATCGGCCCACCCGGCGGCCCGGGCGGGCCGCCGCACTAGCCGGCGCCGCCAGTCCTGGTCAGGCCGTCACCTCGTGGCGGATCCATCCATCGCGATCGCCTTCGGCCGGCGTTTCGGCGCCGCCTCGAACCTCGTCCGGCAGGTTCGACAGGAGGTCGCGGCCCTGGCCGGCGAAGTCGAAGCGCGAGACGAGCATCGGCCGTCCGACGCGGATGCGCTGCCGCAGGGCGTCCTGCATGGCGATGACCCGCTCGACCGCGCCCCGCAGGGAGGCGTCTGAAAAGGGGTCGAAGTACTCCGCAAGATCGCCCGCGACCTCCCTGAACACGGGTATGTCCGAGCACACGACCGGCGTGTTGGCGGCCAGCGCCTCGATGATCGGGATGCCGAATCCCTCGGCGTAGCTCGGCATGATCAGCCCGTGCGCGCCGGCCAGCAGCGCCGCCTTTTCCTGCTCGTCCACATAGCCCGCATAGCGGGCATTGGGAGGAAGGCCCTGCAGGATTTCGGGGCTCGCCTTTCCGATCACGACGAGATCGGCCTGCGGCAGCCCGCGGAAGGCGCGAAGGACGGTGGCCAAGTTCTTGCGCGGCTCGTCCGACACGATGACGACGAAGGACGGCCGTTCCAGCGGCGCCCCATCCTGGGGCTCGGCGATCGTGAACGTCGTTCGCGGATACACGACGCGCGCCGGCACATGGGCGAACTGCGGGAGCAACTGTCGGAACACGTCCAGGCTGAAGCGCGAGACGAAGGCCAGTTCGTCCGCCTCGATGAGCAGCGACTTGACGCGGGACATGAACACCCGCGTCGCCATGTCCGTCAGCTTCAGGTCGGTGAGGGGCAGCAGGTCGTGGATCACGCCCACCACCCTCGCGCCTGGATCCCGGCGAACCCTCACCCGGATCGGCGTATCCAGCACGACCACGTCGTAGCCCCGCGCGTCGATCCGAGGCGCCGGCATCAGCGTCAGCGCCGACACGTCCTGGAAGCCGTAGAACCCGGGTTCGAGATGGAAGCTCCTGAAGAGCTCCAGGTGGCGCAGTTGCCGCGGGACATAGGCGAGGCTGCCGATGTCGTTGTCGATCCTCTTGGCGCGGACCGGCGCGAGCCCTGCCGCGCGCAGCATCGCCTCCCCGAACTCCCGGGACAGGATCCGCCGCAGGTGCCCGCGGTACCAGGCGAGGCGGCGCTTCCAGGCAGGGCGCCCGGGCACTTCGGGCGCGTCTGCTTCATCGAGGAAACGGTACAGGGCCAGAAGCTCGATCAGCCGCGTGCCCTCCGGGAACAGGCCGACCTGCTTCTGGCGCGCCTTGAGCTTGCGATAGCGGGGCGATGTCTCGACCAGCAATGTGAGGTCGTGGCCTTCTTTCGCCAGCGAACGCACCAGGTCGCGCGTGAAGTGGAAGATGCCACGCTTGTGGTTGGGCTCGCCGAGCGCTTCGCTGACGATCAGGATCTTGCTCATGGATGTGCTCTCGGGTTGGTGGCCATGCCGGCCCGCGGCTGAGGGCGCGCGGTGCCGACGATCCGCCCCTTGTCCAGGTAGACGATCTCGTTGCAGACGCGCTTGAGCAGTCCCTGGTCGTGGGACGCGACGACCACGATCGCCGCGGTTTCGACCAGGGCGAGCAAGCGCTTTTCGGCCTTCGCGGCGAAGCTCTCGTCCACCACGCTCAGCCACTCGTCGAGCAGCAGGATGTCGGCGGGAAAGGCCGTCGCCGTGGCGAACAGCACCCGCATCAGCATGCCTGACGAGAACATGCGCAGAGGCAGGCGGCGCATGCGTTCGTCGAGCTCGGTGAAGGCCCAGATCTCGTCAATGGACTCCCGCGTCGCCACGTGTCCGCCGATGCGCAGCAGGATGTCGATGTTGTCGTTCGCCACGAAGTCGAGGTTGACCCCGGCGTTCAGTCCCAGCAGCGGCATGATGGTGCCGCTGATCCCGACGTGGCCGCTGGTCGGCGGATAGACGCCGGCGATCACGCGCAGCAGGGTCGACTTGCCGGAGCCGTTGGCGCCGGCGAGGCCGATGCGGGCTCCGGCCCTGGCCCGAAGCGAGACGCCGTCGATGGCGCGCAGGGTCCGCGCCGTGGAGGGCTCGTCGACCAGCCGCCCCAGCACCCGGCGTTTCAGGGAGAAGTCGTAGGCGCCATAGAGGGGGTAGTCGAGGCAGACCTCGTCCAGCCTGATCTCGGTCATCGGATCACACCCAGAACGCGGCCCGCCGCAACCGGGCGACGACGACGAGGCTCGCCAGCGCGAGGGTTCCGACGCCGGCCAGCACGACGGCCAGGCTCGCCGTGCTGAGATGGCCCGTGAACAGCGGCTCGCGCCACACGGCGAAGAGGTGCGTGAGCGGGTTGATGCGGATGACGGTCGCCGCGGAGTTCAGCATCTCGGGCGTCCACACGATCGGCGACGACAGGAAGCCGAGCGTCAGCGTGGATTCGATGATCGGCTTCAGGTCACGGAACCGCGTTGCCAGGGTTCCGAGCAGCAGGCCGAGCCCGAAGGTGCAGGCGGCGAAGAGAAGCAGGCCCGGGATCGCCGGCAGCAGGCCGGACAGGCTGTGGGGCGTGAGGACGAGCCAGAGCAGCAGGGGGACGCAGGCATTGTGCAGGGCGAACAGCCCCTGGCGGAACGTGCACTGGAGCAGGAAGGTCACGGGCGGCAGCGCACGATCCTTGATCAGGCTGGCCGAGTCCTGGAGGGCCGTCGTGGCGTCGAGGATGACGCCGCTGAAGAACATCCACGCCGTCAGGCTCGCGGCGAGGATCGGCAGCCTCTCGAAGGCGCTCCCCCCGGAGACGTGACCCAGCACCGAGCCGAGCACCGCCACCATGATCGACATCTGCAGCGTCATCCAGAAGGGGCCGAGGATCGAGCGCGCGTAGCGATGACGGATGTCCGACCAGGCCAGTGCCCCGGCGATCCTCACGACGCCCAGCGGGCCGCTGCCGGCGGGCTTCCTGACCTTGAGCGGAGCGCGTGCGACGGCGCGGCGATAGACCGCCTCGATGCCCGTGCGGAACGCCTCGGTCGGATAGACCGTGACGGCCCGGCGCCGCGCCGCCGCTCCCATCCTGCGGCGAAGGTCCGGATCGGCGATCAGCGCCGCGATCGCGGATGCGAGCCTAGCGGGATCGCCCGGCGGCACCGTGAGAGCCTCGATACCATGGCGGGCCACCCGCGGCACGGCGGTGTCGAGCGCCGTGTTGACGACGGGGCGGCCGGCCGCCATCGCCTCGAGCTGCGCGATGCCGAAGGTCTCAGCGTTGGACACCGACGGCATGACGAACACGTCGGCCATCAGCATCAGCTTGGCGAGTTCCCCGTCGGGCACCTGGCCGAGGAGATGCACGCGATCGCCGACGCCGAGCTCCTCGATGAGCTGCGTCAGGCGGGCCCGCTCGCGCCCCTCGCCGACGATCCAGACGTCGAAGGCCTGCCCGACGGCGGCCCGGACCAGGACGTCGAAGCCCTTGTAGGGAACGAGCCTGCCGCAGGCGAGCACCAGCCGGCCCCGCTCGTTGACCGGCTGGGCGGGGCCGTCGGCACCGCCATACTTGTCGACGTCGACGCCGAACGGCACGGCGTGGCACTTGCTGGCGAATTCCTGCAGAAGCGGCGTGGTGCGCACGAGGATCGGGTCGGAGACCACGATGGCCTGGGCGCGCCGCAGCGTCCGGCGCATGAGCGGATGCACGAGCCAGCGCAGGGCCCAATGGGTCACCACGTCGGCGTGCCAGTGCACGACGAGCGGGCGCCGCCGTCCCAGCCCGCAGGCGAACACCAGGTCCGCCAGGGGGAAGGGCGCATGCAGCGCCAGGAGGTCGTGCTCGGCGATCCGCTTCCACAGCCGGACCGGATAGGAGGGCGCGAGCGGAAGCGAGAAGAGGTCGCCCATGGAGTGCACCCGCTCCACCGGCACGTCCTCGATGACGATCTCGCTGCCGCCGCCGCTGCGGGAGCAGACGAGGACCTTCGGCGTGAAGGCCTGCTTCAGCCCGCTGCAGATGTCCCTGATGACGGTGAGCGCACCGCCGCAGAGGTCCGGGTAGTAGACCTTGAACAGGTGAAGGACCGACGGCCGCCGCGCGGCTGCGGCGCCGTCGAGCCCGCAGGGCTCGGATGGAGAGGATTGCATGCGCCAATCTCCAGGCAATGACTGGCGCAAGCGATATGTGGGAAAAAGTCCCACGTCAAGGGGGTGGGATTTGGACCGACCCCGGGGATGGGCTCAGGTCACTGGAATGAAGGGAGATCCCGAGAGGGCCTGGACCACGGCGAAGGCCACCGCACCGGCCAGGGTCGCGCCCGTGAGCCAGACGCCTGCCTTCGCGATTCGGTCAGGCGCGACGGCTGCGATGAGCAGGCCGGCCAGCGGCAGGATGTGGAGCGCGTGCGATGCAAGGAAATGGGCGACCCTGAGATCTCCGGCCTCGCGCGACCAGCCGAGCACGGGGATCCTCGCGCCCGTGCCGGCCGCGCCGATGCCGTGCCCGGGCAGGGACGACAGGATGGCAGCGGCGGGGACGGTCAGCACGAAGGTGAGGACGAGGCCGAGCGCGACCGCCAACTTCAGGGACGGACGCAATCCCGTGTCGGGGTTGCGGGCGATCGCGATCCCGTAGACGAGGCTGGCCGAGGTCAGCAGGACGGCCAGCGCGCCCATCACCGGATAGATCCGGGCCATGAACGGCGTCGTGCGGTTGTAGTGGGAGGCCATGCCGAACATCGCGGCTCCGCCGATCCACAGGAGCTCGGCGACGACGGCCGTGACCACGGCAGCGGAGAACGGCCGGTACCATCGCCGGTGCACGACCCCCGCGGGCAACCACCGCGCGAAGGCCGCCAGGGTCGCCAGATAGACCACCAGGGCCACCTGGAACTTGATCGGCTTGAGCCAGACGTTCTCGCCCTGGAACTGACGCGCATCGAGCAGAAATGCGGGGCCCGTGACGACCAGCGACAGGGCGATCACCATGGCCGCGCCGGCCAACAGCGGCTCGTGGCCGAACGTCGATCGCAGTAGCGCGGCGGGCGTGCGCGAGGGTGGGCCGTGCGCGATCCGCATGGTCAAGCCTCCAGCTCGCGCGGGAGCACGGTCTGCCGCGCGGCACGGATGGACAGGAACAGCAGCAGACCGGCCGGGCCGAACAGGAAGGTGAGGACCAGGCACGGCAGCAGGAGGACGTGGGGCAGGCCCTCGCGCCGGGCCGTGCGCGCCTCCCAGGCGCCGACCAGCAGGTCGAACGCGAGATAGTGAACCCAGCCGGCGAGCGCGACGGTCGGCGCCGTGAACAGCCGCATCACGTCCGCAAGGCTGCCGAAGCCGCCGGGCGCCCCGGCCCAGCTGACGAGGATCAGGGCGGCGTAGCCGGCCGACAGCACCAGGGGAACGGTGGTTGCCACCGCCTGCGTCGCCCGCGGCGCCAGAGGCGACAGGGCCAGGGCGAGCCAGCCCAGCATGGCCAGGCGGCTGGCGGCGTGGAACAGCATGTCGGGGTCCATGGCGTCCTCATCTTGACAGCGGCAAGATCGAGAATGGAGTGGAAATCTTTTCATTGTCAAGATAGGCCCTTCGCCAGCGGAGTGTCGCTCCATGGCCAAGCAGCGATCGACCTATCATCACGGGGACCTCCGGGCCGCGCTGCTGCGGGCCGGCGAGCAGGTCCTGGCCGACACCGGACCCGCCGGTTTCTCGTTGCGCGAGGTCGCGCGGCGGGTCGGGGTCAGCCACGCCGCGCCGGCCCATCACTTCGGCGACACGCAGGGCCTGCTCTCGGCGCTGGCGACGGAAGGGTTCCGGCGGTTGCTCGCGGCCATGCGGGCGCGGCAGGCGACGGCCGGGCCGGACGCGCGCGACCGGCTTCTCGCCTCGGGGCTCGGCTATGTCGACTGCGCGCGGTCGAGCCCGGCCCTGTTCCGCCTCATGTTCGGCGACGAGCGTATCGCCACGCCCGATCCGAACCTCTCCGAGGCGGGCGAGGCGGCGTTCCGGCAGCTGTGCGACGACGTGGAGAAGCTCCTCGGCGTGTCCCCGTTTTCCGACGAGCGGGCCATGGCCCGCGTCGCCGCCGCGTGGAGCCTCGTCCATGGCTTCGTCACCCTGCTGAATGCCGGTCACATGGGTGGCGTCGGAGCCCTGACGGGGGACCGCGAGGAGGCCTTTTTCCGCAGCGCCCTCGCGCCGCTGCTCGAAGCCGACGCTCCGGCGGAGCGCAAGGCGCCCCAGGCGCGCGATGGACGCCGGCGTCGACCCGCCGGTCCGTCCTAGCGCGTCCGGACCCCACGCCGCGGGGCGTGCCGCCTTGGCACCGAACCTGCTCGTCGGGTCGGCGGATCACCCACTCCCGGAGGCCCCGTGCCCTATCGCCCCGTCGCACCCTACAGCGCCATCACCGCCCGCCCTCCGTCGCGCTGGCCCGGTGGGCGCGGGCTCGCCGTCTACGTCGCCCTGGGCATCGAGGAGTACCGGCCCGACGACGGCCTGACCGAGGACATCATGCCGGGCGCCTCGAAGCCCGACCTCGTGAACCGCTCCTGGCGCGACTACGGCAACCGGGTCGGGGGATTTCGGCTGATCGACCGGCTTGCCGGCTACGGTCTCGCCCCGGCGATCCTGCTGAACACCGACGTCTACGACACGGCGGGGCCGCTCCTGGATCATGCCCGGGCGGCAGGCTGCGAGGTGGTGGGCCATGGCCTGACCAACTCCGACACGCTGGCCACCCTGGATCCCGCCGCGGAGGAGGCCTATCTCGAAGCCGTCCGGGACCGGATCGCGCGCGAAGAGGGCTATCCGCCCGGTGGCTGGTCGAGCCCGTGGCTCGCTCACAGCCCGACCACCCTCGCGAACCTGGCGCGGACCGGCTACCGCTACGTCCTCGACTTCCGCCTCGACGACCAGCCGGTGATGCTCGACACCGCCGACGGCCCGCTCATGGCGCTGCCCTACGGCCTCGAGATCAACGACAGCACGACGGCGATCGGCCGCCAGACGCCGGCACGGGACTTCGCCGACATGATCGTCGACGAATTCGACGAGCTCCTGCTGGCCTCGCGCGAGCAGGCCCTGGTGATGAGCATCGTCGTGCACTCGTTCGTGTCGGGCCAGCCGTTCCGGCTCCGGGCGCTGACCCGGGCGCTTGACCACATCGCCGGCCATCGCGACGCCGTGTGGTTCACCCAGCCCCGCCACATCGCGGCGGCATGGAGCCTCAGACCTCGGTGATGCGGCGCAGGCCGATGGCGCGCTCCAGCACGATCAGCAGGACCAGGACGAGCGCGATCAGCAGCGACGAGACGGCCGCGATGGTCGGATCGGGCTGCTCCTCGGCGAACGTCAGCATCTGGATCGGCAGGGTCTTGGTCCAGGCGTTGGTGAAGAAGATCGAGACCGCGTAGTTGTCCATCGAGGCGAGGAAGGCGAAGATCGCGGAGGTGATGAAGGCCGGCGCCAGGTTGGGCAGCAGCACCTTCACGATCGCCTCCGCCGGCGAACAACCCAAGGTGCGCGCGGCATCGAGCAGCGTGAAGTCGAAGAGCCCCAGGGCTGAGTAAAGAGTGCGCACCGCATAGGGGATCGTGATCACGACGTGGGCAATGAGCAGGCTCGTCCACACGTCGATGAGGCCGATGAAGCGAAAGCCCTGGAGCAGCGCGATGCCCAGCACCAGGCCGGGCAGCATCAACGGCGAGGTGAGGAAGGCGACGACGCCGTCGCGCCCGGGAAACCGCGTCCTCGCCAGCGCGATGGCGGCCAGCGCACCCAGCACGAGCGACACCAGCGTGGCGAAAGCCGCGATCTGCACCGAGGTCACGAGGGCCGGCGCGAGCCCGCGCAGCGTCATGAGCCGCTGGTACCAGCGCATCGACAAGCTCGGTGGCGGCAGGGTGAACACGGCGCTCGACCCGAACGACACCAGCACGGTGACGACCAGCGGCGTGAGGAGGAACACCGCCGCGGCGATCGCCACGATCCAGACGAAGAAAGCGCCGAGGCGTTCCGTCAGGGTCATCGCGAGTCGCCCTTCGCCTTCACCGCCCAGGAGCTGAGCATCACGATGGAGACGGCCAGCACCAGGAGCACTGTCGCCGTCGTCGAGCCGAGCTGCTCGTTGCGCATGAGCAGGAAGGCCCGCGCCGTCAGCGTCGCCAGCGTCTGGAAGCGATCGCCGATGAGCAGCGTCGGAATGACGTACATCGACGCGGCGAGGGAGAAGACGATCGCCGTGCCGGAGATGATGCCGGGCATGGCCATGGGCAGCGCCAGCTTGAAGAACCGGTAGAGGGGCGGCGCGCCGAGCGTGGCCGCGGCATCCTGCAGGTTGGGATCGACGAGCTTCAGCACGGAGTAGATCGGCAGGATCATGAACGGCAGGAACACGTTGGCCGCACCGATCACGAGGCCGGACTCGGTGAAGAGCAGGAGCTGGGGCTGGTCCCAGATGCCGGTCATCACCATGAACGCGGCCACCACGCCGTCGCGACGCAGCACGATCTGCCAGGCGAAGGCCTTCACGATGACGCCCACCGAGAGGGGCAGGATGATGGCCACGAGCAGCAGCGCCTGCACGGCCCCCTTCGAGCGCGCGAGCGCCACGGCCGTGGGGTAGCCGAGCGCCAGGCAGAGCAGCGAGGTCAGCGCCGCGATGCGCAGCGTGTTGCCGATCACGCGCCAGTTGAAGCCGTCGGACAGGAACGAGACATAGGCGGTGATGCTGGGGCCGGTCGGCGTACCGAAGCTGCGCAGGATGAGCACCAGCACGGGGAGGGCGAACACGACCGCCATGTAGGCGAGCGCCGGCGCCGCCAGCAGCAGCACCGGGTCGAAAGCCGGCCGGCCCGCCTTCATGCCGTCTCTCCGGGAAAGAGCATCGTGTCGGCAAGGCCCCACGACAGGCTCGCCGTCGCGCCGGGGGACAGGCCGGGGGGAATGCGGTTCGTTTCCACGAGGAGCGTCACGTCGGCCGCGGCGAAGTGGAGGTGGACCTTCGACCCCTGGAAGACGATGTCGGTCAGGGCCGCGGTCACCGCGTTCGACGGGACGTCGGGCGGCGGGGCGCCGACGACGACGCGCTCGGGGCGCACGGCCAGCAGCACGGGTGAGCCCGGCAGGTAGCTGCCCTTGGCGCGCAGCGGGCCCAGAGCCGTGTCCACCGTCAGCACGCCGTCCGTGGTCTGGCCGGCCTTCCCGGCGATGCGGATCGAATGTCCCACGAAGCCCAGCGCGAACGGTGTGCGCGGCCGCGTGTAGATGCCCTCCGGCGTGTCGAGCTGCTCGATGGCTCCCTTGCTCATCACCGCGATACGGTCGGACATGACCAGCGCCTCTTCCTGGTCGTGGGTCACCAGTACCGTGGTGATGCCGACCTCCCTCAGGATGTGGCGCAGGTCGATCTGCATGGTCTCGCGGAGCTTGCGGTCGAGCGCGGAGAACGGCTCGTCGAGCAGCAGGAGCTTGGGCGCGACGGCGAGCGCCCGGGCGACGGCCACGCGCTGCTGCTGTCCGCCGGAGAGGCCGCGCACCGGCCTGTCGGCCAGGGCGCCCAGATGGACGAGGTCGAGGAAGCGGGCGACGGTCGCCTTGATCCCGTCCGCCGGCCGGCGCTGGGCGCGCAGGCCGAAGGCCACGTTGTCGGCCACCGACAGGTGCGGGAACAGGGCGTAGCTCTGGAAGACGACGCCGACGCCGCGCTTGTGGGTCGGGACGCCGGTGATGTCGGCGCCGTCGAGGCGCACCGTGCCGCCATCGGCGCCGAGCAGGCCGGCGACGATGCGCAGCAGCGTGGTCTTGCCGCAGCCAGAGGGGCCGAGCAGCGAGACGAACTCGCCGCGGTGAACCCCGAGGTCCACGCCGGCCAGCACGGTGGTGCTGCCGAACGCCTTGCTGGCGCCGCGGACGTCGAGGAGCAGCGCATCCGCGCTCATGGGCGGGGGTCCAGGATGCGGGTCAGAGCGACAGTTCGCGGTCCCAGCGCGACACCCAGTCGGCCCGGCTCTTCGACACGTTGGCCCAGTCAACCTTGTGGATGGTGAGGTTGGAGAGGCCCGCCGGAGGCGCGACCTTGCCGTTGGTCGGCAACGCGAAGGTGGCCTGCGTGACCTTCTCCTGGATCTCGGGGCTGAGCAGCATGTCGATGTAGGCGGCCGCGAGTTCCGGCTGCGGGCCGCCCTTCACCAGCGCGATGCCGGACGGCATGGAGAAGGTGCCCTCCTTCGGCGCGGCGAGCTCGATGGGCGCGCCCTTCGACTTGCGTGCCAGCGCCACCGAGGAGATGGCGCCCATGACCATGTAGGCCTCGCCCTGCTCGAGCAGGTTATAGGCCTGCCCTTCCTGGGTGTAGGACATCAACACGTTGGGCTTCAGCTCGGCCATCTTCGCGAAGGCCGAGTTGATGTCGAGCTGCGCCTCGGCCATCGGCTTGCCGGTCTTCAGGTAGGAGGCGAGGAACAGGTTCAGCACGCCTTCGGTGTTCTGCAGCGACGGCAGGATGATGCGGCCCTTGTATTTCGGGTCGAACACGTCGGCCCAGCTCGTCGGGGCCGTGGGGACCTTCTCCTTGTTGTAGGCGATGCCCACCCACGGCTGCAGGTAGTTCACCCACATGCCGTCCATGTGGGTGACGCCGGGCTTCAGGTTGGCGGAGTTGGGGACCCGGGCGGCGGTGATGGGATCCAGCAGGCCCTCGGCGACGGCGATGATCATCACGGGATCGTCCATCTGGACGACCGAGAGATACTGGTTGCCCTTGTTCTTCTGCATCTTCTCGAGGTTCACGAGGGACCGCGTGCCTTCGAAGATGACCTTCACGCCGTACTTCTTCTCGAAGGCCGGGATCATGATCTCCTCGGACCAGGTCTTCTGGCTCGATGCGGCGCCGACGACGAGTTCCTTGGCCTGGGCGCGGAGGATGGAGGGCGCGGCGAGGCCCGCCGTGAGGGCGCCGGCTCCGGCGACGAAGCTGCGGCGGTTGAGGCGGAAGGTCGGCTCGGTCATGGCGGGTTCCTCACGGGAAGCGAACGGGAAGGGCGCGTGCGGGCCCGCTGGCCTGCGCGGGGCAGCGAAGGCTCTGCAACGCCCGTGCCACCGCCGTGGGCGGCCCGGGGCCGCGAGTGCCTGCCATTTGGCCTTGCGTCGCCGCGCGGCGCGGCCGAGCCTGCGCCCATGACACGTGAGATCGCCGTCGCCACCATCACCCCGTCCGGGAACCGGACGGTCGAGAAGGTCACCCAGTCGCTCTGCCAGGCCCTGCCGGGCGTGGTGCCCCTGTTCAGCCGGATCCCGGTCCATGGGCGGACGAGCCCGGTCGCGTCGCCGGACGGGCCGTACCACTGGCCGTCCATGGAGAGTGCCGCGGAGCTGTTGTCGCACGCCGCTCCGGCGGCCCTGTGCTGGAACGGCTCCAAGGGGGGCGACTACGGGTTCGACATCGACGAGACGCTCTGCCGGCGGCTGCGCGACCTGACGGGTCTCCCGACGGTCACCGCGGCGTTGTCGGTGCTCGAGCTGCTCGGCCGTTTCGGGGCGACGCGCATCGCGGTGGTCACGCCCTACACGGCGGGCGTGCACGCGCGGGCCGTCGCGGGCTTCAGGAGCAAGGGCTTCGACGTCGTCGGCGAGGCGCATGCCGACGTGGACGACAATCTCGCCTACGGCGCCATCGCGCCCGATGCCATCGCCGACCTGGCGCGCCGGGCGCTCGAGGGGGGCGGCGTCCAGGCGGTCGTGTTCTTCTGCACGAATTTCCACGGCGCACCCGCCGTGCCGGGCCTGGAGGCCGAGACGGGCATCCCGATGATCGATTCGACGGCCGCGGGCGCCTGGGGCCTGCTGCGGGCGGCGGGTGTCGACACGACGCCGCTCGCCCGCTTCGGGCGCATCTTCAGCCTGTGACGGGGGACCAGGCCGGCAGGCCGGTCATCGCGCGCCACGCCCTCGCGATCTCGTCGCGCCGCGCGAACCAGACGCCCTCGCGGGCGAGCGCGTGGTCGAGGAAGCGCTCGAGCCCGCCGATCCGCGCGGGCCTGCCGATGATGCGCAGGTGCAGCCCCACCGACAGCATCCGCGGCACGCTCTCGCCCTCGGCATAGAGCCGGTCGAAGGCGTCGCTGCAGTAGCGGGCGAAGTCGTCGCCGAAGGTGAAGCCGCCCTGGCGCTGGAAGCGCATGTCGTTGGTGTCGAAGGCGTAGGGCAGCACCACGTGCGCCCGGTCGGCGACGTCCTCCACATACGGCGTGTCGTCGTCAAAGGCGTTGGAATCGTAGAGGAAACCACCCTCCTCCACGAGCAGGCGCCGCGTGTTCACGGACGTGGCCGAACGCGTGTGCCAACCCACCGGCCGCTCGCCGCAGGCCTGCGCGATGGCCGCGACGGCGCGGGCGATGACGGCCCACTCATGGTCCTGCGCCATGCCGGCGTGGCGCTCCCAGCGCCAGCCGTGGCAGGACATCTCGTGGCCGTCGGCCACCGCGTCCTTCGCGAGCCAGGGCGAGCGCTCGATGGCGCGGCCGTTGGCGTTCATCGTCGCCACGATGCCGCGCTGGCGCAGCGCCTCGCGGATGCGTCCCCAGCCGACGCGCGTGCCGTAGGCGAAGTGCGTCTCCATGCAGGGATCGGGGTGGCCGACGACCTCCTCGACCGCCTCGTAGACGCTCTCGTTGCGCTCGTCCCCGTCGCCGATCGAGAGCTCCGCCCCTTCCTCCACGTTCACGACCACCGACACGGCGAGCCTCGCCCCGTTGGGCCAGGCGAGGCCGGCCGGGTAGGAGCGCGGGCGGAAATCACGTCGGTCGGTCATGGCGGGCTCGCGGGTGTCGTCGGCGCGGCGATGCAGCGGGTATGCCACGACGCGCGTGCCCCGGCGTACCCCGCGGCGTTCATCTGGCCGGCTCCTTGCATAAAGTTTCGGCAGAAATCGCCGAACGAGGGCTTTCCCCCATGACCGAGCTGATCACCGGCGCCGACGTGCTGCGGCAGGACGGCCAGCGCTTCTGGACCGAACGGACGCGGATCCGGGTGGCCGACGGCACGATCGCCGAGATCGCCCCCGACCTCGTTCCGCACCCGGGTGAGACGGTCACCGCGGCGGACGGCATGCTGGCGATGCCGGGCCTCGTCAACGCCCACTTCCATTCGCCCGCCAACCTGATGAAGGGCACGCTCGATGCCCTGCCCCTCGAGGTGTTCATGCTCTACGAGGTGCCGCCGCTGGCCGCGCCCGTGGATCAGAAGCGCCTGGGCTACCTGCGCACCCTCGTCGCCGCCGTGGAGATGCTGAAGCTCGGCGTGACCACGATCATGGACGATGCCTTCCACGTGCCGACCGCGACCGTGGAGGGCGTTGATGCGATCTGCAGTGCCTATCGCGACGTTGGCATGCGGGCGCGGGTGGCGATCGACCAGCCCAACGTCGTCGAATACGAGAAGTATCCCTTCCTGAAGGAGCTTCTTCCGGACGCGCTCAAGCAGCGCATGGACGCGATGCCGCGCCAGAGCGACGAGGAACTGCTCGAGCTCTACGCGCACCTCTGCTCCGCCTGGGACGGCGCGGCCGGCGGACGCATCGGCGCCGCCCTGTCGTGCTCGGCGCCGCAGCGGGTCACCGTGCCCTACCTGCACGCGCTGGCGCGCCTGTCCGAGGAGCGGCGGCTGCCGTTCAACATCCACATCCTCGAGACGAAGCTGCAGCGGGTGCTCGGGGAGGAGAAGTACGGTCGCTCGCTCGTGCGCTACACGGCGGACGAGGGGGCGCTGGGGCGCCATACGGTGATGATCCACGGCATCTGGATCGACCGGGACGACATGGAGCTCGTGGCGCGCAGCGGAGCGACCATCGCCCACAACCCGGTGTGCAACCTTCGGCTCGGCTCCGGCATCGCGCCGTTCCGGGCCTGGCGCGATGCCGGCTGTCCTGTCTGCCTCGGCACCGACGAGCTCATCGCCGACGACAGCGCCAACCTGTGGGCCG
The DNA here is from genome assembly GCF_945952055.1 of uncultured Alsobacter sp. Taxonomy (GTDB): domain Bacteria; phylum Pseudomonadota; class Alphaproteobacteria; order Rhizobiales; family Beijerinckiaceae; genus Alsobacter. The sequence goes on from NZ_CAMFHB010000076.1 coordinate 18,644, forward strand.
CGATGAAGGCGGCGGGCCTCGTGCACACCCTCGCCGATCCGGACTGGCGAACCTGGCCGACCGCGACCGAGATCCTCGAGGCGATGTGGACCGACGGCGCGCGCGCGGTGGGATGGGACGGCGCGATAGGCCGGCTCGCGCCCGGCGCCAGGGCCGACATCGTGCTGGTGGACCTCGACACCATGGCCTTCACGCCGCTCAACGACCTGCCGCGCCAGCTGGTCTACTGCGAGAACGGCTCGTCCGTGCGCGACGTGATGGTGGATGGCCGGTGGGTGGTGCGCGACGGCAAGCTCCTCACCTTCGACGAGAAGGCCCTGCGCCGGGAGATCCGCGGCGTCTGCGCGAGCTTCGCCGGCCAGCGCGAGGCTGCCGATGCCGCGGCGCGGGAGCTGGAGCCCTACTACCGCGAGATGGTGCTGCGGGCGCACGCGCGCGACGTCGGGATGCGGCGGCGGCTGGACTGAGCGGGTCGCTGCCGGCTGCGGGCCTTTGGGCCGGGGATGCCGCTTCGGTCTGCCTCGCATCCACCGAATGTATGCTTCTGGCGGTGGTGGGCCGACTAGGATCGCGACGTCCAGAAACGGTCGGAGCCCACGGACTGCCCGGTGATCGTGACCTGCATCCGCCGCGAGGTTGGCTCGCGGCCGAGCGTGCGGGGCCGGGAGGATTCGCAGGCCCGACGACGACCGTCAGAGTGCGTCCCGCGATGAACGAGCCCGCCAGACATCCCGATCCGAGCACGGCCCTGCCCCGCCACCGCGGCCTGTATTTCGGGGGGCAGTGGCACGAGCCGTCCGACGGCGGCACGGTCGACCTCGTCAACCCGGCCACGGGGCTCTCCATCGGCCCCGTCGCCCAGGCCGGCGGCGAGGACGTGGATCGGGCCGTCGCGGCGGCTCACGACGCCTTCACGGCGTGGAAGCGCACGCCCCCGGCCGAGCGCGCCAGGCTGCTGCGCCGCGTGGCCCAGGTGGTGCGCGACAACGCGCACGACCTGGCGCTCATCGATGCCGTCGACGGTGGGGCCCCGGTCCACGAAATGGCCATGGACGTCGCCAATGCGGCAGCCCAGTTGGACTTCTTCGCCGGCCTCGTGACCGAGATGAAGGGCAGCTCCGTTCCCCTGGGGCCGGACTCGGTCAACTTCTCGGTGCGCGAGCCCCGCGGCGTCGTCGGCCGCATCATTCCCTTCAACCACCCCTTCATGTTCTGCGCGGCCAAGTCGGCGGCTCCCCTGGCGGCGGGCAACACCGTCATCGTCAAGCCGCCGGACCAGGCACCGCTCAGTGCGCTGCGCTTCGCCGAACTCGTCGACGGGATCCTGCCGCCGGGCGTCTTCAACGTCCTGCCGGGCGGCCGGGAGGCGGGCGCGGCGCTGGCGTCGCATCCGCGGGTCGCCATGGTGGCC
>NZ_CAMFHB010000077.1 GCF_945952055.1 uncultured Alsobacter sp.
TGGTGGCCCTCGTCGGCAGCGTCCCCGCGGGCCGTGCGGTCCTGCGCTCGGCCGCCGACACGATCAAGCCCGTGCTCCTGGAGCTGGGTGGCAAGAACGCGCTCGTCGCCTGTGCCGATGCCGATCCGGACGAGGTCGCCGGCGCCGTGATCGCGGGCATGAACTTCACCTGGTGCGGGCAGTCCTGCGGCTCGACGAGCCGGGCCTTCCTGCACGAGGCGATCCACGACGCGGTCGTGGAACGGATCCGGGCACGGATCGGCCGTTTCGTTCCGGGCGATCCCGCAGATCCGGCCACGACGATGGGCGCCATCATCAGCAAGGCGCAGCTCGACAAGGTGCTCGGCTTCATCGCCGACACGGCGGCCGAGGGCGCCACGCTGCTGTGCGGCGGCAAGCCGCCGGCGAACCGGGCCCTGGCCGGCGGATACTTCGTCGAGCCCACGGTCTTCACGGACGTCACGCCGGGGATGCGCCTCGCCCGCGAGGAGGTGTTCGGGCCGGTTCTCGCCGTTTTCCGGTGGTCGGACGAGGCGGAGATGCTGGCGACGGTGAACGGCGTCGAGTACGGCCTGACGGCCGCCATCTGGACCAACGACGTGCGCGACGCCCACAGGCTCGCCGCGGAGGTGGAGGCCGGCTTCGTCTGGATCAACGAGGTCTCGCGCCATTTCCTCGGGACGCCGTTCGGCGGCACCAAGCAGTCCGGCCTCGGCCGCGAGGAGTGCCTGGACGAGTTGCTGGCCTACACCCAGGAAAAGCACATCCACGTGAACCTCAGGCGGCCGGCTCGCTGACGAGCCGGGCCCCGAGCGCACGATCCGCCCCACGACGGGCCCTTTCGTCCGGAGCCGACCTTGACCTCTTCTTCCGCCGAAGACTCCGCGCCGGGCCCCTGGGGCAGCGACGCCGTCGCCGAGACCATCCGCGCGCTGGGCTACCGCTACATCGCCCTCGTCCCTGGCTCGAGTTTCCGGGGCCTGCACGACAGCCTGGTCAACCACCTCGGCAACGCCGATCCCGAGATGATCGTGTGCCTGCACGAGGAGCATGCGGTGTCGATCGCCGACGGCTTCTCGCGCGTGGCGCAGGAGCCGATGGCCGTGGCGCTGCATTCCAACGTCGGGCTGATGCACGCGACGATGACGATCTTCAATGCGTGGTGCGACCGTCGCCCGATGCTCATCATCGGCGCCACGGGGCCGGTGGACGCCGCCAAACGCCGGCCCTGGATCGACTGGATCCACACGTCCAAGGACCAGGGCGCGCTGGTGCGCCACTACGTGAAGTGGGACGACCAGCCGACCTCCGCGCGCGCGGCCGTCGAGTCGGTCCTTCGGGCAGACCAGATCGCGCGGACCGCTCCGGCGGGCCCGGTCTATGTCTGCCTCGAATCCGAGATGCAGGAGACGCGCGCGCAGGGGCCCGTGCTCGTGCCCGACGTGTCGCGCTTTCGCCCGCCGGAGCCGGCCGAGGCCTCCGCCGCATCGCTGCAGCGCTGCCTCGCCCTGCTGCGCGAGGCGCATGCGCCACTGCTGCTCTTCGGCCGGCTGTCGCGCGATGCCGGCGACTGGGACCGTCGCGTCGCGCTGGCCGAGGCGCTGGGCGCCACGGTGCTGACGACGGTCCACAATGCCTCGTGCTTCCCGACCGAGCACCCGCTGCATCCCGTCGCCCCGGTGGGCGAGCGGCCGGTGCCGGCCGAGACGGATCTCCTGAGGCGGGCGGACCTCATCCTGAGCTTCGACTGGCACGACCTCGGCGGCTTCCTCTCCGCACGGCTCGGGTCGGCGCAGAGCCAGGCGCCCGCGCCGCAGCCCGTCGTCCACGTCTCGCTCGACGCAACCCTCGCCAATGGCTGGAGCATGGACCACCAGGCCCTGCCCGCGGCCGACCTGCGCCTCGCGGTCGATCCGGACCGTTTCGTCGCGCAGCTGCTGGATGCCGTGCGGGCCGACAGGCGCGTGGCCTCGGCGCCCCTCGTCCCGGCGGGCGACCACTGGGCCAAGGCCGCCCCGCTCGGCCCCGAGCCTGGCGCACCGTTCGATGCCGAGCAGGTGGCCTTCGCGCTGTCCGCCTTCGCGCGCGAGCGCGCCGTCACCTTCGCGCGGCTGTCCTTCGGCTGGCCGCGCTCGGCCTGCCGGTTCCGCTCGCCGCTCGACTTCCTCGGCAAGGACGGCGGCGGCGCGGTGGGCACAGGGCCAGGGCACACGATCGGCGCGGCCATCGCGCTGCGCGACAGCGGGCGCCTCACGGTCGGGGTCATCGGCGACGGCGACTACCTGATGGGCGTGAACGCGCTCTGGACCGCCGCCCGAATGCGACTGCCGCTGCTGTTCGTGATTGTGAACAACCGGTCCTACTTCAACGACGAGGTCCACCAGGAGCGGATGGCGGTGCAGCGCGGCCGCCCCGTCGCCAACAGGTGGATCGGCCAGCGCCTCGACGATCCCCCGCCCGACCTCGTCGGCCTCGCCCGGGCCCAGGGCTTCGAGGGGGAGGGACCGGTCTCGTCGGTGGCCGACCTGCAGGCCGCCCTGCGACGCGGCGCGGCCGTGGTGGCGGCGGGCGGACGCTACGTCATCGACGCCCACGTCCTCCCGGGCTACTCCGAGCGCTAGCCGGTGGCGCCGCGCCTCACGCGGTCCGGCCCCGCAATGCCTTCAGCGTGTCGTCCAGCGTCGCCACCAGCTGGTCCGCGTTGGCCGGCGAGAACACCAGCGGCGGGCGGATCTTCAGGATGTTGGCGTTCGGGCCCGTCGCCGAGATGAGCACCCGGCGCTTGCGCATCCCGTCGACGACGGCGAGCGCGGTTGCGCTGTCGGGCTCCTTCGTCGCGCGGTTCTTGACGAACTCCACGCCGATGTAGAGCCCGGTGCCGCGCACGTCGCCGATGCCCTCGTGCGTCGCGGCAAGCTCGCCGATGCCCGCCTGCATGAGCGCGCCCACCTTCAGCGCGTTGGCCTGCAGGCCTTCCTCGCGCACGACGTCGTAGACCGCCTGCGCGGCGGCGATGGCGACGCCGTTGCCGCCGAAGGTGTTGAAATAGCGCTGGTTGGTGCCGAAGGATTCGACCACGGCGTGCGACATCGCCACGGCGGCGACGGGGTAGCCGTTGCCCATGGGCTTGCCCATGGTGACGATGTCGGGCTGCAGGCCGTGGCGCTGGTAGCCCCACAGCGCTTCGCCGGAGCGGCCGAAGCCGGCCTGGACCTCGTCGGCGATGAACACGCCGCCGGCCCGGCGCACCACCTCGGCCACCTGCGAGAGCACGTCGGTGGGATGGGCGTAGATGCCGTCGGACGAGAACAGCGAATCCGCGATGAAAGCGGCGAGGCCCTCGCCACGGCGCTCCAGCTCCTCGATCTCGCGTTGCAGGGCGCTGGCCAGCGTGCGGCCGATCTCGCGGGGCTTCATCCGGTAGCTGTCGGGTGCCGGGATACGCCGCACCCAGGTGCCGAGCGGCGACTTCTTGCCGAGCGAGGGCGAGAGCCCCGCGGTCAGGTCCGAGTTGCCGTGATAGGCCTCGGACGTGATGACGATGCCGTTGCGCCCGGTCTTGTGCTTGGCGATGCGCAGGGCGAGGTCGTTGGCCTCCGACCCCGTGCAGGTGAACATCACGTGCTCGATGGGCCCGCCGAACGACGGTACGAAGTCCTCGGCGAAGTCGAGGATGCCCTGCTGGACGTAGCGCGTGTGCGTGCACAGCGTCTGGAGCTGGGCGTGGATGGCCTCCACCACGCGTGGGTGGCCGTGGCCGACCGAGGCGACGTTGTTGTAGGCGTCCAGATAGGCTTTGCCCTGGCTGTCGTAGAGGAACACGCCGGAGGCCCGCTTCACCTCGACCGGGTCGGCATACATGAGCCGGTAGGCGGGGCCGAGGAGCGCCTGGCGGCGCCGGATCGCGCCCTGCATGGCGGGATCCAGGTCTTCGAGCCGCGAGGGGTCGAAGCCGTTGACCATGCCCACGTTGATCTTGTTCATGGCGTGTCTCCGGGCGGATGCGAGGCGGTGCCGGCAGTGTCGGCGAGATCCATGAAGACCGCGCTCACGTCATCCACGCCGCGGGCGAGAAACCAGTCGAGCTGGTGCCAGCTGGGATGGGTGTTGCGCAGGATGTAGGTGGCATTGTCCGGCATCATGCCGGCGCGCCACGTCGTGATGAGCGCCCGGGCGATGACCCGGCCCATGACGAGGTGCGGGACCATGGCGAGTTCCGCCTCGGCGAGGGGCGCTGTCGACAGGTAGCCGCGCAGGACGTCGCGACCGTCCGTGAAGATGTCGTCGGCGGGCACGAGCGAAAGCTGGTTCAGCAGCGTGGTCGCGACGTCGATGGCCACGGCCGTGCGCACCACGTCGCCGAAGTCGATGATGCCCGAGACGAACCCCGGCGTGTCGCGGTCTGCGACGACGTTGGAGCGGCCGCAATCGTTGTGCACCACCTGCCTGGGCAGGGCGCCGATGCGGTTGAAGAGGGCCTCGAAGCGGTCGAGGCCGCGGTCCAGAGCCGAGCGACGTCCCGCGTCGTCGATGTGAGCCACCAGCCCCCGCAGCCGCGGGAGGTGCTGCACGTCCCAGGCCACGACGCGCCCGTCGTGCGGGTGCGAGAACCCCGCCATGGCATGGCGAAGGCGGCCGAGCATGGCGCCGAGCCGTTCCCGCTCGCGCGGCGTCGTGTCGAACCTGTCGAGGGGCGTGCCTTCGAGATAGGTGAGGGCGCGCGCGATCCGGGTCTGGCCGGCGCGGTCGACGAAGGTGAACCAGGCGGCACCGCCCCTGGCCGGGACCACGCGCGGCACCGGCAGGGCCGGATCGGCCTCTGCCACGTGCAACAGCAGCTCGGTCTGCAGCTCGATGTCGGCCTCAGGCTCCTGCGGGTTCGAGAGCTTGAGCACCAAGCGCGGGCCTGAGTCCGGCGTCACCAGAAACGTGTCGTCCTTCTCGGTCGCGAAGCGGGTGAAGGACCCGGTCATGCCCCAGGAGGACGCGACGAGCGCGGCGGCTTCGGGCTCCTGCATCCGGACGAGCGGGGCCGCGAGGCCGCATTCGGCCAGAAGGGCTTCCGGAGTGTCCATCGCGTGGTGCGTCGGTTCGGCGTCGGGCAGGGGCATGACGTCGTGATTAGCGCGACGGGCCGCCGGGCTCAATGCGCCGGGTGCCGCGAGCGGAGCAGCAGGCGACGCGTTTGCCCGTGGCGCTCGCGCATGGACGCAGTACCTTTCCCGCAAGGGAGCGAGGGGAGAACGGCGCCATGGACCAGGAGCGGGACACGCCGGCAGGTCGCGGCCGGGCCGGACGCACCGGACGCCGCGAGGGACGGACCGTTCGCACGGCCGTTCTCGGGCGCCCCTACATCGTCCGCGCCATCCCGCCCTACGACATCATGGGGGAGGAAAACCTCGTCCGCATCGAGCGCGCCGCCGAGCGCATCGGCGCCGAGGTCGGCATCGAGTTCCGCGACGACCCCGTGGCGCTGGACCTGTGGCGCCGTGCCGGCGCGAGCGTGGACGGCGTCCGGGTGCGCTTCGAACCCGGCCTGCTGCGCGAGCTCCTGAAGACCGCGCCGGCCACCTTCACCCAGCACGCCCGCAATCCGGCCCGCTCGGTCGAGATCGGCGGCAGGTCGGTGGTGTTCTCGCCGGCCTACGGCTCGCCCTTCGTGATGGATCTCGACAAGGGCCGGCGCTACGGCACGCTCGAGGACTTCCAGAACTTCATCAAGCTCGCCCAGGCCTCGCCGTGGCTGCACCACTCGGGCGGGACGATCTGCGAGCCCGTCGACGTGCCGGTGAACAAGCGCCACCTCGACATGGTCTACAGCCACATCCGCTACTCGGACCGCGCCTTCATGGGCTCGGTGACGGCTGAGAGCCGGGCGGAGGACTCCATCGAGATGGCGCGGATCGTCTTCGGGCGCGACTTCGTCGACCGACACTGCGTCATCCTCGGAAACGTCAACGTCAACTCGCCGCTCGTCTGGGACGGCACGATGACGAAGGCGCTGCGGGCCTATGCGCGGGCGAACCAGGCGGGCGTCGTCGTGCCCTTCATCCTGGGCGGGGCGATGGGCCCGGTCACCAATGCGGGGGCCATCGCCCAGTCGCTCGTCGAGACGATGGCCGGCTGCGCGCTGACGCAGCTCGAGCGACCCGGGGCGCCAGTGATCTTCGGCAACTTCCTGTCGTCGACGGCGCTGCGCTCGGGCTCGCCGACCTTCGGCACGCCGGAGCCGGCCATCGGCTCCATGGTGGTCGGCCAGCTCGCCCGTCGCCTGAACCTGCCGCTGCGCTGCTCGGGCAACTTCACGACCTCGAAGCTGCCCGACGCCCACGCCATGACCGAGGGCACGATGTCGATGCTCGCCGCCGTGCATTGCGGCGCGAACTTCATCCTGCACGCGGCCGGCTTCCTCGATGGGCTCCTGTCGATGTCCTACGAGAAGTTCGTGCTCGACACGGACCTGTGCGGCGCGCTGCACACCTATCTCGACGGGGTGCCGGTGGACGACAACCAGCTCGCGGTCGAGGCCTTCGCGGAAGTCGGCCCGGGCAACCATTTCTTCGGCTCGGCCCACACGCTCGCCAACTACCAGACGGCCTACTGGGACAGCGAGACCGCCGACAACGAGCCCTTCGAGAAATGGGAAGCCGCCGGCAGCGAGGACGCGGCGAAGCGCGCCAACCGGCTGTGGAAGAAGCGGCTCGCCGAGTACGAGGCCCCGCCGCTCGATGAGAGCGTGGACGAGGCGCTACGGGCGTTCATGGAGAGGCGCAAGGGGGAGATGCCGGACGCCTGGTATTGAGGCGGCTCCCCTTCACCGGCCCCCAACGGTCCTCATCCTGAGCAGCCCGCGGAGCGGGCGTGTCGAAGGACGCACGATGTTCAGTCAAGGCTCCGAGTCTCCACCACCATTCTGCGTCCTTCGACACGCCGCCTTTGGCGGCTGCTCAGGATGAAGAGGTTGGGGGACTGGCCATAACGTGGCTCGTGCAAAGGTCTCCAGGATGAGGGGCAATGGGGGCTGGCGGACCGGGTTCAGCCCGCGATCTGCCGCGCGATGATCAACCGCTGGATGTCGCTCGTGCCCTCGTAGATCTGGCACACCCGCACGTCGCGCCAGATGCGGGCGACGGGGTAGTCCTCGAGGTAGCCGTAGCCGCCGTGGACCTGGATGGCGTCGGAGCAGACCCTTTCGGCAGCCTCCGAGGCCACCAGCTTGGCCATGGCGGCTTCCTTGAGGCAGGGCTGGCCCGCGTCGCGCAGCGCGGCGGCGTGCAGCACCATCTGGCGGGCGCACTCGATCTGCGTCGCCATGTCGGCGAGGCGGAAGGCGACGGCCTGGTGGGCCATGATCGGCTGGCCGAAGCTCTTGCGCTCCTGGGCGTAGGCCAGCGCCGCCTCGTAGGCCGCCCGCGCCATGCCGACCGATTGCGCGGCGATGCCGATGCGCCCGCCCTCCAGGTTGGCGAGCGCGATGCGGTAGCCCTCGCCCTCGCCGCCCAGCCGGTTCTCGTCGGGCACGAAGAGGTCCTCGAAGACGATCTGCGCCGTGTCGGAGGCGTGCTGGCCGAGCTTGTCCTCGATGCGGGCGACCGTGTAGCCGGGCGAGGCCGTGGGGACGATGAAGGCCGTGATGCCGCGCTTGCCCGCCTCGGGATCCGAGACGGCGAAGACGATGGCGACGTCGGCGCTGCGGCCTGAGGTGATGAACTGCTTCGTGCCGCTGAGCACCCACCCGCCCTCGGCGCGGCGGGCCCGCGTCCGCAGCGCCGAGGCGTCGGAGCCGGCCTCGGGCTCGGTGAGGCAGAAGGCTCCGATCATGGATCCGGCCGCCATGGGCCTGAGGAAGCGCTCCTTCTGCTCCGGCGAGCCGAAGCGCAGGATGGGGGCGCAGCCCACCGAGTTGTGCACGCTCATGACGGTCGAGACGGCGCCGTTGCCGGCCGCGATCTCCTCCAGCGCCGTCGCGTAGGAGACCGTGTCGACAGCGGCCCCGCCCCAGTCCTCGGGCACCACCATGCCGAGGAACCCGAGGTCGCCCATGGCCCCCAGAACGCCGCGCGGAATGGCCTTGGCCTTCTCCCACTCGGCGGCGAAGGGCTTCAGCCGCTCCTGCGCGAAATCGCGCGCGGTGTCGCGGACCATCGCCTGTTCGTCTGTCAGGATCATGAGCTTGCCTCCCGCATCGCCGTGCTGCGCCCGACGTTCGCTGAGCGCCGAGTATGGAGCGGAAGGGACGAGGCTGGCCACACCGACTTCGGTCCACCCCGTGCGGCGAAGTCGGCTATCGACCCAGCGAATTCACGTCATGAAAAGGATCGATTTGACGAATGACCTTCGTCTCCCGTCTGATGGTGGAAACTCACCGGGAAACGCGCTCATGTTCATGGCTCCCCGCCCCACGCCCGACTCGTCCACCGTCAAGGCTGCGCCGGCCGGGCCCGAACGCGAGGCCGCCTTCCAGAGGATGCTGGAGCTCGTGGCGGCGCGCCGCGGCGAGATCGACAAGCTGACCTACGTGCCGCGCGACGTGGTCGCGGCGATGAAGGAGGCCGGCATCTTCCGCGCCGCCACGCCGGCCATGTTCGGCGGCGACGCGCTGCCGCCGCACGTGTTCCTGGAGATGGTCGAGCGCGTCAGCCGGGTCGACGGCTCCACGGGCTGGGTCGCGGCCTTCGGGTCGGCCAACACCTACACCGCGGCGCTGCCGCTCTCGGCCCAGGCCAAGATGTATGCCGAAGGACCGGACCAGGTCTTCGCAGGCGGGCTTTACCCGCTGCAGCCGGCCCAGAAGGCCGAAGGCGGCTGGACGGTGTCGGGGCGCTGGCGCTTCGCCAGCGGCTGCATGGGCGCGGACTGGATCGGCGTAGGCATCACCACGCCGGGCAACGATGCCTCGGGCCTGCCCATCGTGCGCATGGCGGTGGCGCCGGCGCACGAGGTCGAGATCGTGCCCAACTGGGACGTGATCGGCATGCAGGGCACGGGAAGCCACGACACGCGCGTCGAGAACAAGTTCTACGCCGAAGAGTGGGTCTGCGTGCGCGGCGCTCCCGGCGTCGTCGACGAGCCGCTCTACCGCTATCCCGCCATGCCCTACCAGGCGCAGGTGCACGCGGCCGTAAACCTCGGCCTCGCCCGGGCGGCGCTGGACCTGGCCGTCGAGATGTCGGGCGCCGCCAAGCTGATGCCGGGCCATGCGCGCCTGGCCGACCGCGCCTATTTCCGCACCACGCTCGCCAAGGGCGAGGCGGCCCTGCGCGCGGCGAGGCTGTTCTACTACGACGCCGCCGCCAAGGCCTGGGACGTCATCGCGGCGGGCGACGAGCTGTCGCTCGAACTGCGCACCCTGCTGCGCCTCAGTGCGACCCATGCGGCGCAGACCGGCAACGACATCGTGCAGGACTGCTACCGCGTCTGCGGCATGGCGACGATCGAGAAGACCAACCGCATGCAGCAGATCGCGCGCGACGCCATGGTCGTCATCCAGCACCAGTCGCTGAACGACGCGACGCTGGAGAACTGCGGCACGATCCTGACCGGCCTCGCCCCGCCGCCGAACTTCCCGGGGTGAGTGCCGGGCCAGCCCTCGCACAGGCCCTTGCGCACTCGCGCGAGGACCTGTCGAATGACCGCGGCATGGACACCAAGAGCCTCGGTCAGTTCGACTTCAACCTGATCAAGACCTTCCTGGCGATCTGGGACCTCGGCAGCCTGACGGACGCCGGGGACCGGCTCGGGCTGACGCAGCCTGCGGTCAGCCATGCGCTGCGCCGCCTTCGCGACCAGTTCGCCGATCCCCTGTTCGTGCGCGCCGGCAACCGCATGGTGCCGACGCCGGCGGCGCAGCGGCTCCACGAGCCCTTCAGCCGGGCTTTCGCCATCGTCGGACAGACGGTCCACACGCAGCGGCACTTCGAGCCGCAGACGTCGCGGCGGGTCTTCCGTGTCGCGATGACCGACCTGTCCGAGTTCTATTTCCTGCCCGACCTGCTCGAGCGCATGGAAAGCGTCGCGCCGTCCGTGCGCCTCGAGTCGGTGGCCCTCGACGTCGCGAGCGTCGAGGCGGACCTGCGCTCGGGGCAGATCGACCTGGCCATCGGCCTCGTTCCGGACCTCGGCCCGGACATCGCCAGCACGGCCCTGATCGACGACGACTATGTCTGCCTGGTGCGCAAGGGGCATCCCCTGAAGGCGCGGGCGCTGACGCGCGAGAGCTTCGCCCAGCTGCGCTGGGTGGACGTGTCCTCGAACGCGGCAGGCTACCGGCAGCTCGGCGAGCGGCTGTCGACGCTCGGCCTCGACCGCACCGTCTCGGCCCGGCTGGGCCATGTCTCCGTGGCGCCCGCCATCGTGCGGCGGACGGACCTGGCGGTGATCTATCCGCGCAGCATCTCGGTCAAGCTGAACCGGGCGGGCGCCTTCCGCCTCATCGACCTGCCGTTCGAGCAGCGCCCCAACGCCATTCCGCTGCACGTGCATGCCTCCTTCGCCGACGATCCCGGCATCGTCTGGCTCGCCAGTCTCATCCGCGAGAACGCCGCGCCGGCCTGACGTGCGACGATGGGCGAACGGATCCGGCCTTGACTTGTGCCCGCTTCGGGTCGATTTTCCAGATTAGAATTCTTCTAAGGAAAACCGCATGAAGCACTTCAGGGACCTGTCCGAGCAGGAGGTCCTCGCGCTGGCCGTGGCCAACGAGGAGGAGGATTCCCGCATCTACCTGAACTTCGCGGCCAAGCTGCGCCCGAATTTTCCCCAATCGGCCAAGGTCTTCGAGGAGATGGCCGAGGAGGAGCAGGGGCACAGGCACGCGCTGCTGGAGGACTACCGCCGCCGCTTCGGCGACGAGCTGCCCTACATCACGCGCCAGGACGTGAAGGGCTTCCTCAAGCGCAACCCGCTGTGGCTGCTGGACAACCTGCGTCTCGACGCGGTTCGCCGGCAGGCCGAGATCATGGAGATGGAGGCCGCGGCCTTCTACGCGAAGTCCGCCGAGCGTTCCCGCGACGTGGGCACGCGCAAGCTGCTCGCCGACCTCGCCGAGATCGAGAAGAAGCACGAGAGCCTCGCCGCCAAGCTCGGCGAGACGACGCTGACGCCCGACATCAAGGCCGAGGAGGACGCGACCGCCCGCCGGCTGTTCCTGCTGCAGGTCGTGCAACCGGGTCTCGCCGGGCTGATCGACGGCTCGGTGTCGACGCTCGCGCCGATCTTCGCCGCCGCCTTTGCGACCCACAATTCGTGGGACACGTTCCTCGTCGGCCTCGCCGCCTCGATCGGTGCCGGCATCAGCATGGGCCTGACGGAGGCTCTGTCGGACGACGGCGAGATCACGGATCGTGGCCATCCCTGGCTCCGGGGCGGCATCTGCGGCCTGATGACGGCGGTCGGCGGGCTCGGTCACACGCTGCCCTACCTCATCCCCGACTTCTGGACGGCGACGATCACGGCCGGCGTCATCGTGGCGATCGAGCTCTTCGCCATCGCCTGGATCCGCTGGAAGTACATGGAGACGCCCTTCACCTTGGCGATCGTGCAGGTGGTGCTGGGCGGCCTGCTGGTGCTGCTCACGGGCATCTTCATCGGCAGCTCGTGATCGTGCCATGATCGCTTCCGCGCGCCGGCCGTGACCGGGGCGCGGGAGGATCGCATGACGCATGAGACCCGCATCGCCGTGGCCGGCGCCGGCCTGATCGGCAAGGCCCACATCGCCCGTATCCTGGCCCAGCCGAAGGCCACGCTCGCCGCGATCATCGACCCCTCGCCGGCGGCGCGGGAGCAGGCGGCAAGCCTCGGCGTGCCGCACTTCGCCGAGGTCGAGGAGGGGCTCGCCGCGGCGAAGCCGGACGGGCTCGTCATCGCCTCCCCGAACCGCTTCCACATTCCCCATGCGCTCGCCGCGGCGGCTGCGGGCGTGCCGATGCTGCTGGAGAAGCCACCGGCCGAGGACGTGGCCGGAGCCCGGCGGATCGTCGAGGCGGCGGAACGCGCCGACGTGCCGATCCTCGTCGGCCACCACCATCGCCACAGCCCCCTGATCAGCCGGGCGCGCGACGTCATCCAGTCCGGTCGTCTCGGGAGGCTGACGGCGGTCAACGCCATGAGCCTCTACAAGAAGCCCGACCACGGCTACTTCGACGGGCCGGGCGCCTGGCGCCGGGAGCCCGGCGGCGGCGTGGTGCTGATCAACCTCATCCACCTCGTCGATGACCTGCGCAACCTGTGCGGCGACGTCGTGTCGGTGCAGGCGATCGAGTCCAGCGCGGCCCGCGGCTTTCCGGTGGAGGACACGGCCGCCGTGCTGCTGCGCTTCGCCAACGGGGCGCTCGGCACCATCATCCTCTCGGACTCGGCGGTGGCGCCCTGGAGCTGGGAGCTGACCTCGGGCGAGAACAAGGCCTACCCCCGCACCGACGAACTCTGCATCGTCGTCGCCGGCACGCAGGGCTCGATCGCGGTGCCGACGCTGGAGACCTGGAGCCACGAGGGCGACGGCTGGTGGACGCCGATCCGCTCGGACCGGATCGTCGTGCCCGAGCAGGACCCGCTGACCCTGCAAATGCGGCACTTCGTCGACGTGGTGCGGCGCGAGGCCAAGCCCGTCATCGACGGACGCGAGGGCCTGCGCACGCTCGCCACGACGCTCGCCGTCAAGGACGCCGCCGCCACGGGGCGCGCTGTGGTGCCGGAGCGGAAGTGACGGGGGCTTTCATCGTCGACACCGCCCCGGGCTCCCCATCCCGAGCAGCCGGCGAGGCCGAGTCGAAGGACGCACGATGCCGGCGGCCGCACCGTGCCGCGTCCTTCGGCTCACGGCCCTGCGGGCCAGACCCAGGGTGGGGAGATCGGGGCCAGGCGGTCGGTCAGGCCTCGATGACGGGCACGTCCTCGCCGAGCGCGGTGGCGAGGTCGATCAGGTGATCCTGCTCGTCGACGAGGATCTCGCGGATCTGTTCGCTCATCGCGAACTCGCCGAGCGCTTCGCACTGGCGCACCCGCTGGCGGTAGTTGCGGATCGTGTCGGCCTCGTTCTCCAGGTCGGCGCGCAGCATGCCCTTGGCGTCGCCGGGCATGGCCACCGCCTTCGGCGTCACCGTCGGCGTGCCGCCGAGATAGTCGATCTGGCGGGAGATGATCAGCGCATGCTTGAGCTCTTCGCCGGCATGCTCCTCGAGCTGCTTGGCAATGCTCATGTACTCGGCGCCTCTGATGACCTGCGAGTAGACCACATAGGCGATGATCGCCTGGTACTCGCGCGCGAGGTCCTCGTTCAGCAAAGCGGCCAAGCGCTCTCGTGAGATGTTTTCCACGACCACGTCTCCATCGGTTGGGGACCTGGGAAACGCCCAAGTTCCGGCTGCCGTTCCATGCGAGGGCTCGCATGCGATCGGGCTCCCCGAACGTCGGGCCTCAGCCGAGCGTCGCGGCCATCCCGGCGAGCGCGATGGCCGCCGCCACGAGGAGGCTGTCGCGGCCCTGCCAGCGCCGCTCTCGCCACCGCGAGGCCGGCGTGAGCGGTCCGAGGCCGCGCATCTGCATCGACAGGGCGGCGGCACTCGCCCGACGCAGCGCACCGGCGAAGAGCACGAGCAAGACGTCGGGCGAAAGGCTGGCCAGGCGTGCGCCGATCCGCCCGCCCCAACCGCTGCCGCGCCGCGGCTGGAGCAGGCGCAGCATGCGGTAGTCCTCGGCCAGGGCCGGCAGGAACTGGATCGCTGCCAGGACACCCTGGACGATGCGACGCGGCAGGCGGGCATTCTGCTCGAGCGCCCTCGCGAGATCGTCGGCGCGGGTCGTCTCCGCGAAGGCCAGCGAGGCGAGGCCCATCACCAGGATGCGCGAGGCGACGACGGCCGCCACGCCGGCGCCGCTGCCGCCCACGGCCGTGTAGGCCGGGTTCTCGGCGACGAGATAGATCCACGACATCGCCGCCGCGAGAAACACGAAAGGCAGCATGCGCCGGGCGAGGTGCGCCGCCGGGCGCCGCTCCAGGGCGAGCAGGGCGACCAGGATGACGACGCCCATGAGCGCAAGGGCGGGCAGGCGGTCGACCAGCGAGGCGGTGAGCACCAGCACGCCGGATGCCGCGAGCTTGGCCAGGGCATGCCGATCGCCGATCATGCCGCGGTCTCCAGGCCGAGCGCCGCGGCCAGCGCGAAGGCGGGCGGGGCTGCGAGCGGGGCCGTCCCGTCGAGGGCCCGGCGGCAGATGGCCCGGCCGGCTCCCTCGGCGGCGAGCCGGCCGGCATCGAGCACGAGGATCCGGTCGCAGGTGCGGGCGAGCCAGTCCGTGTCGTGGCTGACGACGAGGGCGCCGTTGCCGGCTGCCCTGCCGGCCAGGAGGCTCGCCTCCAGGGCCGCCAGGCCATGCGCGTCGAGGCCCGCCGTCGGCTCGTCGAGAACGGCCAGCATCGGGCCCGGTCCCGCCAGCGCGAAGGCGAGGGCGATGCGTCTGAGCTCCCCGCGGCTGTGATGCAGCGGATGACGCCGCGGATCGGCCGTGAGCCCGAAGCTCTCGAGGCTCGCGGCCGCCTCGTGCCAGGCGAGGCCGCGCCGGCGCGCCTCCAGCCCTAGGCTTGCCGACGCGAAGACCAGGGCAGGGTTCTGCGGCACCATGTGCGCGACCAGGCCCTGTTTCGCGATCCGCCGCCCGGCGCCGGGACGCAGCGCGCCGGCGGCGACGAGGCACAGGGAGGTCTTTCCGGCGCCGTTGCCGCCGGCGAGCCCGACCACCTCGCCTTGGCGCAGGGTGAGCGACACTCCCTCCAGGGCCCGGTGGTCTCCGCGGCGCAGGCTCACCGCCTCGAGGGTCACCAGCGGATCGCCCGCCGCCGCTGGCAGCCTGGTCGGCGCCAGGTCGTCGCGCAGTGCCGCGCGCAGGTCTGCCGGCCACGCCGCCGCCGCGTGCACGAGAGCGGCGAGGTCCGGCATCAGGCCGCCGGCAACCGCCTGCCCATGCCGGCGCAGGCAGAGTGCGGCACGGGCGGCGGGGGGAAGCCGCAAACCGAGGTCGGGCCGGCCGGCGATCGTCTCCAGCGCCTCGGCGGAAGGCGCCAGCAAGAGGGGCGCGCCCTCGCGGTCCAGCACGAGGAGGCGGTCGGCGAGGGGCGCGACGAGGTCGGCACGGTGCTCGATCAGCAGCAGGGCGCCGGGCGTCTCGCCGGCCATGAAGGCGATGGCCTCCTGCGCGGCGGCCTCGTCGAGATGGGCGGTGGGTTCGTCGAGGATCGTGAGGCCAGCGCCTTCGGCCAAGGCGGCGGCCAGAGCGAGCCGTTGCCGCCATCCCGTGGACAGGGACAGCGTCGCGTCGCGCGCGTTCAGGCCACGGGCGGGGCCGCTGCCGAGGGCCTGCGCGATCGCCACGTCGATGGCGCCCGGATCGAGACCGCGGTTCTCCAGGGCGAATGCGATCTCGCCCTCGACGGACAGAGCGACGAGCTGTGCCTCCACGTCCTGCTGGACATGGGCGACGGCGCCCGCACGGACAACGGTGCCGCGCAACTCGCCAGGGACCAGCGCCGGTATGGCGCCCGCCAACGCGAGGGCGAAGGTGGATTTGCCGCAACCGGACGGGCCGAGGATGCCGACCCGCTCGCCGGCGCGGAGGGCGAGGCTGACGTCGCGGACGGCGTCCCGGGCTGCCCCCGGATAGCGGACGGCGACGTCGCGGGCTTCGACGATCGGGCTCGCGTCAGCCACGGACCTCGGCGTCCATGGCGAGCCCGTTCAGGACGCCCGTGGCGGCGAGGCGGCGCGCGATGAAGCGGCCGAGCAGGCCCGCCAGGATCGCGCCGCTGGCGCAGCGCAGGACGAACATCACCACGAGGAGCTTGGGATCGAGCGCGCCGTACTTGAAGCGGATCCACGTGTAGACGAAGCTGAAGAGGGCGGCGCTGATGCCCGAGGCGACCAGCACGGCGGTGTCGTAGCGCTTCCACCGCGTGGCGGCGAAGGGCAGTTCGGCACCGGCGCCCTGGATGACCCCCGTGAGCAGCAGGATCACGCCGGCCGGGTTGCCCGTGGCGATCTCGGCGATGGCCGCGACGACCTCGGCGAAGAAGGCCGCGAAGGGCTTGCGCACCACATAGGCGGCGACCACCGAGGCGACGCACCAGAAGCCGAACAGGATGTCGAGCGACAGCGGCCCGATCAGCCCCTGCGCCACCAGCCAGAGCTGCACCCAGGCCAGATAAAGCACGCCGAAGACGACGCCGATCGTGGCGACGATGACGATTTCACGCTGCGACCAGCTTTGCATGATGGAGTCTCGATGACGCGAGGGGAGAGGTGCGGACGGTCAGAACCGGCTCGGGCTGTTGGCCGAGACCGTGAGCGTCAGGACGACGTGGGCTTCCGGCGGCGCGAAATCGAGGTAGGAGCACGCGACCGCGGAGAAAAGCGCCCCGGCATCGCCGCGCAGCTTCGAGCAGAAGTGCTTCGGCTTGTCGTAGACGCCGACGTGCTTGAGGAAATCGATGCACGAGCCGATGCGCGCCATGTGCGCCTCGGTGCCGAGCGGGTACAGCGAGATCTGCCCGGAGCAGGCGATGCCGCTCACAGGGTTCGGATCGTAGCGGCGCAGGGCGGCCTGGACGGGATCGTCGCCCGGGGCCAGGCGTGGGATCGACGGCGCCGTGCAGATCGGGTCGTCGGACTCGCCCGGGCAGCCGCGCGACAGCGTGGCGCTCAGCACCACGTGGTGGCCCGACCGTGCCGTGGCGATGAAGGCGTCGCGCATGGCGTCGACGACCACGTCCGGCGGCCCGACGAGCAGCGTCGAGACGTCGTCGGTCTCGCGTCGCAGCCGGTCCTTGTAGGTGTCGAGCGCGGCGATGCCGCCCATGATCGCCGGCACGAAGTCCGACGTCATCGGATAGAGGGAGAATTGTGCGCCTGAGAACATCCGTCTCGCTCCGCTGGTATGACCCAGATCAGCTTCGAAGGGTTGGACCGCATGTCCTCTCAGCCCGGAAGGGCACCCCTGACGACTTCGGTCCTACCGCGGTTGAACGGCAGGCGCCAGTGAAAAGGCTGTCATAATTGGTTTGATCGACTGGCTTGCCGGCAGATCACGCAACCTCTCCGCGCGTCCTGCCCGGGCCTGGCCCGGGCATCCACGACTTTGCCGGGGCAGGTCGCGTTCTCCCGCCGAAGTCGTGGGTGGCCGGGCCAAGTGTACAGACCGGAGACATGGTGAACACTCGT
>NZ_CAMFHB010000078.1 GCF_945952055.1 uncultured Alsobacter sp.
GGCGCGTCCCGTGCCGGCGGCTCGCCCGGCGCCTCGGCCCGCGCCCGCCGCCCCTGCGCGTCCCGCGCCCGCCGCCCCCGCAAGACCGGTATCGACCAGCGAGCCCGAACGCCTGCGCCGCCTGGCGCAGGAAGCCTTCGCCAGCGCGCCGGCCAAGCCCCGTACCGAGGCTGACCCGCCCGCACGCGCTCCGGCCAAGTCCGCGGCCGCTGCATCGCTCAGCGCCGGTTCGGGCTGGGAAGAGTTCTAGGCCACGGGGGCGTCGTCGCGCGCCCCCTCGTCTTCAGGCTCGCTTGGCCGGGGCGTCACGACCCGCTTGAAACGGAGCCCGCCGAATGCCGGGAGGGGGTGACCTCTTCCGGCCCGACGGCGGGCTTCGTCGTCAGATCTGACCCAGGAAGTCGCGCTTGCCGATCTCGATGCCGTTGTGGCGCAGGATGGCGTAGGCGGTCGTCCCGTGGAAATAGAAGTTCGGCAGCACGAAGCCGAGCAGGTACTGCTGGCCCTTGAAGGTGGTCGGGTTGCCGCCGAGCGTGAGGACGATGTCCTTGTCCTCGGTGCCGTCGATCTGTGCCGGCGTCACGCTCGACACGAAGTCGAGGGTCTTGGCGAGCCGCGCCTTGAGGTCGGCGAAGGACGATTCGGTGTCCTCGAACTTCGGAATCTCGATGCCGGCGAGACGGGCGGCACAGCCCTTGGCCCCATCCGTCATGATCTGGATCTGGCGGGTCAGCGGGAACATGTCGGGGTAGAGACGGCTTGAGAGGAGGACCGCCGCGTCGAACTTCTTGGCCGCGGCCTGGGCCTCGGCCTTGTCCAGGACAGCGGTCATCGCGTTGATTCCGCGCCGGAAAACAGGAATGGAGGCCTGGTACATCGAGATCGTCATGGGAGAGGTCCTCAAGATCGCACCTGAAGGGGTGCCGCGACGTTGTCGAACCTGGGCGTGACCGTCGTCAAGACGATGTGCGAGATAGTGCCGCGCCCACGCCACAAATTATGGTGACAGGGAACCTGTCCGCCCACGCCGGTGTTGCCGGACGCGACACGTGTCGTTGCACAGATCGAGGTTACTCCGAGTCATGATCAGCCGCCGTTCCATCGTCATTGGACTTCCCGCCCTGCTCGGAGGCTGCGCCGGCAACGACTACAGACCCTCGCTCGTCGCGCCGGCGCTGCCCTACATCGACCCGGCCTACGAGCGCATGTACGCGGCGCTTCCCAACGAGCGCTTTCCCGTGCCGGCGGTGGATCTCCTGGACGTGAACCCCGACTATCTGCGCAAGCCGGTCGCCTACACCGGGCCCGAGCGCCCCGGGACGATCGTCGTCGATCCGACGAACTGCTACCTCTACCTCGTCCAGCAGGGCGGCAATGCGATGCGCTACGGCGTCGGCGTGGGGCGCGAAGGCTTCGGCTGGAATGGCAGCGCGCAGATCAAGCGCAAGGCCGAATGGCCGACCTGGACGCCGCCCGGCACCATGATCCAGCGCCAGCCCGAGCTCGAGATCTATGCCAACGGCATGCCGCCCGGCCCGGAGAACCCCCTGGGCGCTCGGGCCATGTACCTCTATCAGGGCGATCGCGACACGCTCTACCGCATCCATGGTACCATCGAGCCGAACACGATCGGAACGCGGGTGTCCTCGGGCTGCATCCGCCTGATCAACCAGGACGTCATCGACCTCTACTCGCGGGTGCCCACCGGCACGCGCGTCGTGGTCCTGCCCGACATGGTCGCGTGAGGTGTGACATCGCACTTCGCGTGGTCGTAACCCGCGGCATTCTCGCATCATCGTTAGCGAGGAGGCCACGATGTCCAGCGAATTGCAGCAGATCCGTTCAGAGATCCGTCAGGCTCGCATCGTCACGACCCTGACCATCTTCTCCCTGTTCGCCTACGCCGCGGGATGCGCCGGCTTGTGCGTCCTGCAACTGGCCCAGTCCTGATCCTCCGGGCGGACCCGTTCCGGCCGGCGGACGGCCCGCCCTTGCCGGATGGCGCAAGCTGCGGTCAGATCGCTGCGGCGGAGGCCAGGCCTCCCCTGCGGAGCAGCCGATGCCACAGACCCTGACGATCTCCAGTCCCACCCTGTCCGTCGCCATCGCCACCACCGGCGCGGAACTGATGTCCCTGCAGGACACGGCCGGCCGCGAATGGCTCTGGCAGGGCGATCCCGCCTCCTGGGCGCGCCGCGCGCCGATGCTGTTTCCGGTGGTCGGACGCTGCGGCGGCGGCGGGGTTCGCCACGAGGGCCGCTTCTATCCCATGGCCAGCGGGCACGGCTACGCGCCCACCTCGGATTTCGCGGTCCTGGCCGCCGATGGGTCCTCCTGCACGCTTCGCCTCGATCCCAGCGAGGAGACGCGGGCCCACTTTCCCTTCGACATGCGGCTCGACGTCGCGTTCTCCGTCGCCGGAACGACGCTCACCCAGGTCGCGACGGTGACGAACGTGGGCCCGACGGTGGGCGTCGCCTCCGTCGGCTTCCATCCGGGCTTCCAATGGCCGCTGCCCCCGGCCGCCGACCGGCCCCAGACGGATCACGTCGTCCAGTTCGAGAAGGCGGAGACCGCGCCGATCCGGCGCATCGTCGCCTCCCGCCTGACGGTCGCGACCTTCCCCAACGAGATCGAGGTGCGGACCCTGCGCCTTCGGCCGGACCTGTTCGCCGCCGATGCCATGGTCTTCGACCGCCCCGCCAGCCGCAGCGTCTGGTTCGGCGTGCCTGGCCTTCCGGGCGTGCGGGCCGATTTCCCCGACTGCCCGCAGCTCGGCCTGTGGATGCGGCCCGGCGCGCGCTATCTCTGCATCGAGCCCTGGCAGGGCTACCACTGTCCCGAGGACTTCGACGGCGACGTCATGGACAAGCCCGGGATGGTGCGTCTGGAGCCGGGCGCGCGGTATTCCCGCACCATGCGCATGACGATCGGGGCACCGCAGCCCGCCTGAGGCGGCTCATCCTCGCCACGATCAACCGGCACCGTGTGTGCCCGTCCCCTGGAGCCGGCCATGCACCTTCCGTCCCCCCGCGTCCTGATCGCCACGGTCCTGATCCTCGCCCTGCCCGCGGTCGCCATGGCCCAGCAACGCGGGCCGCAGGGACAAGGACAGCAGCAGGCCCAGGGCGAGCGCCGCGGCAACGAGGGGGACGGCGATCGGCAACGCCAGGCCGAGACCGAAGCCCGCAAGCTGCCGGCGGACCAGACCACCCGCCACAGCATCGAGGTGGGCGGCCGGACCCTGGCCTTCACCGCGACGGTGGGATCGATCCCGCTGTTCGACGGGGAGGGTGGCCCCCTCATCGCCGAGATCGGCTTCGTCGCCTACCGCCTGGATGGCACCGACGCGGCGTCGCGCCCGGTCGCATTCCTCGTCAACGGCGGGCCGGGCGCGGCCTCCGCGTTCCTGAACATCGGCGGCCTCGGGCCCTGGCGCCTGCCGCTCGACCCGGTGTCGCCGTCGGCAGCGCCCGTCGTGGTGCCGAACGCGGAGACGTGGTTGCCGTTCACCGATCTCGTCTTCATCGATCCCGTCGGGACCGGGTTCAGCTGGACCACGCTGCGCGGCGACGAAGCCCGGCGCCGGTTCTGGACCGTGGATTCCGACGTGTCCGGTCTCGCGGTGGCCATGCGCAAATGGCTCGACAAAGAAAGCCGGCGCATCTCGCCGGTGGTTCTCGTCGGGGAAAGCTATGGCGGGTTTCGCGTGCCGAAGCTCGCCCGCGCCCTCCAGAACGATCAGGGCGTCGGCGTGCGCGGGCTGGTGATGGTGTCGCCGGTGCTCGACTTCGGCTGGCGCTTCCAGAACCGGCACACGCCGCTGCACTTCGTCTCCGAGCTTCCCTCCATGGCCGCGGCCGCGCTCGACGCCGCCGGCAAGCCGCCGACGCGCGAGGCCCTCGCCGCGGTGGAGCGGTACGCCGCCACCGAATTCCTGGCCGACCTCATGCGCGGGGCGCGTGACAAGGACGCCGTGGCCCGCATGGCGGACCGGATCTCCGGCTTCACGGGCCTCGATCCGGCCCTCGTCCGGCGCCTCGGCGGCCGGGTGGACCCGAGCGTCTTCGTGCGCGAGCGCGGGCGGGCCACCGAGAAGATCGGCAGCCTCTACGACGCGACGATCGAGGGGTACGATCCCAACCCGTCGGCCTTCCTGTCGCGCGCCGAGGACCCGGTGCTCGACGGCGTCGATGCCCCGCTCACGGCGGCGATGACCGATCTCTACAAGCGCCTGGGCTGGCGCCTGGATCGCGCCTATCGCCTCCTGAACCGGGAGGTTGGCGGGCAATGGCAGTGGGGCGGCCGCCGCGCCGCGCCCGAGGCGGTCGACGACCTGCGCAGCGCCATGGCGCTCGACCCGCGCCTGCGGGCCGTGGTCGTGCATGGCGCCACGGACCTCGTCACCCCCTATTTCGAGAGCCAGCTCATCATCGACCAGCTGCCCACCTTCGGCGATCCCGAGCGGCTGCGCCTCGCGGTCCATCCGGGCGGGCACATGTTCTACCTGCGCGGCGATTCCCGCGCCGCCTTCCGCGACGACGGCGAGCGGCTCGTCCGCGAGGTCACGGGCGCGCCCGCGCTGCGCTGAGCCGAGCCGCTCGATCAGGCGAGAGGCCTCAGGCCGGCTTGGGCTCGCCCTTGTGCGTCATCTCCAGTGCCTGCTGGGCCGCGGCGGCGAGGCCCTGTCCGCCCGCGCCCTCGGAGACCTGCACGGTGGGGAAGGCGAAGCGGATGCCGTTCTGGGCGAAGGCCTTCTTGAGCAGCGCGTAGGCGCGGCGGCGGATCACGAACTGCTCGCCGGGCCGCGTCATCATCTTCAGGCGCAGCTGGATGGCGAAGTCGCCCATCTGCTCCACACCCTGCATCTTGAGCGGCTCGATGATGTTGGGCGCGAACTCGGGATCGGACGCGAGCTCCTTGCCCACCTGCTTCACGATCTTCTTCGCCAGGTCGAGGTCGGTGTCGTAGGTGACGCCGATGGTGATCTTGTCGATCACCCAGTCGCGGCTGAGGTTCTGGACCGCGCCGAGGTCGCCGAAAGGCACCGTCGTGATCGGACCGCGGTGATGGCGCAGCTTCACCGAGCGCAGCGAGAACGACTCCACCGTCCCCTTGTGGCTTCCGGCCTGGATGTACTCGCCGACGCGGAACGCGTCGTCGAGCAGGTAGAACACGCCCGAGATGATGTCCTTCACCAGCGTCTGGGCGCCGAAGCCGATGGCGATGCCGACCACGCCGGCGCCGGCCAGCAGCGGCCCGATCTGGATGCCCAGGGCGTCGAGCACCATGAGCACCGTGATGGCGGCGATCATCACCATGAGAAAATTGCGCAGGATCGGCAGCAGGGTGCGCAGGCGCTGGCGCCGCCGCGCCTCCGGGGTGTCGTCGTGCACGAGCGAGTGGTGCGCGCCGTTGGCCTGCGGTCCGCCGAGATGGCCGTCGATCAGGGCGCGGATGAGCTGCCAGGCGAGGTCCGCCACCAGCAGCACGACCACGATGCGCAACAGCGCCCGCAGCGAGCGGGTGAGCGCCGTCTCGCCCATGGCGATGGCGCCGAGATCGAAGCCCCACGCCTTGGCGAGCACGGAGGCCGAGCCCAGCACGATGATGACGCGCAACGTGCGCTCGACGACGACGGCCCAGGCCAGCACCGTCGACTGGTCCTCCGACCCGCTCAGCGTGTCGGCGCGCACGACGTTGCGCACGCCCATGCGGATGATCCCCATGGCCATCGGCGCGACCATGATCACGCCGAGGGTCCAGAACAGGACGGGGATGCGCAGCGAGAAGGCGACCCACTCCACGACGAAGGCCGCGGTGAGGACGACGGCGATCATCCGGCTGATGGGCGGCTCGTCCTGCTTGTTGACGCGCAGCCAGATCACCGTGACCGCCATGATGGCGACGAGCCCGAAAAGGCCGGACGCGATCACCTCGCGAGCCGTCCGCGCGACCCCGACGAGCCCCAGGATGGTGACGAACGCCCAGGAGATGCCCGCCGTCAGCACCAGCGAGATCAGCGCCCGGAACCAGAAATGGGCGAGCGGCGTGCTGATCGGCAGCACGCGGAAATAGTCGTAGCGGGCACCCGGCGCGATCACGACGCGGCCGAAGGCGACGGCGACCCCGTACATCAGGAAGACCATCAGCATCGACAGCAGGGCTTCCCTGAAGATCGGCGGCCACGGGAACACGAGGAAGGCGCCGATGCTGCCCAGCAGTGTCGCCGTGAGGATGAAGAACGACATCGACAGGCGCATGCCCAGGATCTTCACGCGATCCAGGGGCGTCACGCCCGGCGCGTCGAAGATCTTCTGGAGCAGGCCCCGCGACGCCCAGAAGGCGGCGCGCCGCATCGCGTAGCCGCAGCCCATGAAGAAGGCGAAGGCCAGGAACAGGAACGGCAGGTGGAGCCGGTTGCCCATGCCCATGAACGTGTCGAAGCCGCTCGCGACGTCCCGCCCGACATGGGGCACCGCCTCGAGCAGCGTCTCGGCCCGGGTGCGCAGGCTGATGAGCTCCTCGGCGGCCATCATCGGCATGTCCATGCCGTCGGGCCGTGGCGCCGCGGTTGACGGTGCGGCGGCGGCAGGCTTGGCGTCGGCGCCGAGCTTGGGCACGAGCTTCTCGTCGACATAGGCCCGGCCGGCCTCGTCGTTCGGGACCTCGATGATGATGCGGATGGGCTGGCTCGGGGCCGTCTGCGCCGCCAGCCGCGCCGCGCCGGACAGCGAGGCGAGGAGGACCAGGGCGAGGCCGGCGAGGATTCGGACCAACGGCGCGGGGACGACGGCGGGAAGCTTGTTCATGGCCCGATCATAGCCGGCCTGACGGGAAGCGCGAGCGTGGCGCGTGCCAGGACACCGCCACCCAGGGGCCGATGTCGTTCATCCCGCCTTCGCCGACCGTCCAGCCGCACTGTTCGTAGAAGGCGAGGGCCCCGGTGTTCTGGGCCTGGCACTTGAGCCAGCTCCAGTCTCCGAACGTCGCCTCCGCGTGGCGGAGCAACCGCCGGCCGATGCCGCGGCCGTGCAGGGCGGGATCGACGAACAGCAGGTGGATGAAGTGGTCCGGCATCCAGAGCGACAGCAGGCCGACGACGCGGCCTTGCTCCTCGGCGACGGTTATGGTCTCTCCCCGGCTGTCGCGGGCGAAGTCCTCCGGCACGAACTGGGCCGGGTCGCACCAGGTGAAGGCGAAGCGCCGGCCCGCCGCGTAGATGGCGGCACAGGCATCGTGGTCGGCCGGCCTGTAGGGCCGCAGGATCACGGAGGCGGCAGTCGCGCTCACGCTCGCCTCCCGCTCTCGGCGCGGCTCGGTCGCATCGGGTGCATGGTTTTCGTGCGGACTATGCGTGGACGAATGGCTTGCACTTCCATATGCGTAACATTCCCGGCCGGCGCGCACGATTCAACGTGGAAAGTCCGGCGCAGAGGCAGGAGCCGGTCTACCGGTGCTGACGTCTTCCCCCCAGCCGACCGCTGACCGCCGCTACGCGACCCTCAAGGGAGTCGCGTTCTCGCTGCTGGCCTATCTGCTGTTTGCCACCTCCGACATGCTCGTGAAGCTCCTCCTGGGACGCTACTCGACGTTCCAGGTCCTCGTCTCGCAGGCCACGTTCGGCATGATTCCGGTGCTTTTCCTGCTCCGGCAACAGGGATTGCACTGGCCGAAGGGCAAGGCGGGGGCGTGGCTGTGGCTGCGCGCCATCCTCGGGGCGGTGGGCGGGATCTTCGGTTTCTTCGCCTTCGCCCGCCTGCCCATGGCGGACGTCTACGCGCTCGCCTTCTGCGCTCCCTTGATCGTGACGGTGCTCGCCGCGCCCATCCTGGGTGAAAAGGTCGGGATCAGGCGGTACGGCGCCGCGATCGTCGGCTTCATCGGCGTGCTGGTGATGGTGCGGCCCGGTTTCCAGACGCTCGAGCTCGGGCATCTGGCCGCCTTCCTCACCGCGTTCAGCGGCGCGACGACCCTCATGATCGTCCGCTCGCTGCGCCAGATCACCAACGCCGCCACCATGGCCTTCGCCGTCATGGTCGGCCTGTTCGTGGTGAACTTGCCCATCCTTCCCTTCTTCTGGGTGACGCCGAACTGGCAGGATCTGGGCATCATGGTCGCGTCGGGCCTTGTCATGGGATCGGCCCAGTTCGCCATGCTGCGCGCGCTGTCCTCGGCCTCGGCGGCCGCCATCGCCCCGATGCAGTACACGATGATGGTGTGGGCCGTGGTCTACGGCTTCTTCGTCTTCGGCAACGCGGTGAGCCCCTTCGTCATCATCGGAAGCGTCATCGTGGTCGCCTCGAGCGTCTACACGATGTACCGCGAGCGCGTTCGCGGCATCACCCAGCGCTCCGAGACGCCCTCGACGCCGGCGGGGCTGGCGTCTGCGCCCGGCACCGACCAGGACTCTACGGTGGACGACAAGAAGGCGGCCTGACGCGGGGACGACCGGCAAACCGGCGCGCTCAGCTTCCCCCGAAACGAAGAAGGGCCGCCCCTTCCGGGGCGACCCTTCCCTCTCGTGCCGCGGTCCTTCCGGACCTGCGGGCGCCGCTCAGGCGACGCGGACCTCGCGAGCGAGGGACCAGGTCACGGATGCGGACGACCGCGGCATAGATGCGTGAGACACTGGATCACCTCCTTTCGATTGTTTCAGGGACTCTGAAGATGGGGCGCCCGGGGCGATTTGGGAAGGGGGCATCGTCACGCGGCTTGATCCTGCCGCCGTTCCTCGCTACCTCCGGCCCAGCAATGGCCCGCCGCGCGCGGGTTTTCCTCATCCCCGGCCCACGCCGCGGGCCTGGACCTGACCGATGACCGACACCACTTCGCCCGTCGCCCGGCGACGGACCTTCGCCATCATTTCGCACCCGGACGCGGGCAAGACGACGCTGACCGAGAAGCTGCTGCTGTTCGGCGGCGCGATCCAGCTCGCCGGCGAGGTCAAGGCGAAGAAGAACCGCGTGAGCGCCCGCTCGGACTGGATGGGCATCGAGAAGGAGCGCGGCATCTCCGTCGTGACCTCGGTGATGACGTTCGAGTACGGCGACTGCGTGTTCAATCTGCTCGACACGCCGGGCCACGAGGACTTCTCGGAAGACACGTACCGGACGCTGACGGCGGTCGACTCCGCCGTCATGGTGATCGACGCGGCCAAGGGCATCGAGGCGCGCACGCGCAAGCTGTTCGAGGTCTGCCGCCTGCGCGACATCCCGATCGTCACCTTCATCAACAAGATGGACCGCGAGACCCGCGATCCCTTCGACCTGCTGGACGAGATCGAGAAGACGCTGGCCCTCGACACCTCGCCCGCGAACTGGCCGGTCGGTCGCGGCAAGTCCTTTGCCGGCACCTACGACATCGCCCGCTCGCAGCTGCGGCTGATCGACACCGACGACGAGCCGAAGAAGGTCAACGGGCCGACCGCGGACGCGGTCGTCTCGCTCCTGCCCGAGCATGAGCGCGAGGCCTTCGCCGAGGAGATCGGGCTCGCCGTCGAGGCCTGCCGGCCCTTCGACATGGAGGCCTTCCGCGAGGGGCACCTGACCCCCGTCTATTTCGGCAGCGCGCTGCGCAACTTCGGCGTCCGCGACCTGATCGACGCGCTGGCCGCCATCGCGCCGTCGCCGCGCAACCAGCAGGCCGACGGCCGGCTGGTGCAGGCGGAGGAGCCGCGCATGACCGGCTTCGTGTTCAAGATCCAGGCGAACATGGATCCCAACCACCGCGACCGCATCGCCTTCCTGCGGGTGTGCTCGGGCAAGCTGGCGCGCGGCATGAAGGCCAAGCTCGTGCGCACGGGCAAGTCGATCAGCCTCAACACGCCGCAGTTCTTCTTCGCGCGCGACCGCCTGCTGGCCGACGAGGCCTATGCCGGCGACGTGGTGGGCATCCCCAACCACGGGACGCTGCGCATCGGCGACACGCTCACGGAAGGGGAGGACATCCTGTTCCGTGGCGTGCCCTCCTTCGCGCCGGAAATCCTGCGCCGCATCAAACTCGGCGACGCCATGAAGGCCAAGAAGCTGCGTGAGGCGCTGCAGCAGATGGCGGAGGAGGGCGTGGTCCAGCTCTTCATTCCGCACGACGGCGCGGGCGCCATGGTCGGCGTCGTCGGCGCGCTGCAGCTCGACGTGCTCGCGGAGCGCCTGCAAGCGGAATACGGGTTGCCGATCAGCTACGAGCAGTCGCGCTTCTCGATCTGCCGCTGGATCTCCTGCGACGACCGGGTCGAGCTCGACAAGTTCATCGAGAGCCACTTCTCCTCGATCGCCGCCGACCTCGACGGCGCGCCGGTGTTCATGGCGCCGAACCTGTTCCAGCTGAAATACGACGAGGAACGCTGGGAAAAGATCCGCTTCTCGGACGTGAAGGACTACCAGGTGCGGGAAGCCGCCTGAGGGCTGCTTTCCAGGTCCTGCTCTCTCCCCGCGTCCTGCCCGGGCTTGGCCCGGGCATCCACGACTTTGCCGGGGCCGCCCTCAAGTCGTGGGTGGCCGGGCCAAGCCCGGCCATGACGGCGGAGAGAGTGTGCGAACGCGCCGGACGTTCCCTCAATCCACCTCGGCCAGCCGCGGATAGGGCGTCAACACCACCGCGATGTGGTCGAGGAAGTCGCCGCCCAGGATGAACACGTTCTTCTCGAAGCGCTGCAGCAGGTAGTCCTCGTAGAGCGACACCGCGTCGCGGCGGCACAGCACGTATTTGGCGGCCGCGACGATGTCCTCGCGGTCGATGATCATCAGAACCTGCCAGTCCTTGTTGGCGTCGAGCCAGCGGTCGACCGTGTCCACGAGGCGCGGATAGGCCGGGTGCAGCATGTCGTCGAGGCAGATCAGACCCTGCGGGTGCATGAGCGGCAGGGCGAGCGCGAGGTCCTTGGTGAGCGCCTCGTCGCCGTGCTCGCCGTCGATGTGGAAGAAGCGCACGCTGCCGCCGCCCAGGGCCTGCTGCAACTCGGCCGGCGCCATGGTGCGGCTGTCGCGCTTCAGGATGACGTGCCGGTCCGGACCGACGCCGTGGCGGGCGCAGTGGCCGAGCAGCAGGTCCATGACCCGGTCGTTCGGCCAGTCGAAGAGGTCGATGCCGAGCGCCTTCTCGCCGGGCTGAAGCGCCAGCGCCATGGCGATGAAGAAGCGGCCCTCGAAGGTGCCGATCTCGGCGAAGTGGCCGGACAGGCCGAGTTCGGCCTGGCGCTGCAGCAGCGCGGCGCCGATGCTCGCCGCGAATTGCGAGGACATGCCCCGGACGGTGCCGTAGCCCTTCTCGATGTAGTGATCGACGGTCGGGTCACCGGTGGGGATGAACATGGGGTGCTCGCTCGGCCTGAGGTGGCCGAGCTTAAGACGCCCGCACCGGGCTTGAAAGGGCCGTCTCGGCGGTCAGACGCGCCTGACGCGGCCCTCGAGCGGGTAGGCCGGATCGTTGTATCCCGGGGTCGACGGATGGCCCGGGGCGACCAGCCGGTCGATCAGCGCCTCGTCCTCCGGCGTGAACACGTAGTCGAGGGCGGCGATGTAGTCCTCCCATTGCTCCTCGGTGCGCGGGCCGGCGATGACGCCGGTCACGAGCGCGTTGTTGAGCACCCAGCCGACGGCGAGGTGCGTGGGCTTGGCCCCCTTCGCCTCGCAGTGCCTGCGGATCTCCTGGGCGAGTTCGAGCGACTCCTGCCGCCACTCGGTCTGCATCATCCGCGAGTCCTGCCGGCCGGCGCGGGTGCCCTGCGGGGGAGGGCGCGAGGGATCGTACTTGGCGGTGAGGACGCCGCGGGCGAGCGGGCTGTAGGGGTAGACGCCGATGCCGAAATGGGCGCAGGCGGGCAGGTGCTCCACTTCCGGCATCCGGTTCATGGCGTTGTAGTAGGGCTGGCTGACGACCGGCCGGTCGATGCCGAGCTCGTCGGCGATGCGGCAGATCTCCGCGACCCGCCAGGCCCTGTGGTTGGAGACGCCGAAGTAGCGGATCTTGCCGGCCCGCACGAGGTCGGCCAGGGCACGGACCGTCTCCTCGAGCGGCGTGTCGTGGTCTTCCTTGTGGAGGTAGTAGATGTCGATGTAGTCCGTCGCCATGCGGCGCAGGCTCGCCTCCGCGGCCTCCATCACCCACTTGCGCGACAGGCCGCGGCCGTTGGGCCCCGGGCCCGTCGGATTGGCGAGCTTCGTCGCCACCACCCATTCATAGCGGTTCGGCCGGACGGCACGCCCCACGACCTCCTCCGAGCGCCCCTCGGTGTAGGGGTCGGCCGTGTCGATGAAGTTCACGCCGACCTCGCGCGCCCTCGCCACGATGCGCTGGGAGGTGGCTTCGTCGGCCGGGCCGCCGAACATCATCGTCCCGAGGCAGAGCTTCGAGACCTTGAGGCCGCTGCGGCCGAGCTTGCGGTAGTCCATGGTCGTCTCCCGGGAGGCGTGTCGCGCAGGTTGGGCGCGCACAGTGGGACGCCCCGCCGGCCGTTGCAAGGCGGTGGCGGTGGAACTGCTCGGCTCCTGCCGCATTGCATCTCCTCCAGTCCAAGAGGAGGGCACGATGCCGATCCCGACACCGCCTCTGCCCGGCCAGGACCAGCCCGGCATCCCGCCGCGCCAGCCCACGCCGGGCGGCGTCATTCCCGGCGAGACGCCGCTGCCGCCGGACCCGGAGGATGCGCCGCAGCCGGGCCCGAATGGCCCGCGCACGCCCTATCCGGTCGACGACCCGCCGCTCGATCCGCGCGGCCCGGGCAGCGAGCCCGACTATCTGCCGGGCGTGCCCACCGATCCGGGCACGCGGTTCTGAGCGGAGCTTCGGGGTGCTTGCATCGGGCCCGTTCCCGGCGCAAGCATCGCGTCGATGAACGACGGCGCCTCAGTCCCCCGTAGGGTTTCGCCGCCTGCCTCCCGTCCCGGAGACCGGCGGCAGACGCTGCATGCCCTCATCCTCGACGGCCTGCGCGACGCCATCCGGCGCGGCGAATGGCCCGTGGGCGACCACCTGCCGTCCGAGCAGGAGATCGGCGAACGCTACGGAGCGAGCCGGATCACCGTCCGCCACGCCCTCCAGCGGCTGGAGGCCGACGGCTACGTGCGCAAACAGCATGGCCGGCGCACCCAGGTCGTCTCCCGCGAGCCGGCGCGGCGCCCGGTCTGGCAGATCGAGACGCTGGACGACATCATCGCGTCGGCGGGGAACGCGAGCCTCGCCATCGAATCCTACGGTCCCGGCCAGTCGGCCGAAGCCGCCGAGGTGCTGGGCCTGCCGGCCGACACGCCGCTGTGGTGCCTGCGCAGCGCCCTGATGCGTGACGGCGCCGCCTATGCGGGCTCGCTCATCTATTTCCCGCCGGACGTGGGTCGGCGCCTCACCCGACGCGACTTCGACGACGTGATCGTGTTCCGCGTGCTCGCGAGCCGGCTGGGGATCGCCGTGGCCGACGTGACGATGACGGTCCGCGCCGGCAAGGCGGGCCCGGACGACGTGCGCCAGCTCGGCTTGCGCAAGGGCGACCCGATGATCACGACGGAGCTCGTCTACCGCACGGCCGCGGGTGACCCGCCCGTCGAGGTGGCTTTCACCCGCTTTCCGGCCGAAACCTACAGCCTGCGCTATTCCCTCACGGTGCGCCCGCGGCGATAGCCGCCTCCGCTGGAACATAATGCGCTCTCCCTCCGTCGTCCTGGCCGGGCTTGGCCCGGCCATCCACGACTTTGCGTCGGCCAAGTGAAGTCGTGGGTGCCCGGGCCGAGCCCGGGCATGACGGTGGTGGGTGGAGAGGAGGCATCAAGTCGCTTGACACGGCCCGGCCATAGGCGAAGATGTTATAACAAGTTCACGAAGAGGCCGCTCGAGCGGCCCGCGGGGAAACGCACCGGGAGAGAAGCCATGCGGGTCGAGCTCGCGGGCCAGGTTGCGCTTGTCACAGGGTCCGCACGCGGCATCGGCCGCGCCATTGCGGACACGCTGGCGGCCAACGGGGCCACGATCGTCTACAGCGACAGGGAACCGGGCGACATCGCCGCCCACGCCGCGGCCGGCGGGCACCACTTCGTGCCCATGGACGTGTCGAGCCAGGCCAGCATCGAGGACGGCGTCGCCGCCGCGCTGAAGGCCGCGGGCCGGATCGACATCCTGGTCAACAATGCCGGCATCGGTGTCAGGGCCGATCAGCGCAAGCCCATCGACGAGTTCCCCGTCGACGGCTGGAACGAGCTCATCGCCATCGACCTGACGGGCGTGTTCCTGGTGAGCCGGGCCGTCATCCCGCAGATGAAGACCCGCAACGCGGGCCGCATCATCAACATCTGTTCGGTGCTGGGCATGGTGCCGATGCGCCTGCAAAGCTCCTACGTCGCCGCCAAGGCGGGCGCCGTGAACCTCACGCGCTCCATGGCGCTGGAACTCGCCCAGCACGGCATCCTCGTGAACGGCATCGCGCCGGGCTCGACGGCGACCGAGGGCTGGGCGAAGTGGATCCACAACGCCAAGGAAGCCCAGGACGCCCATGCCCGCCTGATGTCCCACATTCCGATGGGGCGGCCGGCGACCACGCAGGAAATCGCCAACGGCGCGCTGTTCCTGGCCGCGCCGGAGAGCTCCTACGTGACCGGGCACATCCTGGCGATCGACGGCGGCTGGACCGCCGGCTTCGCCCGCGACTTCTGAGCCACCGACCGCGCAAGGAGCGCCCCATGGCCGCCACCGCCAAGCTCGCCACGGTCAAGCGCCTGAAGAACACGCCGCCCTTGCCCGAGGGGCTCGACGCCAACGCGCTGCTCGAGCTCTATCGCAAGATGGTGCTGCTGCGGCGCTTCGAACTCGCGGCGCAGGTCGCCTGCCGCAGCGGCGAGACACCCGGCTTCCTGCACCTGTACATCGGCGAGGAAGCGACCGCCGTGGGCATCTGCGCCCACCTGCGGATCACCGACTGGATCACGTCGACCCATCGCGGTCACGGGCACGCGCTCGCCAAGGGCATGAGCCCGAACGTGCTGATGGCCGAACTCTACGGCAAGCGCGACGGCTGCTGCGGCGGCCGCGGCGGCACCATGCACCTCTATGACAGCGCCACCGGCCTCTTCGGCACCAACGGCCTGGTGGGCGGCGGCATTCCCTCCGCCGTCGGCGCCGGCATCTCGGCGAAGTTCCGGGGCACCGACGGCATGGCGGTCGCCTTCTTCGGCGACGGCGCCAGCAACCACTCGGCCTTCCACGAGGGGCTGAACTTCGCCGGGGTGCGGCGTGCGCCCGTCGTGTTCGTCTGCGAGAACAACCTCTACGCCACGGCCACGGCGCTCAGCGACGTGACGCTCAATCCGGAGATCGCCACCCGGGCCGCCTCCTACGGCATCCCCGGCATCGCGGTCGACGGCAACGACGTCATTGCGGTGTGGCAGGCGATGCAGGAGGCCTCGGCCCGCGCGCGGCGCGGGGACGGGCCGACGCTCATCGAATCGAAGACCTACCGCACCGTCGGCCACCACGAGGGCGATCCCGTCGTCGGCATCTACCGGACGCAGGAAGAGATCGACGAGTGGGTGAAGCGGTGCCCGGTCACGACCTTCCGCAAGCGCCTGATCGAGGACTTCGCCGTCGTCACCATGCAGGAGGTGGAGGCGGTCGAGGAGGAGATCGACCGCATCGTCAAGGAAAGCATCGAGTTCGCGCGCCGCTCGCCCGAGCCCGATCCCGCGACGACGCACCTGCACGTCTACGCCGACCCCGTGAACCCGTCGGAGGCCTTCGCGCCGATGCCGGCGGACACGGCCTTCGTCGAGACGAGCTGGCTCGATGCGGTGCGCGACGGCCTCGCCGAGGAGATGCGGCGTAACCCCAACATCATCTATTTCGGCGAGGGCACGGGCGAGCGCGGCGGCACCTTCGCGCACACCAAGAACCTCTACCAGGAGTTCGGCCGCGACCGGATGGTCGACACGCCCATCTCGGAGCTCGGCTTCACGGGGGCCTCGCTCGGCGCTTCGGCGACCGGCGTGCGCTGCATCGCGGACCTGATGTTCGCCGACTTCCTGTTCGAGGCTGGCGGGCAGATCGCGCTGCAGGCCGCCAAGCTGCGCTACATGTCGAACGGGCAGATGGCCGCGCCGATGGTCATTCGGGTCGGCGCCGGCGCGGTGCGCTCGGCCGGGCCGCATCACTCGGGCACCTATCATCCCATCTGGGCGCACATCCCGGGCCTCGTCGTCTGCCTGCCCGCGACGCCGGCCGATGCCAAGGGCCTGATGAAGACCGCGCTGCGGGCCGGCGATCCCGTGCTGATGCTGGAGACCAAGGCGCTCTTCGCCAGCAAGGGGCCGGTTCCCGAAGGCGACCACCTCGTGCCGTTCGGCGTGGCGCGCATTGCTCGCGAAGGCACGGATCTCACCATCGCCTCCGCCGGCCAGCTCGTGCACCGGGCGCTCGAGGCGGCCGAGGTGCTGGCCGGGGAGGGGATCTCCTGCGAGATCGTGGACCTGCGCACGATCCAGCCCCTCGACGTCGAGACGGTGGCCGAGAGCGTGCGCAAGACGCACCGGCTGCTGGTGGTCGACGAGGCCTATTCGCTCTACGGCATCGGCGCCGAACTCGGGCAGGCGATGAACGAGCTGTGCTTCGACCACCTCGATGCCCCGGTCGCGCGCCTGCACACGCGCCCCATGCCGCATCCCTTCGCGCCGGCGCTGGAGCGCGCCATGCTCGTGGGGGCGGACGCCATCGCCGCATCCTGCCGCGACCTGATGGAAGGGCGCGCCGCGCCCGCCGAACGGCTCACGGCCGGCGGCATCGGGCGCTCAGCCATGGCGGCGCCGCGTCCCGCCGCCCCCGTCGCAC
>NZ_CAMFHB010000079.1 GCF_945952055.1 uncultured Alsobacter sp.
AGCCGGCACCGCGGCCTGCGGGCGCGCGGCCGGGGCCGCCGGCCTCGCCGGCTCTGACCGCTCGGGCGCCGGCAGGGCGAGCGCGATCTCGCGCAGGCCGACCCGCAGGCCCGTGATGCGCTCCGACCCCGTGGGGCCGGCGAGCGCGATCTGGCGGCCGGCGACCGTGCGGACCGCACCGCCCTGGAAGGAGACGCTGACGACCAGCTCGAACTCCGAGGCGCGCTTGCCGCCCAGTTCGAAGCGGACCTCCGCGATGCCGAGGGACCGGCCGCGCGAGCCGACGAGCTGGCCCGGCAGCTTGGCGACGTGCTGCGTACCGTCCTCGACCGTGCAGCCGTAGTGGAGACGCAGACCAGGCGCCGGACGCTGCCAGGCGACTCCGAAGGCCTCGATCCGGTCGACGGCACCCGCCGCGCCCAGCCAGCCATCCGGGCCCGCGGCACAATCGCCGCGCCGCTGCACGTGCCCCTGGATCTCGAATATTCCCGCATGGGGATCCGCCGCCGGAGCGGAGACCGCGCTCGCGGTCTTCATGACGGGCGCGGGCACGGGTGCCGGCACCGCGTCGCGCACGGCGTCGAGCCGCTCCATGCGCAGCTCCACATCGTCCGAGCGCGCCGTCACATGGCTCGCGGTCGTCACGAGCACAGCGGCCGCCCGCAGCGCGCGGATCACCACGCAGTCCCCGACCCTCTCGAGGACGTCGTGCGTGGCACCCGGCGCGAAGACGATGTCCAGTCCGTCAGCCTCGTCGGGCTTCGGGGCGACGATCACCACTGGAGGTCTCTTCGGATCGGCGGAGGACACGTAGCGCAGCACGTGCAATCCGACCGGGACCGGCAAGCGCCGCGTGACGAAACGCTGGTTCGAAGACGTCATATCCATGTGGGCCTGATCTCGACTCGAATTCCGAACTCTCCCCAACATCGCATCGCACTTGCTGTGATAGGCCTCATGCATCGAGTAAAATTGAAGCTTAGATCATTTTCCCATGAAGTGATTCGGCTCCGGGCCAAGTCTATCCGGTGGCCGCTGGCGCGCGCTGGGAGCTCGCCCCGGCTTCGGCCGGGCCGCCGCCCGACGAGGCAGCGGGAATTCGGTCCTGCCGCTCCCGCACGCGGTTCGCTGACACCGTGTCCGGAGGAGTTAGCAAGGTGTGACGCCGTCGGTTCGCGTTCTCAGCTCATTTGATCTCAATCAGGCTGCCATTCGACATTCCACGACGCGCGAGGCGGCTTTCCGCGCTCCACGTCGACAATAATTCCCGTTCAATTTCAGTGCGATGTCTCGGGCATTGCCGCGTCTCTACAATTCGAGCGACATGCGATGCGGTGAATTGAAGGGAATAAATCGACTCGAACAAGCACATTCCTTTGCGCCGAATTGAGTCCAAGCGATTTACAAGCCCTCAGAACTTGGCGGGTGAATATTGCCGAGACGAGTGCAGAGGTGTGCACCGACAGGAGGGTCGACATATGGCATTCATTTCTGGTACCGGCGGCGATGACAACCTCAGCACCAACGGGTCTGACCTGATCTTCGGCAAAGGGGGCAACGACACCCTGACGGGCGGCGCCTCGCCGGTCACGTTCTTCGGCGAGGAGGGCGACGACAAGCTGGTCACGGGCAGCGGCGGCGGCTTCATCGACGGCGGTATCGGCAACGACACCCTGATCGCGGGCGACGGCGACACGATCATCCTCAGCGGGTCGGGCGACAATCTGATCGAGACGGGCGGAGGCAATGCCACCGTGTCGCTCGGCAGCGGCAACAACACCGTGACGGGCGGCGACGGCGACATCGTCGTCACCAGCGAAGGCGGCAACAACACCATCGTGCTGGGGAGCGGCAACGCCAACCTGCAGCTCGGCGGCGGCGCCGACAACATCACGGCCGGCTCGGGCGAACTGATCGTCGATGGCGGGGCGGGCAACGACACCATCACGGGCGGCGACGGCTTCATGTCGGTCAGCGGCGGCGAGGGTGACGACACCATCGTGCTGGGCGGCGGCGGCGGCAACGTGTCCGGCGGCGGGGGCACCGACACCTATGTGTTCGGCCCCGGCACCGCCGTCGACACGACGATTTCCGACTTCAACGCCGCCGAGGACAAGATCGACCTCACCCAGTCGGGCGCGGGCGACCTCATCTTCACCGACGACGGCAACGGCAACACCATCATCACGAGCTCCGACGGATCGGTGAACATCACCGTTCAGGGCGCGTCCGCGTCCCAGGTCCAGGATGCGACGGATCCGCCCTGCTACCTGCGCGGCACGCTGATCCGCACGGCGACGGGAGAGGTCCCGGTCGAGAGCCTCGCCATCGGCGACATGGTGATGACGCTCGACGGCGCCGCCCGCCCGGTCAAGTGGATCGGCCGGCGGACCTACGCGCCGAGCGTCATGGCGCGCTCCCCGAAGCTCACGCCGGTGTGCTTCCGCAAGGGCTCGCTGGGCGCCAACCTTCCGCACAGCGACCTCTACGTCTCCCACGATCACGCGATGTTCGTGAACGGGGTCTTCGTCGACGCCTCCATCCTGGAAAACGGCGCGAACGTCGTGCGCGAGTTCCCCGGCGGCCCGACGATCGACTACTTCCACATCGAGCTCGAGGGTCACGCGATCGTCTACGCCAACGGCGTGACGGCGGAGAGCTACGTCAACCACGGCAACCGCACCATGTTCCAGAACTGGTCGGAGTATGCCGCCCTCTATGGCGAGGACCTCCCGGCTGCCGAGCTCGAGGACGGCGGTCACGAGCGCTCCTACCCGGCCGTCAAGTCTGGCCCCGAGTTGGAGGCGATCCGCGCCGAGATCGGCGCCAGGATCGAGGACATCGAGGTGGCCTACCGCAAGGTCGCCTGAGCGCGAACCTGACGGCGTTCGACAAGGGCGGTGGCCTCGGCCACCGCCCTTTTTTCATGGCCGGACGTCGGTGGCCCAAAGAGAAAGGCCGGGGACCATCGCTGGTCCCCGGCCTTCGTGTGCTGACCTGCGGGCGAGGGATCAGGCCGCGCGGGCGTTCCTGATGACGCCGCGCAGGGCCTCGATGTGGTGCTGGTTGAAAGACGACACCGCCCGACGGGCGTTCTTGGCGAGCAGCTCGCCGTAGAAGGGGTCGGACAGCAGCGTGTTGATGGCGGCCGTCAATTCGACGCCGTCGGTGCACACGAGGCCGTCCCGCTCGTGGGCCACCGAGGGCCGCTGCAGGCCTTCGGACGCCGGCGCGTAGCAGATGACCGGCCGGTTGCAGGCCTGGCTGTCGACGATGCGCGTGCCCAGCCGATCGGTGCGCGGCGTGCCGATGTGGATGTGGATCCCGGCACGCAGGGGCCAGTCGGAGAAGTAGCTCACGCAGCTGAAGAAGGGCTGCAGGGGCTTGGGCATCAGGTCCTCGACGTAGCACAGGGTCACGTCGTCGGACGCCTTGCCGACCGCGTCCTTCAGGATCCCGAGGGCGATGGGCGATCCGACGTGGTCGAACACCAGGATGGTGTTGCGGTCGGGATCCGGCGCCATGACGAAGGGCGGCAGCGCCGGCGCGCCCAGGCGCTCGATGCCGTCGCAGCCATAGAGCCCGAGCGTGTCGGCGGTCTCGCGATCGAGCGCCACCAGCGGCCGCGTCTTGCGCAGGCCCTCGGCGATGGCCAGCATCGTGGTAGGGCTCGGCGTCTCGCCGTAGAGCGTCGAGATCTGCTCCGACAGCCCGCTCAGCACCGCGCCCTTGCGCATGGGCTGCTGCGACAGGATGGCGCCGAGATCGACGCACCAGGCGTCCTGGGGCCCATCGGCGTCGATCGCCATGCCGAGGACGAGGTCGTCCTCCTCGGGAAGCGTCCGGCGCTCGTCGATCACCACGCCGGAATAGGCCGCGGGCTGCGCCGACATCACGGCCTGGAGATGGCGCGCCATGGTGCGGCCGAAGACGCCGGCGGAGTCGGACTCGGCGGAAAAGCAGACGGTGGCGATCATCGGGCGGCTCCCATCATGACGGTCTCGGCACGGCGGGCCGGCCGCTGTCCGGCGGGACGCTGGCTGGCCGGGCGCTGCGGCACGAGTTCGAGTGCGTTGAGGCAGATCCCCAGCCGGCGCGTGTCGGACGACAGGCCGAGGTCGACGGGCCGCGGGGCGCGGTCGCACTCCACCGAGACCTGGTAGGTGCTGCCCTCCGGGTCGGGCGCCGGCAGCGGGAAGGTGAGGATGATGGGCTCGTCCGTGGCCACGATCTGCGTGGCGGCGACGGTGTGGTTCACGAAGATCGAGACGCGCCGGGGACCGGACGCGGCCGTGCCGATGAGCCGGGCGAGGATGCGCCCCTCCAGCGGGCCCTCGGCCTCCGGTGGCGCTCGGAACGCGATCTTGGCCACCTGAGCGCGGCTCCAGACGCCGTCCTGCTCCACGGCGTGCCAGGCGGTGCGCAGAAGGTTGGCGGGCGGCGGGTTGGCCTTGGTGAAGCGCACCGGCGTGCCGAGCGCCAGGACGGGCGCCGCGAGCGGCTGGTCGCCCTCCCCGCTCGTGTCCGGGTCCATCAGCACCACCGAGCGCAGCAGCACGCCGAGCGTGCGGCTGTCGTCGGACGTCCCGAAGTCGCTCATGCGGACGGGGCGCTCGGAATCGATGACGAGCTGGATCGCCGTCTGGTCTTCCGTCGTGGGAACGGTGAATTCGAGGGTGCGCCAGCTCATGGCGTCCGTGCTGAGCGTCTCGGTGAGCTGACCGTTCACGAAGATGCGCAGCCGGCGCGGGTCCATGCCGGGCAGACCGGCGAGCCGGTACTCGACCGCCACCCCGATGAAGCGCGCGCGTCCCGTGGCGACGCAGAGCGACAGGGCCGCCAGCGGCCCCTGGCTCCAGACACCGTCCTCCTCCGGCTCGAACCAGTCGCCGGCGAGCACGCCGCGCGGGAAGCCCGAACCGCTGGTGAAGCTCAGCTTCTCGCCGACGCGCAGCAGCCGCTGGCCGGCTGGCGTGCCGAAGTCGAGAACGGAGAGCCGCTCCGCGCCGGCGCGGATCTCGGCAACCTCGATCTCCGACATGCCACGATTGCGGAACTCGTTGCTCGCGAGGAACTCGCGCACGACGGCGGCCACCGTTTCTCCCGTCGATAGGCGCAGAGCATACGGCCCGGCCTCCTCGCGGCTCGGCGCCCGCCCGAGGACGAGCACGTAAAGCGCGCGCGCCAGGAGCTGCGGGCCGAAGCTGCCGAGCAGGGCCAGGGTCTCGGAGGCGACCCGCTCGGTTGGAGGACGGTGTTCGCCGGTGGCATCGAAGGCGGCCAGGCAGTCGAGGGCGGCGCGCGCCTGGCGCACGACCCTGAACAGCGTCGGGCGATCGAGGCGGCGCACGAGGTCGTCGACGACGGCCTCGAGCTGCGGCCGGCTGGTCATGCGGAACACGCCGAGGGTGATGAAGCGGCGCAGCGTGACGTCGTCGTGCAGCAGGAAGCTGTGCAGCGACAGCGCCGGCGCAC
Organism: uncultured Alsobacter sp.; assembly: GCF_945952055.1. Taxonomy (GTDB): domain Bacteria; phylum Pseudomonadota; class Alphaproteobacteria; order Rhizobiales; family Beijerinckiaceae; genus Alsobacter. The sequence goes on from NZ_CAMFHB010000079.1 coordinate 5,476, forward strand.
CCGTGACGATGGGCGCCATCCAGCGCCGCGCCAAAGCGAGGTCGCGCAGCCACAGGGGATCGAGCGCGGTCATCAGACCGCCGACCTCGTCCTCGTCGCGGACGCGAAGCCCGGCATGGACCTTCTGCCGACGCCTCAAGTCCGCTTCGTTGCGCTTCAGGAAGGCCGCCAGCTTGGTGACGTAGTCAGCCGACGACAGGCTGCGCACGTGGGCCAGGCCGGCCCGGCCGACCGCGATCCGCCGATCGGCGTCGGTCGCGATTTCCGCCATGGCCTCGGCGAGCGCCGCGAGCGAGTTGATGGGCGCCACCTTCACGGCCGCCTCATCGGGCACCTCCGCGTAGCATCCGGAATCGTAGATGATGATCGGCTTGCCGGTGTTCAGCTGCTCGATGAGCGAGCCCGACGCGCTCTCGGTGTTGGGCGAGCGGATGTTCACGAAGACGTCCGACTCGATCTTGATCTCCTGGAGCCGCTCCGTCGTGACGCTGAACTCGAACGTCACCACGTCCTTGAGCTTCAGGTGATCGACCAGGTCGACCAGCTCCTGCGTGTATTCCCGGTCGCGCGGATAACCCGCGATCAGCAACGTGGCGTTCTTGCGCAGGGAGGGCTCGTGGTCGAAGGCGCGCACGACCAGATCGAGGCACTTGGCGCGGTTGATGTGGCCGAAGCTGGCGAAGCGGACGCTGCCGCCCAGACGCGTCTTGGCCACCCAGGTGGCGATCTCCTCGTCCGTCAGGCTCTGCTTCTGGTCCCACGGCAGGCCGAGCCGCAGGGTGGGCGCGCGGGTGTGCGGCCGGGTCTCCTGCTCGGCGAAATCGGAATGCACGATCACCGCGGCCGCCGAGGCGACATAAGGTTCGATGAGCGGCATGCCCAGCACGTGGCTGGAGTCCCACGGCGCGTAGCGCGGCGCCTCGGCCTGCGAGCAGATGCGGGAGCCTTCGACGATGTCGAGGCCGGTGGGGCCGTAGTAATTGGCGATCAGGTCCGCATAGATGGTCGGATCCCGGCGGCCCTCGAACACCTCCCAGGCGACGTAGTGCTGCATGACGAGGTCGTGTACCACGACCACGCCCGGATAGCGCATGGCCAACCTGTTGATATAGTAATGGTTTTCCTGGTTGTTGCCAATATTGTAGACGACGAAGTCGAACGCCTCGAGGACGTTCTCGTCGATGGCCGGCCCGAGGGGGATGCGGGGGCCGGGATAATGATAGGTCTCGCCGTTCACGTTGACGAACAGCGTCACCTCCATACCGGTGGTGGCAGCGAGACGACTCGCCGCCGTCAGGATGCAACGCGAGAAGGCGCCGATATCCGATGCCGGGCCAAACGGTGTGAGCCAAGCCACTTTCAAGGTCAGTCCCCCTGTCCTCACCGGCGCGAGCCGGGTATTTCAAAAGCAAGGCGCCCTCAGCGGACGCCGATCGAAACCGCTTCCAGACCGAACCCGCAGGCCCGCAGGTCGGAATAGACGGGATGGTCGAGCAGCGGGCACACCGTGCGCTCGACGCTGGCCGTGACGCCCACCGTCGCCGATGCCGTGGCCGGCGTCTTGAAAGCCAGCACGACGTCATGGCGGTCGGAGAACGAGAAAGTCTCCGTCGCACAGATCTCCGGGCCGACACGCAGCACCACGCGCAGTCCCACGCCGTCCGAGGCCGGCGGCGGCCGCACGGACAGGCGGAGGCGGTAATGGGTCTCCGGGACCAGCATCGCGGGCAGGCTCAGTTCCGAGACCATGCCGAGCGACCACACGCCCCAACGCTCGATCGAGTTCCAGCCGGACGAGAGGACGGTGCCCAGCGTGCCCGCATCCGCGCGCCAGGCGCGCCACGTCGTCAGCCAGCCCTTCGAGGGATCCGGACGTTCGTGGTGCGCGGACCTGCGGGCCTTCACAATTTCGGCGAGCTTCTGCGAGGGGAAGCGTCTCAGCATCGAGAGCAATTGGCCGTCGGACAGGCCGGCGACTTCGTCCTGCGCCAGCGCGTCGCCGCGGGCGTGGCACCAGTAGGGAAAAAACAGCATGTCGTAGGGCGGTTCGACCTGCACCTCGCGCGACCAGTCCGCGAAGGACCGGCCGGCCGCGGCCCCTTCCTTGATGGATCGCAGCAGGCTCTTCACCGACCGCCCGCCGAAGTTGAAGCGCACCGGCGGCGCCGCGGGCACGCTCGACGGCTCGCGCGGACGATGGATGCAGTCGGCGATGAAGGGGCCCAGCACGCCCTGGCTCTTCAGCTCCGCGGCGCAATTGTGCTCCTCGGTGAGGCGCGCGTAGAAGAACGCCTGCTCCGGGCTCAGCAGCGAGGCTTGCCAGACGTCGAGCAGGTCGTAGGCCGGGAAGAGCACGTGGTGGACGCAGCCCGCGGCCGGCGCCACGACCGGATGGAGCATGTCCGCGTCCGGCGGCAGGAAACCGTTCCAGCGGTGGTCGCAGCCTTCGGTCAGGCTGCGCCCCACGGCCACCTGGGGCGATAGCGCGATGCAGGTGTCGGCCTTCAGCAGCCGCGCGAACAGCAGGGCACCGAAGGCGCCCACCGACGAGCCCAGCGTGACCACGCGCGGGCCTGGACGTTGCGCCACACGGGCCGCCAGCCAATCGGCGAGGTTCTTGAGCGCCGGAGGGTCTGCGTTGAACCAGGAGCGGCTCTGGTCGCGCACACTGATGACCTGCCAGTCCGGCACGGCCGACATCAGTTGGCCGCGCATTTCCCACGCGTTCATTCTCTGTGGTGGATTGCCCAGCGAATTGAACACGACCACGGCCCCGCCGGCGGTGCCTCCTTCCGAAAGCACCTCGTATGGACCGAAGGCGCGCTCGGGCGGAGCGTTTTCCCGACGCTGCGCCGTCTTGCCGCCGAGAGGAACCGCAAGGTTCATGCGGCGAGATCCTGCTCGTCGCACGCCAGCACGGCCTCTCGAAAGAGCTGACCCTCTTCCAAAGCGTGACTGGACAACGAGGCGGCGTTCTCCTGCAGCCGAACCAGCAGCTGCGGATCCTCGGCCTGCTTCACCGCCGCCATCAGCGTGTCGTGAGTGATCGTATAGGGTGGGATCGACAACTGGGGGAACCCGTTGTCCTCACAGAGCAGCTGTGTCTTGCGGGTGAGCCCGATGTTCACGAAGGGCCGCCCCAGCATCATCGCGTAGATCAGGCCATGGAATTTCATGGACATCACGAGCTGCGCATCGGCCACGACACGCGCCGCGTCGAGTGGGTCGAGCTGTCTCTTGATGATCTGAACCCGGCTTGTCCGCTTCATCTGGCCGACGACTTCGGCGATGAAGTGAAGGTCGATGTCATTGACATCGAAGGAGAACGGCAAGAACACGAGATCGTAATATTGGGCGAGTTCGTCCATCCACGCGCCCATCTTGATCTTCATGTAGTTGAAGTAAAAGAAGTCACCCAGATCGCCCCGCCGTGTCGCACTCTGAGCGGCGTTGTTCGAGGGTATGATGACGGCCGTCTTGCGCTCCTTGTTCTGCACTTCGAGCGGAAGGGGCCGGTTTCGCGCAGCATTGGCCAGTTGGAACACGATGTCAGGCGAATAGCGTGCGTCGACCCCGCGCTCGCGCAGCATCTCCACGTCGCGTGCGTTCCGAAGCCAGATGCCCTTGATGCGGTGGCTCAGCGCCGCGATATGGTCGATCTGGTCCGGCGAGCCGAGGCCCACGCCGTAGACGAAGAACGGCGCCTCCGCCGGGATCTGGCGGATGTAGTAGTCCAGGAACACGTCGCCGCCGCCCAGAACCCAGGTGGCATCCTGTTGAGCCGCCTCGGGCGGAACGTCCACGAACCAGTTGATCTCGCAATCGGGGAAAAGCTGCTGGTGCACGGCCTTGAAGGCCTCGTCACCGCAATTGCCCCGGTCGTACCAACCGACGAAATTGATCCTGCGTCCCATCCCGCACCTCTCAATTGTCTGTTTTGCGCCGGCGCCTGGAGCGCCCGCGGGTTTTCGGTTGCCGGACCCGCAGCGCATCGCGCCACGCCTCCGGCAGGCTGTTCCAGGCGAAGGGGGAGCCGTCGGCCCGGAAAAGACCGTAGCCCGTGTCCCGGGTGCCTTCGCTTTCGAAAGCGTTCCAGATGAACACGGCATCGATGGTGGATTGGCGCTGCGCGATCGCAGCCGCCGCGGAAGCGTAGAGACCCTTGAGCCGTTCGCCCTTGACGCGGTCGAGGGGGAAGCCGAACTCGCCGATGATCGTGCGTCGGCACGAGGAGGCCAACCGGTCGAGGGTCTCGCCGAGGCGTCCGGCATTGATCCCGTCATAGGCCGAGTAGGAGCACGTCGCCCAGCCGCCCCGCGCGCGCAGGCCCGCAGCCAACGTGAGCCCCGTGTCGCAGGTGGTGAGGCAGCCGTCGGTGAAGATCCGCAGGTTGTTCACCTCGGGCGCCTGGCTCACGTCGAGCGTGCCGCCGCCCTTGCGGTAGGCGGCGATGGCCCGGTCGCGCAGCGCGATCCAGTCGATGAAGCCCTGCAGCGCCGTCGACAGGTCGCCGCGTGTCGCCGAGCAGGTGCGCACGAAATCGGGGCTGCGCGAGAAGGTGTAGGCGCTGCCGCAGAAGAGCTGGTTGTCGCCCTCCCAGTTGGACAGCACGATCCGCACGGGCCTGCCGGCGAAGCGCCGGTCGAGCGACGCCAGCGCGGCGGCATGGTCGGACAGGATGGCCTCGGCATCGCGCGCGACGGTGGCCGGGTCGAACGCTCCCGCACGCGTGACGAAGCTGTCGTGCAGCGTGATCATCACGAGGCGCAGGCGCGGATCGTCCAGGGCACCCGCCTTCAGGAACGGGTCGAGCATGCAGGCGAGCGAGGGCCGCGGGCCGCAGGCCCCGGGCGCGAAGCCGTAGCCTTCCAGGGTCTTCGGGCCGACGGCGAAACGAATTGCCGTGAAGCCGCGATCGAGGAGAAAGGCCACCGAGGCATTGAAGGCGTCCGGCGTGGATCGTCCTCCCAGGAGGCCGCCCCAGACATAGGCTCCGATCAACGGGGCGGCGCCGGCACCTGCCGGAACACCAAGACCGAAGGCCAGGAGCAGCGCGAGCAGCAGACGCTTCATTGCGCCTGCTCCAGCGGGGCTTCGTCCCGTTCCATGGCCATGTCCCGCAGGCGTGCCAGGACCGCTCCGGACACGGCGTCGATGCCGTACTTGGCGGCGATGACGCGCTGCCCGAGAGCGACGCGCGCGGAGGCGACGGAGGGCTGCTCGCGCAGGTGGCGCATGTGCTGGGCCGCATCGGTGACGTCGGGCTCGGCCCAGGAGCCCGCGGCCTGCGGATATTCGTCCTCCTGGACGCGGCGCAGGGAGCAGCGGACGGGGAAGCCGGTCTGCTGGCTGAGATAATCGCGCGAGCCCGACCAGTCCGTCGCGATCACGGGGGTCACCAGCGCCATCGCTTCCGCCAGCACGCGGCCGAAGCCCTCGCTCCGGTGCAGCGAGACGAAGCACGAGACCGCGGCGATGAGGCCGCAGACCTCGGCGCGGTCCATGGCGCCGTCGATCACGATGATCCGCTCGTCCTCGCCGATGGCCTCCTCGACCGTCGACCAGGCCTCGGCCTGCTGCTCGGCATGGGTGGTCTTGATCAGCAGCTTCACGCCGGCTTCCCGGCTGGGGAAGGCGGTGCGGAAGGCCTGGATGATGCCGAGCGGATTCTTGCGCGTGATCGTCGAGTTGAAGTCGAACATCGCCAGGAACACGAAGTCGCCCGGCGCGATGCCGTAGGGCTCGAGCGACACGCGCCGCGTCTGGCTGACGTCGACGAGCATCGGCATCAGGTGGACGGGCTTCTCCGTCTCGGCCTTGAACACGCCTTCGAGAAAGCGCGAGGCCACCCAGATCTCGTCCACGAGGTCGTAGGCATGGGCCCAGTTCCGGCCGAGCTCCGTCAGCTCCCACGGCCAGTAGCCGATGACGGTACGGCCGGCGAAGGGACCCTCGCCCCATTCGGCGCGGATGCGGGCCGTCTCGAAGGGCGGTGCGCACACGACCACGAGGGGGAAACAGGGCTGCTCCGCCTCGAACGCCTCGAAGGCGGCCGCCTCGGCGACCTTCTCGAGCTTGGCGTGGCACAGGTCGATCAGGCTCACCGGAACGCCGGCGTGGCGCAGCGCCATCATCAGGCAGCGCGCGTCCTCGCCGATGCCCAGCGCACCGCGGTGATAGCCCACGATCGTCACGCCCTGCACGCCAGGCGTGGTGGGGCGGCCGGCCGGCAGCAGGTGCCGCAGGACCGGGTAGGTGCGATGGGCGTTGCTGCGGTACCAGTCGATGAAGCCCTCGCGTCCTTCCGGACGCGTGAAGTCCGTCCAGTCCTCGCCGAGCGCCACGCGGAAGGCGTGGACGTATCGCATCAGCAAGGAGAGGCGCTGGTCCTCGCCCGGCCGGTCGGTGGGCTGCGCCAGCCGGAAGAGCTCCCGGCTCGGGATCAGCGGGGCCAGCCGGTACTCGACGATTCCCATGCAGTAGAACCAGCCGAGCAGGGCATAGCGATCGCCCAGCTCGCGGACGACGTCGGGGCGGATCGAGACGATGAAGGAGAGGATCCGCGGGATTTCCGTCCCGTCGCGCTCCCACAGCCAGTCCATGTATTCGACGCTGAAATTCTGGACGTTCCGGTACTCCTTGCGGCCGAAGACCGCGTACCAGAGCAGGAATACTTCCATCGACTTGGGGCTGTGCGGCCGCGCCGGGGCGTAGAGATCGGTGCGCAACAGGTAGATCGTGCGCAGCGCGGGATTGCTCTCGATCAGGGCGCGCGGGCGCGGGTCGACGCGATCGTCGTCCGGCGGGGCCATCTCGTCGTCCGCCGACACCACGGCGCGCGGCGCCGAAAGGGCCCGCCGGGTCACCGGCATCGGGGCCGCCGCGAGCTGCGCCAGACGGGGCAGGGTTTCGCTGGCGAGCGCCTTGGCGCGCTCCATCAGCGATGACGGAACCTCGACGGCAGCGGGGAGCGACTGTTCGGCGCTGGACGACATGGACACTGCGAAACCGGGCTCGATCGGAGGGCTGAACGACACGGCTCGACTATCTGCGAAAGGGTGTCGCAACCACGTTTCGCGGACGCATAAAATCTGACCGTTGGGGGTGCGCATGAATGTCGGCGACCGCTCAAGGTTTCATTCATGCATCCCCCGTTCGGACGGCGAAAATGCGACCGATTCTGTCGACCGGTTCGCGACGCCGCCGAGGTCATGATCGCTGCCATGACCGACATCGATTCCGATCTCCGCGCCCACGCTTCGCCGGCTCGTTCCGAACCGTCCCAGCCGCCCGCCGACGGCCCCATGCCCGTGGCCGAGGCGGCCGCGTCGGGCCTGCGCTTCGCCATGGGCAAGGGCCTGAGCCATGCCCGGGACAAGGCCGTGGTTCCGATCTCGGCCACCGAACTCATGAACGTGGCCCAGGACCTTCCGCTGCTGTTCCGGCAGACGGGCCCGCGCTGGGACGTGGTGGGCGTGCTGGCACCGGCCGCGCTGAAGCGCCCCATGATCGACGGCAGGGGCTCGTGGCGGGGCGAGTACACCCCGGTGGTGCTGCGGCTGCATCCCTTCGTGGCGGATGGGTCGCGCGGGGCGCTCGCCATCGACCGGCGGGGCCTTCGGCAGGGGGCGGGCGAAGGCCATGCGTTCGCCGATGCCGCCGGACGTCCGACCGAGCGGCTGAAGCGAATCGCAGCCACCGCGGAAGCCGCGCGCGAGGGCATTCGCCGCCTCGGCGAGCGGGTCGCCGCCCTCGATGCGGCGGGCCTGATCGCCCCCGCCCCGCTGATGCTGCGCTTCGAGCGGCCCTGCTCCACGGTGGCGCCGCTCTTTGCGATCGACGGGCAGAGGTTGGCGTCCCTGTCGCCGGCGTCTCTCGCGGCGCTGGCCGACGGCGCGCCCTCCTCCCTCGATCTCGCGATCGCGGCCATGTACTCGTCGCGGCGCTTCGCGGCGGAGGTCGTGGTGGAGAATCGGGCGAGCCTGGACGACGAGATCGCCGCGCGAATCGACGCCGGCCTGCGCGCGGCGCCCGTGCCCTCGCCGGTCTCGCCCCGGGCCGCCGCGACCGGCCAGCCGATGGGGGACTACTTCGTCGACGCCTCGGCCAACCTGGACTTCTCCAGCCTGCCGTTCTGAAACGCTCCGCGCCGCGGCCCGCAGGCCAGCGCGGCGCCTCAGGCCCGCCCGCGCCGCGAATGCTCCGGGCGAACGCGGTGCGCGAGGAAATTGCGGATCTCGGTCAGGCGCAGGTCATCCTCGAGGATCTCCCGACCGAGGCCGTAGCGCCAGGCCAGGTCCTTGCGGCCGCGGTCGTCGTGCAGCATCTCGAGGTCGCGGACCGTTGCGGCCTGGGCGGCGGCATCTGCGAACAGGCCTTCGTCCACCAGCGTCGAGCCGTAGCGGCCCAGGATCGCCGCGATTTCGCGCAGCGAGAACTCGGGGTGGTACTGGACGCCCCAGAACACCCCGCCATCATGCCGGATCTCGGCGGCCTGCACCGGTGACATCGCGTTCGCGGCGAGAATCGTGGCCTCGCCGGGCGGCATCGCCACCTCGTCGAGATGGATCGCCGGCGCGTCGAAGGCCGCCGGCCGGCCCGCCAGCAGCGGATGGGTGCGACCCGCCTCCGTGGGCGCGATGTTGCGGGCGAAGGCGACCTCGCGGCCGCGCGGATTGGCGTGCACCACGCCGCCGGCGGCGATGGAGGCGATCTGGATCCCCCAGCACGAGCCGAAGAAGGGGGTGCCGGACTTGTACACCGCGCGCGCCAATTCGACCTGGCGGGTGACCGCCGGCTCGACCTCGTAGGCATGCAGGGCCGAGCCGGTCAGCACCACGGCGTCGTAGCTCTCCAGGCCCGCTGGATCCGGCAGGTTGGCGCCATCGTCCGCCGGCAGGGCGATGTCGCAGATGGCCTCCGGCTCGATCGCGCGCAGGACGGCCGAATAGCTGTCCGACGGCGTCATGCCGTAGGTGTCCAGGTGCCGCTGGCGACCGGCGCGGGTGTTGCCGTCGACGACGAGGAAGCGGAAGGGCATGGCGGTTCGGTCCGGGGGCGTGTACGACGCGCGGTGAATAGCAGATGCGGGGGCGGCGGCAAGCGGCCGCTCCGCTGGAGGTCAGCGCTTGGTGTCGATCCGCAAGGCCGGACGGTGGCTCTGGCAGCAGCCCTACCTGCTCCTCGTCCTCACGATGCTGATGTGGGCCGGCAACGCCATCGCAGGCCGGGTGGCGATCGGCCAGGTGTCGCCCATGGGCCTCACCGCGGGGCGCTGGGTGGTCGCGTGCGCCCTGCTCGCCGTGATCGCGCGGGACGCCGTGCGGCGCGACTGGCCAGCACTGCGGCCGCACTGGCTGCGCGTGGGCATCCTCGGCACGGTCGGCTTCACCGCGTTCAACGCCTTCTATTACGAGGCCGCCCACCACACCACGGCGGCGAACCTGACGATCCTGCAGGGCGCCATTCCCGTCTTCGTGCTCATCCTCGCCGCGCTCGTCTACAGGACGCGGATCACGCCAGCACAGATTGCGGGATCGGTGCTGGCCATCGCCGGGGTTACGGTGCTCGCCAGCAAGGGCGACTGGGACATCCTGCGGCAGTTCGCCTTCAATCCGGGCGACGTGTGGATGGTGGTCGCGTCGGGCTTCTACGCCATCTACACGGTGGCCTTGCGCAAACGACCGCCCGTCTCGAGCCTCGCGCTGTTCAGCGCCTTCGCCGTCGCCGCGGTCCTCACGTCATTGCCCCTGCTCGCCGCCGAAGCCATTCGCGGCGAACTCTTCTGGCCGACCCGGACGGGGCTTCTCGTCATCCTGTTCGTGGGCATCTTCCCGTCGCTGATCTCGCAGACCTTCTTCATCCGCGCGGTCGAGCTCATCGGGCCCGGTCGCGCCGGCCTGTTCAGCAACCTGACTCCGGTGTTCGGCCCGATCCTCGCCGTGCTGCTGCTGGGCGAGCCCTTCGAGCTCTACACCGCCGTGTCGCTGGCCCTCGTGATCGGCGGCATTTTGATCGCGGAAACGCTGGGGCGGCGCTGATCAGCCGGCGCCTCTGCGCTCAGGACCGCCCTTGTGTTCACGGCAGCGCCCCCATCTGCTCATCCTGAGCTGGCCGCGGAGCGGCCGTGCTGCGCAGGATGAGGAGATTAGGGACGATGACGAGAGCGGCGGGAACGACCTCGGGGACTCAGAAGCGCAGGGGCTTCACCTGCTTCACGCCGGCGATCGTCTGGATGCGGGCCAGCACGTCGGCCGGGACGCCGCCGTCCACCTCGACGAGCGCGATGGCGGAGCCGCCCTGGGCGTCACGGCCGAGCGCGAAGGTGGCGATGTTGACGCCCGCGTCGCCGAGCAGGCCGGCGAAGCGGCCGATGAAGCCCGGCTTGTCCTCGTTCGTCACGTAGATCATCGACGGGCCGAATTCCGCATCGACCTTGATGCCCTTGATCGAGACGATGCGCGGCTTGCCGTCGTGGAACACGGTGCCGGAGACGGAGCGCTCCTGCGTCTCGGTCACGACGGTGAGCGTGATCAGCGATTCGAAGTCGCCCTCGGCGGCCCGGGTCGTCTCCTCGACGACCACGCCGCGCTCCTTGGCGACGATCGGGGCCGAGACGACGTTGACGTCCTGCAGCAGCGGGCGCAGCAGGCCGGCGATGGCGGAGGCCGTGAGGGCCTTGATCTTGAGGCCGGCGACGCCGCCCTCGTAGGTGATCCTGACCTCCTTGATGCCCGATTCGGTGAGCTGGCCGGCGAAGGAGCCGAGCCGCTCGGCGAGCGCGATGAAGGGCTTCAGCTTGGGCGCTTCCTCGGCCGTGATGGACGGGAAGTTGATGGCGTTCGAGATCGCGCCGCGGATCAGGTAGTCCGACATCTGCTCGGCGACCTGCAGGGCCACGTTCTCCTGCGCCTCGGTCGTGGCGGCGCCGAGATGCGGCGTGCAGACCACGTTGGGATGGCCGAACAGCGGGTTCTCCTTGGCGGGCTCGACGGTGAAGACGTCGAAACCGGCGCCCGCCACGTGGCCTTCGTCCAGGAGCTTGCGCAGCGCCGCCTCGTCGACGAGGCCGCCGCGGGCGCAATTGACGATGCGCACGCCCTTCTTCGTCTTGGCCAGGTTCTCGGCCGAGAGGATGTTCTT
>NZ_CAMFHB010000080.1 GCF_945952055.1 uncultured Alsobacter sp.
AGAGTGTCAGGGATGTCCCCGAACAGCTGTCAGGTATGTCTCCGGGCTGTACACCAAGCCCGGGGATGACGGCTGAGAGGTCGGTTTGAACTGGACGGCCCGTCCTTCGGCCAAAGGTTCACAGGGCCTAAGCAGCGGCCGCAGGCCGCGTGTCGAAGGATGAGGAGCTTGGGGCAGGCAGTGGAACAACAGCCTGCTCACACCACGCTGTCGATCTCAGGCACGGGCTCGCCGCGTGAGACGTGCTGGATGTTGCGGAACATGTGCAGCACCGTCGACTTGAAGATGTCGACGACGATGGCCGCCAGGTGCGGCGTCACCACGCAGTTGTCGAGGGTGAGCAGGGGGCTGTCGGCCGGCAGCGGCTCGACGGAGTAGACGTCCATCGCCGCGGCGCTGATGGTGCGGGCCCGCAGCGCGTCCACGAGGTCGTCCTCGACCACGACGCCGCCCCGGGCGGTGTTCACCAGCACCGCCGTCTTCTTCATCTTCGCCAGGCTGTCGCGGTTGATCAGACCGCTCGTCTCGGGGGTCAGCGGGCAGTTCAGGACGATGACGTCGGCGCTGGCGTAGATCTCGTCGAGCGGGGCGTGACGCGCGTTCAGCGGCTGCTCCTCCTCGGCCGTGAGCGGGTTGCGCTTGTAGTAGAGGATCTTGCAGTTGAAGCCGCGCAGCAGCTTCGCGACGGTCTGGCCGATGCCGCCGAACCCGATGATGCCGACGGTCTTGCCCGACAGCAGGAAGGTCTCCCCGGGGACGTTCGGCGGACGCCACTCGCCGCCCTTCAGCTTCATGTGGCTGTGGGGAATGCAGCGCAGGGCCGCGAGCGCGAGGGCGACCGTGAACTCGGCCACCGCCACCGTGTTGTTGCCCGTCGTGCGGGCCACCTTGATGCCGAGCTGCCGGGCGGTCTCCGTGTCGAGGTTGTCGACGCCCACGCCCCACTTGTGCAGCAGCTTGAGCTTCCTGGCGGCCCGCAGCACGTCGCCCGACACGGCGACCTGGCCGGAGATGGCGTAGTCGGCGTCGGCGATGATCTCCTTGAGATGGTCGTCGCCGCGTGCCGTCCCGTGGGCAAGGACGAAGCCCTCGGGCAGCATCGCGCGGATCACGTCGGCGCGCTTGGGATCCATGGGATCCAGGAAGACGATCTTTTCAGTCATGGGACGGTCCGTGGTGTGTGGATCAGGTGATGGAGAAGCGCACGCCGGCCCGCGCCCGGCCGCCGGCCAGCGCGACGGGCGTGCCGTCGGCGCGCCAGCAGGCAGCGCCCGTGAAGGTGCCGTCCGTCTCGAGCGCGATCGCGTTCATGCCGCCGGCCACGCGGGGCGCGCGCACGATGCGGTGGCCGCGCGCGGTCAGCGCGTCGGCGACGGCGTCGGGGATGGCGTGCTCGAGCTCGAGTACGCCGCCTTCTGTCCACACGCGGGGGGCCTCGACGGCCTCCTGGAGGCTCATGCCGTGGTCGATCAGGTTGACGATCGCCTGCATGGCGGAGGGGAAGATCCGCAACGCGCCGGGCAGGCCGAGCGCGAAGGAGAACCGCCCGTCACGCAGCGCCATCATCGGCGCCATGGACGTGAAGCAGCGCTTGCCCGGCGCGATCGACAGCGCGCGCCCGGGATGCGGATCGTAGTTGAACATGTAGTTGTTGGCGATCATGCCCGTGCCCGGGATCTGCGTGCAGGCGCCGAACAGGCCGTTGATCGTCTGCGTCGCGGCCACGACGTTGCCGAAGCGATCAGCCACCGTGACGTGCGTCGTGTCGGCGGATTCGCCGCCGGTGATCCCGGGCAGCCACTCCCTCGCCTCGTCCATCCGGATCAGCGCGCGCCGCTCCGCCGCATAGGCCTTGTCCGTGAGCCGGCCGATCGGAACCTTGACGAAGGCGGGATCGGCCGTCGCGACCGCGCGATCGGCGAAGGCGATCTTCAGCACCTCCGCCAGCAGGTGCACCGCGTCCGTGGAGCCGAAGCCGAGGGCGCCGATGTCCCAACCTTCCAGGATGTTCAGCATCTGCACGACGTGCACGCCGGAGGAGGCGGGCGGCGGCGGTCCGACGATCTCGTATCCGCGATAGGTGCCGCGCACCGGCTCGCGCGTGACCACGCGGTAGTCGGCCAGATCCTTCTCGTCGATCAGGCCGCCCTTGTCAGCCATGAAGCGCGCCAGCGTCCCGCCGAGCTCTCCACCGTAGAGCGCCGAGGGTCCCTGCTCCGCGATCAGCGACAGCGTGCGGGCATAGTCCTCCTGCACGAGGCGGGAGCCGGCGCGGATGGCCTCGCCACCCGGCAGGAACAGCGCGGAAAGCCCCGGATCGCCGGCGAGATCGGCGGCGCAGTCGCCCGCGCAGTCGGAGAGGTAGGGGCTCACGACGAAGCCGCGCGCGGCGAGCCTGATGGCGGGCTGCAGCACCTCGGCGAGCGACAGCGTGCCGTAGCGCTCGAGCGTCTCGCACCAGGCGGCGAGCGCGCCCGGCACCGCGACGGCGAGCGGCCCGACGACGTTCAGCCGGTCGCGGACGTCGCGGGCCTTGCCGATCTCGTTGGAGACCGGTTCGTACATGGACGAGCTCGCGCGGTGCGGGGCCGTCGACAGGCCGTCCACGACGAGGTGCCGGCCATCGGCGAGACGCAGATGGGCGATGCCTCCCCCGAGGATGCCGACCATCATGGGCTCGACGACGGTGAGCGCGAAGAGCGCGGCGACCGCCGCATCGATCGCGTTGCCGTCGGCCAGCAACATTTCCGAGCCGGCGGCGGAGGCCAGCGGGTGGTTGGTGACGACCATGCCGCGCGAGCCCGAGGCCGGGCGCTTCTCGCAGGTGAAGGTCGCGACGCGCGGTGCGGGCATGGGGCGCATCCTCAGCCGTTCTGCTTCATGGCTTCGAGCACCATCCGGGTGGCGCCCGAGATGTCGCCCAGCTTCTCGCCGGCCTTGACGCGGGTTTGCGTGCGCTCGCCGCGCTCCTGGCGGGCGATGGCCGCGTCGGCGATGGCCTCGGCCTCGCCCGCGGGCAGCACGAGCACGCCCGACTCGTCGGCCAGGATGATGTCGCCGGCGCGCACCGGCACGTTGCCGCACGAGATCGGCAGGTTCAGCGTGCCACCCAGATTGTAGAGGCGCGTGGTGATCGGCGACATGCCTCGGCACCACAGCGGGAAGTCGGAGTCCTCGATCTCGGTGAGGTCGGTGCACGGTCCGTCGACGATGCCGCCGACCGCGCCGGCGGCCTTGGCCGCGATGGTGACCCCGCCGCCCCAGCAGGCATGCTTGTCGTCGCCGAGCCGGTCGACGACCAGGATGTCGCCCGGGCGCAGCAGGCCGAGCGTGTGATGGAGCAGCGTCGAGTCCTGGCCGGGGATGGCCAGCGTAACGGCGGCGCCGGCGATGCGCTTGCGGCGCAGAAGCGGCTGGATGCCGCGATCCATGAACCCCCAATGCTGGGAATGGCCGACGGTGGCCGTTTCCACCTGCAGCAGCTTGTCCACCAGCGCGGCGGACGGCTGCGCCGGCATGGGATCGATCCGATAGTCAGGCATGGCGTTCTCCTCGATGCATGCACTGCGGCTCTTCGTGGTCGCATGCCGGTGGCACGCTCCAGCACCCCACCGCCCGCGCGACGCCGACGAGCGTTCCACCGCCATCACCACGACCAGCGTGAGGGCGATGTGCAGGGCGGACGGAGCGGCGATCAGGGGGGCGGTTGGGCCCCGCCACGGAGAGTTGCGCGACTGTAACAGCGGCGGGTCATCTGACAACCGCGCGCCTTGCAGACCAGCGCACCGGAAGAACGCCCTCCCGCGGGCCCGCCGGACATGCGTTTCGGCGCGTTCGGGCCGCGACAAAGGGAAGATCCCTCTCTTGCGGCACGCCGCCGGGAGCGCGAGCATCGGCACGCGGCGCATCGCGACCGCGCCGCGACATCTCCCGCACGCGAGGACCAGCCATGTCGAAACGTCAGCTGAAGCTCGGCGCGTTCATGCGCCCCATCAGCATCCACACCGGCGCGTGGCGGTTTCCCGGCGCCCTGCCCGACGCGAACTTCAATTTCCCGGCCATTCGCCACTATGCCCGTCGGCTCGAGGCGGCGAAGTTCGACGCCTTCTTCATGGCCGACCATCTCGCCGTGCTGAACATGCCCGTGGAGGCCCTGCGCCGGAGCCACACGGTGACCTCCTTCGAGCCGTTCACGCTGCTCTCGGCGCTGGCCGCCTCGACCGAGCGGATCGGCCTCGTCGCGACGGCCTCGACGACCTTCGACGCCGCCTACCACATCGCCCGGCGCTTCGCCTCGCTCGACCACATCAGCGGCGGGCGAGCGGGATGGAACATCGTCACCACGTCCAATCCCGACGCGGCGCTGAACTTCGGGCTGGACGAGCACATGGAGCACGGCGAGCGCTACGAGCGGGCACGCGAGTTCTACGACGTGGTCACCGGCCTGTGGGACAGCTTCGCCGACGACGCCTTCATCCGCGACGCGGCCAGCGGGATCTACTTCGATCCCTCGCGCATGCACGTGCTCGCACACCAGGGGGAGCACCTGAAGGTGCGTGGTCCCTTGAACATTGCCCGCCCGCCGCAGGGCTGGCCGGTGATCGTGCAGGCCGGCGCCTCGGAACCGGGCAAGCAGCTGGCGGCGGAGACGGCCGAAGTCGTCTTCGCCGCGGGCGGCAGCCTGGCCGACGCGAAACGGTTCTATGCCGACGTGAAGGGGCGCATGCCGGCCGCCGGGCGCGACCCCGACAGCCTCAAGATCCTGCCGGGCGCCTTCGTCGTGGTCGGCGACACGGTCGAGGAGGCGCGGGCCATCCGGGCGACGCTGGACGGGCTCGTCCACCTCGACAGCGCCATCGCCTCGCTGTCGATCGCGCTGGGCCACGACGTGTCGGGTTTCGATCTCGACGCACCGCTGCCGGCCATCCCCGAGACCAACCAGAGCAAGAGTAGCCGGGAGCGCGTGCTGGCCTTGGCGGAGCGCGAGGGCCTGACCGTGCGCCAGCTCGCGCAGCGGCTCGGCGGCTATGCCGGGCTCGCCTTCGTTGGAACGCCGGCGACGATCGCCGACGAGATGGAGCGGTGGCTGGAGGAACGCGGCTGCGACGGTTTCAACGTCATGTTCCCCTTCCTGCCGGCCGGTCTCGACGCGTTCGTGGACACGGTCGTGCCGGAGCTCCAGCGCCGCGGCCTCTTCAGGCGCGAGTACGAGGGGACGACGCTGCGCGACCACCTGGGCTTGCAGCGTCCGCCAAACCGGTTCTTCGCGGCGAAGGCGTGATCGACCTCAGGGGCAGAGGTAGTCGCGGCCGGTCGGACGACAGACGTTGCCGTTGGGCAGCAGGAGGTCGCCGGACGTGGAGCGCTGGACATAGGCGCCGTTGGGAAGCTGGAAGCCGCCCTCGGTGTCGCGCATGACGCGGGTCCCGTCGGGCAGGAGGTAGCCGGAGGTCCCCTCGGCCCGGATCAGTTTCGCGTTCGACACGGGCGGCGCACTCACGGCGACGGGGCGCGGCACCTGGGAGGACGACATGCAGGCGCCCAGCGCGAGCACCGGCAGCACCATCGCGGCCCGGACCAGCATCGTCGTGTTCTTCATGGTTTCGACCCTCTCCACTCTTCGCCGCGACAACCGGCCCGCCCGTTCAATGGTTCCGGTCCAAATCCGTCGGAGCCGGACCTCGATCTTGCCAAGCAGACCCTTATCAATCGATTGCTCCAGCGTCCAACGCGCCTCGCCGGCCTCCGGCGCGCCGACACCCACCCCAGCGACAATACAACCGCTCAAGCAATTCTAGATTGTAATTTGGCGAAAATACGGCATGTCATCTTCTTGAAATCGCTCGCTTCCAGAGAAAACAACGGATCGTTTACCGAACTGAGCCCCATATACTTCGAATTGTACTTTTGTTTACACGCGTCTTGGGATTGTGCTTCCGCGATCCTGGACGGGGTCGCTTCATTGCCAGAAGGAGTTCATTTCCATGCCCGTTACCCTTTCAGCAGGTATTCGCACGGCCCTGGAATCCATCCAGGACGCCGCCAATGCGGCCACGACGGCACAGACGCGCCTCGCCACGGGAAAGAAGATCGCGACGGCGGTCGACGGCCCCTTGAACTACTACACGGCCGCCGGCCTCACGAACCGCGCGAGCGACCTTGCCGGCCTGCAGGATTCGATGACGAATGCGGTGAAGACCGTCGATGCGGCGTCCGCCGGCATCGACGGCATGACCCGTCTGCTGCAGACCGCCCAGGGCCTGGCGAGTTCGGCCGCCGCGACCAGCGACATGACGTCCCGGGCGTCCCTGCTCACGCAGTACAACACCGTCCTCAAGCAGGTGGACGAGGTGATGAAGAACTCGGGCTACAACGGCATCAACCTGCTGAACGGGGACAAGCTCAACGTCAAGTTCGACGCGAGTTCGACGACGGCGACGCTCGGCATCCAGAACATGGCCACCGGCGCCCTCACGGCGAATGCCCTCGGCGTCGTCACCGCGGCGGCGGGAGCCTGGACGAACGGCACGCCGACGGCGGGAACGGACACGAGCGGAGATGCCGCGATCCAGACGCAGCTCACGAACCTGACCAAGGCCCTCAACTCGCTGCGCGCGGAGGCGAGCGGGCTGGGCGCCAACGGCGCCATCGTCAAGACCCGCCAGGACTTCACCTCGGCCATGATCAGCACGTTGCGCTCCGGTGCCGACGCCCTGACGCTCGCCGACGTCAACGAGGAAGGGGCTTCGCTGGTCTCGCTGAACACGCGCGCCCAGTTGGCCCAGACGTCGCTGTCGCTGGCGGCGCAGCGCGAGCAGGCCGTGCTGCGACTGTTCTGACGTGACGGGCGGCGGGCGAGAGTCCGCCGCCTTTCTCGCTGCCGTCATCCCCGCGCAATGGATGCCTGGCCTGGGCGGCGGAGCGCTTTCACCGGGCCGGACGGAGCGGGCGCGACCTCGCCGATTTGACAACGATTAAGTTTTTGGATCGCGTTCGATACGTCGCGTTAAGCATCTCGAAGTGCGCCTATTTCTGGTTGTATTCTCATTAACGAGCTTCCTCCAATTGTTCCCATCGCGAGCCAGAACGGCAGCGTACGGAACCAGAAGGAAGCATACCCATGGCAGTCACTCTCTCCTCGGGCATTCGCGATGCCCTCCTGTCGATCCAGCAGACGACGGCTTCTGCGGCGACCGCCCAGACCCGCCTCGCCACCGGCCGGAAGATCAACACCGCGATCGACAATCCGCTGAACTACTTCACGGCAGCGGGCCTCAACGACCGGGCGAGCGACCTGTCGAACCTCCAGGACGCGATGGGCAATGCGGTGAAGACGATCGATGCCGCCTCGACCGGCATCGACGGCATGTCGAAGCTGCTGCAGACCGCGCAAGGTCTCGCCAGCTCGGCGTCGGCCACCACCGACTCCTCGACCCGCGCGTCGCTGATGAAGCAGTACAACACCATCCTCGCCCAGGTGGACGAGCTGATGGGCAACTCCGGCTTCAACGGCATCAACCTGCTCAAGGGCGACAAGCTGACCGTGAAGTTCGACGGCAGCACGACGACCGCGACGCTGGGCATCCAGAACCTCGCCACGGGCGCGCTGACGGCGACGGCGCTCGGCATCGCCACGGGCGCCGCGGGCGCCTGGACCAACGGCGCGGGCACCGACACCACCGGCGACGTGGCCATCGCCACGCAGCTCACCAACGTCGCCAAGGCGATCACGACGCTGCGCAGCGAAGCGAGCGCGCTCGGCGCCAACGGCGCCATCGTGAAGACCCGCCAGGAGTTCACGGCGTCCATCATCAACACGCTGAAGACCGGCGCCGACCAGCTCACCCTCGCCGACGTCAACGAGGAAGGTGCCAACCTGATCTCGCTGAACACGCGCGGCCAGCTGGCCCAGACGGCCCTCTCGCTCGCCTCCCAGCGCGAGCAGGCGGTCCTGCGTCTCTTCTGACGTCCTTCCCGGAGGCGGGCGTCGCGCCCGCCTCCGCTCCTCCTTTTGCGCCGTCGCCCGCAGCAAGCTCCCGCTTTCCGCCACGCTTGCGCCGCACGCCGTCCCAAGTCCGGCAGTTTCCTGCGCGCCTGTCCCGCCGTCGGAACCCAGCCATGTCGCACCGCCTCCTGCCGGTCCTCCTCGCCGGCATCGCGCCGCTCCTGCCCGTCTGCGCCTTCGCGGCCGACATCGACCTGGCCTCCCAGATCGGCGAGGTCACGGTGTATCCCGACGGCGCCTCGGTGGTGCGGACCGCGCCCCTGCGGCTGCCAGCCGGCGCCTCGACGGTCATCTTCCGCAACCTGTCGCCCAGCATTGATCCCGCCTCCATCCGCGTGGAGGGCGAGGCCTCGGCACGGCTCGCCATCGGCGCGGTCGACGTGCGCCTGGTCCCGGCCGACCCCAAGGCCGCGGCCAATCCGGAGCTTGAACGGCGCATCGACGACCTGCGGGCCCAGCGCGAGTCCCTGAAGGCGGCGATCGACGCCGCAGAGGGCAAGAAGGCCGCCATCCAGCGCTTCGCCCAGGCCGGGGCGAGCCGACCGGCCGACGAGAACGGGATCCTGCCCGTCGAGAAATGGGCCTCCGCCTGGGACGCCGTCGGCGAGGGCCTGGCGAAGGTCAACGAGACCCTGGTCGACCTGAACCGGCGCAGCACGCGCCTGGACGGCGAGATCGCCGCGCTGGAGGCCACGCGCCCCCGCGCCGCGCCGCCTTCGGCTCCCCGCCGCGACGTCACCGTGGGACTGGACGCCGCCGATGCCCTTGAGGGAACGCTGCGCCTGACCTATCGGGTGAGCGGCGCCAGCTGGACCCCCACCTACGATGCCCGCCTGGATACCGGCGGCCGCGATCGCAAACCCTCGCTAGAGATCGTGCGGCGCGCCGCGGTGCAGCAGAAGACCGGCGAGGACTGGACCGGCGTGACCATGACCGTGTCCACCGTGCGCGCGGCGCGCGGCACCGCGGCTCCCGACGTCCCGCCGCTGATCGTCAACCTGTACGATCCCTCCTACGCCATGCGGCAGCCCATGGCTGCGCCGGCTCCCGCCGCCCCCGCCGCGGCGCTGGCGGCCCGGCAGGAGGCTGCCGCCGACCAGGAGCGCGCCCGCAAGATCACCACCATGCCGGCGAGCGTGGAGACCGCCACGAGCGAGAGCGCGCCGTTCCAGAGCGCCTTCAAGGTCACCGGGCCGGTGACGCTCGCCGCCGACGGCGTCCAGCGCAACCTCGTGCTGTCCAGCCGACGGCTCGACCCGACGCTGCTGGTGCGCACCGCGCCGGCACTGGACGACACGGCCTACCTGGAAGCCTCCTTCGTCAACGACGAGGACGCGCCGCTGCTGCCGGGGCTCGTCCAGCTGCAACGCGATGGAACCGCGATCGGCCGCGGCCGGATCGGCCTGGTGGCTTCGGGCGACAAGGCGGATCTCGGCTTCGGCGCGGACGACAAGGTGAAGGTCACGCGCGTGCCGCTGCGCCGCAAGGAGAACGAGCCGGGCTGGATCGGCTCCAGCAAAACCGACATCCGCGAATTCAAGACGGTTGTCCGCAACCTGCACGACACGCCCCTGCGGATCGCCGTGCTGGATCAGCTCCCCGTGTCCGAGAACAGCGCGGTCACGGTGGAACTGCTCTCCACCTCGACGCCGGCCACCGAGAAGACGGTCGGGGACAAGCGCGGCGTCACCGGCTGGACCTGGGACTATCAGCCCGGCGAGCAGAAGGAGATCCGCTTCGGCTATCGGCTCAAATGGCCGGCGGACAGGGATCTCGTGTTCGGCGCGGGGCCGGTGCCGCTGTCGCGCTGAGAGCGGCGGGATGGCCTGTGCGCTTTACGCTCCGGCCGCGATTGTATAACACGTCGCGGCAAGCCCCGGCCGTTCCGACTTGCGGATGAGCCGGGGCTCTTGCGTCCGGCGCCTTCGCTGGCGGTTCATCCGTGGCACTGAGCGACCGCCCGCGGCGGTCCATGGGATCCTTCGGAGTACGCGCAATGGCCAATGTCGTGGTGGTGGGCGCCCAGTGGGGCGACGAGGGCAAGGGCAAGCTCGTCGACTGGCTGTCGGAACAGGCGGACACGGTCGTCCGGTTCCAGGGCGGCCACAATGCCGGGCACACGCTGGTCATCGGCGAGAACGTCTACAAGCTGTCGCTCCTGCCGTCCGGCGTGGTGCGTCCCAACAAGCTCTCGGTCATCGGCAGCGGCGTGGTGCTGGATCCCCATCACCTGGCCTCCGAGGTCGAGAAGCTCATCGGCCAGGGCGTGCCGATCTCGCGCGACAATCTCCGCGTCGCCGACAACGCGCCGCTGATCCTCTCCGTGCATCGGGAGCTGGACGCGCTGCGCGAATCGTCGAACGCCGGCACGCGCATCGGCACCACCAAGCGCGGCATCGGGCCGGCCTACGAGGACAAGGTGGGCCGCCGCGCCATCCGGCTGATGGACCTCGCCGACCCCGACACGCTCGACGACAAGATCGAGCGCCTGCTCTCGCACCACAACACGCTGCGCCGCGGCCTCGGCCTGCCGGAGTTCCAGGCGGCGGCGATCCGCGAGGAGCTCATGTCGGTGGCGCCGAAGGTGCTGCCCTACATGGACACGGTGTGGCGGCTGCTCGACGAGGAGCGCCGGGCCGGGAAGCGGATCCTGTTCGAAGGCGCCCAGGGCGCCCTCCTCGACATCGACCACGGGACCTATCCCTTCGTCACCTCCTCCAACACCGTCGCCGGGCAGGCCGCGACCGGCTCCGGCCTCGGCCCGCGCGCCATCGGCTATGTCCTCGGCATCGCCAAGGCCTACACCACGCGCGTCGGCGAGGGTCCCTTCCCCACGGAGCTCGACAACGAGATCGGCAACCGGATCGGCGAGCGGGGACGCGAGTTCGGCACGGTGACGGGCCGCAAGCGCCGCTGCGGCTGGTTCGATTCGGTGCTGGTGCGCCAGACCGTGCGGACCTCCGGCATCGACGGGATCGCGCTGACCAAGCTCGACATCCTGGACGGCTTCGAGACCATCGAGGTCTGCGTCCGCTATCGCCTCGACGGGCAGGAGATCGATCACCTGCCGGCGAGCCAGAGCGCGCAGGCGCGGGTCGAACCGGTCTACGAGACGATCGAGGGCTGGAGCGGATCCACGGCGGGAGCGCGCTCCTGGGCCGATCTGCCGGCACAGGCCATCAAGTATGTCCGCCGCATCGAGGAACTCATCGGCGCCCCGGTGGCGCTGGTCTCGACCAGCCCCGACCGCGAGGACACCATTCTCGTGCAGAATCCCTTCGAGGCTTGACGCTCCAGGCCGCAGACCCGATGTGAGACGGCATGGCTGACTACTATCCGCTGATCTCGCGTGCCGTGGCGAATCTCGGGCCGAGCAGCCCGGAGCAACGCCGCGACCTCTACGAGCGCGCGACGGCGGCCCTGCTGGGCCAGCTCAGGCATTCGGACCCGCCGATTCCCGACGGCGACATCGATCGCGAGCGGGTGTCCCTCGAGGACGCCATCCGGCGCGTGGAAACCGAGGTGGGCGGTGGCGTGCAGCGCGCCCCCGAACCCGTCGTCGCGCCGCCGATGGCCGAACCCGAGCCGCCCCCGGCGACCGTCGTCGTCCAGCCGCCCTCGGCTGCCGCGCGACGGCCGGTGAGCGCGGTCGTGCCCGAGACCGCGCTGCCCCACAGCCCGGCGGAGAGCATGGCCGACACGGGGCTGCCGCCCGCGGACGGCGACGCCGGCACGGCCGACGATGCGCGCTGGCGCGACGCCGGGGCGGCTCGTCCGCGGCCGCCGGCGCCCCGCCTGGAAAACCGCGACCGGCGCTGGCTGCGCGCCAGCGTCATCGGCGTCGCGATCGCGCTCGTCGTGGGCCTGACGGCGACAGCGGCGATGATGCTGAAGCACCAGCCGTCGGAGTTCCTGCCGCAGACGCCGCAACAGCAGGCGGCTGCCGACGCGAACGCCAAGATCCAGGACCGCCTGGGCGGAGACGCCCCGTCCGCGACCGCGGCGACCGACCCGTCCCGGCCGGCCGCGCCGAACGCCGGAGGGGGCGCGGCCCCCTCAGCCGGCCAGCCTCCGCAGCAGACGGCGAGCATCCCCGCGCCCCAGCAGGCGGCTCCCATCGGCGTGCTCCAGCGCGTGATCCTCATCGAGGAACCGCCGGAGGGCAGCCAGGAGGTTCGGCAGACGCAAGGCCGGGTTCGGTGGCGGCTGGACAGCGTGAGCTCCGGTCCGGGCGAGCCCCTGGACGCGGCGGTGCGGGCGGACGTGGACCTGCCCGACGCCGGCCTGAAGGTGGATCTCCTCATCCGTCGCAACCGCGACGCCGCCCTGCCCGCCTCGCATACGATCGAACTGAAGTTCGCCGCCACGGCGAGCAGCCCCACCGGGCCGGTGCGTGACGTCGGCGTGCCCGAGATGCGCCAGGACGAGGGACAGCGCGGCACGCCGCTGGCGGGCATCGCGGTTCCGGTGACGGACAATCTGTTCCTGACCGGGCTGAGCAGCCTCTCGTCGGACGTTCAGCGCAACCTCGACCTGATGCGCGGGCGCAACTGGTTCATGGTGCCGCTGCGCTTCGCGACCGGGCGTCGCGCGGTGCTTCTGGTGGAAAAGGGCGCGACGGGCGGCAGGACGCTGGCGGATGCGCTGCAGGCCTGGCAGCAGGGCTGAGGCCTTTCGAATCCCCTGCCCCGGACGCAGAAAAGAATGACGGCAAATGCGACCGCGGCGCGCCGTCAGGCGCGCGCGGTGGGCAGGGCCAGGCGCGCGGCTTCCCGCCGCGCGATGGCTTCCTTGACGGCCTTCTGGACCTTTTCGAAGGCCCGGACCTCGATCTGGCGGACGCGCTCGCGCGACACGCTGAATTCGGACGAGAGGTCCTCCAGCGTCATCGGGTCCTCGGCGAGACGCCGGGCCTCGAAGATCCTGCGCTCGCGATCGTTGAGCACGCCGAGCGCCTCGCGCAGCGCCTGATGGCGCGTGTCGGCCTCCTCCTGCTCGACCAGGATGTTCTCCTGGCTGGAGCTGTCGTCGGCGAGCCAGTCCTGCCACTCGCCCTCGCCGTCCCCGTCGCTGCGGATCGGGGCGTTGAGGGAGGCGTCGCCGCCCAGGCGGCGGTTCATCTCGACCACCTCGTGCTCGGCGACGCCGAGCTTGGTGGCGATGGCCTTCACCTGGTCGGGGCGCAGGTCGCCCTCGTCGAGCGCCGAGATCTGGCTCTTCGCCTTGCGCAGGTTGAAGAACAGCTTCTTCTGGTTCGCCGTGGTGCCCATCTTCACCAGCGACCACGACCGCAGGATGTATTCCTGGATCGAGGCCTTGATCCACCACATGGCGTAGGTGGCCAGGCGGAAACCCTTCTCGGGCTCGAATCGCTTCACGGCCTGCATCAGGCCCACATTGCCCTCGGAGATCACTTCGCCGATGGGCAGGCCATAGCCGCGATAGCCCATGGCGATCTTGGCCACGAGACGCAGGTGGGACGTGACGAGCCGGTGAGCCGCTTCGGAATCCTCATGCTCGCGCCAACGCTTGGCGAGCATGTACTCCTCGTCGGGCTGCAGCATCGGGAACTTGCGGATCTCGTCGAGATACCGCGAAAGACCGCCTTCGGCGGCAATGATCGGAAGTGCGGCGGACGCCATTCCATCCTCCTTTGGCCCCTCGTGCCGAGCGGGCGCTGTCGCGACCGCCAGATCGGCCGGCCGCAGCTGCAGCGTATCATCCGGCCGACCTTGACCGAAAGAGGGCAAGAAAGCCCGCTATGGACCGCAAGAACGCAAAATATGCCGTGTGGTTTCGCACATTTTGATGGCTCAGCCCCGCAACGCGGCCAGCAGCGCGGCCATGTCGGCCGGCAGCGGGCTTTCGAAATGCAGCGTCTCGCCCGTCACGGGATGCTCGAAGCCGAGTTCGGCCGCATGCAGCGCCTGGCGGGAAAACGCCTCCACCGCGGCCCGCGCGGCGGGGGCGAGCAGGGCCGTCTTGGTGCGGAATCCCGCCCCGTAGGTCGCGTCGCCGACGAGCGGATGGCCCAGATGCGCCATGTGGACGCGGATCTGGTGGGTGCGGCCCGTCTCGAGCCTGCAGGTCACGAGGCTGGCGGCGGGCGAACCGTCGGCGCCCAGGAAGCTCTCGTCGCGCTCGTAGTGGGTGATCGCCTCGCGGCCGCGGTCGGCCGGAACGACGGCCATGCGGTCGCGATGGCGGGTCGAACGGTCGAGATTGGCGTCGACGGTGCCGTGCTGGCGCGGCAGGACGCCCCAGACGACGGCGCGGTAGGCGCGCTCGAGGGGGCCGGTGCGGCCATGGTCGGCGAACTGGGCGGCGAGGCCCTGGTGGGCGCGGTCGGTCTTGGCGACGACCAACAGCCCGGTCGTGTCCTTGTCCAGCCGGTGGACGATCCCCGGGCGCCGGACGCCGCCGATGCCGGAGAGGCTGTCGCCGCAATGGGCGATCAGGGCATTGACCAGGGTGCCGTCGTCGTGGCCGGCGGCGGGGTGGACGACGAGCCCGGCGGGCTTGTCGATGACGAGCAGCTGGTCGTCCTCGTAGACGACGTCGAGCGGGATGGCCTGGCCCTGCGGCTCGGCCGGGACGGGCGGGGGCACGTCGACGACGATCGCGGCGCCGGCCTCGACCTTGCGGCCCGGGTCGTCGACCGGCGCGCCGGCCACCGTGACGCAGCCCTCCAGCACGAGCGCCTTCAGCCGCGTGCGCGACAGGGACGGGATGGCGCGGGCCAGGAACCGGTCCAGCCGCTCGCCTTTGTCCTCGGGGCGGGCTAGAAGCTCGATCCGCCCCTCTGCCGGTGCCGTGTCCGGGGTCACGCGTGTTCCTTTCCGGCGGGGAGCATCCCCGCAAACCGTCCTGATGCCGAGCGCCCGATGAGCCCGACCCCTCCGCCCTCCGAGGCCCGCGACCGCGACTCCGAGGAGGCCAAGGCCCGCGAGCAGGCACGGCTCATGGCGCTGAAGATCGTCGTCATCGTCCTGGGGGTGATCCTCGTGGCGATGGCGCTGGTGGTCTTTTCCACGCTCATCGTCCGCGCCGTCAAGGGCCGCGGTGCCGAGCCGGCGCCCGCGGCGACCGCGCCCGCCCCCCCGGCGGCGCCCGCGACACCGTCCCGGGCCGCCGGGTTGCCCCCTGCCGCTGCTGCCGGCGCGGTCCTTCCGCCC
>NZ_CAMFHB010000081.1 GCF_945952055.1 uncultured Alsobacter sp.
TCGTCGGCCGCGACCAGGGCTACGTCATCGTCCGCCTGAACTCGGGCGAGCAGCGTCTCGTGCACGGCCAGTGCTTCGCGACGGTGGGCGCGGTGTCGAACCCCGACCACATGAACACCTCGATCGGCAAGGCTGGTCGCAACCGCTGGCTCGGCGTGAAGCCGCACAACCGCGGTGTCGCGATGAACCCGATCGACCATCCGCACGGCGGCGGCGAAGGCCGCACCTCGGGCGGCCGCCACCCGGTCACGCCGTGGGGCAAGCCGACCAAGGGCAAGAAGACGCGTTCGAACAAGCGGACCGACACCTTCATCGTGTCGTCCCGTCACGCCCGCAAGAAGAAGTAAGGGGGTCCACGATGACTCGTTCCGTTTGGAAGGGCCCGTTCGTCGACGGCTACCTCCTGAAGAAGGCGGATGCCGCGCAGAACGCGAAGCGCTCGGAAGTGATCAAGATCTGGAGCCGTCGCTCCACGATCCTGCCTCAGTTCGTCGGGCTCACCTTCGGCGTCTACAACGGCCAGAAGCACATCCCGGTCGCCGTCTCGGAAGAGATGGTCGGGCACAAGTTCGGCGAATTTGCCCCCACGCGCACGTTCTACGGGCACGCGGCGGACAAGAAGGCGAAGAGGAAGTAAGCCATGGGTAAGGCAGCTGTTGCCCGGGATCTCCCCGACAATGAGGCCAAGGCCGTCGCCCGGATGCTTCGCGTTTCGCCGCAGAAGCTGAACCTGGTCGCGGGTCTCATCCGCGGCAAGAAGGTCTCCACGGCGCTCGCCGACCTGCAGTTCTCGCGCAAGCGCATCGCCATCGACGTGCGCAAGTGCCTCGAGAGCGCGATCGCGAATGCCGAGAACAACCACGACCTGGACGTCGACGATCTCGTCGTCGCGCAGGCCTTCGTGGGCAAGGCGCTCGTCATGAAGCGCTTTCATGCCCGCGCTCGTGGCCGCGCCGGCCGGGTGGAGAAGCCCTTCTCCAACCTGACGATCATCGTCCGCGAAGTCGAAGCCAAGGCCTGAGGAGGGCACCATGGGTCAGAAGGTCAATCCGATCGGCCTGCGCCTCGGCATCAACCGGACGTGGGACAGCCGCTGGGTCGCCGGCAAGGGCGAGTACGGCCAGCTGCTGCATGAAGACATCAAGATCCGCGCCGCGCTGATGAAGCTTCTGAAGCAGGCGGCGGTGTCGAAGATCGTCATCGAGCGTCCGCACCGGAAGTGCCGCGTCACCATCTACTCGGCGCGTCCGGGCGTGGTGATCGGCAAGAAGGGCGCCGACATCGAGAAGATGCGCAAGGCGGTTGCGAAGATGACCTCGTCCGAGGTCGTCATCAACATCGTCGAGGTGCGCAAGCCCGAGATCGACTCCACGCTGGTGGCCGAGTCCATCGCCCAGCAGCTCGAGCGTCGCGTCGCCTTCCGTCGCGCCATGAAGCGTGCCGTGCAGTCGGCCATGCGCCTGGGCGCCGAAGGCATCCGCATCACCTGCTCGGGCCGCCTCGGCGGCGCCGAGATCGCCCGTACCGAGTGGTACCGTGAGGGCCGCGTTCCGCTGCACACGCTGCGTGCGGACGTCGACTACGGCACGGCCACCGCTTTCACCACCTACGGCACGTGCGGCATCAAGGTGTGGATCTTCAAGGGCGAGATCCTCGAGCACGACCCGATGGCGCAGGACCGCCGCATGGCCGACGAAGGTGGCCAGCGGTCCGGTGGCCGCCGCGAGCAGGCGGCGTAAGCCGGAGCATCAGGAACCACGACAATGCTGCAGCCCAAGAAGACGAAGTTCCGCAAGCAGTTCAAGGGCCGGATTTCCGGCGCCGCGAAGGGCGGAATGAACCTGGACTTCGGCCAGTTCGGTCTGAAGGCCATGGAGCCGGAGCGCGTCACGGCCCGCCAGATCGAGGCGGCCCGTCGTGCGCTCACCCGCCACATGAAGCGCGCCGGTCGCGTCTGGATCCGCGTGTTCCCCGACGTTCCGATTTCGTCGAAGCCCGCCGAAGTCCGCATGGGCAAGGGCAAGGGCGCGCCGGAATTCTGGGCGTGCAAGGTGAAGCCCGGCCGCATCATGTTCGAGATCGACGGCGTGCCCGTCGATACGGCCCGCGAGGCGCTGACTCTGGCGGCTGCGAAGCTGCCGATCAAGACGCGCTTCGTGCAGCGCATCGCCGAGTGAGGAGGACACCATGAAGACCAAGCAGCGGCTGTCCGACCTGCGGGCCATGTCGGGCGACCAGCTCCAGGACGAGCTCCTGAAGCTGAAGAAGGAGCAGTTCAACCTGCGCTTCCAGAGGGCCACCGGCCAGCTGGAGAATGTCGCTCGCGTGCGCGAAGTGCGCCGCGACATCGCGCGGATCAAGTCGACGGCAGCCGAGAAGCTCGCCGCCGCAGGCAAGGCCTGAGGAGGATCGGATGCCGAAGCGCATTCTGCAGGGCGTCGTCGTCAGCGACAAGCAGGACAAGACCGTGGTGGTGAAGGTGGAGCGCCGCTTCACCCATCCGCTGCTCAAGAAGACCGTCCGTCGTACGAAGAACTATCACGCGCACGACGAGGCGAACAAATACAAGGTCGGCGACGAGGTCCGCATCGAGGAATCGAAGCCGATCTCCAAGCTGAAGACCTGGGTGGTGGTCGAAGAAGCGACCGCCTCCTGATCTTTTTTTCATCGGGATTCATTTTTCCGCGCCGTGGGGGTTCCCTTCGGCGCGGAAAAATGCTTCTGACAGCGCGCACAACGGGGGACGTAGATCCCCGTCAGGCGAAGTCCGGCGAGCCTAAGATCGTCGGAAACCGGTCTGAGACACAGAAAGGATCAAGGCCATGATCCAGATGCAGACGAATCTCGACGTCGCCGATAACTCGGGCGCCCGTCGTGTGATGTGCATCAAGGTCCTTGGCGGCTCCAAGCGGAAGTACGCTGGAGTCGGTGACGTGATTGTCGTCTCCGTGAAGGAGGCGATCCCGCGCGGACGCGTGAAGAAGGGCGACGTCATGAAGGCGATCGTCGTTCGCACCGCGAAAGACATCCGCCGGGCCGACGGTTCGGTCATCCGGTTCGACCGGAATGCCGCCGTCCTCATCAACAACCAGAAAGAGCCGATCGGAACCCGTATCTTCGGGCCGGTTCCGCGCGAACTCCGCGCGAAGAACCACATGAAGATCATTTCGCTCGCTCCTGAGGTGCTGTGATGGCCGCCAAGATCAAGAAGGGCGACAAGGTCGTCGTATTGACCGGCCGCGATGCCGGGAAGTCGGGGGAGGTCGTTCAGGTTCTCCCCAAGGAGACGCGTGCGATCGTTCGCGGCGTCAACCTGGTCAAGAAGCACCAGCGCCAGACCGCGCAGCAGGAAGGTGGGATCATCTCCAAGGAGGCGACCATCCACCTGTCCAACATCGCGATTGCCGATCCCAAGGACGGCAAGCCGACGCGCGTGGGCTTCAAGGTGCTCGAAGACGGCCGCAAGGTCCGCTTCGCCAAGCGTTCCGGGGATCTGATCGATGGCTAACCAGGCTCAGGCGGCCCTCGAGCCGCGTCTCAAGGCAATCTACGCCGAAACGATTCGCGCCAAGATGGTGGAGGAGTTCGGCTACAAGAACGTCATGGAAGTGCCGACCATCGAGAAGGTCGTCATCAACATGGGCGTGGGCGAGGCGACTGCCGACACCAAGAAGGTGACCTCGGCTGCGGCCGACCTGGCGCTCATCGCCGGCCAGAAGCCGGTCGTGACCCGGGCCCGCAAGGCGATCGCGACCTTCAAGGTGCGCGAGAACATGCCGATCGGCGCCAAGGTGACGCTGCGCAAGGCGCGGATGTTCGAGTTCCTCGATCGCCTGGTGAACGTGGCTCTGCCTCGCGTCCGCGACTTCCGGGGTCTGAACCCCAAGTCGTTCGACGGCCGCGGCAACTTCGCTCTCGGGATCAAGGAACACATCATCTTCCCCGAGATCAACTACGACAAGACGGAATCGGTGTGGGGCATGGACATCATCGTCTGCACCACGGCCAAGACCGACGACGAGGCTCGCGCCCTGCTGCGCGCCTTCAACTTCCCGTTCCGGCAGTAAGAGCCCGGCTCTTAAACGCGGAAACCAGGAGAGAACCATGGCGAAGAAGAGTGCCATCGAGAAGAACAACCGCCGCAAGAAGCTCGCGAAGGCGTATGCGGGCCGGCGGGAGCGTCTTCTGGCCGTTGCCAACGACGAATCCAAGTCGATGGAGGAGCGCTTCACGGCGCGCCTGAAGCTGGCCGAACTGCCGCGCAACGCCAGCCCCACCCGCATCCGGAACCGGTGCGAAGTGACGGGCCGTCCGCGGGCCTACTACCGCAAGCTTAAGATGTCCCGCATCGCGCTGCGCGAGCTCGGCTCGCAGGGCGTGGTCCCGGGGCTGACGAAGTCCAGCTGGTAAGGAGGCGCGACCAATGGCGATGAACGATCCCGTCGGCGATATGCTGACCCGCATCCGCAACGCGCAGATGCGTCGCAAGACCAAGGTCTCGACCCCCGGTTCGCGGCTGCGCGCTCGCGTCCTGGACGTGCTCCAGTCCGAGGGCTACATCCGTGGCTACTCGACCACGGAGTACGGCAATGGCCGCACCGAGTTCGAGATCGAGCTAAAGTACTACGAGGGCGAGCCCGTGATCCGCGAGATCTCGCGCGTCTCCAAGCCCGGCCGTCGTGTGTATTCGGGGGTGAACGCCATGCAGCGTGTCGCCAACGGTCTTGGCATCACGATCCTCTCGACGCCGCAGGGCGTCATGGCCGATCACGAGGCCCGTGAGAAGAACGTGGGCGGCGAAGTGCTCTGCACGGTCTTCTGATCGTCGCTGGCGCAACGCAGACACGGGGAAACCGACAATGTCTCGAATTGGAAAGAAGCCCGTTTCCGTGCCGGCCGGCGTTACGGCTGCCGTGGACGGCAACCTGGTGAAGGTGAAGGGCGCCAAGGGCGAACTCACCTTCCTGTGCCCGGACGACGTGTCCGTGAAGATGGAGAACGGCGCCATCGCCGTTGCTCCGCGCAACGAGACGAAGAAGGCGCGCGCGATGTGGGGCATGTCCCGCTCGCAGGTCGCCAACCTCGTCGAGGGCGTCAGCAAGGGCTACGAGAAGAAGCTCGACATCACCGGCGTCGGCTACAAGGCCGCGGTCGCCGGCAAGGTGCTCAAGCTGTCGCTCGGCTACAGCCACGACATCGACTACGAGATCCCCGCGGGCATCTCGATCGCGACTCCCAAGCCGACCGAAATCGTGCTCACCGGAATCGACAAGCAGAAGGTCGGCCAGACGGCCGCCGAGATCCGCGAATTCCGCGGCCCCGAGCCCTACCAGGGCAAGGGTGTGCGTTATTCTGGCGAGTTCATCTTCCGCAAGGAAGGCAAGAAGAAGTAAGGGGCACAGGCCATGGCTAAGAACACCGAGGCCACCTCGCGCCGTGTCGCGCGTGTGCGCCGTTCCATCAAGAAGGTTGCCAACGGGCGTCCGCGCCTGTCGGTCTTCCGCTCGTCCAAGCAGATCTATGCCCAGATCATCGATGACGCGAAGGGGGCCACTGTCGTGGCCGCCTCCACGCTCGAGAAGGATCTGCGCTCGTCGCTGAAGACCGGAGCGGACATCGAGGCGGCGAAGGCCATCGGCAAGCTCGTCGCCGAGCGCGCTGTCGCCGCCGGCGTCAAGCAGGTCGTCTTCGACCGTGGCGCCTACATGTACCACGGGCGCGTCAAGGCGCTTGCGGACGCGGCCCGCGAAGGCGGCCTCGAGTTCTGATCGGGCAGGGGGCTCCGGCCCCCTTTCCTCATCCGGCCGGTACGGTGCTTCGGTACCCGTCCCGGCCGTATCGGTTTTGCGGGCGTCAGGTCCGCAGATGAATGCGGGGTGGCCTCGGCCGGCCCGCCAAACTCAAGCGAGCGGCGGGCTCCGGTCCGTCCGCGCACAGTGAGAGAGAACCTATGGCCAGAGAGCCTCGTGAACGGAACAATCGGGACCGCGAAGAGCGCGATTCCGAATTCGTGGACCGCCTCGTCCACATCAACCGCGTCGCCAAGGTGGTGAAGGGCGGCCGGCGCTTCGGTTTCGCCGCGCTCGTCGTCGTCGGCGACCAGAAGGGCCGCGTCGGCTTCGGCCACGGCAAGGCCCGTGAAGTGCCGGAAGCCATCCGCAAGGCCACGGACGCCGCCAAGCGCGCGCTGATCCGCGTGCCGCTGCGCGAAGGCCGCACGCTGCACCACGACGTCCACGGCCGCCACGGCGCCGGCAAGGTCGTGCTGCGCTCGGCTCCGGCCGGTACCGGCATCATCGCGGGTGGCCCGATGCGCGCCGTCTTCGAGGCGCTGGGCATGCACGACGTCGTGTCGAAGTCGCTTGGCTCGTCCAACCCGTACAACCTGGTCCGTGCCACGTTCGACGCGCTGAAGCGCGAGGACAGCCCGCGCTCGGTCGCTGCTCGCCGCGGCATCAAGGTTTCGGCTCTCCAGGCCCGCCGCGGTGACGCGGACGGTGCTTCGGCGGACGCGTGAGGAGGGGACCATGGCAGACAAGAAGACTGTCACGGTTGAGCAGATCGGCTCGCCGATCCGCCGTGAGGCCAAGCAGCGCCAGACGCTGATCGGCCTCGGCCTCAACAAGCTGCACCGCCGTTCCACGCTGGAGGATACTCCTGCGGTGCGCGGCATGATCGCCAAGCTTCCGCACCTCGTGCGCGTCGTCGCCGAGTGAGGGAGGGACCGACCATGAAGCTGAACGACATCAAGGACAATGCCGGCGCCAAGAAGGGCCGTATCCGCGTGGGTCGCGGTATCGGTTCGGGCAAGGGCAAGACGGGTGGCCGCGGCGTGAAGGGTCAGAAGGCCCGTACCGGCGTCGCCGTGAAGGGCTTCGAGGGCGGCCAGATGCCGCTCTACCGGCGCCTGCCGAAGCGCGGGTTCTGGAACCCCTTCTCCAAGGACCTCAACGAGGTCAACCTCGGCCGCATCCAGGAGGCCGTCGACGCCAACAAGCTCGACGCCGGCCAGCCTGTCACGGTTGAGAGCCTCGTCGCGGCCGGCGTCGTGGCCAAGCCGCGCGACGGCGTGAAGATCCTCGGCCAGGGCGAACTCAAGGCGAAGCTCGCCTTCCAGGTTGCCGGTGCCTCGAAGTCGGCCCAGGCCGCCATCGAGAAGCTCGGCGGCTCGGTGACGATCCTCGCCGCTGTGGCGGAAGCAACGGCCTGACCCCATATTGGGTCGGACTGAGATTCGGCGCCGGGCGGCGGAGTGGATCCGCTAGGCCCGGCGTTGACGTGTCGAGGGGAGCCCGTCTCCCCTCGCGACTATCCTGAGCGGAGCGCGGTATGGCATCGGCAGCTGAACAGCTTGCAGCGAACCTGAATTTTGGGGCCCTGGCCAAGGCCGAGGACCTCAAGAAGCGCATCTGGTTCACGCTCGGGGCGCTGCTGGTCTACCGGCTCGGCACTTACATCCCGCTGCCCGGCATCAACATCGAGGCGCTGGCGGACATCTTCAAGCAGCAGCAGGCCGGCGTGCTGGGCCTGTTCAACATGTTCTCCGGCGGAGCCGTGGGTCGCCTGGCGATCTTCGCGCTCAACATCATGCCGTACATCTCGGCCTCCATCATCATCCAGCTGCTCACGTCGGTCGTGCCGACGCTCGAAGCGCTGAAGAAGGAAGGCGAGAGCGGCCGCAAGGTCATCAACCAGTACACGCGCTACCTGACGGTGGTGCTCGCGACGTTCCAGGCCTACGGAATCGCCGTCGGCCTCGAGGGCTCCTCGAACGTCGTCTCCGACCCGGGCATGTTCTTCCGCATCTCGACGACCATCACGCTCGTCGGCGGCACCATGTTCCTGATGTGGCTGGGCGAGCAGATCACCGCGCGCGGCATCGGCAACGGCTCGTCGCTCATCATCTTCGCCGGCATCGTCGCCGAGCTGCCCTCGGCCATCGCGGGCACCCTCGAGCTGGGCCGCCAGGGCGCCGTCTCGACCGCGCTGATCCTGGGCGTGATCGTGATGTCGGTCGCCGTCATCGCCTTCATCGTGTTCATGGAGCGGGCGCAGCGCCGCCTTCTGATCAACTATCCGAAGCGCCAGGTCGGCAACAAAGTCTACGAGGGGCAGACGTCCTTCCTGCCGCTGAAGCTGAACACGTCGGGCGTAATCCCGCCGATCTTCGCGTCCTCGCTGCTGTTGCTGCCGGCGACCATCGCGGGCTTCTCGGCGCAGGCGGGCGGCACCGGCTTCCTCGCCACCATGGCTGCCTATCTCGGCCATGGCCGGCCGCTCTACATGTTCATGTACGCGGCGCTGATCATCTTCTTCGCCTTCTTCTACACGGCCATCGTCTTCAATCCGCAGGAGACGGCCGACAACCTGAAGAAGCACGGCGGCTTCATCCCGGGCATCCGCCCGGGTGAGCGCACCGCCGAGTTCATCGACAAGGTTCTCTCGCGCATCACCGTGCTCGGCGCCGGCTACCTGGTGCTGATCTGCCTGTTACCCGAAATACTGATTTCGCAGGCGGCGCTTCCGTTCTACTTCGGAGGGACGTCGCTGCTCATCGTCGTGAGCGTCACCATGGACACGGTGGCGCAGGTGCACGGGCATCTGCTCGCGCACCAGTACGAGGGGCTGGTGAAGAAGGCAAAGCTGCGCGGGGGGAAGCGTCGGTGAGACTGATTCTGCTGGGGCCGCCGGGGGCGGGGAAGGGCACTCAGGCCGTAAGGCTCGTCGAGCGGCTGGGCATTCCCCAGCTCTCCACCGGTGACATGCTGCGCGCCGCCGTCGCGGCCGGCACCCCGGTCGGGCTCAAGGCCAAGGCGGTCATGGAATCGGGCGGGCTCGTCTCCGACGACATCGTCATCGGCATCGTGGCCGACCGCATCGAGGAGCCCGACGCGAAGAAGGGCTTCATCCTCGACGGCTTCCCGCGCACCGTGGCGCAGGCCGAGGCGCTGGATCGCATGCTCGCCGACAAGGGCCTCAAGCTCGATTCGGTCGTCGAGCTCGTCGTCGACCAGGACGCGCTCGTCCATCGCATCGTGAAGCGTGCCGACGACGCCAAGGCCGCCGGCCAGCCGGTGCGCAAGGACGACGATCCGGAGGTCTTCAAGACCCGCCTCGCGGCCTACAACCGCGACACGGCGGTCGTCGCGCCCTACTACGACAAGACCGGCAAGCTCAAGAAGGTCGATGGCATGCAGCCGATCGACACCGTGACGGCCGCGATGAAGGCCGCCATCGGCGGGTGAGCGACGACGCTCGCGATGACGAAAGCCCCGCTCGCGCGGGGCTTTTTTCGTTCGCGCTCACGTCGGGCCGACGGGCGCCCGCGCCGCCATGCGCGGTGCCCGCGGCCAGGGGGAACGCAGCCTTTGGCCGGGAGGGGCGTTCTCGAGCGCGCGGGCCTGGTGTTCAGGTTTCGTGGACCGAGGAGGGCGGGCGGTGGATCCGCCGCGACCCGCGCCTCAGCGGTGTCCGATCTTTCCCGCCGACGGTCTCGAACCTGAGCAGGTCGTCATCGACCTCGAACCAGGGCAGTTGCTCGCCGGAATGCACGTGCCCGCGCGGCTGGACGGTCGACGGATCGTCGAGGCTCGGCGCCAGGATGTGCACCTCGGTGGGCCAGCCGTCGCCCTCGTAGGAGAGGGGGCTCCCGCAGGTCGGGCAGAAGCGGCGGATGACGCCGGGGGACGAGGCGTAGGCGGCCGGCGTGCCCGTGTCCCAGGTGAACTGCTCGCGCTCGACCCCGATCCACACGGCGACCGGCGAGGACGTCGCCCGTCGGCAGCTCTCGCAATGACAATAGGCGGTCCACTTCGGCGCGCCGCGATACGAATAGCGGATTCCGCCGCACAGGCAGCGGCCGGTGGTGGTCTCGCTCATGGCCGGATATCCCCTCATTCTGGTCCAGCAGGAAAAGCTCGGTCGGGATGCCCAGGATTGCAAGCGCTCCTCGGCCCAATTCAACCGTCGGACAGTGGCGGCCTTCTCTCTCCGGACTGATACTCGCGGCGAGAGGATAAGCGCGTGGCATGGACGGAGTGGCTACAAGTGGCTACAATGAGCCCCATGAAAACCGTCTCGATCCGCGATGCCAAGAACCGGCTGACCGAGCTCGCACGTGAGGTCGAGAACGGCGAGACCATCGTCGTGACCCGCAATGGCCGGCCAGTTTTCGATCTCGTGCCGCATCGCCGCCAGGGCGGTCTCAATCTCCAGGCGGCACGGGACTATCTGGAGTCGCGGGGCTATACGAATCCCATTCCGTACATCGCCGACGATTTCGACGATCCGCTGCCTGAGGACTTCCTGATCCGGCCTCTGCCCGAGTGATGCCGCCGGTCCTCGTCGATACGCACATTTTGCTCGATGTCTTCGGCGGCAAGCTGAGCATCAAGCGACCTCACCTGGTGCCCTACCTTCTCAGCCCTTCTGTACAGACTGTCGTCAGTGTTCTCTCGTTTTGGGAGATCGCCATCAAGACGAGGCTGGGGAAGCTCGACCCCGGATTGCCTCTCGAGGTGATGGAAGAGGTTGCCGTCGCTGCAGGACTTCGGATCCTTCCCGTCGAGCTTCGGCACGTCATTGCCACCGTCAGCCCCGAACCGGCCACGAGAGATCCTTTCGACCGGCTTTTGTTGGCTATCTGCCAAGCGGACGGGATGCGCCTCGCCACCGTCGACCGCGCCCTCGTCAGCCATCCGCTCGCGCTTGACACCAAAGGCGCAATCGCCTAACAGGCCGCATCCGGTTCCATCGGTCGTGCCGCTGGGGTCCTTTCGGGCCGCGGCGGTTCATGTTTTGGAGCAGGGCAAGACTCCCGCGCAAGGGCCGGCCTCCACCGGCGCGCGGTTCACCCACCCGCCGGCGTCCCGCACGTCCGGCCGACATGGAGACGGCAGTGGCACGTATCGCAGGCGTCAACATTCCGACCAACAAGCGCGTCATCATCGCGCTCCAGTACATTCACGGCATCGGTGCCAAGAAGGCCGAAGAGATCACCACGGCCCTCAACATCCCGGCCGAGCGTCGCGTCGCCCAGCTGACCGACAACGAAGTGCTCCAGATCCGCGAGATGATCGACCGCGACTACCTCGTGGAAGGCGACCTGCGCCGCGAAGTCGCGATGAACATCAAGCGCCTGATGGACCTGGGCTGCTATCGCGGCCTG
The DNA here is from genome assembly GCF_945952055.1 of uncultured Alsobacter sp. Taxonomy (GTDB): domain Bacteria; phylum Pseudomonadota; class Alphaproteobacteria; order Rhizobiales; family Beijerinckiaceae; genus Alsobacter. Next base: position 11,168 of record NZ_CAMFHB010000081.1, read on the forward strand.
CGTCATCGCCGCAACCTGCCGGTTCGCGGCCAGCGCACGCACACCAACGCGCGCACCCGCAAGGGCAAGTCCAAGCCGATCGCCGGCAAGAAGAAGTGACCTGACGCGCATCGCGCGGCTGGTCATCCCCGGCGCTGGCCGGGGATCCACGACTTTGGAGGGCGTCAGCCCTCCAGACCACCTCCATCCCCAGCGCCTGGCATGACGGGCGCGCCAGAAGGATCAAGACCATGGCCAAGGAAGCACAGCGCGTTCGTCGTCGCGAACGCAAGAACATCGTGTCGGGCGTCGCCCACGTGAACGCCTCGTTCAACAACACGATGATCACGATCACCGACGCGCAGGGCAACACGATCTCGTGGTCGTCGGCCGGCATGATGGGCTTCAAGGGTTCGCGCAAGTCGACCCCGTACGCCGCCCAGGTCGCCGCCGAAGACGCTGCCCGCAAGGCGGCCGAGCACGGCATGCGCACCCTCGAGGTCGAGGTTACCGGCCCGGGCTCCGGCCGCGAGTCGGCTCTTCGCGCCCTTCAGGCTGCCGGTTTCACCGTCACCTCGATCCGCGACGTCACGCCGATCCCGCACAACGGCTGCCGTCCGCGCAAGCGTCGTCGCGTCTGAGTTTTGCGCCTTTCGAGACTGCGCCTTCCGGGCCGACGGGCCCGGGAGGCGTTCGTGCACTCTCGCAGTGCATGTTTTCCATCGTGAACGCAGGGCCAGGGTCGACGGACCGATATGCCCCGCGCTCCTTCATGAAGGACTGACCCGTGATCCAGAAGAACTGGCAAGACCTGATCAAGCCGACGAAGCTCGACGTGACCGCCGGCGACGATCCGCGCCGCGTCGCCACGCTCGTGGCCGAGCCGCTCGAGCGCGGCTTCGGCGTGACGCTCGGCAACGCCCTGCGCCGCATCCTCCTGTCGTCGCTGCAGGGGGCGGCCATCGTCTCCGTGCAGATCGACGGCGTGCTGCACGAGTTCTCGTCGATCCCGGGCGTGCGTGAGGACGTCACCGACATCGTCCTGAACATCAAGGCCATCGCGATCAAGATGCAGGCCGAGGGCGTGAAGCGCATGACGCTTCGCAAGCAGGGCCCCGGCCAGGTTCGCGCCGGCGACATCCAGACCCCCGGCGACGTCCAGGTCCTGAACCCCGAGCTCGTGATCTGCACCCTCGACGAGGGCGCCGAGATCCGCATGGAGTTCACGGTGAAGATGGGCAAGGGCTACGTCCCGGCCGATCGCAACCGTCCCGAGGACGCCCCGATCGGCCTCATCCCGGTCGACAGCCTCTATTCGCCGGTGAAGAAGGTCAGCTACCGGGTCGAGAACACCCGCGAGGGCCAGATCCTCGACTACGACAAGCTGATCATGACGGTCGAGACCAACGGCGGCGTTTCGCCCGAGGACTCCGTGGCCTACGCCGCGCGCATCCTGCAGGACCAGCTCGAGGTGTTCGTCAACTTCGAGGAGCCGCGTCGCGAGGACGAGAAGCCGGCCATGCCGGAGCTCGCCTTCAACCCGGCGCTGCTCAAGAAGGTGGACGAGCTCGAGCTCTCGGTGCGCTCGGCCAACTGCCTGAAGAACGACAACATCGTCTACATCGGCGACCTGATCCAGAAGACCGAGGCGGAAATGCTCCGCACTCCGAACTTCGGCCGCAAGTCGCTGAACGAGATCAAGGAAGTGCTCGCCGGCATGGGCCTGCACCTGGGCATGGAAGTGCCCGGCTGGCCGCCGGAGAACATCGAAGAGCTCGCCAAGCGCTTCGAGGAACACTACTGAGATTCGGGCAGTAGGCAGTAGGGCTTGGTCAGTCAGGGCTTGACGCTCTGACCTGGCTCAACCATCGACTGCCTACTGCCTACTGCCTACTGCCTACTGCCTACTGCCTACTGCCTACTGCCTACTGCC
>NZ_CAMFHB010000082.1 GCF_945952055.1 uncultured Alsobacter sp.
GTCCCGGGCGAACCTGGTGGTGCAGCCGACGCGGCGCGATCCGTCGGCCGGCGCCCAGCCGCAGACGCCTCCCGCGCCGCCGCCTGTGGTCGCAACGGCCCCCACGGCCGCGCCCGTCGCGCAGCCCCTGGCCCCGCCGCGCGCACCCGCCCCGGCTCCCCAGCCTCCGGCGCCCAAGGGTGGCGGCTGGCTGTCCGAGCTGCTGGCCCGCGCCTCCCGGGACGACGAGGAGCCCACCCTGCGCCGCAGCCAGACGCCCGCGGAGCCGCCGCGTGCCCCGGCCCCGCCGCCGGCTCCCGAGCGCCCCGCGGCCCGCCCGCAACCCCAGCAGGAGGCGCAGCCGAGCGTGGCCGACTCGCTGGGCAGCCTCTCGGCGGACATCGCCCGCATGGTCGACCATGAGGCCGCGGTGGAGCTGTGGGAGCGCTACACCAACGGCGAGCGCAACGTGTTCTCGCGGCGCCTCTACACGCCGCAGGGCCAGGAGCGTTTCGACGAGTTCCGCCGCCGCTACCGGCGTGACCCGGACTTCCGCGAGACGGTCGACGCCTATGTGGACAAGTTCGAGGAGCTTCTCCGCGAAATCGCCCCCGGCGACCGCGGCTCGGCCCTGTCGCGCTCGGTCCTCACCTCGGACGAGGGCAAGGTCTACACGATCCTCGCCCACGCCAGCGGCAAGTTCGACTGAGATCCCACGCACGCAACGACGAACGAAAGGCCGGGCTCGCGCCCGGCCTTTTTCGTTTGAGACGCGATGAGTGGCCGTGGCGAAGTCCTGAACGGGCACGGTTCGCAGCAGAAGCTTCGATGCGCCCCCGCCGGACACCATCGTGCGGAGCGCAATTTGGCCGGCACCCCCATGTCCTCATCCCGAGAGCGTGTGATTCTTTAGCCGTTCCAGCTTGGCTCACTCTCTCCGCGTCATGGCCGGGCTTGGCCCGGCCACCCACGACTTGAGAATGCCTCCGGCAAAGTCGTGGGTCCCCGGGCCAAGCCCGGGGATGACGGCTGAGAGGTCGGTATGAACTGGACTGCCGGTCCTCAGGGAGGGATCCACAAGCTCTGAGACGCAGCCGCAGGCGGACTGAGTGAGGAGGTGGGTGGCGTTCGGGCCCGAGTTCGAAACAGTTTGGCATGGGACGCGCGCGCGTTCGTGCGAAGGTCTTCGCCTAGAACAGACCCGCCAGCCCAGGACCGCGCCATGCCCGTGACCATCCGCCCCCTCGCCCTCCAGGATCGCCCGGCCTGGGAGCGCCTCTACGAGGGCTATGCGCGATTCTATGCAGTCGAGCAGACGCCGCAGATGCGCGAACGCGTGTGGTCGTGGATCGCGGCCGGGACACACGGCGTGGAAGGCTTCGGCGCGGAGTTCGACGGCCGGCTCGTGGGGATCGCCCACGTGCGCCCGTTCGCGCGACCGCTCTCGGCCACCGTCGGCGGCTTCCTGGATGATCTCTTCGTCGATCCGGACGCCCGCGGCCACCGCGTCGCCGACGCGCTGCTGCAGTTCCTGAAGGACGAAGGCGCGCGGCGCGGCTGGTCGGTCATCCGCTGGATCACGGCCGAGGACAACTATCGCGCCCGGGCCGTCTACGACCGCGTCGGCGCGCGGACGAAGTGGGTGACCTACGACATCAAGATCTGACGACGCTTCAGCGTCCGCCGGTCCAGCGCACCATGTCGGCGATGAGCTTGCCCGTCGCCTGGTCGAGGGCGGCCGCCGCGGCCTTTCCATCGACGGCCGCGAGCGGCGCCGTCGCGCGGAAGATGCGCGCCGAGACGATCTTGCCCGAGCCGTTGACGAGCTTGGCGGAGAGTTCGATGACCGCCTGGGTCTCGCCGGCCGTCGACACGCCGAAGAACCGCAGCTCGCTCTGGATGGCCGCGTCGGCGGCGAGCCCGGTGCCCGGGCGACCCACCGCCCGGCCCGCGTTCTCGAAGCCCTGCACGATGCGGCTCTGGAGGAGGCGCGGCAGGCGGTCGGACCATTGCACGCCGGGCAGGAAGGACAGCGTCCCGTCGCCGGAGCGCACGACGATGCGGTCGCTTTCCAGCGCCTGCAGGGCCTGAGGCTCGGACACCACGATCAGGCGGCCGGCCGCGCCGCGCGTGCCCGACGCCGATGGCAGCGACAGGTCGAAGGTCTCCGGCGGCGGGCTGAAGGAGCCGCAGCCCGCAAGCCCCAGGAGAACCGCCACCGCGCAGGCGCGCGCCAGCAACGTGGCCCTGGGCCGCTTCTGGGGCCGCTTCGCGCGGTCGAGGGTCGCAGGGATCATGGACATGCCGGGGTCGGGGCCGAAGGCGGGAGAAGACTCAACGCTTGCCTCCATATTCGGGAATGGAGGGCTTGTTCCCGAAAAGCAACTGCTGCGGGTTGGCTTCGAAGCTGCGCAACGTCCTGTTGATCTCGTTCAGGGTGCGGCGGCTGTCCTGCGCCAGCTGCTCGACGCTCTGCAGGCCCGAACTCGTGGCCTTGTTGATCCCGCCCGTGAGTTCGGCGGTGCGCTTGTCGAGGTTCTCGGCGAGCTTGCGGATCGACTGGGACATGGCCGTGAACTCGCCCAGCGCGCCCTTGGTGCTGTCCGAGCCCAGCACGTCCTGGGCGCTCTGCAGCACGGCGTCGATCTTGTCGGCGGACTTGTTGAGCTTGGTCACGAGGTCGTTGGCGTTGCGCGCGATCTCGTCGACCCGGCCGCTGCTGTCCCCCAGCGCGGTCGTGAACTTGTCGATGTTGTCGATGGTGCGCGCGACCTTCACCCCGTCGACGCCGCGGAACACACCGTCGAGCCCGCGCACGGCTTGCTGCACGTCGACCAGCACGCCCTCCACCTTGTCGCCCGACCGGTTGAGCTTGGAGGAGAGTTCGCTGGCGTTGCGCAGCAGTTCGTCGACGCGCGGCGCGCTGTCGGCGAGCGCCACGGAGAACTTGTCGATGCTGTCGATGGAGCGCGACAGCTTGGCCGGATCGACCGCCTGCAGCACGGAGGCCGCCCCGTCGATCGCCTTGTCGAGCTTCTCCGACGTTCCGCTGAGACGGCTCGTCAGGGTCGAGGCGTCGGCGATGATCTGCGAGATCTTCGCCTTCTCCGCCGCCACAGCGGACGTGATGTCCTGCAGGTTGGACACGACGTTCTTCACGTCGTCCGGGTTCACGCCGCGCACGATGCGATCGATGTTCTCGGTGAGCTTCTGCAGGTCCTGGGACAGGCTCGCGATCTTGTCGGCGGCATTGCCCGTCGAGGACAGGAATTGCGCGACGCCCTGGGAGTTCTGGGCGAGCGCGTCGGAGAAGGTCTCGACGTTCTTCACCGTGCGGCTGATCGATCCGGCATTGTCGGCGAACAGGGAGTCGGCCTTGGCCAGCACGTCGTCGGCGCGCTTGGCGAGGCGCTGCGCGCTCTCGAGCAGGTCCTGGAAGTCCGAGCGATCGGCGTAAATGACGGGCGGCTGCTTGCCGTCGGGGCTCTGCAGCGGAGGGCTGCCGGGGCGTCCGCCCGACAGCTGGATCGACGCCACGCCGGTCAGGCCCTGGAACTCCAGCCGCGCCCGCGTGTCCACGTTCATCGGCGTGGTGGCGTCGACGTCGATGCGGGCCACGACCTTGCTGGGATCGTCCGCCTGCAGTTGCAGCGACGTCACCTCGCCGACCCGCAGGCCGTTGTAGAGGACGAGCGAGCCGCGCGAGAGGCCCGACACCGAGCCGTTGAACACCACCCGGTAGGTGACGAGCTTGGCGGAGGCGTCCTTGCCGGAGAACCAGAAGACGAACCCGAAGGCCGCGGCGATCACCGCGAGGGTGAACAGGCCGATCAGGGCGTAGTTGGCGCGGGTTTCCATGGATGCAACCTACCGTGCCGGCTCTGCGCCGACCAGCGACTGAGCTCGTTTGCCGTGGAAATAGGCCTGGAGCCACGGATCGCGGGACTCCAGCATGGTCTCGATGGCGCCCACCGCGATGACCTTTCCATCCCCCAGCGCGGCGATTCGGTCGCACACAGAGTAGAGGCTGCCCAGGTCGTGGGTCACCATGAACACGGTCAGGCCCAGGGTCTTCTGCAGCGTGGCGATGAGCTCGTCGAAGTCCTGTGCGCCGATGGGATCGAGGCCGGAGGTCGGCTCGTCGAGGAAGACGATGTCGGGATCGAGCGACAGGGCCCGCGCCAGGGCGACGCGCTTGATCATGCCGCCCGACAGCTCGGACGGGTTCTTGCCGCCCACGTCGGCCTTCAGCCCCACCATCTCCAGTTTGAGGATGGCGAGCTCGTCCATCAGCCGCGGCGAGAGCTTGAGGTACTCGCGCATCGGGACCTGCACGTTCTGCTTCACGTTGAGCGAGGAGAACAGCGCCCCTTGCTGGAACAGCACGCCCCAACGCCGCTCGATGGCCCTGCGTCGCTGCGGCGAAATGTCGTCCAGGCTCTCGCCGAAGACCTCGATGGTTCCCGACTGCTTCTGCACCAGCCCGAGGATCGTGCGGGTCAGCACCGACTTTCCGGCTCCCGACGCGCCCACGAAGCCCAGGATCTCGCCCCGGCGAACGTCGAGGTTGAGCCCGTTCATGACGCGCTTTTCGCCGAACGCGACCACGAGGTCGCGCACCCGGATGATCGCCTCGCGATCGGGTGTCTTGGCGTCTTCGACGGCCGGAGCGGCAGCTTCGCTCAAGGGTCCCTCAGTATTTGATCGCGGCGAAGAACATCGCGAACAGCCCGTCCACGACGATCACCATGAAGATCGACTTCACCACCGACGCCGTCACCTGCCGGCCGAGCGATTCGGCCGAGCCCTTGACGGCGAGACCCTCGATGCACGCGATGACGCCGATCACCAATGCCATGAACGGGGCCTTGATGAGGCCGACCAGAAACGTGTTCAGGGCCACGGCGTTGCGCAGGCGGTCCAGATAGACGTCCTGCGAGATGCTTCCGTAGATCCAGGCCACCACCCCGCCGCCGAACAGCGAGGCGATGTCGGCCACGAAGGTGAGCAGCGGCAGCGCGATCATCAGGGCGAAGATGCGCGGCAGCACCAGCACCTCGATGGGATCGAGGCCCATCACGCGCAGCGCGTCGATCTCCTCGCGCATCTTCATCGAGCCGATCTCGGCGGTGAAGGCGGATCCGGACCGGCCGGCGATCATGATCGAGGTGAGCAGGACCCCCAGTTCGCGCAGCGCCAGGATGCCGATGAGGTCCACGACGAAGGGCGTCGCGCCGAACTTGCGCAGCTGGAAGATGCCCTGCTGGGCCACGATGCAGCCCACCAGGAAGGAAATGAGGGCGATGATCGGCACGCTGCGCAGGCCCACGGCCTCCAGGTGGAACACCAGCGGCGTGAACCGGAACTTCGACGGATTGCGCAGCACGCGCCCGATGGCCGCCACCAGCGCGCCCAGGAAGCTGGTGCCGCCGACGAGGTCGCGCCAGGATCCCACCATCGCCTGGCCGACGTCCGCCAGGATGTCGACCGCCTGGGATTGGGCCGGCTGCGGCTTGCCCAGCACGTCGCGGTAGGTCACCTCGTTGAGCAGGATCTTCTGCTCCTGGGTGAGGTTGACGTAGCCGGCGTCCACGCCGGAGGCCTGGAAGGTGGCGCGCGCCCGGTCGACGACCCAAGCGCCCAGCGTGTCCAGGCGCCCCACCCGCGACAGATCGATGAGGACACGGGTCGCGCCCTTCAGGTCCGTGGCAAATCCATCAGCCAGACGCTCGATGCGCTCGGCATCGACCGTCGTCCACGGTCCGGCCAGGATGAGACGGGCTTCGCCTCCATGGCGCTCGATCGCAAACTCGGGTTCCATCACGTCGGGTCCGCGTGCCCGTCCTGTCTTGAGGGCCACCGCCCGGGTCCTTATCGTGGGGCCGGGCGCGGAGTCGTTCAACCCCAGGCAAAGCCGCGGCACGACTCCCGCGCGCGTCGCGTCCTTTCGGACACGCCAGAGAGGAGATCACCATGCCTGCCGATTCTCCCCAAACCGGCGCCCGAACCCTCTCCGTCGCGGTGGAGCGCTGGCCCATCGCCGGCAGCTTCACCATTGCCCGCGGCTCACGCACGGAGGCGGTCGTGGTCGTCGCCACCGTCTCGGAGGGCGGCACCCGCGGGCGCGGCGAGTGCGTGCCCTATGCGCGCTACGGGGAGACGGTGGAAGGCGTCGTGGCCGCCATCGAGGCCGCGCGGGGGCTGGTCGAGCAAGGCTGCGACAGGGTGGAACTGGCGAAGGGCATGCCCGCCGGCGCCGCCCGCAACGCGCTGGACTGCGCGCTGTGGGACCTCGAGGCGAAGAAGGCCGGCGTTCCCGCCCACGTCCTGGCCGGGATCGCGCGGCTCTCCCCGGCGACCACGTGCTTCACGATCAGCCTGGGGCTGCCGGAGGTGATGGCCGAAAAGGCCGCCGAGGCGGCGGACCGGCCGATCCTCAAGGTCAAGCTCGGCAGCGGGCAGGACGATCGCAAGCGCCTCGCCGCGGTGCGGGCGGCCGCCCCGGATTCGACCCTGCTGGTCGATGCCAACGAAGGCTGGACCGAGGCCAACCTCGAGAGACACCTCGCCGCCTGCGCGGAAGCAGGCGTGGTGATGGTGGAACAGCCCCTGCCCGCCGGGCAGGACGGGATCCTGGAGGGCCTGCCGCGGCCCGTGCCGCTGTGCGCCGACGAAAGCGCCCATGGCATCGACACGCTGTTCTCGGTGGCCAAGCGCTACGACGCGATCAACGTGAAGCTCGACAAGACCGGCGGCCTCACGGCGGCGCTCGCGCTGGTCGAGGCGGCGCAGACCCTGGGGCTCGGGCTGATGGTGGGCTGCATGGTGGGCACCTCGCTCGGCATGGCGCCCGCGCTCCTGCTCGCCCGGCATGCCCGCTTCGTCGACCTGGACGGCCCCCTGCTGCTGGCCCGCGACCGCGACGAAGGCCTGCGCTACGAGGGCAGCATCGTCTATCCGCCCGCCCCTGCCTTGTGGGGCTGAACCGGGTTGGCTGCGATGCGGGCCGCCCAGGCGGTGGCCCCCAGCGAGGCCATGCCGACGGGAACCATCGCCAGGAAGGACGCGGCGCCGAAGGCTTCGTACAGGGGTCCGCAGGCCGCCGTCGTGATGCCGTTCAGCGTGGCGTTGACGGCGATGAAGAGCCCCTGCTGCCGGCCGCGCCGGCCACCGGAGGGGATGCGGGCGAACGCGCCGATCGAGCCCAGCAGCGTCGCGCCGAAGGTGATTCCGTGCAGCGCGATCAGCAGCACCAGCCACGCCCCCTCCACGCCCGTCGCCAGCCCGATCCAGCGGGCGATGCCCACGCCGGCGCCGATCGCCAGGAACGTGAAGGCCGGGAAGCCGGGGCCGGCCGCCGCGCCGACCACCGCGAAGAGCGTGATCTCGACAACGACGCCCGAAGCCCAGATCAGGCCGATGGCCGCCGACGAGAAGCCCGCCTTCTGCAGCATGATGGAGCCGAAGGTGTAGATCATCGCGTGGCTGGCATGGCTGAAGGCCGTCGCCAGGATGATGAGCAGCACGAGGCGTCGCGACGCGGCCGGCTCCTCGGCCGGAGCCCCGTCCGGACGCTCGGGTTCGCGGGCCGTGCCGCGCGGCGCCGCGAACGCCATCGCCGCCGCGAGCAGCGCGCTCAAGGCCAGCAGCGTGGGGATGGACGAGGGCGAGAACACCCCGACGAGCGCGCCGCCGCCGAGGCTGGCGGCGATGAAGGACGCCGAGCCCCACATGCGCAGCCGCCCGTAATGCAGGCGCGGCCGGCGCCGCAGCGACTCGATGGCGACGATGTCGGTGAGCGGCCCGGCCGGACCCTGGGCGGCGAAGGCGATCGAGGTCACGAACAGGACGGCGATGAAGCCGCTGGCCAGCGGCAGCGCGAAGAAGCCGGCGGCGGCCACCAGGCTCGTGATCAGCAGCAGGGGACGCACGCCGAAGGCGCGGTCCGCCTGGAAGGCGATGAAGGGCGACACCGCCGCCCGCACGAAGATCGGCAGGCCGATGATGAGCCCGATCTCGGCGGCCGGGAAACCCCGGTCGGCCAGCCAGATCGGATAGAAGGTGAGGTAGAGGCCATTGCCGGCGAACGCGGCCGCGTACAGCGCGGCGATGCGCACGGCGAGGCCCAGGTCGGCGGACATCAGGCGTTTGCTCCCCCGGCAACTTGAAGAGCCGCGGCGGCCCGGTCAATCGGCAACCAGGCCGGAAAGCGCGCTGCACGGCTGGCGCCGCGATGACGCATGGCACAGGTTGCGGGACGGTCTGGCCAAACACGGCGAATGGGGTAGAGTTCGGCCCGACAAGGACGGTCAGCGGGAGGCGCGGGCATGATGGGCTTCGGTCGCAAACCGAGCGTTGAGAACCTCGATTTCGACGACATTCGCCAGGGCCTGGCCGACAACTCCATTCTGCTCGTGGACGTGCGCGAGCCCAACGAATGGGATGCCGGCCACATCCCGGGCGCCATCCTGATGCCGCTGTCCACGTTCGACGCCACGGCGATTCCCGATCCGCAGGGCCGCCGCATCGTGCTGTCGTGCCGCTCGGGGCGGCGCTCCCTCACCGCGGCCGACTCGGCTCACGAGGCCGGCGTACCGGTCGACGCCCACTATGCGGGCGGCTTTCTCGATTGGGTGAACCAGGGCGGTCCTGTCGAAACCGGGTCCTGAACCCACTCCCCTTTTCCGGGCGCATCGCGCCCCCTTCTCAACACATCGTTCGGACGTCGAGGATCCCATGGCAGTCAAGAAGTTCGGTATCGGCCAGCCGCTGCGCCGCGTCGAGGACAAGCGCCTCATCACCGGCGGAGGCAACTACACCGACGACTACACCCCCGAGAAATGCCTGTTCGGCGTGGTGCTGCGCAGCCCCCACGCGCACGCCTCCTTCAAGTTCACCGACCTCGAGACCGCGCGCGCCATGAAGGGCGTGAAGCTGATCCTGACGGCCGAGGACGTCGCCCACCTCGGCGACGTGCCCTGCCTCGCCCCGCTGCCGAACGGCGACGGCACCAGCAACCACGTCGCCCACATCCCCGTGCTGGCCAAGGGCGTGGCCAAGCACGTCGGCGACGCCATCGCCTTCGTGGTGGCCGATTCCGCCCTGCGCGCCCGTGACGCGGCCGAGGCCATCGGCGTCGACTACACGACGCTGCCCGCCGTGGCCGACATGCGCGCCGCCGTGAAGAAGGGTGCCGCGGCGGTGTGGTCGGAGCAGAAGAACAACATCGCCTATGACACCAGCCTCGGCGACAAGGCCAAGGTCGACGCCATCTTCGCCAGCGCCGACAAGGTCGTGAAGGTGGACATCGAGAACAACCGCCTCATCACCAACTACATGGAGACCCGCGGCTGCGTCGCCGAGTACGACGCGCCGACCAAGAGCTGGAAGCTCACGGTGACGAGCCAGGGCGTGCACGGCCTGCGCGACACGCTCGCCAACATGATCCTCAAGGTGAAGCCCGCCAAGGTGCAGGTCATCACCGGCGACGTGGGCGGCGGTTTCGGCACCAAGTCGTTCATGTACCGCGAATATCCGCTGTCGGCCGAGGCCGCCCGGCGCCTGAAGCGGCCGGTGAAGTGGGTGGCCGATCGTGGCGATCACTTCGTGTCCGACGCCCACGGCCGCGACAACGTCGCGGTGGCGGAAGTGGCGCTCGACGGCGCGGGCAAGTTCCTGGCGATGCGCTTCGACATCCTGGGCAACCTGGGCGCCTACCTGTCGCAGTTCGGGCCCTACATCCCGTTCCTCGGCGCGACGATGATGACCGGCGTCTACAAGACCCCGGCCATCTACGTGCGGGTGCGCGGCATCTACACCAACACGGTTCCCGTCGACGCCTATCGCGGCGCCGGCCGGCCCGAGGCGGCCTACCTGCTGGAGCGCCTCGTCGACCGCGCCGCCCGCGAGCTTGGCATGAAGCCCGAGACGCTGCGGCGCAAGAACTTCATCCCGGCCAAGGCCATGCCCTACACCACGCCGATCGGCGACCGCACCTACGACACGGGCGACTTCGACCAGCACATGACGCGCGCCATGGAAGCGGCGGACTGGGCCGGCTTCAAGGATCGCCTGCGTGCCGCCCGCAAGGACGGCAAGATCCGCGGCATCGGCATGGCGACCTACATCGAGTGCACCGCCTGGGGCGATGGCGAGGACGTGGAGGTGCGGCTGGAAACCGACGGGACCGTGACGGTCTATTCGGGCACGCAGTCGAACGGCCAGGGCCACGCCACCGCCTACGCGCAGTTCGCGGCGCAGCACCTCGACCTGCCGCTCGACAAGATCCGCGTGGTCCAGGGCGATACGGCGCAGGTGAAGACCGGCCACGGCACGGGCGGCTCGCGCTCGATCCCGGTGGGCGGCGTGTCGGTCTACGTGGCCTCGCAGAACCTTGCCGAGAAGCTGAAGCAGCTCGCCTCGGAGAAGCTCGAGGCCTCGGTCGCCGACCTCGAGATCGCCGACGGCACCATTCGCGTCGCCGGCACGGACAAGCGCATCACCTTCGCCGACATCGCGGCCATGCCGCAGGCAACGCCCGAGGCCCGCACCGGCGAAGGCGACTTCACCCCGCCGAACGCCACCTATCCGAACGGCACCCACATCGCCGAGGTCGAGATCGACCCCGACACCGGCGTGACCAGCATCGTGCGCTACTCGATCTGCGACGACTTCGGCATCGCGGTGAACCCGCTGCTGCTCGCCGGCCAGGTGCATGGCGGCGTGGCCCAGGGCATCGGCCAGGCGCTGCTCGAGAAGACGGTCTTCGACCGCGACGGGCAGCTCGTGACGGCGAGCTTCATGGACTACTGCATGCCGCGCGCCGACAACCTGCCGTTCTTCCACTTCGAGACGAAGAACGTGCCGTCGACCACCAATCCGCTGGGCATCAAGGGCGCCGGCGAGGCGGGGTCGATCGGCTCCTGCCCCGCGGTGATGAACGCCGTGGTCGATGCCCTCGACCGCGCCTACGGCATCCGGGACATCGACATGCCGGCGACTCCGGACCGCGTCTTCGACGCGATTCGGCGCGGCTCAGCCAAAGCTGCCTGACGAAACCTGTTTGCGGCGGCGCCTACGGGGCGCCGCCGTATGCATCCGCGCAAAGGCGTGTTTGCACGTATTTGTACCTAGGCCATGAAATAATCCCACCTCTGCGTTTGTTTACGTGAAGGGTACGCCGAACTCGGTGGCCCATGGACAGACCACCTCAGGGGGATCACGAATGCTTCGTCTCGCGTTTGCTGCGGCGCTTGCCGCATGCTCGGCCACGGTAGTGCTGGCCCAGTCCGACGTCATTGCCCAGCGCCGCGACCTGATGAAGGCGAACGGCGGGGCCACCAAGGACCCGGCCGCGATGCTGAAGGGCGAAGCGCCGTTCGATCTGGCCAAGGTCCAGGCGTCGCTGGCCAAGTACCAGGAGACCTCGGCGAAGATGCCGGCTCTCTATCCCGACAACTCCAAGACCGGCGGCGACACCACCGCCTCGCCGAAGATCTGGGAAGACGCCGCCGGCTTCAAGGCGGCTTTCGAGAAGTTCGCCAACGAATCGAAGGCTGCCGCCACGGCCATCAAGGACGAGGCGTCCTTCAAGGCGAACTTCCCGAACGTGCTGAAGAACTGCGGTAGCTGCCACGAGACGTACCGCGTGAAGAAGGGCTGAGGCCCTCCTGACACGAATGTGATAACCCGGGCCTCGGCCCGGGTTTTTTGTTTCCGCCGGTGGAGGACTTGGTCGCATGAAGGTGATTGGCGTTTTGGCCGCGCTCGTTGCAGCCGGACTGGTCGGGTTTTTCGTGCTCACGGCACCGGGGACCTACGACCTCTTGCGCGGCGACGGAAAGCTGACGCCCACCGGGCAGCGCTCCCTCGACAACGGCAAGACGCTGTTCAATGCCGGCGGCTGCCCGTCGTGCCACATGGTGCCCGGTCAGGAGGATCGCCTGAAGCTCGCCGGCGGCCTCGGCCTGAAGACGCCCTTCGGCACCTTCAACGTCCCCAACATCACGCCCCACCCCCGCGACGGCATCGGAGCGTGGACCGCGACCGACTTCGTCCGCGCCATGCGGGAGGGCGTCTCTCCGGACGGCCGGCACTACTACCCGGCCTTCCCCTACACGTCCTACCAGCGGATGTCGCCGAACGACCTCGCCGACGTCTTCGAGTACATCAAGACGCTCGCTCCCGCCGAGGGCCGGGTGAAGGATCACGACCTCGCCTTCCCCTTCACGCTGCGCCGGGGCCTGGGCCTGTGGAAGCTGGCGTTCCTGGACGGCCAGACCTTCACGCCCGATCCCTCCAAGCCCGCCGACTGGAACCGTGGCGCCTACCTCGTCAACGGCCCGGGGCACTGCGCCGAATGCCACTCGCCGCGCACGCTGGCCGGCAACATTCCCTCCGACAAGCGCTTTTCCGGCGGCCCGAACCCGGAGGGCGAGGGTTTCGTCCCCAACATCACCCAGGACCCCAACGGCCTCGGCAAGTGGTCCAAGGCCGACATCGCCGAGCTCCTGAAGACCGGCTTCACGCCGGACTTCGACTCGGTCGGCGGATCCATGACGGCCGTCATCCGCAACACCTCGCAGCTCAGCGACGATGACCGCGCGGCCATGGCGACCTACCTCAAGTCCCTGCCCGCCATCGCCAGCCCACCCCGGCCGAAGAAGGCGGAGTAAGCGGCGGTCGCGAGGTCCTGCGTCCTTCGACGCGCCCACTCGGCGGGCTGCTCGGGGATTGTGAAGGCATCCGCCAGTCCAGCTGGCTCACCCTCTCCACGTCCTGCCCGGGCTCGGTGTACAGCCCGGAGACATACCTGACAGCTGTTCGGGGACATCCCTGACACTC
>NZ_CAMFHB010000083.1 GCF_945952055.1 uncultured Alsobacter sp.
TCAGCCGCTTTGCGGCTGCCACCCTCCCCTGCAGGGGAGGGAGAGCGCCCTTCCTGCGGGCTCGAGTGAGATGTGTGAATCCCGAAGGGCTTGGCCCCGGCATCCACGACTTTGCCGGGGCCGTCCCGAAGTCGTGGGTGGCCGGGCCAAGCCCGGCCAGGACTCGGAGAGGGAGATGCGCGTTGGACGTCAGAACGAGGCCCAAACATGAGGCGATTGGGAGAACCCGACAGCTCTCCGCGCTCCAGCCCGGGTCCCTATGACTGAAAGTTGTCGCCCTCCGATCCGAAGTTGTTGGCCGGCCGGGAGGAGCCCGCGCTAGGTCTGGCTGCAGGTCCACGCCGGATGCGCCTGGCGCCATCCGCGTGAGCGTGGACGCGGACAACGGGACGATCATGCCGCAATTCTCGGTGCGGGCCCATCCTGGCGGCTACCGCTACGCCCTCAATCCCATCCAGTTCTACGCCACCGCGGACGGATGGCTCGACATGGGGAAGGGGCCGCAGGGCGAAGCGCTGCTGCGCACCGTGCGCGAGGCGGGTTTCCGGGCGCTCCCGGCCGTCGTTCCGGGCGGCTGGAGCCTGGCGCGCTACAGGGACGCGCTGGACGACGCCGGGGTGGTCCTCGCGCCCGGCTATGTCTCCCTGTCCTTGCCCGAGGCGGGCGAGAGCCCCGCCAGGGCCCTCGAGACCGTCCGGGTCGCGGCCGACCAGCATGCCGGCCTCGGCGTCCCCGACATGTTCCTGGCGGCCCGCATGGTGAAGGGGGCACCGCGGATCGTGACGCCCGCGGTCGGAGCCTCGCCCGACGAGGCCCGGCTGTCGGCGCTCGGCGACCTCATGGGGGAGGCGGCGGAGGTGATGCAGGCCATGGGCGTGCGCGCCCTTCTCCATCCCCATGTCGGCACCTGGATCGAGACGGAGGCCGAGACGCGCCGGGTGCTGGACGATGTCGGCGCGCGGACGCTGGGCTTCGGTCCGGACACGGGCCACCTGAGCTGGGCGGGCGCCGATGTCGTCGGTCTCCTCACCGACTACCGGGACCGCGTCGGCGCCGTCCACGTGAAGGATGCGCGTATGGACGTCGCCCGGACCGCGCGCGCCGCCGGGCTCGGCTATTCGCAGACGGTGTTGTCGGGGCTCTGGACCGAGCCGGGGCTCGGGACGCTCGATCTGGCGGCCATGCTCGCCGCACTCGGCCCGGAATTCGACGGCTGGCTCATCGCGGAGGTTGACTACCCGACCATGGATCCTATCGATAGCGCGCGCGCGTCGGCCGAGTGGCTCGCGGCGCTGCGCCGTCCGAGATCCAGAGCCCTGACCTGACGTCGATGACCGAACCGAGACCCTCGTCGCCCGCAGGCGGCACCGCCGACTACGACTTCATCATCGTGGGCGCCGGCTCCTCCGGCTGCGTTCTCGCCAACAGGCTCTCGGCCGACCCGAAGATCCGCGTGCTGTTGCTGGAAGGGGGGACGCGCAATATCCATCCCTTCATCAGCATGCCGCGCGGCTTCATCAAGATCTTCGGCCAGCCGAAGTTCTACCGCTCGTTCCCGGTGAAGGAGCAGCTCGGCCGCGCCGCCGAGCGCTGGCACTACGGCCGCGGGCTCGGCGGATCGAGCGCGGTCAACGGCACCTGGTTCCTGCGCGGCATGCCCGCCGACTACGACAACTGGGTCACCGAGCGCGGGCTTGCCGGCTGGGGCTGGGACGAGATGCTGCGCTGCTTCCAGACGCTGGAGCGCTACGAGGAGCCCGGCGCCGATCGCAGCCGCGGCACGAAGGGTCCCTTGGAAGTCACGATCACGCCCTACCGCTCGCCGGTGATGGACGCCGTCTTCAAGGGCGCGCAGGAGATGGGCGTTCCCTTCCTCGACGACGTCAACAAGCCCAACGCCGAGGGCATCGGCTATACCCAGACCACGATCTTCCGCACCCGCAAGCGCGCTTCGGCCTACGCAGCCTTCGTGAAGCCGGTTCAGGGGCGGCCGAACCTGACGGTCATGACCGAGAGCGAGGTGCAGCGCGTGCTGATCGCCGACGGGGCCTGCACCGGCGTCGTCTGCAACACGCCCGCCGGACAGCAGACCTTCAGGGCCCGGCGCGACGTGATCCTGTCGGCCGGCGTCTTCCAGTCGCCCGCGATCCTGCAGCGCTCGGGCGTCGGCCCCGGGGCGCTGCTGTCGGGCCTCGGCATCGCGGTCGCCCGGGACCTGCCGGCCGTGGGCGCGCAGCTCTGCGACCACGCCATGCTGACCCTGAACTTCAGGCTCAAGAACGACTGGGGCCTGAACCGCGAGTTCTCGGGCTGGCGCCTCTACAGCCACGTGATCCGCTACTATCTGGGCCTCGGTGGCCTCATGTCCTTCATCGGCCCGCCGGTGACGGCGCTGATCGCCACCAACGGCGACAAGGCCTGGCCCGACATGCAGCTCGGCATCGCGCCCTACACCGTGCGCTCGTCGAAGGCCCGCAAGGCCGATCCCGGCCGCGGCATGATCGAGGACCATCCGGGCATCCTGTTCAGCGGCTTCCACCTGCGGCCGGAGAGCCGCGGCTCGGTCGCGATCACGTCGGCCAAGGCCGAGGATGCGCCGCAGGTCGATGCCGGTTGGTGGAACAACGACAACGACCGTCTGGCCGCGATCCGCCTCGTGCGCCTCATCCGCCAGCTCGCCGGCACGGCCGGCCTCTCGCACTACATCGACGGCGAGACCTCGCCAGGCGCCGAGTACGCGACGGACGAGCAGATCACCGAGGAGCTGAAGTGGATGCTGAGCCCGGGCCTGCATGGCACCGGCACCTGCACCATGGGTCTCGACCCGGCCAACTCCGTGGTGGACGCCAAGCTGCGGGTCCACGGCATCAAGGGGCTGCGCGTCGCCGACTGCTCGGTCATGCCGACGCCGGTGTCGGCCAACACCAACGGCCCGGCCATGGTGCTGGGCGCGCGGGCCGCGGAGATCATCCTGGCTGACAGGTGAGGGGCGATGGAGACGGCGTGCCTCCCGCGAGGCCTATTCGTCGAAAAGATCGGCGTGCGTGCCACAGGCGGCAAGCTGGATTTGCTCTTGGGTGACCCGGTAGATGAGGAGCCAATCGGGCTCCAGGTGAAGGTCCCGCCAGCCGAGCCACTCGCCCCGAAGCGGGTGGTCGCGATACGCCGGCGGCAAGGGATGACCCGCGAGTAGCATGTCCAGAACAACTTTTAGTTTAGTCAGATCCTTGCCTCTCCGGGCAGCGCGCTTGAGGTCGCGCTTGAAACGCCCGGAAGGGGCAAGCGTCAACGTCAAAGATCGAAGTCCTTGAACATGTCGTTGGTGCTTGCGTAGGTCTTGCCCTTCCCCGCCTCGAGCTCGGCCATGGCGGCCCGGGTCCCGGCATTCGGCACCTTCACATCGAAGGGAAGGCGCTTCTCGTCCGCGATCCGTATCATGAGAAGCCGGATTGCATCGGACACGGAAAGGCCCATGTCCGCCAAGGCGGCCTGAGCCCGTTCCTTGGTCTCATGGTCGATTCGGGCCCGAACGATGTCGGTGGCGGCCATGGTGTCGGCTCCCTCGTGTGTGGCTTCAATGTAGCTACAAAGTGCGCTTGAGCAAGAGCCTGTCCCTGCCAGCACACCTCGAGGGGCAGCTCCTACTCCACGTCCTCCACCTCGACCTCGGTGCCGTACACGCGCTGGGCGAGGGCGGCTTCCATGAACTGGTCGAGGTCGCCGTCGAGCACGTCGCCGGGGCTCGTCGACTGGGTGCCCGTGCGCAGGTCCTTCACGAGCTGGTAGGGCTGCAGCACGTAGGAGCGGATCTGGTGGCCCCAGCCGATCTCCGTCTTGGCGGCCTCGGTGGCGTTGGCCTTCTCCTCGCGGATCTTCAGCTCGCGCTCGTAGAGGCGGGCGCGCAGCATGTCCCAGGCCTTGGCGCGGTTCTTGTGCTGCGAGCGTTCCTGCTGGCAGGCGACCACGATGCCGGTCGGGATGTGGGTGATGCGCACGGCCGAGTCGGTCGTGTTGACGTGCTGGCCGCCGGCGCCCGACGACCGGAAGGTGTCGATGCGGCAGTCGCTCTCGTTGATGTCGATCTGGATCCTGTCGTCGATGACCGGATAGACCCACACGGAGGCGAAGCTCGTGTGCCGCCGGGCGTTCGAATCGAAGGGCGAGATGCGCACCAGCCGGTGCACGCCGCTCTCGGTCTTCAACCAGCCATAGGCGTTGTGGCCCTTGATCTGGAGCGTCGCGCCCTTGATGCCGGCCTCTTCGCCGTCGGCGACGTCCATCACCTCGACCTTGTACTTCCGGCGCTCGGCCCAGCGCGTGTACATGCGCATGAGCATGTTGGTCCAGTCCTGGCTCTCGGTGCCGCCGGCACCGGAGTGGACTTCGAGGAAGGTGTCGTTGTTGTCGGCTTCGCCGGACAGCAGCGTCTCGACCTGCCGGCGCGCCGCCTCGGTCTGGACGGTGCGGATCGCCTCCTCGCCCTCGCCGATGGCGGTCTCGTCACCCTCCATCTCGCCGAGCTCGATGAGCGTCATGGCATCGTCGAGGTCGCGCTCCAGGCGGCCGATGGAGCCCAGGCTCTCCTCGAGGTCGGTGCGCTCGCGCATGACCTTCTGGGCCTGTTCGGGGTCGTTCCAGAGATTGGGATCCTCGGCCCGGGCGTTCAGCTCCGCCAGCCGGCGCGTTGCGGTGTCGACGTCAAAGATGCCTCCTCAGCAGTCCCAGGGACTGCTTGGCGGCTTCGACGAGCGCTTCGATTTCGGCGCGCATGGTCAAATGTCCACGGTCAGAGAAAAGGGGTGGGCCGGCCAGGGAGTCCTTCTGCCGGCCATCGGTGGCGGAGAGTTAGCGATGCGGGGTGGCGGTGTAAAGCGCCGCGGCTATGATGCCGGCAGGAGGATCCCATGCCCGACACCGTGATCGAAACGCCCGAGGGCATCATCAGCGTCGGCGGTATGCCGCGCGGAGACCTCACCGTCCGCACCATCGCCATGCCCGCCGACACCAACGCCAACGGCGACATCTTCGGCGGCTGGGTCATGTCCGCCATGGACCAGGCGGGCGGCATCGCCGGCGTCGAGCGCGCCGAAGGCCGCGTCGTGACGGTGGCGGTCGAGCAGATGACCTTCCTGCGGCCCATGAAGGTGGGCGACGTGCTGTGCGTCTACACCGAGGTGGAGAGCGTCGGCCGCACGTCGATGAAGATCCACATCGAGGCCTGGGCCCGGCGCTTCCGCACCAAGATCCGCGAGAAGGTGACGGAAGCCACGTTCACCTTCGTGGCGGTCGACGACGACGGCAAGCCGAGGCCGATCCCAAAGCGGGGGTAGGGGCTGGAAAGCGAATGGCGAGCAGCGAATTGCGGAGCCTTCACTCCCTATTCGCTCCTCGCCCTTCGCTATTCGCATTCAGTACAGCCCACCCGTGCCGGTGCTGACCGCGCGATCCGCCTCGGGCGTCACGCCGCCGGGGACCGTCGTGCCGCCGATGACCGAGTAGGTGTCGGGCGGCCCGGTGCCGGGCTTGAACGCCTCGAGGATCGCGCCCGGATCGTTCGGGCCGGCGCGCATGCCGGTGGAGCCGGCGACGCGGATCAGCTTGATGCCCGGGGGCACGCGGAACGGCGTGGCGGGCTTGTCCGCCAGCGCGACCTTCATGAAGTCGCGGAACACCGGGGCGGCGTAGACGCCGGCCGTCACCGAGGTGCCGAGCGAGCGCGGCTTGTCGTAGCCCATGTAGACGCCCACGGCCAGGTCCGGCGAGAAGCCGACGAACCAGATGTCCTTGGCGTCGTTCGTGGTGCCCGTCTTGCCGGCGAGCGGCTTGCCGACTTCCTTGACGATCGTCGCCGTGCCGCGCTGGACCACGCCCTCGAGCATCGAGACCGTCTGGTAGGCGGTGAGCGGATCGAGCACCTGCTCGCGCCGGTCGACGAGCTTCGGCTCGTCCTGCCCCGTGAACTTGTCCGCGTCGCAGGTCGTGCACTGGCGCTCGTCGTGCCGGAAGATCGTCTGGCCCCAGCGGTCCTGGATGCGGTCGATCAGCGACGACTTGATGCGCTTGCCGCCGTTCACCAGCATCGAGTAGGCCGTGGTCATGCGCATGACCGTGGTCTCGCCGGCGCCCAGCGACATTGCGAGCACGGGCAGCATGTCGTCGTAGATGCCGAACCGCTTGGCGTATTCGGAGATCAGGGGCATGCCGACGTCCTGCGCCAGGCGCACGGTCATCAGGTTCTTCGAGTGCTCGATGCCGTAGCGCAGCGTGCGCGGGCCGGCGAACTTGCCGTCGTAGTTCTCCGGCCGCCAGATTTCCTGTCCTGCCCCCTGGTCGACCTCGATCGGGCCGTCGAGCACCACGCTGGAGGGCGTATAGCCGTTGTCGAGCGCCGTCGCGTAGACGAAGGGCTTGAACGACGAGCCCGGCTGCCGCAGCGCCTGGGTGGCGCGGTTGAACTTCGACTGGTCGAACGAGAAGCCGCCGACCATGGCGAGCACGCGGCCCGTGTAGGGATCCATGGCGACCAGCGCGCCGGAGATCTCCGGCAGCTGGCGCAGGCGGTACTGGCCGGGCTTGCCTTCCAGCGGCTCGGCGTAGAGCACGTCCCCGGGGCCTACGAGCTGGCGCACGGGCTTGCGCGCCCACTTGGCGCCGTCGTTCGTGATCGTGGCGGTCACGCGCTCCTTGGAGACCTCGCCGCTGATCTCGCGCCGGGGCTGCAGGCCGATGCGGGCCACGTCGCCGTTGACGTCGAGCACCACGGCGAGCTGCCACGGCACGTCGGTGAGCGCGGGGACGTCGGACAGCGCCAGGCCCCAGTCCTTGCCGGTGAGGTCGAGGCGCTGGATGGCGCCGCGCCAGCCATGCGCCTCGTCGTAGCGCACCAGGCCGTCGGCCAGCGCCTTGCGGGCCATCAGCTGCATCTTGGGATCGAGGGTCGTGCGGACCGAGAGGCCCCCCTCGTAGAGCTTCTTTTCGCCGTAGCGCTCGGCGAGTTCGCGCCGGACTTCCTCGGCGAAGAAGCCTGCCGCCGCGGTATTGGGTGACAGCGTCCGCGGGTTGACCGTCAGCGGGTCCTTCTTGGCCTTCTCGCCGTCGTCCTTGCTGACGTAGCCGTTCTCGACCATGCGATCGATGACGTAGTTGCGCCGCGCGATCGCCGCCTCGCGGAAGCGGAAGGGATGATAGTTGTTCGGGCCCTTGGGCAGGGCCGCGAGGTAGGCCGCCTCGGAGAGCGTCAGCTCATGGACCGACTTGCCGTAGTAGTTGAGCGAGGCGGCCGCGACGCCGTAGTTGCCCAGCCCCAGGTAGATCTCGTTGAGGTAGAGCTCGAGGATCTTGTCCTTGGTGTAGGTCGACTCGATGCGCAGCGCGACGAGGATTTCCTTGATCTTGCGATCGAACGTCTGCTCGCTCGACAGCAGGAAGTTCTTGGCGACCTGCTGCGTGATGGTCGAGGCGCCCTGGGGCCGCTGGCCCTTCTCGCGGCGGAAATAGTACAGGCCGGCGCGCAGGATGCCCTCGGGGTCCACGCCGCCATGCTTGTAGAAGTTCTTGTCCTCGGCCGAGATGAAGGCCGCCACGATCATCTTGGGCACGGCCTGGATCGGGATGAACATGCGCCGCTCGCGGGCATATTCGGCCAGCAGGCTGCCGTCGCCCGCGTGGACGCGGGTCATCACGGCAGGCTCGTGCGTCGCGAGCTGCGAGTAGTCGGGCAGGTCCTGGTTGTACTTCCAGAACAGGAAGGCAGCACCCGCCGCACCGACCACGAACACGATCGCGCCGGCAGTGAAGATGAAGCCGATCAGTCGCAGGACGTATCGCATTGAAGCCGTATCGCCGTTTCAACGTCAGGTGGCGGGTAGGCCACCACTTTCCTCGCCGCATACCGAAGCCTGCCGCTGGGCAGGACCACCCGTCTCAACCCGGACGGAGGCGCCTCGATACCGGACCGGAGCGGCGAAATCCACACGCCGCTCGTTCCAGCACCCAGCGGTGCCCACCCAATGTGGTCAAAACACGACGAAACGCCTGAGCGAGTCACATTCTAGCAACGCGTGTGCTTCTGCACCACTCGCCCGCATCGTGGCGGTCGAGGCGAATTAGCGCGGGGCCGCCGCCGCCTGCTGGGCGATTCTGGGGGCCAGGAACGCACCGATGGACGAGGCGATCGCCTCCGCCGCCTTGTCCCGCCATTCGGCCTGGGTCAGGAGCTGGACGTCGCTCTTGCTGGAGAGATAGCCCAGTTCCACCAGCACGGAGGGCACGTCCGGGGCGCGGAGCACCCAGAAGCCGGCGGAGCGCTGCGGGTTCTTGTTCAGCCGCGACGCGGCGGTGATCTGGCCCACGAGCGTACGGGCGAAGAGATGCGAGTAGGTGCGGGTCTCGCGCCGGGTCAGGTCGGAGAGGATCCCGGCCACCTCCTCGGGATCCTCGTTGGGATCGAGGCCCGCGACCGAGTCGGCCTTGTTCTCGGCCTCGGCGAGCCGTGCCGATTCCGCGTCCGAAGCCCTGTCGGAGTTCGTGTACACCGTCATGCCGCGGACCTCCGGGCTGACGACGAGGGTGTCGGCATGGATCGAGACGAACAGGCTCGCATTGTGCGCCTGGGCGATCTTCACCCGGTCGCGCAGCGAGACGAAGACGTCGCTGTCGCGCGTCATCACCACCTTGAAGCGACCGCTCGCTTCGAGCTTGTCGCGAAGCTGCCGGGTGAACGCGAAGACCACGTCCTTCTCGATCGTCTGGCCGACGCCGATGGCGCCCGTGTCGATGCCGCCATGGCCCGGGTCGAGCACGATTACGGGACGACCGTCGACGGGGCCGGCGACCCGGCCCGCGGCGGCGTCCTCGCGAATCTCGGGGACGGCGGCCTTGGCGAAGGCCTCGCGGTCGGCCTTCTTGAGCTCGATGGCGAGGACCGAGGCCGCGCCGCCCATCACGGGCTCGCTCGCGACCCGGACGGGGAGGGCGGGCGAGGCGAGTTCGATGACGACACGGGAGCGCCCCTGCGCCATCAGGCCGGAGCGGAACGACTTCACCAGGCCGCGGCCCTTACGGCCGAGATCGGGGGGAAGCTGGAAATTCACCTCGGGCAGGTCGATCACGATCCTGTCAGGCTTCTCCAGCATCCGCACCTTGGGCTCGACCGCGGCGGAGAGCGTGAAGGCGAGCCGGGTGGCCTGCTGGTCGCCCGTCAGCTGGGCGTCGATGGCGACGGGAGGGAGCTTGAAGCCCTCGGGCTTCAGCGGATCGAGGTCGCGCGCCTGGAGCGATGGCGCGGCTCCGGCGAGGGCCGCTGCCGTCACCGCTGCCGCAAGCGCGGCACGGACTGCGGCGGACCGCAGCGTCCGTTCCACGGTCCGACAAGCGGCGGCGAAATCCATCGGGGCCTCTCGGGAGTCGGGGCGAACCGTCTCAAAGCGAAACGGTCCGATGCTTCGTCTCATTTATCCCTATAGGTCCCGGCTGGTTAATCGTTCCCTACCGCAGAGGGGTTGTTTACCGCCCGCCTGTGTCTCACTCGCAACACCCAGCTTACGCTTGCCAAATCGGTGCTGTGCTCGCTATGACGGGAATGTCACGCGGACCGTTGCGGTCCGTGCGGGCGGCGACGGCGCCGCCCGGCGTCCACCGCCGATCGACGTCCAAGAGACCCGTGTCATAAAGACCGACGTCTTGGGACCGAGCCGGGGTGGCGTTATGGCCAACGCGTGATCACCGGTTTCGATACGGCGCCGTCCAGGTGTCGTCGGGACCCTTCGGGTGCACGGCGCCTCCCCGGCGGCCGCGCCCGCTCAGAAACGAGGTGGTGGACTTGGGCACTGCGCTCCTGTCCCGACATGCGGCAGACCCTCAGACCTTCGCAAGCAGGTCATCGATGGGGCGTCCGCGCCAGCCTCTCACTTACACCAAGCGCGCATATCCATCCCCGGCCGGTTTTCGGCCCCAACCGTGCGCCGCTTCGCCATCCGTCCGTATCCCCGTTTCCTCCCTGCCGCCGCCTTCCCTCTGGGAGTTTTGCGCCGGCGCACGTGGGTCGACTGGCCGGAGGGCGATAGCGTCGCCATCGAGAGTTCCTCATGGCCAACAAGATGCTGATCGATGCCTCCCACCCGGAAGAGACCCGGGTCGTGGTGGTGCGTGGTAACCGGGTAGAAGAGTTCGATTTCGAGTCCGCCAACAAGAAACAGCTTCGCGGCAACATCTATCTCGCCAAGGTCATCCGGGTCGAACCGTCGCTGCAGGCGGCCTTCGTCGACTACGGCGGCAATCGCCACGGGTTCCTGGCCTTCAGCGAAATCCATCCCGACTATTACCAGATCCCGGTCGCCGACCGTCAGGCGCTGCTGGCCGAAGAGGCCCGGCACGAGCGCGACGCGGATGCCGAGGAAGAGCGCTCCAGCCGCCGCCGCGACCGCCGCGGCCGTGGCCGGGGCAAGCCCGCTGCCGCCGAGACCTCCGAGAGCGTGAGCGAGGCCGCGGGCCCGTCCGAGGACGCCGAGGCCACCGTGCAGGCCGAGGACGCCGAGGCCGAGGTCCACGGCGCCGCCGAGGCGGCCGATGAGGCCGAGGCCGTGCCGTCCGCCGAGGCATCGGAGGCCGAATCGTCCGGCGCCGAGAGCGGCTCGTCCGCGTCCGACGACGAGGACGACGACGAGGACGAAGACAACGCCAACGACGAATCCCAGGTCATCGAGCAGGTCGGCTCCGAGGACGCGCTCGAGGAGCTTCCCGAGCGTCCCCGCGCCAGCCGCCGCCAGTACAAGATCCAGGAAGTCATCAAGCGCCGGCAGGTCCTGCTGGTCCAGGTCGTCAAGGAAGAGCGCGGCAACAAGGGCGCGGCCCTGACCACCTACCTCTCGCTCGCCGGCCGCTATTCGGTGCTGATGCCCAACACCGGCCGTGGCGGCGGCATCTCTCGCAAGATCACGTCGGCCGCAGACCGCAAGCGCCTCAAGTCCGTCGCCCAGGAACTGGAGGTTCCGGACGGGATGGGCGTGATCCTGCGCACGGCGGGCGCCTCGCGCACCAAGGCCGAGATCAAGCGCGACTTCGAGTACCTGATGCGCCTGTGGGAGACGGTGCGCGAGCTGACGCTGCAGTCCTCGGCGCCGGCGCTCACCTACGAGGAAGGCTCGCTCGTGAAGCGCGCCATCCGCGACCTCTACAACAAGGACATCGACGAGGTGCTCGTCGCGGGCGAGGCGGCCTACAAGGACGCCAAGGACTTCATGCGCATGCTCATGCCGAGCCATGCCAAGAACGTGAAGCCCTACCGTGAGGTCCAGCCGCTCTTCGCCCGCTTCGGCGTCGAGGCGCAGCTCGATGCGATGTTCTCCAGCCAGGTGACGCTCAAGTCCGGCGGCTACATCGTCATCAACCAGACGGAAGCGCTCGTCGCCATCGACGTGAACTCGGGCCGCGCCACGCGCGAGCACAACATCGAGGACACGGCGCTCAAGACGAACTGCGAGGCCGCCGACGAGGTGGCGCGCCAGCTGCGCCTGCGCGACCTCGCCGGCCTCATCGTCATCGACTTCATCGACATGGAGGAGAAGCGCAACAACAGGACGGTCGAGCGCCGCCTGAAGGACGCGCTGAAGAACGACCGGGCCCGCATCCAGGTCGGCCGCATCTCCGCCTTCGGCCTGATGGAGATGTCGCGCCAGCGCATCCGCACCGGCGTGCTGGAAGGCTCGACCGTGCCGTGCCCGCATTGCGCCGGCGCCGGCATCGTCCGCGCCGTGCCGTCGGTCGCGCTGCACGTGCTGCGCTCGGTCGAGGAGATGCTCATCAAGAGCAACTCACACCACCTCATCGTCCGCACCCGGACCGAGGTCGCCCTGTACATCCTCAACCAGAAGCGCAGCCACCTGCGTGGGCTGGAGGATCGATTCGGCGTCGACATCACCATCCTCGCCGACGAGAGCCACACCGGCACGCACGCCTTCGCCATCGAGCGCGGCGAGCAGGTGACCAACCCGCGTCCGGTCCGCGCCATCGTGCAGGTCGACAGCGTCGCCATGCCGGAGGAAGAGCCGGAGGACGAGGTCGAGGAGATCGAGGACGAGGTCGAGGAGGAGACCGAGGCGGAGGCTCCGCGCCGCGACGATCGCAACCGCGGCGAGCGGGGCGAGCGCGCCGAGCGTGGCGACCGCGGGCCGCGTGGCGAGCGGGACGGCGAACGCCGCTTCGAGGGCGAGGGCGGGGAGGGCGGTCGCCGCCGTCGTCGTCGGCGCCGCCGTCGTGGCGGACGTGGAGGCGATCGGCCCGAGGGCGCGCCGCGTGACGGCGAGAGCCCGATGCCGCTGGACGCCCCGCAGCCCGAAGTCACCGGCGCTCCCTTCGCCGGCACGCTGACCTACGAGCCTGCAGCCGATCCGCAGGCCGCCGTGGCCGAGGACGTCGTCGAGGCGCTCGCCCTGAACGAAGCCGAGGCTGGCGTTCCCGCTCCGGCCGCCGAGG
>NZ_CAMFHB010000084.1 GCF_945952055.1 uncultured Alsobacter sp.
TTCTTCGGCGGCGGCCTCGGCGGCAATCCGGAGAGCGACGGGCTCAACCACGGCAACAACCCGATCTCGATGGCGACCATCCCGCCGGCCGAGATCATGGAAGCGTCCTACCCCGTCATGTTCACGCAATGGGCGCTGCGGCCCGACAGCGCCGGACCGGGCCTGCACCGCGGCGGCCTCGGCGCGATCTACGAGATCGAGGCACTGGCTCCCGGTGGGGCGGATGCCTTTCTCTTGGGCGAGCGCGGCCTCTTCGCACCGTTCGGCGTGAATGGTGGCGGGCCGGCCGCGCTGAACGCCTTCTCCTGGCAGACGGACACGGGCAGCGCCTCGCCGCTACTCGCCTCGAAGGTCACGGACGTCCACGTGCGCCAGGGTCAGCGCGTCCGCCTGGAATCGCCGGGCGGAGGGGGCTGGGGCGACCCCTACACGCGAGACCCCGAGCGCGTCGCGCGCGACGTGCGCTTGGGCTACCTCGCCGTGGGCCTTGCCCGCGAGCAGTACGGCGTCGCGCTGCGCGGCGACGGCAGCGTCGACCCCGATGCCACCGCGAGCCTGCGCGCCGGGAGGTCGTCATGAGCGACACGACGCGCAAGCGCACCATCGTCGGCGTCGACGTCGGCGGCACCTTCACCGACCTCCTCCTGTTCGACGAGGCCGACCGCAGCTTCCGCACGGCCAAGGTTCCCTCGAACCGGGGCGACGAGGCGACCGGCTTCATCGCTGGCCTGGAGACCTTCGGCCCCGTCGCGGACCTGGGGTCCATCGTCCACGGCACGACGGTGGGCACCAACGCGCTGCTGGAGCGCAAGGGCGCGCGCATCGGCGTCATCACCACGCCGGGCTTCCGCGACGTGCTGGAGATGCGCCGGCGCGACCGGCGCCGGACCTGGGGCCTGTGGGGCGATTTCGAGCCCATCGCCGACCGCGACATGCGCGTCGAGGTGCCGGAGCGAACGCTGGCCGACGGCACGGTGCGCGTGCCGGTCGACGCCGCCGCCGTCCAGGAGGCGGCGCGGACTCTTCTGGCGCGCGGCGCGGAGGCGCTGGCCATCGTCTTCATCAATGCCTACGCCAACCCCGCCAACGAACGGGCGGCGGCCGAGGCGGCCCGGGCCGTCTGGCCCAATGGCGACGTGACCACATCGTCGGAGATCCTGCCGGAAATCCGCGAATTCGAACGCGCCTCGACGACGGCGCTCAACGCCTACCTCCAGCCCGTCGTCGGCCGTTACCTCGCCAAGCTCGAAGGCGCGCTGGCGCAGAAGGCTTTCGCCGGGCAGTTCCACATCGTCCAGTCGAACGGCGGGGTGATGTCGACCCGCACGGCGCGCCGGCTCCCGGTGCGCACGGCCCTGTCCGGACCCGCGGCCGGCGTCATCGCCGCGGCGGCCATCGCGCGGGCCGCAGGCTACCCGAACGTCATCACGGGTGATCTCGGCGGCACCTCCTTCGACGTGTCGCTGATCGCCGACGGGCAGTCCGCGCTGGCGGCCCAGACGACGATCGACTTCGGCCTCGTCATCCGCACGCCGATGATCGAGATCACCACCATCGGCGCGGGCGGCGGCTCCATCGCCCATGTCGACAAGGGCGGCCTGCTGCAGGTCGGGCCCGAGAGCGCCGGATCGCGCCCCGGCCCCGTCTGCTACGGGCAGGGCAACACCCGGCCGACGCTGACCGACGCCAACGTCGTGCTCGGCCGCATCAACGCCGAGCGGCCGATCGGCGGCGCGCTGGCGCGGCTCGACGTCGAGGCGGCCAAGGCCGCCATCGATGCCCACGTCGCCCGCCCGCTGGGTCTCGGCGTCATGGAGGCGGCGGAGGCCATCGTCCGCATCGCCAATGCGCGCATGGCGGGAGCCATCCGGCTCGTGTCCATCGAGCGTGGTCATGATCCGTCGCGCTTCGCCGTCATGCCGTTCGGCGGCGGCGGTGCGCTCCACGCCGGCGCGCTCATCGACGAGGTCGGCCTGTCCTGCGCGGTCGTGCCCCGCTTCCCGGGCATCACGAGCGCGCTCGGCTGCGTCATCGCCGACCTGCGCCACGACCAGGTGCAGACGGTGAACCTCGGTCTCGACGGGCTCGACGCGGCCAGCCTCGACCGGCGCATGGTCGAGGCGGGCCGCGAGGCCCGGGCCGTCGTCGACGCGGCGGGGATCGCGGTGGAGCGCGTCGACGTGCTCTACGAGCTCGACATGCATTACCAGGGGCAGACCCACACGGTCGGCGTGCCGCTGCCCGTCACGCTCGGCGAGGCGTCGACCGGGGTCACGGAAGCCGTCGTGCGCGAGGCGTTCGAGGCCGCCTACAAGCGGCAGTTCAGCTGGCTGCTGCCCGACATTCCCGTGCGCATCGTTTCGCTGCGCACCGCGGCCGTGGGCCGACGCCCCGCCTTCGACCTGTCGGCCCTGGCGCCGGCCGAGGGCGCGGGGCTGGAGGCTGCCCGCCGTGGCGAGCGGCCGGTGTGGTTCTCCGGCGGCTGGCACGTGGCATCCGTCTGGTCGCGGCTGGATCTGCCGGCGGGCTCGATCGTCCAGGGTCCCGCCGTCATCGAGCAGCCGGATGCGACCACCATCGTGGATCCGGGCCTGACGGCCCGCACCGACGCGCTCGGCAACCTCACCGTGGAAAGGCACTCCGCATGAGCCATGGTCCTGTCCCCCTGGAGCGAACCGCGCTTCTCGTCTGCGACCTGCAGAACGACTTCATCCATCCGGAAGGCGCCTATGCGCGCGGCGGCCAGTCCTCGCCCGAGATCGCGGCGATCCCCGCGCGGGTGAAGCCGCTGGCGGATGTCCTGCGCGCCCATGGCGGCTTCGTGGTCTCGACTCATTTCACCCTCGTCCCGGGGCGCGGCGGCGAGCCGATGATCTCGCCGCACCTCAAGGCGATCCGGCCCTTCCTGCGCAAGGGCGACTTCCTGCCCGGCGCCTGGGGCCACCAGCTCGTGGACGAACTGGCCCCGGCCGACTTCTGCGTGGAGAAGGTCGCCTATTCGGCGTTCTACATGACCCGCCTGGAGTGGGTCCTGCGCAAGGCGGGGATCACGAAACTCTACGTCTGCGGGATCGTCACCAATGGCGGCGTGGCCTCCACCGTTCGCGACGCGCATGTGCGAGACCTCGAGACGGTGCTGCTGTCCGACGGTTGCGCGGCGTTCTCGGCCGCGGTCCACGACACGGCGGTGGCCGCGCTGCGACCCGTCTGCCCGGTGATGACGGTGGCGGAGGCGCTGGCCGAGCTGTCTGGGCTCGCGGGGCCGTCATGAGCGCGCAACGGCAGGTCCTGCCCGCCGAGGGCGTCTCGTTCGAGGTCGAGGTTCCGCTGGTCATCGTCGGGGCGGGCGCCGCGGGCCTCGTCGCCGCGCTGGCCGCCATCGAAACGGGCGTCGAGCCGCTCGTGCTGGAGCGCGATCCCGTTCCGCGGGGCTCCACGGCCCTGTCGGCGGGCCTCATCCCCGCCGCCGGGACGAGGTTCCAGGAGGCGCTGGGCATCGCCGACACGCCGGACCTGTTCGCACGCGACATCCAGCGCAAGGCTCATGGCGACTCCGATCCCGGCCTCGTGTCGCTCGTGACGGCGGAAATCCCGCGCGCCATCGAGTGGCTGGCGGACGCGCACGGCCTGCCTTTCTCGGTCGTCAACGATTTCAACTACCCGGGCCACTCGGCGCGCCGCATGCACGGCCTGCCGTCCCGCTCCGGCCGCGAACTCGTCGACGCCCTGCGCCAGGCTGCCGAAAGCGCCGGCGTGCAGGTCCTCACCGGCGCCGCCGCCACCACGCTGTTCGCCGGCACCGACGGCCGGATTGCCGGCGTCGCGGCCGAACGCCCGGACGGCACGCTGGAGCGCATCGGATGTCGGGCGCTCGTGCTGGCCTGCAACGGCTATGGCGGCAATCCCGATCTCGTGCGCCGGCACATTCCGGAGATGGATGGCGCGCTGTATTTCGGGCATCCGGGCAATACGGGCGACGCCGCCCTCTGGGGGGAGGGCCTCGGCGCGGAATTGCGCGCCATGTCGGCCTACCAGGGGCACGGCAGCGTCGCCCATCCGCACGGCATCCTCGTCACCTGGGCGGTGGTGATGGAGGGCGGCTTCCAGGTCGACACGCAAGGCCACCGCTTCTCGAACGAGACGCATGGGTATTCCGAACAGGCGGCGATCGTCCTGCGGCAGCCCGGGGGGATCGCCTGGGACGTCTTCGATGCGCGGATCGCGGGCGTCGCCCGGCAGTTCGAGGACTTTCGTCAGGCCGAGGCCACCGGAGCCGTGCTGCGCGCCGACACGGTGGAGGAGCTCGCCGGGGCGATGCACGTGCCTGAGGCCGCCCTGCGCGAGACGTTCCAGGCCGTCGATAGGCTGGTCGCCACGGGAGGGACGGACGCCTTCGGCCGCAGCTTCTCCGGCGTCCGCACGCTCGCGGCTCCCTTCCATGCCGTGAAGGTCACCGGGGCCCTGTTCCACACGCAGGGTGGACTGGCCGTGGGGACGGACGCGCGCGTGCTGCGGACGGACGGTGGCATCCTGCCGAACCTCTTCGCCGCGGGCGGGGCAGCGGTCGGCGTCTCGGGTCTCGACGCCGCCGGCTACCTGTCGGGCAACGGACTTCTCACCGCCGTCGCGCTCGGTCGGATCGCCGGCAAGGCCGCCGCCCGGCTGGTCCGCGGCTGACGGCGCTTGCCGCCGGTCATGGGAGGCTGCAGGGTGCATGGTTCGTCACGAGGAGCCCGCCATGGCGCAACCCGGTCCACGCGTCGGCCTGTCCATTTTTCCTGGGTGTTCCGATCTCTCCGATCTTCCCGCGCGCCTGGATGAGGCCGAAGGCTTCGGCGTCGATACGATCGAGCTGCCCATCTACGACTACGACGTCGTGGTCGGCGGCCGGATCCGGGCGGAGCAGCTGGCGAGGGTGAAGGCCGCCTGTCGCGGGCGATCGGCAGGCTTCACGGCCCACGGGCCGCTCGGGATCAATTTCTTCGACCCGCCCTGGCGGTGCTCACGGCACTGGAACGTGCTCGCGGCATCGCTGGAGGCCGCCGCCGCCCTGGATTGCGAACACTACGTCCTGCATTCGGGAACGATGGGGATCGTGCAGCACGACGGGATCGAGGACGCCTATGAGCGGCAGCGCGAATGGCTGGTGCGGGCGGGTGACCTCGCGCGGTCGATGGGTGTCGTCGTCTGCGTGGAGAACCTGTTCGCCGGCTACGAGGGTGTCCGTTACACGGCGACGCCGGCCCGCCTGGCCCGGGAGCTCGCGACGATCGATCACCCCTTCGTCCAGGCCACGCTCGACTTCGGCCACGGCCACCTCAACCTCGCCTTCCAGGGCGGCGATCTCGTGGAGGAATGCGGGCAGCTCGCGCCGCGGTCGCGCCACCTGCACGTGCACGACAATTTCGGGCGCCAGGACGATATCTGGACCTACACGCACGGCGAGAAGATCGCCTTCGGCCACGGCGACCTGCACCTTCCCGTCGGATGGGGCGACATCCCCTGGGACGTCCTGATGAGCGGCTGCGTGTTCCCGCCCGGCGTGATCTTCAACATCGAGCTCGAGGAGCGCCACTGGCACGAGGCCGGGGCGTGCATCGCGGCGACGCGCGCGCTGGCCGCGCGCGCACGGATCGCGACGGGCTGAGGCCGGCCGTCAGCCGGCCTGGGGATTGAGGCGCCACACCGTGAAGTTCAGGGCGCCGGCAAAGGTGACCCAGCACAGATACGGCACGAGGAGCCAGGCGGCCGTCTGGTCCACCGGCTGGAACGTCCAGATGGTGGCGGCGATCGACAGCCACAGCAGGACGAGTTCGGCGAAGGCCAGATCCATGCGGCGCATCCCGAAGAACAGTCCGGACCACGTGGCGTTGAGGACCAGCTGCACCGCGTAGATCGCGATCGGCACGCTCACGAGACCGGCCTTCTTCCAGACCATCCATCCGGCCACGGCGATCAGGATGTAGAGGACCGTCCACGCCGGACCGAACAGCCAGTTCGGCGGGCGCCAGCTGGGCTTGCGCAGGCTGTCGTACCAGGTCCCCGGTCGGAAGATGGCGCCACTGGAGGCCGCCAGCACGCAGGCGACCACGAATCCCGCAAGACCGAGTCCGTCCGTAAAGCTCATCGCGAAGCCGCTCCTGCCTGGTGTTCGTCTCAGTTCGGGACGGAAAACGGTCAAGGCCGAGCTTGAAGCCGCCGAATTCCGCTCTTGTACCTGCGCATCCTCCGTTGCAGAAGGGCTCGTCTCATGCGAAGTGTGATATCGGCCGTGCAGAGGCCGTGCAGACAGCTAGGAAAAGACGATGGCGACCGGTACTGTGAAGTGGTTCAATACTGAGAAGGGATACGGGTTCATCCAGCCCGACACCGGTGGGCCGGACGTCTTCGTCCACATCACGGCCCTGAACCGGGCCGGCCTGCGCGACCTCAAGGAGAACCAGAAGGTCTCCTACGAGCTCGAGACGGGCCGCAACGGCAAGACCAGCGCCGTCGACCTTCGCCTGGTCTGAGTTTCGGAACGGCGCCGTCGGTTCGACCGGCGGCGCGTTTCAATGGAGGGGCCTCCGGCGCTACAGTTCGGCCGGCCTCTCTCACGTCCTGATCCGCGATCCTGCTCGGAATGTCTTGGACACGACAGGCGCGGAGCAGAGCGCTTTTTGCCGCTCCGCATGACCTGTTGAGGCGACCAGCCGCCGCGATCGCGCGCTCGTCCCATCCAGGTCGCATGTTCGCCTGCGCCGGCCCCCCCATCGGCCGTTATGCCGCAGCGACACTGCTGAAAAATTCATCGCAAATTGTCTCGGGGCCGCTCTCGCGCTGGCAACGACCGCCTCATTTCGCAACGCGGGCCGCACAAATTCGGGCTCGAATTGCGCAAATCGTGTCTGATTGCTTGAGTCGACGCCCCGAATTGCATACGGTTAAGGCCAAGGTATCTCCTCGCCGGCTTGGTGCGGAGATGATGAATTGGGCACCGAGCGTGCCCGTCTCGAGGTCTCATGGGTACGAATCCCATCCCGCGGACCGCAAACCTTTCGGTCATGCAGGCCTTGGTTGGGGCCCGCCGTCTCGGAGCGGCCGCCCTCGATCATATCGCCCAGGTCGCCCGCGAGCGCTTCAAGGTTCCGGCGGCCGTCGTGTCGCTGAGTGACGGGCAACAGCTCTTCTTCGCCGGGCGGTCGGGCGTCGGGTTGGGCCACACGCTCCTCGAAGGCTCGTTCTGCTCCACGACCTTGGCCACGGGCGACGTTCTCGTCGTCGAGGACGCCGTGAAGGATCCGCGGTTCGCCGAGAACTGCCTCGTCATCGGCGAGCCCCACGTGCGCTTCTATGCCGGCGCACCCATCGTCCTGCAGAGCGGCGAGCACATCGGCGCGATGTGCGTGCTCGACGTCGAGCCGCGCCCCTTCAATGTCGGCCAGCGCGTGGTCCTGAAGCACATGGCGCTTGCAGCCAAGGCCGAACTCGAACGGCTCTGCGCGTCCGACCCGGCCTATGCCCGGCCGAACTGAAGCCGTCAGGGTTTCCGCGCGGCGGCCTTGAGGGCGGCCACGAGCCCTAGGGTCGATCCGTCGATGCCTGCGGGTGCCTCGCCGCCCTGGACGAAGGGCAGCAGCCCACCGGCGAGTTCCTTGCCCAGCTCGACCCCCCACTGGTCGAACGCGTTGATCCCCCAGATCTGCGCCTCGACGAACACGCGATGCTCGTAGAGCGCGATCAGCGCTCCCAGCGTTTCGGGATCGAGGATCGCGTAGGTGATCGTGATGGAGGGACGGTTGCCGTCGAACACCCGGTGGGGGGCGATGGCGGCGACGTCGGACTCGCTTCGCCCGGCGGCCCGGAGCTGCGCCGTGGCCTGTTCGAGCGTGCGTCCGGTCATGAGGGCCTGCGACTGGGCCAGGCAGTTGGCGACCAGGAGATCGTGGTGCAGGCCGAGTTCGGGCTCGTGCCCCCGGGCTCCCACGAGAAACTCGCAGGGGATCACCTCGGTGCCCTGGTGGATGAGCTGGTAGAAGGCGTGCTGCCCGTTGGTGCCCGGCTCGCCCCACACGATCGGGCCGGTCGAGCGGCTGACGGGCACGCCGTCGAGCGTCACGCCCTTGCCGTTCGACTCCATGTCGAGCTGTTGCAGGTAGGCGGGAAACCGCAGCAGCCGCTGCTCGTAGGGAAGCACGGCACGCGACGGATAGCCGCAGACATTGCGGTGCCAGATCCCGGCCAATCCCAGCAGGACCGGGAGGTTCTCGCCGAGCGGAGCCTCGGCGAAATGCCGGTCCATCGCATGGGCGCCGTCGAGAAACCGCCCGAACACCTCCGGGCCAACCGCGATCATGACGGAGAGGCCCACCGCCGACCACACCGAGTAGCGTCCGCCCACCCAGTCCCAGAACCCGAAGGTGCGTGACGCCGAGATGCCGAAGGCCGCGACCTTGTCGAGCGCCGTGGAGACCGCACAGAAGTGACTGCCGACGCTGTCCTCGCCCAGCGCCGCGACGATCCAGCGCCGCGCGGAGGCGGCGTTCGTCATCGTCTCGATGGTGGTGAAGGTCTTCGATGCGACGATGAACAGGGTCGTGGCGGGATCGAGCCCCTTCAGGGTGTCGGCGAGGTGCGCGCCGTCGACGTTCGAGACGAAGTGGCTGCGCGGCCCGTCATGCCAGGGCGCCAGGGCGATGGTCGCCATCACAGGCCCCAGGTCCGATCCGCCGATCCCGATGTTCACGACATCGGTGAAGCGTCCCCCGCGCGCCGGCGCGATGGCCCCCGTGCGGATGCCCGTCGCGAATTCCGCCATCGCGGCGAGCACCGCGCGCACGTCCGGCATCACGTCCTCGCCGTCGACGAAGACCGGCCCATCGGAGCGGTTGCGCAGCGCCGTATGCAGGACGGCCCGGCCCTCGGTGGTGTTGATCGGCGCGCCCGACAGCATCAGGTCGCGGCGCTCCTCCACCTTGGCCGCCCTGGCGAGGTCGACCAGCAGTTCCAGGGCCTGGGCGTCGAGCGCGGTCTTCGACAGGTCGAGCATCAGGTCGCCCGCGCGGCGGGAGAGGCGGCGGAAGCGGTCGGGATCCCCGGCGAAGAGGGTCTCGATGCGCGTGGCCGCCGTGCGGGCGCGGTGGTCGGCGAGGGCGGCCCAGGCCGCGGCGAGGGCAGGCGCTTCGGTCATGGTGGGTCTCCTCAGCCGTGCAGCGCGGTGAAAACGGACGCGCCCTGGTCGGCACGGCCCGCCACCGACCGGAAGGCGGCAAAGAGTTCGCGCCCGCACAGCTCGTGCGAGGCGGAGAGGTCGGCGACGGCGGGGGCTCGGGCCGCCCACTCGGCCGCGTCGACGAGCACCTCGAGGCGGCCCTGGACGGCGTCGACCCGCACGACGTCTCCGTCGCGGATCCTGGCGATGGGGCCGCCGTCGACGGCCTCCGGCGTGACGTGGATGGCGGAGGGGACCTTCCCGGACGCGCCGCTGAGGCGGCCGTCCGTCACCAGCGCCACCCGCTGTCCGCGATCCTGCAGCACGCCCAGGGGCGGCATGAGCTTGTGCAGCTCGGGCATGCCGTTGGCCTTGGGCCCCTGGAAGCGGACCACGGCCACGAAGTCGCCCGCCAGCGTCCCGGCCTTGAAGGCGGCCTGGAGTTCCTCCTGGGAGTGGAACACGCGGGCCGGCGCCTCGATCACGTGGCGCTCCGGCGCGACGGCCGAGGTCTTGATCACGGCGCGTCCGAGCGGCCCCTCGAGCAGCTGGAGCCCGCCGGTCGGCTGGAACGCGTCCCGGGCGCCGCGCAGCACGGCCGTGTCGCCCGAGGCCGTCGCCGCCTCGCGCCACGCGACCGAACCGTCCTGCGCCATGACCGGCTCGCTGAGATAGCCGTCGAGGCCCGTGCCCCACACGGTCGCCACGTCGCGATGAAGCAGCCCTTCGCCGATGAGTTCGCGGATCAGGAAGCCCATTCCGCCAGCGGCCTGGAAATGGTTCACGTCGGCCTTGCCGTTTGGATAGACGCGCGCCATCAGCGGCACCACGCCGGCGAGGTCGGCGAAGTCGTCCCAGGTGATCGCGATTCCGGCCGCCGCGGCCATCGCGATGAGATGGATCGTGTGGTTGGTCGATCCCCCCGTGGCATGCAGCCCGACGATGCCGTTCACCACCGCGCGCTCATCCACGATGCGCCCGATGGGGGTGTAGTCGTTGCCCTGCGCGGTGATCTGCAGGACCCGCTGCGTCGCCGCCACCGTCAGCGCGTCGCGCAGCGGCGTGTTGGGGTTGACGAAGGAGGAGCCGGGCAGGTGCAGGCCCATGATCTCCATCATCATCTGGTTGGTGTTGGCGGTGCCGTAGAAGGTGCAGGTGCCGGGCCCGTGGTAGGACTTGGCCTCCGCCTCCAGCAGCGCGTCGCGGTCGACCTTCCCCTCGGCATAGAGCTGGCGGATCTTCGCCTTCTCGTCGTTGGGCAGGCCCGAGGTCATCGGGCCCGCGGGCACGAAGATCGCGGGCAGGTGCCCGAAGGACAGCGCCCCGATCAGCAGGCCGGGAACGATCTTGTCGCAGACGCCCAGATAGAGCGCCGCGTCGAAGGTCTGGTGCGACAGGGCCACCGCGGTCGCCATGGCGATCACGTCCCGCGAGAACAGCGAGAGCTCCATGCCGGCCTCGCCCTGGGTGACGCCATCGCACATGGCCGGGACGCCGCCGGCGACCTGGGCGACGCCGCCGGCGTCACGGGCGGCCTGCCGGATCAGGTCCGGGAAGCGCTCGAACGGCTGGTGGGCGGACAGCATGTCGTTGTAGGCGGTGACGATGCCG
This sequence comes from uncultured Alsobacter sp., assembly GCF_945952055.1. Classification (GTDB taxonomy): domain Bacteria; phylum Pseudomonadota; class Alphaproteobacteria; order Rhizobiales; family Beijerinckiaceae; genus Alsobacter. The sequence goes on from NZ_CAMFHB010000084.1 coordinate 10,802, forward strand.
ATGTTGGGAGCGCTTCCCGACCGCAGCTCGGCCTTGTCCCCCGGGCCGCAGGCGGCGAACCCGTGCGCCTGGTTGGCGCAGCCCAGCCGCTTGCGTGCCGGTTGCGACTGCGCGGCCCGCGCGATGCGATCCAGATAGCGGGCGCGGCTGTCGAGGCTGCGCCGCACGATTCGTTCCGTGACGTCGCCGATGGTTGCGTGAACCGACATCATGCGTCTCCTCGCAAGGCGTTCCGGTGAGGTCCGGCGCTCAGAACCCGTCGTCGTGCCAGGTGCGTCCGTCGCGCTCGATGAGCGCCACGGCGGCGGACGGGCCCCAGGTGCCGGCGGTGTAGGGCTTGGGCGGCGCGCTGGCGTTCTTCCAGGCGTCGAGAATCGGGTCGACCCAGGCCCAGGCCGCGTCGACCTCGTCGCGGCGCATGAACAGGGTCTGGGTGCCGCGCACCACGTCCATCAGCAGGCGCTCATAGGCGTCCGGCGCCTTCACGCCGAAAGCGTCGGCGAAGCTCATGTCGAGCGGCACGTGCTGCAGGCGCATGCCGCCGGGGCCCGGATCCTTGATCATCAGCCAGAGCTTCACGCCCTCGTCGGGCTGCAGGCGGATGACCAGGCGGTTGTTCTCGACGGCCCCCGCGGCGCTCGGGAAGATCGAGTGCGGGATCGGGCGGAAGTGGACGACGATCTCCGACACGCGCGAGGCGAGCCGCTTGCCGGTGCGCAGGTAGAAGGGCACTCCCGCCCAGCGCCAGTTCTCCACCTCGGCCTTGATGGCCACGAAGGTCTCGGTGGTGCTGTCGTCGCGCTCGAGCTCTTCCAGATACCCCGGAACGGCGCCCCCTGCCGAAGCGCCGGCGCGGTACTGTCCCCGCACGGTGCTGTGGTCGACCTGCCCGGGCCCGATCGGCTTCAGGGACTTCAGCACCTTGAGCTTCTCGTCGCGGACCGCGTCGGCGTCGAGAGACGTCGGCGGCTCCATGGCCACGAGGCACAGGAGCTGGAGCATGTGGTTCTGCACCATGTCGCGCATGGCGCCGGACGTGTCGTAGTAGCCGGCACGGCCCTGCAGGCCGAGGGTCTCGGCGACCGTGATCTGCACGTGGTCGATGTGGGCGGCCTTCCACACGGGCTCGAACAGCGCGTTGGCGAAGCGCAGCGCCATCAGGTTCTGCACCGTCTCCTTGCCGAGATAGTGGTCGATGCGGA
>NZ_CAMFHB010000085.1 GCF_945952055.1 uncultured Alsobacter sp.
CCACCCGTCTCGCGCTTCGCGCGATCCACCCTCCCCTGCAGGGGAGGGAAAACGCTCTCAGCCATGGAGAACCATGTGGGTGGAGGCGGATCAACAAGGGCCCCCTCCCCGCCTTGACCGGCACCGCGCAGGGGCGCGATGAAGGAACGGCCGGGCTCATGGACAGCGGCGTCCGTGCGCCCACCGGGACGGGAGCCAGACACCGTGGACGAATCCAGGCCCAAGATGCCCGAGCCGGCCTCGCGCGAGCCCAAGGCGGCCGACACCGGCTCGCCGCGCACGCTCGCGATCATCCTTCTCGCGATCAGCCTGGTGTGGGCCATCTGGCCCATGATGATCGCCCTGGGGCTGCGGCTCTGGCCGCGCGGCGACCTGGAGGCGATGGGCCAGTCGGGCGACATGTTCGGCAGCCTCACCGCGCTCTTCACGGCGCTCGCCTTCGGCGCCGTGTGGTGGACCGGCTGGCTGCAGCGCAAGGCGCTGGCCATCCAGGCCAAGGAGCTCGCCGCCCAGCAGGAGGAGCTGCGCGACACCCGCGCCGTGATGGCGCGCCAGCTCTTCGACAGCCGCTTCTTCCGCATGCTCGACCTCTTGGAAACCCGCAACCAGGCCATCCGCGTGGGCGACGCCATGGGCCAGCAGGCCAAGCGCGACCTCCTCGCCCACGTCACCGCCGCCACCCAGCAGCACCCGGACGCCGCGCTGCCCGCCATCATGGACGCCTGGAGCCGCCACGGCGAAGGCAACCCCGCCGCCCGCAGCGGCATCGAAGCCTGGCTCGCCACCCTCTCCGTCACGCTCGCCGTCATCGACGACCCCGCCAACGGGCTGGGGCCGCAGGACCGGCTGTCCTACGCCCACATCCTCAAGGCCAGCCTCGACGAGGCCGACCTCGTGATGGTGGCGTGTAATGCGCTGATGTGGGGGACGCTCAATCCGCTGGCGATCCGGTATGGGACGCTGGGGAATTTGTACGACGAGACGCTGCGGGCGGGGTTGAGGGAGCGGTTTGCGGGAGTGGTGTTTGATTGGTGAGGGGGGCAACGAAACCTAGGCGTGAGCTCGGAATGAGAGCGTGCGCGAACAGTGCTTGCAAGGACCTGGGGGACGCGGAGCTGATCATCTTGCAGAATGGGCTGGGGCGTTCGTGACGGGGCGGCCCAAGCGTCTGGCGCGCTGGATCAGGAAGTGACGGCGCTTCAGCAACATGAATCGACGGACGTTAGCGCCAGACGCTGGCGACCATGTTCGGACCCAGCTGCAAAGCAACATAACCGCTCTCCAGCTTCCACTTTCCGATACGAAGCCCTACTAAGCAAACAGAGCGGGGCTTTGCCATGCTTTCGACCAGCTCGATTCAAGATGATCTGGATCTTGACTAGTTCGGAAGACTGACTACTTCTGCATCGAAGCCGCACTGCATGTGAGCCGTCCGCCCGACGTTCTGCATCCCAGACCCGGTCTCAACGCGCGCTCGAACAAGATACTTCTTGTGCAACACTACGGTTATGCCCTGAATTTTCCGGGTCTGCGTGCCGTCCATTTTCTCTATATTGCAAACCGGTGCGCGCCCGTTTTGTGATACGATGCGCGTTTTGCCATTCACAAGGTACTTGCCATCAGGAGCGATGATCCACTCCGCCTTATCTGCTGTTTTCCCACCACCACCTGCTCCCACCTTGTCCGTCTCCCCTGTATTCACGACATACGAACATACGTCCGAACTCGGGGGACAAACGTAGTCAGCCAAGCAAGCACTCGGAACGAGGAGAGAAACGAAGACAAGCCCGTACAGTCGCATGTCGATCTCCTTTCCCTGTTTCGACTTCGCTGAGCCCTACCACACCATGGCAAGCGGAGCAATTTGAATATTGATGTGACCGAAATATTTATTAAGTAACAACGACCGCCTCGTCCGATTTAAACAATGAACTTTTGTGAAATTTTACGCAGGGAGCAATGATGGCTATCCGTTGAAGGACGAACCAACTATTCTTTTTTGAGTTCACTTGCGCCTGAATTCGATGTTTGCTGTATCTTGAACCTACCTTCCGTTTCATTCCGTAAATGAACCTCTGGGGGCGCACTCATGAACAAAACTGTAGAAGATCCAGACCATGATGAGGTCGTGAATGGCACGAGTCGTGCGACATTGCGCAAGATCTGGATGTCGCTGTCAACCGTGACGTTCCTTGTCATGGTGATTGCGTTTGGTAAGACGCAGGGCGCCCAAATTGATCCTAAGATCGGAACCCCTTTCGAGATAAAATTTTCTCCGGAAACGCCCGACGCAGTCGTTGGAATGTGGGGAGTGCTTTTTATGGCCGTGCTCCTCCTGCTGTCCGGGCCCATTCTTCACGAGCACGCACTTCGGGGGGGAAGGTCCTGGCGAGAGCGGTACGCCTTTCGGTTGTTTGATGCCGCTCCTTCTGTGGGTGTGGGAGCATCAGCTCAGACGCTTGCCTTCATCGTTTTCTCGGTAGCGCCAGTATATTCCCTCTTCCATTTTTGGGATGTGTTCTTGTCTCGAGGAAAGATCTGCGCTTCTGGCCCAGACAAGAAACTGATCGTTGTAGCCGAAGGCGGGAAAAATCTATTTAAGATTCCAGAAGGCTATAGCGACAGGCCGCTTCTGGGTGACGCATTTCGCTTGGCCGGCTCTTTCAAGGACGGGTTCGATTGTCTATCAACCACAACGTTCTTTCCGGTTGTCGGCCCACTTCTCTTGTTCGGACTGACAACTTTTGCGCTCCTGGTCACCTTGCGTTCGTGGATAGCTCTTGGGGGAGACAGATACCTATCTGATTGACGTGTACTAGCGGTCTAACAGCGTTGATTCCCGGACCAGCAGGGCCAAACAATCGCTCGCCGATGTATTGGGACCAAGAACCTTTCATTGGATCCCCCTTGCCCCCTCCCCGCCGTGTGCTACCGTCCTAGCACACGCGGGCGCTCGGCATGTTTCCCCTCGACCACACGCACCTCGACAAGTCGCTCCCCGTCCCGGTCGGCCGCCAGCTCTACGGGTTGATCGCCTATGCGATCTCGTCAGGCTCCATGCCTGACGGGGACAGGCTTCCCTCCGTGAGGGATCTCGCCGAGATGGTGGGGCTCGCCACCATGACCGTGAACAAGGTCTACAAGGACCTCGCGGAGGCCGGCCTCATCGTCGTGCGCAAGGGGCTGGGGGCGTTCGTGACGCGGCCGTCCCAGCGCATTGCGACACCGGATCCGGAGACGGCGGCGCTGCAGCTGGCGATCGACGGGGTGCTGGCGCGCGCCGGGCGGCTCGGCATCGGGCGCGAGGCGCTGATGACGATGATCGGCACGCGGATGCAGGTGCGCCGGCTGCATGCCGGGCTGCGGCTGCTCTTCGTCGGCGTGTTCGCCGGGCCCACGCGCGACTATGTCGAGGAGATCCGGCCCTTCCTGGCGCCGGACGACTGGATCGACTTCACCACGCTCGACGCGCTGCGGGCGGACGAGGGCGAGCGGCGGCGCTGCCGGGAGGCGGATGCGGTGCTCACCTTCCTGCACCGGCAGGGCGAGCTCGAGAAGATCGTGCCGGAGGCGCGCGCGCTGGGCCTGCGCTTCATCCCCTCGGAGGCGACGCGCCGGGCGCTCGCCGGGCTCGACCCGCGCGACCGGATCGCGGCCGTGACGCGCTTCGAGGAATACATCGCCATCATGCGCCCGAGCATCCGGCAGTTTGCGCCGCATGTGTCGGACATCCTCGTCACACGGTCGGATGCGCCCGGGCTCGCCCGCACGCTCGCCGACCGGTCGGTCGTCGTCTACGCCACGGGCGCGGACGACGTGACGGAGCTGGCCGCGCCCGGCACCCACTCCTTCGAATACCGGCACACGCCCGATCCGGCCGAGCTCGGCCGCGTGCTGGTGCCGTTCCTGGCGGGCCTGCGCAGCGCGCGCGGGGCCGCCGCGCCTGCAGAGCCTTCGCCCGACACGACCAGCACCAAGACACCGGCAACCCGCCGAAAGCACGCCACAAGAGGGGAATGACCATGCTTCGCCGCACTCTTCTCGCCGCCACCTGCCTGTCGCTCGGCCTTCTCGCCGCGCCGGCCGCTAGCTTCGCCCAGGCGCCCGCCACCGTGCGCGTCGGCCTCGACGTCGACGCCGGCACGCTCGACCCGCGGCTCGCCCGCGACACTTCGGCCTACCGCGTCACGGATCTCATCTATGACGGGCTGGTGCGGCTCTCGCCGGACCTGAAGCCCATGCCGAACCTCGCGACGAAGTGGGAGAACCCGGATCCGCTCACCTGGATCTTCACGCTGCGCGAGGGCGTGACCTTCCACGACGGCTCGCCCTTCACCGCCGACGACGTGGTCTTCACCTACCAGACGCTCTTGAAGCCCGAGATGAACGCGCCGTTGCGCGCGCTCTTCACGCCCATCGCCAAGGTGGAGGCGGTCGACGCCAAGACGGTGAAGTTCACCTTGTCCGCGCCCTATTCGCCGCTGCTCAGCTATCTCGAGATGGGCATCGTGCCGAAGAAGGCGGTCGAGGGCGGCGCCGACATCGGGCTGAAGCCCGTCGGCACCGGGCCCATGAAGCTCGCGAGCTGGAACCGCGGCAGCAAGATCACGCTGGCGGCCAATGCCGGCTACTGGGGCGGCGCACCGAAGACGCAGGAGCTGCAGCTCGTCGTCATCGGCGACAACACCGCCCGCGCCCAGGCTTTCGAGGCGAAGGACCTCGACCTCATCCAGTCGCCGCTCTCGCCGCAGGACATCAAGCGCCTGCAGGCCAACGCCGCCTATGGCAACGCGGTCACGAGCGGGCTCGGCATCACCTACCTCAACTTCAACGTGGGCGACCCGGCGGTGTCCGACCCGGCGCTGCGCCGCGCGCTCGCCATGCTGGTCGACCAGAAGAGCATCGTCGGCGACCTCTACCGGGGCGTCGACCAGGAGGCGAGCTCCATCCTGCTGCCCTCCTCCTGGGCCTATTCGGCCTCGATCAAGCAGCCGACCTACAACCCCGCCGAGGCCGCCAAGGCGCTCGACGCGCTGGGCTGGAAGGACTCGAACGGCGACGGCATCCGCGACAAGGGCGGCAAGAAGCTGCAGGTGACGATCTCGACCCACAACGAGGATCCCAATCGCGTCCAGACGCTGGAGTTCATGCAGGCGGCCTTCCAGCAGGCGGGCGTCGAGGCGCAGATCCGCATCACCGACTGGCCGGCCTTCTCCACCGGCTACGTGCAGAAGAGCCAGCACCAGGTGGCGCTGCTCGGCTGGCTCAACATCGTCGACCCGGACCGGCTCATGTACGGCCAGTTCATCACCAACGGCCCGCTCAACTGGAGCAAGTACTCCAACGCCGAGGTCGACCAGCTGCTCGAGACCGGGCGCAAGTCCCTCGACCTCGAGGCGCGCAAGGCCGCCTACCAGAAGGCCGCCACCATCATCGCCAACGAGCTGCCCTACTACGTGCTCTCCTACCAGGGCTACCAGGTGTTCTACGCCAAGTCGCTCGGTGCGCTGGAGGTGAACCCGCGGGGGTATCTGCGCAACGTGCTGGGGATGGCGGCGAAGTAAGAACGTGCGAGTGGTTTCCTCTCCCGCCCCCCGATCTCCTCATCCTGAGCAGCCCCCGCAGGCGGCGTGTCGAAGGACGCAGAATGCCGGCAGCGGCACGGTCGTGCGTCCTTCGACACGGCCGCTCCGCGGCCTGCTCAGGATGAGGACCGTGGGGGTGGGAGGACGAGCACCTCGAACACGAACCCATCATCTCTCGCCCCCCTCGTCCGTCATGGCCGGGCTTGGCCCGGCCATCCACGACTTCGGGTCGGCCCAGGCAAAGTCGTGGATGCCCGGGCCAAGCCCGGGCATGACGGCTGAGGGGGTGAGCATGGACCTTGAAACAAGGCCCCTCCCCCCATGCTGACCTACACGATCCGGCGGCTGGCGCTGTTCGTGCCGATGGCGGCGGGCATGGTGATCGTCACCTTCGGCCTGCTGCTGCTCGTGCCGGGCGATCCGGCCGCCGTGCTGCTCGGCCAGGAGGCCTCGGCGGCGGACATCGCGCGGCTGCGGGCGAGCCTCGGCCTCGACGACCCGTGGTATGTCCGCCTCGGCGGCTACTTCGCGGCGCTGCTGCAGGGCGACATGGGGCGCTCGATCTTCCAGAACCAGACGGTGGCCTCGATCATCGGGGAGCGGCTGGGCGCCACCGTGGAGCTCGCCTTGGCGGCGCTGGTGGTGGCCATCGTCATCGGCTTCGTGCTGGGCGTCGCGGCCGCCATGTTCCGGGGCAGCTGGATCGACACCGCCTCCATGCTGCTCGCCCAGTTCGGCGTGTCCATGCCGGTCTACTGGCTCGGCATCCTGCTCATGCTGGCCTTCGCGGTGAAGCTCGGCTGGCTGCCCTCCATCGGGCGCGGCGAGCCGCTCGTCACCGCGCTCGGCATGGCGCTCACCGGCAACCCCGCGCCGCTCTTCAAGTCGCTGTCGCATCTCGTGCTGCCGGCGCTGGCGCTCGGCGTCAACTCGGCGGCGATCATCAGCCGGCTGGTGCGCACGGCCATGATCGACGTGCTGGGCGAGGACTTCGTGCGCACCGCCTATGCCAAGGGGCTGCGCCGGCCACGCGTCATCGTGCGGCACGCGCTGCGCAACGCGCTGCTGCCGGTCGTCAGCGTCATCGGGCTGCGCTTCGGGGCGCTGCTCGGCGGGGCGGTGCTCACCGAGAGCATCTTCGGCTGGCCGGGGCTCGGGCAGCTCACCATCGCCGCCATCGGCCAGCGCGACCTGCCGCTCATCCAGGGCATCGTGCTCACCTACGCCATGATGTTCGCGCTGGTGAACCTCCTCGTCGACCTCTCCTACGCGCTGATCGACCCGCGCGTCAGGCTCGGGTGAGGCGGCCATGCTGAAGCGCGCGCTGGCCCACCCCTCCCTCTTCGTCGGCGGCGTGCTGACGACGCTCATCGTCTGCGCCGCGGTGTTCGCGCCGTGGCTCGCGACGCATCCGGTGGAGCAGATGGCCATGCGCGAGCGCTTCGCCATGCCGTCGGCCGCCCACTGGCTCGGCACCGACAATTTCGGGCGGGACCTGTGGACGCGCATCATCTTCGGCGCGCGGATCTCGCTCTCCATCGCGCTCATCTCGGTGTCGGCGGCGGCCGCCATCGGCAGCGCCATCGGGCTCGTCGCCGGCTATTTCGGCGGCTGGATCGACCTCGTGCTGATGCGCGTCACCGACGTGTTCCTGGGCTTCCCGGCGCTCATCCTGGCGCTCGCCATCGTCGCGGTGATGGGCCCGGGCGTGCTCAACGTCTCGATCGCGCTCATCATCGTGTTCTGGACCGAGTATGCGCGCGTGGTGCGCTCGGCGACGCTGGTGCTGCGCGAGCAGGCCTACGTCACCGCCGCGCGGGCGCTGGGCGCCTCGCATTTCCGCATCATCACCAAGGAAATCCTGCCCAACACGGTCGGGCCCATCATCGTGCTGACGACGCTGGGGCTCGGCACCGCCATCCTGTCGGAATCCGCGCTGAGCTTCCTCGGCTTCGGCGTGCCGCCGCCTCAGCCCACCTGGGGCTGGACGCTCGCCTACGGCACCCGCTTCATCCGCTCCGAACCGTGGCTCTCCATCGTCGCCGGCATGGCGATCATGCTCACCGTGCTCGCCTTCAACCTGCTGGGCGACGGGCTGCGCGACCTCCTCGATCCCCGCCAGCTCTCGCGCGCGGGCCGCTCCACATCCTCGCAAAAAGGGTCCTGACCATGACCAACACCATGACGATCCGCCGGCCGAAATTCACGACCCACGCGGACGGGACGGATGCGTATCTCACGATCCACGAGATCACCGGCTCGCAGCCCGGCCCCACCGTCGGCATCTCGGCCGCGATCCACGGCAACGAGCCCACCGGCACGGAGATCATCCTGGAGCTCTTCCGGATGCTCCCGACCCTGCCGATCAAGGGCAAGCTCGTGCTGCTGCCCGTCGCCAACCCGCGCGCCTATGCGGTGAACCACCGCTTCACGCCCATCGACGAGCTGAACCTCAACCGCGAGTTCCCGGGCGATCCCAAGGGCAACTACACCCAGCAGCTCGCCGCCGCGATCACGCGCGAGTTCCTGGAGGTCATCGACGTCCATCTCGACTTCCACTCCGGCACGGACCGCCCGACCGTCGACTACATCTACATCTGGAACGACGAGGCGCTGTCGCGCAGCTTCGGCTCCAAGGTGCTCTACCGGCCGGTGCAGACGCGCGAGGGCACGACCTTCTCCGGCACCACAAAGGTCGTGACGCTCGACCGGCGCAACATCCCCGTCGTGGTGGTGGAGCTCGGTGGCGGCATCGTCGACCAGAAGCCGTATGTTCAGCGCGGCATCGCGGGGCTCCTCAACATGCTGCGCCAGCTCAAGGTGATCGACGGCGACGTCGTGCCGCCGCCGAAGCAGGTCGTGGTGCCGGCGATCAAGACCATCCGGCCGACGCAGGCCGGCATCCTCGAGACGCTCGCGCCGCCGCTCGGCGAAGTGATCCGCAAGGGGCAGCTGCTCGGGCGCGTCGTCAGCCCCTACACCTTCGAGGTGCTGGAGGAGATCCCGACGCCCTACGACGAGGGCATCATGATCCTCTCGCACCTGTCGCGGAACCTCGTGGAGTCGGGCGACTACGGCTACATGGTCGGCGACATGAACGGCGCGCAGCCCTGAAGGCCGGGGCGGTGACGCAAGCCTCTCCCCAGCGGGCCCCGGCGCTTTCGGTCACCGGGCTCGACGTGGTCATCGACGGGGACGGCGGGTCCTTCCCCGTGGTGCGCGACATGGCGTTCGCCGTGGCGCGAGGGGAGACGCTCGCCATCGTCGGGGAGTCGGGCTGCGGCAAGTCGATGACCGCCCTGTCGCTCCTGCGCCTGCAGCCGCCGGCGGCGCGCATCGTGCGCGGCGCCATCGCGGTCGAGGGCGCGGACGTGCTCGCTTTGCCGCGGCCTGCCCTGGAGGACATCCGCGGCGAGCGGATCGGGATGATCTTCCAGGAGCCGCTCACCGCGCTGAACCCGGTGATGACGGTGGGCGACCAGATCGTCGAGGTGCTGCAGCGCCACCTCTCGCTGGGCGGCGCGGCGGCGCAGGCCCGCGCCGTCGAGCTGCTGTCGCTCGTGCGCATGCCGGACCCGGCCGCCAAGGCGCGGCTCTACCCGCACCAGATGTCGGGCGGCATGCGCCAGCGTGCCATGATCGCCATCGCGCTCGCCTGCGATCCGGCGGTGCTCGTCGCCGACGAGCCGACCACCGCGCTCGACGTCACCATCCAGGCGCAGATCCTCGGCCTCATCCGCGACCTGCAGCGGCGGCTCGGCACGGCGCTGGTGCTCATCACCCACGACCTCGGCGTGGTGGCCGAGATGGCCGACACCGTGATCGTCATGTACGCGGGCCGGCGCGTCGAGGTGGCGCCGGTGATGGCGCTCTTCGACGAGCCGCTGCACCCCTACACCCGCGCGCTCATGAAGGCCGCGCCGAGCCTCGAGGCGGGCGCGGCCAAGGCGGCCCTCACCGAGATCGGCGGCACGGTGCCGCCGCTGTGGGACCTGCCGCGGGGCTGCGCCTTCTCCAACCGCTGCTCGCTCGCGACCGAGCGCTGCCGGCGCGAGGAGCCGCCACTCGAGGCAAAGCGCGCCGGCCACCTCGCCGCCTGCTGGGAGGTCGCCGATGGCTGAACCCCTGCTCGCGGTCGAGGACCTCAAGGTCCATTACCCCGTGAAGGCCGGCCTCTTCGGCCGCACGGTCGGCACCGTGCGCGCCGTCGACGGCGTGAGCTTTTTCGTAGAGCGCGGGGAGACGCTGGCGCTGGTCGGTGAGTCCGGCTGCGGCAAGACGACGACCGCCATGGCCATCACCAGCCTCGTGCGCGCCACGGGGGGCGCGATCCGGCTCGGCGGGCAGGACGTGACCGGGCTTTCCGCCGAGGCGCTGAAGGCGAGCCGGCGGCGGTTGCAGATCGTCTTCCAGGACCCCTACTCCTCGCTCAACCCGCGCCAGCGCGTCGCCGACATCATCCGCGCCCCGCTCGACATCCACGGGGTCGGCACCGCCGCCGAGCGCCGCGCCCGCGTCGCCGACCTCATGCAGCGTGTCGGCCTGCGCCCCGACCAGGCGAGCCAGTTCCCCCACCAGTTCTCCGGCGGCCAGCGCCAGCGCATCGGCATCGCCCGCGCGCTCGCCATCGGGCCCGAGCTCATCGTCTGCGACGAGCCGGTCTCGGCGCTCGACGTGTCGATCCAGGCGCAGATCCTCAACCTGCTCGTGTCGCTGCAGGCCGAGATGGGCCTCTCCTACCTGTTCATCTCCCACGACCTCGGCGTCGTGCGCCACATCAGCGACCGCGTCGCCGTGATGTATCTCGGCCGCATCGTCGAGATCGCCCCCCGCGACCTCCTCTTCACCGCCCCCGGCCACCCCTACACCGAACGCCTGCTCGGCTCCGCCCCACCGGCCCACCCCCGCTTGCGCAAAGGCTGGTCCCCGGAAGCCGCCGAGCCGCCGAGCGTAGCCGGCATGGGCACGGGCTGCGCCCTCGCGCCCCGGTGCCCGCTGGCCAAGGAGAGATGCCACACGGAGGCGCCGCCGCTGGTCGCGCGGGCGGATGGGCGGTTGCTGGCGTGCCACGAGCGGTAGAGCGAGCCCTCGACAGGAAGAGGCCGCGCCCCCTCCACCGTCCTGGCTTGGCTTCGGCCCGAGGCAGGGGCACGGACAGATCCCCAGTCGTGGATGCTCGGGCCGGAGCCCGGGCAGGACGGCTGGGAGGGCGAGGCCAGCTTCAGAAGTCGCGGCGGAACCGCGTTGGCTGCAGTACGCCTCCGGTCCAAGGTTCTCGCCAACCCCTCCGCCGTCCTGCCCGGGCTCCGGCCCGGGCACCCACGACTTGCAATGGTGTGTGCAGAGGCGGGCGGATTGCAGCTTCTCGTTCGTTGCGGCGGCACGGCTGAACACAGACGCTCGGCACCATGCGCGGTGGCTGGGTCTACATGATGTCGAATCGTCCCAACGGGACGCTTTACACCGGTGTGACTTCGGACTTGGAGCGGCGCGCCTGGGAACACCGCACCGCCTTGATCGGCGGCTTCACCAAGCGCTACGGCCTTACGCGGCTGGTCTGGTACGACCACTATCCGGATGTCTATTGGGCCATCCAGCGGGAACACAACATCAAGCATTGGCCACGTGCCTGGAAGGTGAGGCTCATCCAGGAGCACAATCCCGAGTGGGAAGACCTCTATCCGACGCTGGCGTGATGGAGAGATCCCAAGTCGTGGATGCCCGGGCCGAAGCCCGGGCAGGACGGTGGAGGGGGTGCGACTCAAGGGAGAAAGCCCGCAAGCCCTTCGCGTGGTTCGCCTGCAGTTGGCAGGGACCTACAA
>NZ_CAMFHB010000086.1 GCF_945952055.1 uncultured Alsobacter sp.
GTCGTGGATGACCGGGCCAAGCCCGGCCATGACGCGGAGAGGGAGGTGCGAGCTGGACGACAGAAAGATTCACAAGCTCTGAGCAGCGGCCGCAGGCCGCGTGTCGAAGGACGCACCATAGGTGCAGCAGACCGGCCAACAAAAAAGCCCGCGGGGATCGCTCCCCGCGGGCTCTTTGAACTCAGGGAAGAACGATCAGTCGTTCTTGCCATCCTTGGCGGCCTTGTTGGCGCGCTTGAGGGCGGCACCCAGGATGTCGCCGAGCGAGGCGCCGGCATCGGCCGAGCCGTACTGGGCGATCGCTTCCTTCTCCTCGTGCATCTCGAGCGCCTTGATCGACACCTGCACCTTGCGCGACTTGCGGTCGAACATGATGACGCGGGCGTCGAGCTTCTCGCCGGCGGCGAAACGCTCGGGGCGCTGGTCGGCGCGGTCACGGGCGAGCTCGGAGCGCTTGATGAAGGTCGACAGGTCGGTGCCGATGATCTTCACCTCGAGACCGCCTTCCTTCACCTCGAGGACCTCGCAGGTGACGACGGCGTTCTTCTTCAGGTCGCCGGCCGCAGCCGCATCGGCGAAGGGATCGCCGCCGAGCTGCTTGATGCCGAGCGAAATGCGCTCCTTCTCGACGTCGACGTCGAGAACGACCGCCTTCACCATGTCGCCCTTCTTGAACTCCTCGATCACCTGCTCGCCCGGACGGTTCCAGTCGAGGTCGGAGAGGTGGACCATGCCGTCCACGTCGCCTTCCAGGCCGATGAAGAGGCCGAACTCGGTCTTGTTCTTGACCTCGCCCTCGACAACCGTGCCGGACGGGAACTTCTCGGAGAAGGCTTCCCACGGGTTCTGCAGGGTCTGCTTGAGACCGAGCGAGATGCGCCGCTTGACGGGATCGACTTCGAGGATCTGGACCTCGACCTCCTGGGAGGTGGAGACGATCTTGCCGGGATGGACGTTCTTCTTCGTCCAGGACATCTCGGAGACGTGGATCAGGCCTTCGATGCCCGGCTCGAGCTCGACGAACGCACCGTAGTCGGTGATATTCGTGACGCGGCCCGAGAAGCGCGCGTTGACCGGATACTTGGCCTCGATGCCCTCCCACGGATCGGCGAGGAGCTGCTTGATGCCGAGCGAGATGCGGTGCGTCTCGTGGTTGATCTTGATGATCTTCACCTTGAGCTGCTGGCCGATGGTGACCACTTCGCTCGGGTGATTGACGCGGCGCCACGCCATGTCGGTGACGTGCAGCAGGCCGTCGATGCCGCCGAGGTCGACGAACGCGCCGTACTCGGTGATGTTCTTGACGACGCCGTCGACGGTCTGGCCTTCCTCGAGGTTGGCGACCAGCTCGGAACGGGCCTCGGCGCGCGTCTCCTCGAGCACCGTGCGGCGCGAGACGACGATGTTGCCGCGGCGGCGGTCCATCTTCAGGATCTGGAACGGCTGCGGCACGCCCATCAGCGGGGTGACGTCGCGGATCGGACGAATGTCCACCTGCGAGCGCGGCAGGAAGGCCACGGCGCCGTCGAGGTCGACCGTGTAGCCGCCCTTGACCTGGTTGAAGATGACGCCGTTGACCTTCTCGTTCTTCTCGTAGGCCACCTCGAGCTTGACCCAGCTCTCTTCGCGGCGGGCCTTGTCGCGCGAAATGACGGCCTCACCGAGGGCGTTCTCGATGCGGTCGAGATAGACCTCGACCTCGTCGCCCACCTTGATGGTGCCTTCGCGGCCCGGGCCGGAGAATTCACGAACGGCCACGCGGCCTTCGGTCTTCAGGCCGATGTCGATGACCGCCATATCCTTTTCGATGGCGACGACACGGCCCTTGATCACGGAGCCCTCGAGCGCATCGGACTTGCCGAACGACTCGTCGAGCAGCGCCGCGAAATCCTCGCGGGACGGGTTTTTCATAGCAGCGGACATTTGATCTCCTGGAAGGGTCCTGCGGACCCGGCGCCGGCGGCTGGAGTTGCGTTTCGCTCCGGATTGCCGACGCTCCCGTGACTTGAATTCGGGAGCCACCGCCAAGAGGCGGGCCGGCGCGAGCCGGCAGGCCGAAGCAGGTTTTCAGTGTCTTGCGCAGTCACTCAAGGGGCCAACCGGACCGCCACGCTGGAGCCGAAACCGGCCGGGATGACCCTCAGGATATCCCGTCAGGACTTGGCCTTGGCCCCGTCCCGCCCCGCGCCGTCGACGAAAGCGACGGCCGCCTTGAAGGCCTGCTCTATATCCAAAGTGGTCGTATCCAGCAAGCGTGCATCGGCCGCGGCCACCAGCGGGGCCGTGCTGCGCCCCGAATCGCGGGCGTCGCGCTTGCGGATGTCGTCGAGCACGGCGTCGAGGGTGACGTCCTCGCCGCGCCCCGCCAGCTCCCGGAAGCGGCGGCGCGCCCGTTCCTCCGGGGTCGCGGTGACGAAAATCTTCACGTCGGCGTCGGGGCAGATCACGGTGCCGATGTCGCGGCCGTCCAGGACCGCCCCCTCAGGCCGGCGGGCGAAGGCGCGCTGCCAGTCCACCAGGGCCGACCGCACCGCCGGGATCGCCGCCACCACGCTCGCCGCCTCGCCCATCTCGCGGCCGCGCAGGCGGCTCTCGTCGAGATGCACGCGGTCGAGCGCCTGGGCCGCCCGCACGGCGGCCTTCTCGTCGGTGAGCGGATGATCGAAGTCGAGCAGGGCCCGGGCCACGGCCCTGTATAGGAGACCCGTGTCCAGGTGAGGCAGGCCGAAATGGGACGCCAGCCGCTTGGCGAGCGTGCCCTTGCCGGAGGCCGCCGGCCCGTCGATGGCGATGATCATGATGGCCTCCCCGCAGCGGCCGCCAGGCCGTCGATGTCGAGCCGCGTCGGCCGCAGCTCGGGCCTGCCGCGCAGCGTCACGCGCCCCGCCTCCACGTGGACGCCGGCTCCGAAGAGCCGCAGCAGCCCGGCCAGCGATCCCGGCAAGGCTGCGGCGGCCTGCAGGCTCGACGTCCCGGGCGCGTTCAGGGCGGCCAGGAGCGCCGCCGTCGCGGCGGCCGGCGAGAGCAGGCCGTGGCTGGCGGGAAGCGGATCGCGCGCCCCTGCGATCTCGACGATTCCGTCGACGGGCGCGGCGGCCCGGATGGTCGCGCCCGTCAGTGCCAGGCCAGGGGCCAGTTCACGGGCGACGGCGTCCGACATGACGAGGGCCGCACCGGCATCCTGCCCGGCTGCCAGCCCGGCGAGCACGGCGATGGCGAAATCGTCCTCGCCCCGGCCGATCGGCGAGGCAGGGCGGACCAGTCCGCCGATGCCGACACCCCGCACGCTCGTCTGCCCGGGATCGGTCCGCACCTGGGCGCCGAAGCCTCGGCAGGCATCGGCGAAGGCCTCGAGGGCCTGCGCGCGGGGCATGCCGAGCAGCGTGGTTTCACCGACGGTCAGCGTCGCGAGGGCGAGCGCCGCCTTGGCGGTCCACAACGCCGCCGAGGCCGCCTCCTCGCCTTGAATGCCGCTCGCCATCGTCCCTGCCGAAGTCCTGCTCGCGCCCGCCCCCGGTGCGCGCGACGCCGCCGACCTAGCATAGGGGATGGAACCCGTCGACGGCGCTCGGACGGGTCCCATGCGCGGACGCCTGCAGTTCACATTTGACAGCCGCCGTCATGCCGACTAACCGGGGGCGCTCAATTCTCCAAGACGGGGCTCCGATCGTGGCCAAGCCGGAACTCGGTACGAAGCGCCAGTGCCTGCACTGCGGCGCCAAATTCTACGACTTGAACAAGGACCCGATCGTCTGCCCGAAGTGCGGGACGACGTTCGCGGCCTCCGCGATCGTTCCTGGCCGGGGCCGCCCCGCGCCTGAGGTCGCGAATCGCGACGAGGACGAAGCCGAGACGGACGCGGCGGGACCCGAGCTCGTGTCCCTCGACGAGGTCGAGGCCGAGGAGGCGGAAAAGGACATTCCGATCGACGGCGTCGAGATCGAAGACGACATCGCCGAGGACGACACGTTCCTCGAGGAGGAAGAGGAAGGCGACGACGACGTCTCCGACCTCATCGATGGCGATATCGAGAACGACGAGGAAGCTTGACGCAAAGAAGCGTCACGATCGTGTCGAATGGGGCTTGATGCTGCATTCCGACACGGCTATAGAGCGGCACCGCCGACGAGGCGGTACCTGATCCGGGTCCCCAAACCCGGGTTACAGTGTGGGGCCATAGCTCAGCTGGGAGAGCGCTTGAATGGCATTCAAGAGGTCAGCGGTTCGATCCCGCTTGGCTCCACCAAATACCCTCCGGCAAGACTTCCGGAACGACGAGCCGCCGCAAGGCGGCTTTTTTGTCTTCTAGCCTGGTCACATCGTCGTAATTGATCGAATTCTCACGATTTTTTGACGCTGTTGTTCATGGCTTGGGCGCAAATCGATCCCATCTCGTGCATCCACGACGCCCCCCCGTCGTACTGGATGCAAAGCGGCCGTTTCCATGCGCCGCGCAAGCTTAGGACTACCATGACCGACCTCACGACCTCGTCCGGCCCGATTGGCCGGCTCGCCGCCACGACCGTGGACGCCATCCGGGCGATCTGTTTCTTCGCGATCGTCCTCGTCACGGCGCTCGTGGTGACCACGACGTTCATCACGGTGGCGGATCCCATCGTCGCCGCCTCCCACGCCCTGCCCGATCCTCACGCCTCGTCGGCCGTCGACAACGACACGGGCGACGCCCTCCTACCCTGAGCGCTGCAACCTTCGTCCGCGCCATGCGTTCGGTTGTCCGAGCAGGGGGCGCAAAGGACGGAGGATCACATGTCGCGGATCAACCTGAAAACCATCACGCTTGCCGCCGGGCTCGGCTCGGCTCTGATACTGGCACCGCTGGCGGCCGAGGCTCAGGGCAGGCCCGTCCTGCCCAAGCCCGGCCAGCCCGCAGACACCGTCGGCGGAGGCATGGGCATCCGCAGCGGTGACGGCGCCCCGGCACGGGGCCCCGGCATGCTCGAGCGGCGCCATCGCGCAAAGCATGTGAACCGCTCCCACCGCACCGGCACGAAGGCTGCCCAGAGCACCAAGGCTCAGCAGCATCCGACCGCCGCCAAGAAGGCTCCCGCCTCGACCGACACGACCGGCACGACCGTGCAGCCGGGCTCCATGGGGCCGGCGGTTCCGGCCAATCCGGGCATGTCGTCGAGCCCGGGCATGTCCTCGTCGACCCCGAGCACGCCGACCCCGAGCATGCCGGCGACGGAAGGCAAGGCTCCGCCGACGACTCAGCCGTAATTCAGCCCAGCAGGGTCCAGCCGAGGCCCGCCACGAGGGCGATCATCTGGACGAGATGAAGAAGGACGCTGCCGCGATGCAGGCGCCGGAAGGCGTCGCCCGCCGCAGCGTCCCCGTCGTGCATCCGATCCCGGGCGGCATTGATCCGTGGCGTGAGGACCTGCCGCGCGAAGAGCGAGGCGGCCACGCACAGGGCCGCTGCCGCGGGCAGGGGCCAAAGCGCCTTCGGGCTCTCCTCCGGCGCCGTGAAAGGCGCCACGCCGGCCAGGGCCGCGGCGAAAAAACACACCAGGGCGACGGCGAGATAGTAACGCGGGAACAGCCCGCGCAGATAGCGCGCGGCCAGCTCCGGGCCTAGCGTCGCGAAGGCCGCCGGCGTCACCACGGCGGCAAAGAGCAGCATGGCGCCGAGCGCCATGGCCGCGAGGGTCGTGGCAGCACTGAGCAGGAGATCGGCGAGAAGCATCGAGCTATCCGGAACGTGGCGAGGACGGCCTCCTGAATCGCATTCCCGGACGGCTGGCGGCAAGGGGAGAACCGCGCGGGCGGCAGGGTCGGCCCTGCCTCAACGGCATGGCCGCCGCAGCGATGGCGGTGCTATAGGGAGGGGAACCGGAGGATCTCCCCGCATGACCGATGCCGCAGGACCCGACGACGCGTTCGTGCTCTACGACCTGAAGGTCGAGGTGGTGCAGGGCGACAAGCCCATGGTGTGCAACCACAAGGTCGGCGACCATTTCTTCCTCTCGGGCGAGAACCTGTCGCTTCCGCCCGGCCAGACCTTCGCGATCTACCCGCTCGCCGCGATCCTTCCGCTCCTGCCGGCCAAGCAGCGCGAGACCCACCGCAATGACTGGATGACGACTGACGCGGAGATCGCGTGTCCCGATCCCTATTGCGGCGGGCGGTTCCGCATCACCCGGACGGGCAAGCGCACCTTCCGGCATTCCGAGGTCACGCTGGTGCCGCTCGACGCGCCCGGCTTCAAGGCAGAGGGCGTCTGACATGACCGTCGAGACTTTCGAACTGGCACCGGGCTACCACATCTCCCGCGTGCTGCGGGGTGGCTGGCAGCTTGCCGGGGGCCACGGCGCGGTGGACCCGGACAAGGCGATCGCGGACATGCGCGCCTTCGTCGAGGCCGGCGTCACGACGTTCGACTGCGCCGACATCTACACGGGCGTCGAAACGCTCATCGGCCGCTTCCGGGCGGCCGTGCGCGAATCGGGCGATCTCGCGCTGCTCGAGCGGCACAAGGTCCACACCAAGTTCGTTCCGGACCTCGACGTCCTGCCCACCATCGACAAGGCCTATGTCGGACGCATCATCGATCGCTCGCGCCAGCGGCTGCAGATGGACCGCCTCGACCTCGTCCAGTTCCACTGGTGGGATCTCGCCGTGCCGGGCTTCGAGCGGGCGGCCGGCTGGCTCGCCGAACTCGCCCGCGAGGGCCGGATCCGCAACGTCGGCGGCACGAACTTCAGCGGCGCGGCCAGCAAGGCCATGATCGACGCCGGCGTGCCGCTCGTCTCGATGCAGGTGCAGTACTCCCTGCTCGACGACCGCCCGTCGCGGGACCTCGCCCCGGTCTGCGCCGCCAGCGCCATGAAGATCCTGTGCTACGGCACGATCGCCGGCGGCTTCCTGACCGATCGCTGGCTCGGCGCCGCGGAACCGACCCAGGGGATCGAGAACCGTTCGCTGATCAAGTACAAGCTCATCATCGACGACTTCGGCGGCTGGGACCTCTTCCAGGACCTGCTCGCCACGTTGAAGCGCGTCGGCGACCGGCACGGGGCCAGCATCGCCAACGTCGCGACCCGCTGGGTGCTCGACCAGCCCCATGTGGCCGGGGCGATCATCGGCGCCCGCTATGCCGACCGGTTGCCGGAGAACCTGAAGGTCTTCTCGTTCAGCCTGGACGAGGCGGACCGCTCCGCGATCGGCGCCGTTCTGGCGCAGCGCAAGGGCCCGGCGGGCGAGACCTACGCCCTGGAGCGGGACCGCAACGGCCCCCACGGCCGGATCATGAAGTACAATCTGAACGAGGTCTGACGCCCGCGTCAGGGCGTCTCCAGGGCCTCGCCGCCTCCGGCCCCTCCGTCGCCCTTGCCGTGCCGGATCAGTCCGGTCACGGCGCGGTCGACGCCGTCGATGACGCACCCGCCGGACGCATCGCTGCCCTCCAGGATCAGCACGCAGCGCCCGCCGACGGTGTCGCGGGCCGGAATGAGATCGAACGCGACCCGGCGCACGGTGCAGGTCTCGTTCAGGATGACGCTGCGCCCGCCGTTGGGCCCGTTGGACAGGGTCGCGAAGCCGCTGTCGAAGGGCACCTCCAGCGACCAGGCGCTCTCGCCGCCGGTCGCCTGCACGGACAGGGACAGCCCATCGCATCCGCCGGCCGCCAGGGCGGGCGCGGATGAGGCGGCGAGCCAGGCGGCGAAAGCGACGGCGCCGCTGCAGGCCGGGATGAGCGAACGAAGCATGGGTCTACCTCCTGCGGGAGGCGGACAAGAGACCGCGACCGTGGCCGTTTCCGGGCAGCCCGGTCACGCCCGCGTGATCGCGGGAGCTGCCAAGAGCCGCACCCGGCGGGCTCCGTCCCGCCGTGATCGCATGCCCTCCGCGACGGGCCGCGGACCCGTTGTCGCAGCACGCCCTAGCGGACGAACACGACCGTCACGACGACGAACAGGGGCAGGAGGATCGCGCCGGACCAGAGCATGTAGCCGAAGAAGCTCGGCATCGGCACGCCGGAGGACCTGGCGATGGCGTAGACCATGAAGTTCGGCGCGTTGCCGATATAGGTGTTGGCTCCCATGAAAACGGCGCCCATGGAAATCGCCGCCAGGGTTCCCGCGAGCTTCATCATCAGGATCCCGGGATCGCCACCCGCCAGCTCGAAGAACACCAGGTAGGTGGGTGCATTGTCGAGGAAGGACGACAAGAGGCCGGTCAGCCAGAAATAGGCCACGGGAAGGGGCTCGCCGGCCGGTCCGGTGACGAGGCGGACGATGGCCGCGAAGGGTCCCGAGGCGCCGGCCTGGAGCATGGCCAGGACAGGCACGATGCACACGAAGATCGCGGCGAACAGCTTTGCGACTTCGCGGATCGGCTCCCAGTCGAAGCCGTTGGCGCGGCGGTGTTCCGCCTTGCTGAGGGCGAGGGATGCGAGGCCCACGCCGATCATCACGGCCTCGCGCACGATGTTCTGCAGCGGGACATGGACGCCCAGCACCGTCACCTCGATCCCGGGCTTCCAGATCCCGCTCATCAGGATGGCGGCGACGGCGACGCCGATGAGGGCGAAGTTGGCGACGCCGAGCAACCGGATGCGCTTGTCGGGCGTGGGATCGCGCAGCGGCTTCTGCGCCCCGTCGCGGCGGTAGAGCACGGTGTCGAGGACGTAGAACAGGGCCAGCAGGACCGCCGCGCACAGCAGGGTGGGACCGAGCAGGGCCTTGGTGGTCCAGAAGAAGTCCACGCCCCTGAGGAAGCCGAGGAACAGCGGCGGATCGCCCAGCGGCGTCAGCGACCCGCCGATGTTGGAGACGAGGAAGATGAAGAACACGACCACGTGCACGCGGCTGCGCCGGTCGTCGTTGGCCCGCAGCAACGGGCGGATCAGGATCATGGACGCGCCGGTCGTGCCGATGACGCTCGCGGCCGCGGTTCCCACGCCCAGGAGAGCGGTGTTCACGCCGGGCGAACCGTGGAGATTGCCCGCCACGACGATACCGCCGGCGGCCGTGTAGAGCGCGAACAGCATCAGGATGAACGGCAGGTACTCGAGCAGCACCGCGTGGGCGACGGCCTCGGCGGCCCCCGCCGGCCCCAGCGACAGCGTAAGCGGCACCACGACGAGGAGGGCCCAGCCGGCCCCGATGAGGCCGTAGTGCTTGTGCCACACGTGGGGAAACAGGAGCGGACCGGTCGCGATGCACAAGAGGAGGCCCGCGAACGGAATGGCCCAGGCGATGCCCAGCGTGGCGCCGTCGAGGGAGGCCGCCGCGGCCGGGGACGGGGCGGTCGCCAGCAGGCCCGCGAAGGAGAGGGCAAGCGCGGTGAGGCGGCCTGTGAAGGTCGGTTTCATGCGGGTGCGATCATCCTCGTGAGGAGCTCGGGAGGGCGCGTGACGGGTGGACAATGCCGGTTTTGCCGTCATAAGCAAACGTCGGCATCGCCGTTAAACGGACATTGACTCCGTTGTCGGAAGATCGATGCGACTGCTGGTTGTAGCGACCCAGGGTGGACCATGTGCCGCTTCCTCGCCTACCAAGGACGCCCGGTCTTTCTCGAAGACCTCGTGTGCGCACCGTGTCACTCCCTGGTGCACCAGTCGCTGCACGCCGAGGAGACCAAGACCGGGACGAACGGCGACGGTTTCGGCGTGGGCTGGTACGGAGCGCGGCGCCAGCCCGGGCAGTACCGCGAGGTCCGGCCGGCCTGGTCGGACGAGAACCTGCGCTCGCTCTGCTCGCAGGTGGAATCGGGGCTGTTCTTCGCCCATGTGCGGGCCGCGACCGGGACCGCGACCACCCGGGCCAACTGCCATCCCTTCGTGCATGACCGCTGGATGTTCATGCACAACGGCCAGATCGGCGGCTACGACCGCGTCCGCCGCGGGCTGGAGGGCCTGATTCACGACGATCTCTATGGAAATCGGCTGGGAACGACCGACAGCGAGGCCATTTTCCTGGCCGCGCTCTCGGATGGGCTCACCGAGGATCCGGTCTCCGCGGTGGCCCGCACGCTCGCCCGGATCCGGTCGCGGATGCTCGCCGCCGGCATCAAGGAGGCGCTGCGCTTCACGGCCGCCCTGACCGATGGCGAGACGCTCCACGCGTTCCGATGGGCGAGCGACGGCCGGCCCGCGACGCTCTATCTTCGGCGCTCGGACGACGCCACGCTCGTGGTGTCGGAACCCCTGGACCGCGCGCAGGACGGATGGCAGAGCATCGGCACCGCCTGCGCCGTAACGGTGAGGCGCGGGCGCGCCGCCGAGGTCCGGTGCCTCGACGAGGCCATCGGCAGCCTGGCGGCCTGACAAGCAGAAACGAATACAACTCAGAGTTGTATTCTTCGGGGTCGGTGTTTTTACTCGTGCGCCAGTCCTGTTGCGATGCGGGAGTCTTTCGGCTATAGCAACAAGCATTGTCGGTTTTTGATTTTCGGATTTTCGTTTTGTTGCGCTTCGTCGCCCTTGTTGGGTCCCTGTTGGCGGTTGTCGCCCCCGCTCCGGCGGTGGCGCAGGCCATCGGCGACGCGACGAGCGTGGTGCGCGACGTCAGGGGTGTGATCGGCGGGCGCGTCAGCCCCATCGCGGTCGGCGACACGGTCTACCGGGACCAGGTGGTGCGGACGCTGGCCGACAGTTCAGCCGTCCTGACCTTCCTCGACAAGACCGGCATGGCCATCGGCCCCTCCTCCGAGGTGCGCCTCGACGAATTCGTCTTCTCGGGTCGGTCGGCACCGCGGACGGTGGAGGCCGTGAAGGGCTTCTTCCGCTTCATCAGCGGCCCGGGCGAGGCAGGCCACGACTACAAGGTCCGCACACCCCACGCGACGATCGCGGTGCGCGGCACCACCTTCGACATCCGCGTCACCGACAACCAGACCACCGTGGTGCTGCATGAGGGAGCCATCGACGTCTGCAACGGCGGGGCCTGCCGGGCCGTGAAGCCCGGGGAGACGGTCGACGCCGCGCGGGGCGAGGTGCAGGCGCCGCGCCCGCGCGCGCCCTCTGACTGGACGTTCACGTCGACCCCGCGCAAGGACCAACGGGCCGCGCTCGAGAAGGCGGAAGCCGTCCTCAAGTCCTCCTCGGCCGCCAGCCACGAGGCCTATGAACGCCGCGCCGCCGCCGTTCGGGAAGCCGAAGCGGCCCAACAGGCAGCCAAGGCAGCCGCACAGGCCGCCCAGAACGCGAGGCTGGCTGCCGCGAAGGCCGAGGATCAGGCCCGCAAGGCCGCTGCGCAGGCGGCCGCGCTTCAGCCCCCGGCTCCGCCGCCCGTCACACCGCCGCCCGCGCCCGCTTCGGCGTCCTCCGCGACGCCGGAGACCGTCGCCCACGCCC
>NZ_CAMFHB010000087.1 GCF_945952055.1 uncultured Alsobacter sp.
GGTGCACGTCGCGCACCTCGAAGCCGGCGCGCTCGCGGGTCAGACCGCCCGGGCCGAGCGCCGAGAGGCGGCGCTTGTGGGTGATCTCCGAGAGCGGGTTCGTCTGGTCCATGAACTGCGACAGCTGCGACGAGCCGAAGAACTCGCGCACCGCGGCAGCCGCGGGCTTCGCATTGATCAGGTCCTGCGGCATGACCGTGTCGATGTCGACCGAGGACATGCGCTCCTTGATCGCGCGCTCCATGCGCAGCAGGCCGACGCGATACTGGTTCTCCATGAGCTCGCCGACCGAGCGCACGCGGCGGTTGCCGAGATGGTCGATGTCGTCCACCTCGCCCTTGCCGTCACGCAGCTCGACGAGCGCGCGCACCACCGCGATGATGTCGGCCTTGCGCAGCACGCGCATGGTGTCGGGCGCATCGAGGTCGAGGCGCATGTTCATCTTCACGCGGCCGACGGCCGAGAGGTCGTAGCGCTCCGCGTCGAAGAACAGCGAGTGAAACATCGCCTCGGCGGTGTCGATGGTCGGCGGCTCGCCCGGGCGCATCACGCGGTAGATGTCGAAGAGAGCCTCCTCGCGCGAGGAGTTCTTGTCGACCGTCAGCGTGTTGCGGATGTACGGGCCGATCGTCACGTGGTCGATGTCGAGCACCGGGATCTCGTCGAACCCAACCTCGAGCAGCGCCTTCAGCGACTTCTCGGTGATCTCCTCGCCCGCCTCGGCGAAGATCTCGCCGGTGTTCGGGTTGACGAGGTCGTCTGCGATGTACTGGCCGTAGAGGTCCTCGTTGGCGGCGCGCAGGGCCTTCACGCCCTTCTCGGCCACCAGGCGCGCGGAGCGGGCCGTCAGCTTCTTGCCGGCCTCGAGCACGAGCTCGCCGGTGTCGGCGTCGACGATGTCGGTGACCGCCTTCATGCCCTTCATGCGCTCGGCGTCATAGGGCAGGCGCCACAGGCCGGGGCCCGCCTTCGGGTCGAGGGCGTAGGTGATCTTGTTGTAGAACGTGCCGAGGATCTCCTCGCCGTCCATGCCGAGCGCGAACAGCAGCGACGTCACCGGAATCTTGCGGCGGCGGTCGATGCGCGCATAGACGATGTCCTTGGCGTCGAACTCGATGTCGAGCCAGGACCCGCGATACGGGATGATGCGGGCGGCGAACAGGAGCTTGCCCGAGGAGTGGGTCTTGCCCTTGTCGTGGTCGAAGAAGACGCCCGGCGAACGGTGCATCTGCGAGACGATGACGCGCTCGGTGCCGTTCACGATGAAGGTGCCGTTCATCGTCATGAGCGGCATGTCGCCCATGTAGACGTCCTGCTCCTTGATGTCCTTCACGGACTTCGCGCCGGTGTCGGCGTCGACATCGAACACGATCAGGCGGAGCGTCACCTTGAGCGGCGCAGCGAAGGTCATGCCGCGCTGGCGGCACTCGTCGACGTCGTACTTCGGCGGCTCGAACGTGAACTTCACGAACTCGAGCAGCGACGCGCCCGAGAAATCGGAGATCGGGAACACGGACTTGAAGACGGACTGCAGGCCCTCGTCGGGACGGCCGCCCTTCGGCTCATCAACCTGGAGAAACTGGTCGTAGGACGCCTTCTGAACCTCGATCAGGTTCGGCATTTCCGCGACTTCGCGGATATGTCCGAAGAACTTGCGCACACGCTTCCGGCCGGTGAACGTCTGAGCCATCTCGTTCCTCACTCCTGCGGACCGCCCGTCCCCGCTGAAACCGCGCCGTTCTCCTCGGAGAACGCCCGCGTCCGGGCCTTACGGTGTCCGTCGCATCGCTGCCTGACGGCGTCATTGAAACCATCTGGAAACCCTAACGGATCGCCTGACGGCAATAAGGCCCCGGGACGCCGCGGCCCCGGGACCCCTGCACGGCTCTAGGCCGCGCGTTCCTTCTCGCGCCGCATCGCGGCGCGAAAAATCACTTGAGCTCGACCTTGGCGCCAGCCTTCTCGAGCTGCTCCTTGATCTTGGCGGCTTCTTCCTTCGAAGCGCCTTCCTTGACCGGCTTGGGAGCGCCCTCGACCAGGTCCTTGGCTTCCTTGAGGCCGAGACCGGTGATCGCGCGGACTTCCTTGATGACCTCGATCTTCTTGTCGCCGGCCGAAGCCAGGACGACCGTGAACTCGGTCTGCTCTTCGGCGGCCGGAGCGGCAGCGCCACCGCCAGCGGCCGGAGCGGCCACGGCCACGGCGGCCGCGGCGGACACGCCCCACTTCTCCTCGAGGAGCTTCGCGAGCTCGGCGGCCTCGAGAACGGTCAGGGACGACAGCTCGTCGACGAGCTTGGACAGATCAGCCATTGTTTTCTCTCTTCAGTGATTGAGTGTTTCGAACCAGGGGTCGATGATCGAACGGCCTTACGCCGCATCTCTCTTGGCATAGGCTCCGAACACGCGGGCGAGCTTGGCCGCCGGCGCGGTGGAGAGCTGGGCCAGCTTGGTCGCCGGGGCCTGGATGAGGCCGACGAGCTTGGCGCGCAGTTCGTCCAGGGAGGGCATCGTGGCCAGAGCCTTGACACCATCCACGTTCAGAGCGGTCTTACCCATCGCTCCGCCCAGGATGACCAGCTTGTCGTTGGTCTTGGCGAAGTCGACGGCGACCTTGGCCGCCGCAACGGGATCGCTGCTGTAGGCCAGCAGCGTCGGCCCCTTCAGAAGGGAACCGATCGAAGCGACGTCCGTGCCTTCGAGAGCAATCTTGGCGAGGCGGTTCTTCGCGACCTTCACGGTGGCGCCGGCTTGCCTCATCTGCGAACGCAGCTTCTGCATGTCGGCGACCGTGAGGCCGGCGTAGTGCGCGACGACGACGACGCTGGTGTCGTTGAACACCGTATGCAGCGTGCCGACGAATTCACGCTTTTCCGCTTTTTCCACGGGGCTCTCTCCGGTTGGCGGGGACAAAAGTCCCGCCGGTTGCGTTGTGCTGCGTCCCGAACGGGCCGGACCGCAGCGCTTCCGACGTCCTTGTCCCCGGATCTCGACGCCTGCGCGACGCAACCCGGTCTGATGGTTCGAACCGACTCACATGCGGGCCACACGAGGCTGCCCGCCTAAAACCCGGTCTTCCCCGTCTGTGCAGGCTCCTTGCGGAATTAAGCCGCCCCGAATGGTGCGGCACCGGCAGTCTCGGACAGGACATGGCCGGCAGCGGCCAAAGGGAAACCCTCGGGCCTGCCGGCCTTTTTTCAACCGGTCACCCGGCTGACTGATGAGCCTCCACCGGACCGGCGACGCCGGACCCGAAAGGCCATGACTGAAACATGCGGCGTGTCTCTATCCCGTCCCGGCGGGTTTGCCAAGGCCCCCGCATGGAATTCCTCAGAAATGTCACAATCCTGCGGGGCGGGACGGTGTCCGCTGCTTCGCTCTGCGAACGATAAGCGGATCGGTCCATTTCCGACGAAATGGCCATGAAATCCACGTCTTCAAGCCCGTATCACTCGACCGTGACCACCACGAGGATCGTCGACGTCCCCTCCCCGTCCGACCCCTTGGCGCTCACCTCGGCCACGAACCGGTCCTCGCCGACAAAGCCCGCGAAGGACCGATAGAACGCGGTCTCGCCCTCGATGGTGACCTTTCCCTTGCCCGGATGCTCGACGATTCGCCGTCCCGTCACGGTGAAGCGGCGGCTCGCCGACAGGCGGATCACGCAGTCCCGTCCGCTGGAGGCGCGCATGTCGACCGTGGCGCTCGAGTTGCGCGACGGCGTGATCTGGTAGCCCGAGTGGGAGCAGCGCGCCTCGGCCAACCCCGGCACGAACGCGGCAGCGACGATGCCGGCCGCAAGTCCAAGTTTTATCACCGCAAGCCCCCCCACCCTGCCGGAAGGCTAGACCAGATCGCACGGCCGCGGAAGCGCGGGGGGGGGGGGGTGATAGCGGGCCCTGGACAAGGACGCGCCTGCGCCGGGCGTCGATCACGCCCGGCACGGCACCGTCCGGCTCAATCCAGCTGGACGCCGGTCGCCTTGGTGATCGGGGCCCAGGTGGCCAGCTGTTCGGCGACGAACGCACCGAGCTTCTCAGGCGAGGACGGCGTCACCGTCATGGTCAGCTCGTCGAGCCGGGTGAGCAGGCCCGGATCCTTCAGCGCTTTGAGGATCTCGGCGTTGAGCTTGTCCACGACAGGCTTCGGGGTCTTGGCCGGCGCGAAGACCGCCTGCCAGGAATAGGTCTCGTAGCCCTTCAACCCCTGCTCATCGAGCGTGGGGATGTCCGGCATCTGCTTGACCCGCTCCTTGGTCGTGACGCCCAGAGCCCGGATCTTGCCGGCCTTGATCTGCTCGACGGAGGTCGGGAGGTTGTCGAACATCACGGGGACCTGGCCGCCGACGAGGTCGTTCATGGCAGGGCCGGCACCGCGATACGGCACGTGGGCCATCTGGGTGCCGGCCATCTTGTTGAACATCTCGCCGGACAGGTGCAGCGGCGTCGCGATGCCCGAGGAGGCGTAGCTGTACTTGGCCGGCTCGGCCTTCGCCGCGGCGATCAGCTCGGCGACGTTCTTGGCCGGAACGGAAGGGTGCACGACCATGACGTTGGGGATGGAGCCGACCAGGGCCACCGGCTCGAAGTCCTTCACCGGATCGTAGGCCGACTTCTTGGCCATCAACGGGTTGAGGGTGTGGGTCGAGATGGTTCCGTAGAGCACCGTGTAGCCATCGGGCGACGCCTTCGCCACGGCCGCGGCGCCGAGGTTTCCGCCGGCGCCGGCCCTGTTCTCGACGACGACGCTCACGCCCATCTGCTCGGACAGCTTCTGGGCCAGGATGCGCGCGACGAGGTCCGTCGACCCGCCCGCCGCGAACGGCACCACCATCGTGATCGACTTATTGGGGTAGGTCTGGGCCGAGGCCTGAACCGCGGGAAACAGCGCGGCGGCTGCCGCAAGACCGAGCACAATCGACCGGCGAGACGTGAACATTGGACCCCCTCCCCCGTTACGGGCTTTGTTTGACTGTCCGGCCTAGATAACGACGCGGCGCCCGGATGCAAGCCACGGGGCCCCGCCGAACGGCGAAACGGCGCCCGTCCCGGCGCATTTCGAGGATTCGGCCGAACGAACCCACCGGCACCGAGGCACAAAAAAGGCCCCGTGGCAGAGCCAGGGGCCTTCTTCAATGCTCGTGCGGGGCCGATCAGCCCTGCTGCTGGCCGCTCGTGACCGACGACGGGTCGATCTTCACGCCCGGGCCCATGGTCGAGGACACGGCCACGCGCTGGATGTAGGTGCCCTTGGCACCCGCCGGCTTGGCACGGGCCACCGCATCGGCGAAGGCCTTGATGTTCTCGACGAGCTTGTCGGCGTCGAACGAGGCCTTGCCGACGCCGGCATGCACGATGCCGGCCTTCTCGACGCGGAACTCGATGGCGCCGCCCTTGGCCGCCTTCACGGCGCCGGCGACGTCGGGGGTCACGGTGCCGACGCGCGGGTTCGGCATCAGGCCGCGCGGGCCGAGCACCTTACCGAGGCGGCCGACGAGACCCATCATGTCCGGGGTCGCGATGCAGCGGTCGAAGTCGATCTGGCCGGCGTTGATGCGCTCGACGAGATCCTCGGCGCCGACGATGTCGGCACCCGCGGCCTTCGCCTCATCCGCCTTGCCGGCGCGGGCGAACACCGCCACGCGGACCGTGCGGCCCGAGCCGTTGGGCAGGTTGCAGACGCCACGGACCATCTGGTCGGCGTGACGCGGGTCGACGCCGAGGTTCATGGCGACTTCGATGGTCTCGTCGAACTTCGCCGTGGCGCGCTCCTTCAGGAGCTTCACGGCGTCGGTGAGCGAGTACAGCTTGGTGCGATCGATGCCCTCGCGGGAGGCACGCACGCGCTTGGCAATGTTCGGCATCGGATCAATCCACCACCTGGAGGCCCATGGAACGGGCGGAGCCCTCGATCATCGCCATCGCCGACTCGACGCTGTGGCAATTGAGGTCGGGCATCTTCTTCTCGGCGATCTCGCGGATCTGGTCGCGGGTCACCTTGCCGACGGTGGCGCCACGGCCGGGGGTCTTGGAGCCCGATGCCGGCTTCTTGCCGAGCTTCAGGTTCGCCGCCTTCTTCAGGAAGTAGGTGACCGGCGGCTGCTTCATCTCGAAGGTGAAGGACCGGTCCTGGTAGGCCGTGATGATCACGGGAATCGGCGTGCCCTTCTCCATCTGCGCGGTGCGCGCATTGAAGGCCTTGCAGAATTCCATGATGTTGAGACCGCGCTGACCGAGCGCGGGACCGATCGGGGGCGACGGGTTCGCCGCGCCGGCCGGCACCTGAAGCTTCACGTAGCCCGTGATCTTCTTTGCCATGATGGCTGCTCCTCAGAACACCGGCGCCAAGGAAGGTCAGAGCCTCCGGAACGCCGGCTGGCACGGCCGGGCCGGTTCTCCTCCGGGAGAAACCACCCCACCGCGCCGGGTTTGCAGGTTGCGGTGCGGCATGGTGCCCGGCTGGCGACCGGCATGCCTCCCGCAGTGAAATGGCCCGAAACGTGTCCGGGCCGCCGTGCTGGTAACCGAACGCAGGCCGGAATGCAAGGCTGCACCGGCCTGTGGGCGTGCCGGCGACGCCTTCCCTCCCTCGGGAGCCCGACCTCAATCCCGCGATCGACCGGAAGGCGCCCCGGGCTTCGAAGCGCGATGCCAACGCCCGGTTGGTAGTTCCTTGACGTCCGGCCGCTAACCTTGGGCTCGACCATGCCTGGGAGAAC
The DNA here is from genome assembly GCF_945952055.1 of uncultured Alsobacter sp. Classification (GTDB taxonomy): domain Bacteria; phylum Pseudomonadota; class Alphaproteobacteria; order Rhizobiales; family Beijerinckiaceae; genus Alsobacter. Next base: position 6,718 of record NZ_CAMFHB010000087.1, read on the forward strand.
ACGATGGCGCGCCACGTAACGACGACCCTGTCCACCCTCCTTCTCGCCACAGCCCTCGCCGCCCTGTCACCGGAGCCGGGTCAGCGGACCGTGGCTCCGGCCCATGCGGGCACCTATGCCTTCAAGCTCGCCGGCGCATCGGTGCCGCTGGCGATTCCTGACTCGTGGCAGGTCTCCGGGATCAAGAACGGGATTCAGGTCACCCGGCCCGACCAGGAGGTCTTCGTGTGGCTTCAGACGGCCACGCAGGACTCCATCGGTCCGCTGATGGACGAGTACAAGTCCTACTTCGCCAAGCAGGGCGTGACGTTTTCCGGCGTCCCGAAGTCCGAGGAGCACGACCTGGGTTCGGCCACGGCCCTGGACATCCGCTTCGACGCGAAGTGGAAAGGCAGCCCGACGGTCGTCGTTCTGTCCGTCGTGACGCGGAAGGCCAATCCGGCGGGCACGGTGCTGATCGGCTATTGGGCGAGCCCCAAGGCGGACAAGGAGAGCGACCCGCAGATGGGTCAGTTGCTGGGGAGCCTCATCGCGCCCTGAGCGCGGCCCGCAGCGGACCGGGCGACGCACGCCGGGCCGGCGCACACGTCAGGACTCCGGCCTCGTGCACCAGCGCTCGACCTCGTCGGGCTCGCCGATGGCGTCCACGACGGTGCGAACGCCCGGGCCTGGCTTGCCGTCCGCCCCGGCGACGGGACCGGTCTCCAGCGACCAATGGAGCCGGGTCGACACCATCAGCGCGAGGCGCTGGCCGCCCGGGCCGATGTTCTCGCGCGTGACCGGCAGGACCTCGAGGGGGCAGCCGGACAGCGTCCGGGTCGAGGCCTGGCCCACCCTGATCCGGGTGGCGTAGGTCACCGTCGGGCCACAGCCCTCCCCCACGAGGACGAAATCGACGTCGTCGCCGGGACGGAAAACCGCCGGGTCGCCCTTGTACTCGCGATAGGTGAACGTGCAGGTCTGGCGACGCGCCGGCGTCGTGTTGGTCAGGGCCTTCATGCCGTCATAGACGCTGCGCAGCAGCAGCCGGCCATCGGCGTCGAGCGTGTCGATCTCGTTGACCTGGCCGTGCCGAATGCAGAAACGGACCGGCACCGTGGTGCCGTCCGGACGCGACTGGAGGGCCTTGAGCAGGGTGACGGAGCCCGGACGCCCCAGGCCGCTGCAATCGACGGCGGCCGCGGGGCCGGCCCAGGCCAGCAGCGCGACCAGGCCACCGAAGAGTGTCGCCAGTCCTTGCGCAGGAACCGACGACACCATGGTCCTCAGACCTTCTCGACCTGCCCGTATTCGAGCTCGACCGGCGTGGCGCGGCCGAAGATCGATACCGCGACCTTGAGGCGGGCGCGAGCCTCGTCGACTTCCTCGACGGTGCCGTTGAAGGAGGCGAAGGGCCCGTCGGAGACGCGCACCTGCTCGCCGATCTCGAAGGAGACGGAGGGCTTCGGCCGCTCGACGCCGTCGGCCACCTGGCCCTTGATGCGCTCGGCCTCGCGGTCCGGGATCGGCATCGGCTTCTTGTCGGTGCCGAGGAAGCCCGTCACCTTCGGCGTGTTCTTGATGAGATGGTAGACGTCGTCCGTCAGATCGCACTTCACCAGGACGTAACCCGGGAAGAACTTGCGCTCGGTGTCGATCTTGCGACCGCGGCGGACCTCCACGACCTTCTCGGTCGGGACCATGACCTCCTCGAACTTGTCGGCGAGGCCGCGCTGGCCAGCCTGGTCCTTGATGGACTGGGCGACCTTGTTCTCGAAGTTCGAGTAGGCGTGAACGATGTACCAGCGCATCGACATGGCGCGTCAGGCTCCTTACCGGCCGACGCCGAGCACGAGCCCGACGACCCAGCGGATGATCATGTCCGAAAACAGGAAGAAGATGCTCGCCACCACCACCATCACGAAAACCATCGCGGTGGTCACGAGAGTCTCCTTGCGCGTCGGCCACGTGACCTTCGCCGCTTCGGAGCGGACCTGCTGGATGTATTCGAACGGGCTCGTCTTGGCCATGGATCACCTGGTTGGGGTGCGGATCACCCGCCGGCTTGCAGGCATGACCCGTCGGCCGGGGAAGACGGAACCGACGATGTCATGGAGTAAAAGCGGAAATAGGCCGTATTGCCGCCCGGGTCAAGGAGCGGCAAGCTTCAGCGGCGGGCAAAAGCCGACACGGCCGACACGACGGCGCCGTCGAGCCCGTTGAAGCCGTGATGGCCGCGGGCCTCGCACGCGTCGCCGTCGTCGTTTCCGCCGTCGAGCCAGCGGACGGTCACCCGCTTGCCGCCCCATTTCGCGAAGGGCTCGACACCTTCCGGGCGCGTGACGCGGCAGCCGTCGGCCCGGTGATGGATGACGAGCGTCGGCGGCAAACGCGCGGGGTCGCCCAGGATGCCGATCACGGACTGGTCGGCGCCTGACTCGGGCGCCAGGAGCCCGGAGGTGAGCACCAGCTTGTCGGGCCTGGCACCGGCGGCGAGGCCGCGCGCGGCCCGCTGCGTACCGCGACTCGTGCCCGCCACGGTCACGGGCCGCTTGATCGCGGCCATGGAACTCACCAGCGCAGCGAGGTCATAGCCCACGTCGGGCACGAGAACGGCGAAACCCTTGGCGGCATAGGCCTCGCGCGTCCGCACGAGCTGGTTGCCACCGCCGGCCGTCACGGAGCCGTCGGGCGCGATGCCGACCTTGCCGGGGCCACCCGTCAGGAGAATCAGGCTGGCGACGGGCTTTGGCGGCATGAGCAACACGGCCGAAACGCCGCCCACCTCGACCCGGCTCACCTTCACCTCGGCGGCCTGGCCCCCCACGGGTCCGGCAAGCGCAAGGAGAGCGCAAATGGCGGCCCCCGCCACGACACGTGCAACGCCAGATGCCATCAGTCCACTCCCCTCGCTCCCCGGAGGGTGGAGCCTGCGCTCACGCGCAAAGGGTGGCAATGCCTAAGCTTCGAGATGGTTTTCGATCATCGCTGGGCCTGGCAGGAGTGGAGGGACTCGAACCCCCAACCCCCGGTTTTGGAGACCGGTGCTCTAACCAAATTGAGCTACACTCCTAGGCCCGCTGGCGACCGGAGCCGCCGCAGCGCCGTGCATGTCGCACGCGGCCGGTGGTTTGGCAAGGCCCTTTCCCCGGCGGCGCGTCAGGGGCGCGGCTCGTCGGCCGGCAGTGCTGCGGGGTCGGGAGGCACGCCGAGCTCGGCCGACAGTCCGGCCCGGATCTTCGCCTGCGCGGGCACGACGACGTCGGCCGTCAGGTGCCGCCCGCCAGAGCTCTGGCCACCGCTGCAGACGAACGGGTCGGCCGGGCGCGTGAACGCCGTCGCGGCCTCGCCGTCGAGGGCATCGGCCACGAGAGCCTGACGGATCGGGCGCGGCAGTGTTTCCCCGTAGCGGATCACAGGCTCGAACTCCAGGGCCAGCCCCTGCAAGCGACGCCCGGGGCCCGAATCGTCGCGGCAGAGCTGTCCGTCGACGCGCATCCGCGCATAGGCGAGATACAGCGTCCGCAGGGCCAGTGGCCGCCAGTCCGGCCCGGTGTCCGGCACCGGTGTCATCCACAGATCCCGAATGAGCGGAGAGGCGACGGCGACCGTTCCGCCCTGCCCCAGCGCCTTTTGCCCGAACTCCACCCGCTCGGACAGGGGCGCGGTGTTCCACCGCTTCTGCAAGACGTCGTAGCGTCCAGACTGCAAGGCTTGGCGTACCGAGGTGATGGCGGCGGACTCTCCCGGACTGCCTTCTGTAATGGCCGAGGATCCCTCGTGCATCGGCGGCGGCGTTTCGGACGTGGCCAGCCTCAGGCCCACGACGAGAGCAGCGGCGGACGTGGCGGCGGCAACGACGACGGCGACGGCGCTCGCGACGCGTGCAGTCCGGGAGCGCTGATCCACGGCGAAGAGGAGTTTATGCATCGGCCACCACGCAAACAGAGGTGATGCATCCTCATCCGCTGCCACGCGGGTTCAATCCACCAACTCTCGGTTGCAAAGATCATATCTTGCAACGATCGCGCAGCCTGACTTGCCGACAGCCCCTCCAAACGACGAACGCCGGAGCATGACTGCCCCGGCGTCCGGCAAGACTTTCGAAACGAACGGTCGTGGCCGAGGGCATCCCCGCGGCCGCGTGCCCTGTCCCTTGCGTTACGCGATGATCGAGGCGACGACGCCGGCACCAACCGTGCGGCCGCCTTCGCGGATGGCGAAGCGCAGCTTCTCTTCCATGGCGATCGGGG
>NZ_CAMFHB010000088.1 GCF_945952055.1 uncultured Alsobacter sp.
ACACGTAAGGAGTCGTCGGCAGCGTCAGATGTGTATAAGAGACAGGAAGACGTCGAGTTCCGCTTCCAGGAGATGAAGGGCGGCGCCCGTCCGACCGCCGGCGGCGCGACGCCGACCGTCCAGCCGGCCCGCCCCGCGCCGAGTGCGCCCGCCCCGGGCCCGGCGCCGCAAAAGCGTGGCGACGCCTTCGATCCCGCCTCCCAGCCGAACGCGCCCGGCGCCCCCCGGACGCTCGGCAACGTGCCGGGCGACGTGACGGCCGGGATTCCGGCCGCCCGCGGCGTGCCGATGGACGGCATCTTCGCCGACGACGACGGCGAGGCGGGCCCGCTCGACCTCTCGACGCGAGCCCGGCCAGGCACCGCGGCGGGCGGCGTCGGCCTGTCGCCCCCGGGTCTTCCCACGGGATCTCTGCCCTCCGGCTCGCTGCCGTCCGGCGCGCTGCCGGGCCCGACCGTCCTGGCGCCGAGCGCGCAGGCGATGCCCCAGCCCGCGATGCCCCAGGCCGCCGCGCCCCGGACCGGGGCTCCGGCCGTCATGGGCACCGCGCCCACCCCCGTGGCCGCGCCGGGCACCGGCTCCGCCAAGGAGGACTACGACATGGCGTACGGCCTCCTGCAGCAGAAGCAGTACGAGCAGGCCGAAATGGCCTTCCGGCAGTACCTGCAGACCTGGCCGCGCGACCGGCTGGTGCCCAACGCGACCTACTGGCTGGCCGAGACCTACTACCGTCGCCAGCGCTATCCCGACGCGGTCGAGCAGTATCTGAAGGTCTATAAGAGCCACGGCCAGTCCAGGGTCGCACCGGAAAGCCTCTACAAGCTGGCCCTTTCGCTGCGCGGCATGGGGCAGCCCGAGCAATCCTGCGCCACCCTGGCCGAGGTGCTGCGCAAGTATCCCGACTCCTCGAACGATCTGCGGGCGGGCGTCGAGCGGGAGCAGAAGCGCGGCAACTGCTGAGCGTGGCGGAGGAGCCGGCCCCGACACCCCACGGGCGGGCCGCCACGGCGCTCGTCGCCGCCTTCGCGGGGCTCGAGACGGTTCCGGCCCTGGTGCTCGCCGTGTCCGGCGGCGCCGATTCCATGGCCCTCCTGTGTGCCGCGGCCCTGTGGGCGAAGAGCGGCACGGGGCCGCGTCCGCTCCTCCACGTCGCCACCGTCGACCACGGCCTTCGCCCGGACGCCGCCCGCGAGGCCGAGCAGGTGGCCGCCTGGTCCGCCATGCAAGGGCTTCCCCACGCCACGCTGGCCTGGACGGGTCCCAAGCCGTCCACCGGCCTGCAGGCCGCGGCTCGCGAGGCGCGCTATGCGCTTCTGGAGGAGTATGCGGTGTCGGTCGGCGCGACCCATGTGCTCACCGCGCACCACGCCACCGACCAGGCGGAAACGGTTCTGATGCGGCTGATGCGCGGCAGCGGCCCCACGGGCCTCGCGGCCATGCAGGCCTGCAGGGCGCTCGGCCGCGTCACGCTCGCGAGGCCCTTCATCGGCCTCGCCAAGGCCGATCTCGTCGCCTTCCTGCGCTCGAGCGGGCAGGAGTGGATCGAGGATCCCTCCAACATCGACCCGCGTTTCGCTCGCACGGCGGTGCGCCGGGGCATGCCGCTGCTGGCGGCAGGCGGGCTCACGGAAGAGCGGCTCGCCCGCCTCGCCGCCCGCCTCGCGAGGCTGGACGAGGTGGCTTCCGCCGCCGCTGCCACGGCGACGGCGCGGGACGTCCGCCGGACCGGCGACACCTGCCGGATCGCTCCGGACCTGTTCGGGGAACCGGCGGAAACCCGTGTCCGGGTGCTCGCCGCCGCCCTGCAGGCGACCGCCGGCTCGCCGATGCCGCCGCGCCTCGAGCGGGTGGAGCGCCTGGCCGGGGTCCTGTCCACGGCTTTCGCCGAAGGTCGGGCAGTGACCCGGACGGCCGCAGGGTGTATCGTGCGGCTTCGCCGCGGTGAGGTCACCATCGTGCGCGAGGGCGAACGTGCTCGTGGTCGGAGCGCGCGTTCACGCCCTGCAAAGAACGAGCTAGTAGTGTAAGGCCGGATGATGCGGCATCTGGCACGAGTCGCTATTTCCGCGCGGATCGTCTGCTTCCCTTGGCAGAGCGGGTCCGCAGACCTACATTGTGACCATGCAACCCGTCCGGACGCGTCCCTTCCAGGCACGCCGGGCCGACCGAAGGCGACCGATCGGTAATGAACCCGAACGTCCGCAATTTCGCCCTCTGGGTGATCATCTTCCTGCTCGTCCTGGCGCTCGTCACGCTGTTCCAGAATCCTGGCCAGCGAACCGCGTCCTACGAGATGAACTACAGCCAGTTCCTGAACGAGGTCGAATCCGGCCGCGTCTCGAACGTCGTCATCCAGGGCCCCGAGATCCACGGCACCCTGTCCGACGGACGGCAGTTCCAGACCTATTCGCCGAACGACCCGAACCTGGTGCAGAAACTGTCCCAGAAGGGCGTGAACTTCTCGGCCAAGCCGCTCCAGGAGAACCTGCCCTGGTTCCTGGCGCTGCTTGTCAACTGGATGCCGCTGATCGTCTTCATCGCGGCCTGGATCTTCCTCTCCCGGCAGATGCAGGGGGCGAGCGGCAAGGCGATGGGCTTCGGCAAGTCCAAGGCCAAGCTGCTCACGGAGGCGCACGGCCGCGTGACCTTCGAGGACGTGGCGGGCGTCGAGGAGGCCAAAGAAGACCTGCAGGAGATCGTGGAGTTCCTGCGCGACCCGCAGAAGTTCCAGCGCCTGGGCGGCCGCATTCCGCGCGGCGTGCTCCTGGTCGGCCCTCCCGGCACAGGCAAGACGCTGCTCGCCCGCGCCATCGCCGGCGAGGCGAACGTGCCGTTCTTCACGATTTCGGGTTCGGACTTCGTCGAGATGTTCGTCGGCGTCGGCGCCAGCCGCGTCCGTGACATGTTCGAGCAGGCCAAGAAGAACGCGCCCTGCATCATCTTCATCGACGAAATCGACGCGGTCGGTCGCCATCGCGGCGCCGGCCTCGGCGGCGGCAACGACGAGCGCGAGCAGACGCTGAACCAGCTGCTGGTCGAGATGGACGGCTTCGAGGCGAACGAGGGCATCATCCTCATCGCCGCGACCAACCGCCCGGACGTTCTCGACCCGGCGCTGCTGCGTCCCGGCCGCTTCGACCGCCAGATCGTCGTCCCCAACCCGGACGTCATCGGCCGCGAGCGCATCCTGCGCGTCCACGTCCGCAAGGTTCCGCTGGCGCCCGACGTCGACCTGAAGACGGTCGCCCGCGGCACCCCCGGCTTCTCCGGCGCCGACCTCATGAACCTCGTCAACGAGGCGGCCCTGCTCGCGGCACGCCGCGGCAAGCGCATCGTCACGATGAAGGAGTTCGAGGACGCCAAGGACAAGGTCATGATGGGTGCCGAGCGGCGCACCCTGGTCATGAGCGAGGACGAGAAGCGGCTGACCGCCTACCACGAGGCGGGCCATGCCATCCTCGCCTTCAACGTCAAGGCGACCGACCCGGTCCACAAGGCCACGATCATCCCGCGCGGCCGTGCCCTGGGCATGGTCATGCAGCTCCCCGAGCGCGACAAGCTGTCGATGAGCTACGAGCAGATGACGTCGCGCCTGGCGATCATGATGGGCGGCCGGGTGGCGGAAGAGCTCGTCTTCGGCCACGACAAGGTGACCTCGGGCGCGGCCTCCGACATCGAGCAGGCCACGCGGCTTGCCCGCATGATGGTGACGCGCTGGGGCTTCTCGTCGGAGCTCGGCACGGTGGCCTATGGCGAGAACCAGGACGAGGTGTTCCTCGGCATGTCGGTTTCCCGCCAGCAGAACATCTCCGAGGCCACGGCCCAGAAGATCGACGCGGAGGTTCGCCGCCTCGTCGAGGAAGGCTACAAGGAGGCGACCAAGGTCCTCTCCGAGAAGCGGGACGATCTGGAGACGCTGGCTGTCGGGCTGCTCGAATACGAGACGCTGTCGGGCGACGAGATCGTCAACCTGCTCAACGGGAAGCCTCCGGTGCGCGATGTCGGCGACGATCCGCCGAGCCGTGCCGCTCCGGTGGTGCCGACGGCCGGAAAGGGCCGCCCGCGCCAGGAGCCGGACGCCGGCATGGAACCTCAGCCGCAGGCCTGAGACCCGGTGCAAAGCCGTCCCGCCCAGACACGCCCGGCCATCAGGCCGGGCGTTTTCGCGCGGCGGGCCCGTCGCTTGAACAAGCCGGTAACCCGGGACGTCTAGGGTCTGCCGCTGGCGTATCGCCGGACCGGGCCATTCGGTGGTAAGCCATTGCGAACGAGGGAACGCTGCCGATAAGCATCGGGCCCCGACGAGAAGTCTGCGGTCCCCCGGCTGGCGGCATCACCCATGCGAGGAGCCCAATGAGCAGGAAGTATTTCGGAACGGACGGCATTCGCGGTCTCGCGAACCGGGTCATCACGCCGGAGCTGGCGCTCAAGGTCGGACAGGCGGCGGGACTGGCGTTCCAGCGTGGCGAGTACCGCCATCGCGTCGTGATCGGCAAGGACACGCGCCTGTCGGGCTACATGATCGAGTACGCCATGGTCGCCGGCTTCACGTCGGTGGGGATGGACGTGCTGCTGCTCGGCCCCATTCCGACGCCCGCCGTGGCGATGCTCACGCGCTCCCTGCGCGCCGACCTCGGGGTCATGATCTCGGCCTCGCACAACCCCTACCACGACAACGGCATCAAGCTCTTCGGGCCCGACGGCTTCAAGCTGTCGGACGACACCGAGCGCGAGATCGAGGCCATGATCGACGGCGACCTCACGGGCAGGCTGTCCGGCTCGGCCGAACTCGGCCGCGCCAAGCGCATCGAGAGCGTCCACGCGCGCTACATCGAGTTCGCCAAGCGCACGCTGCCCCGCAATCTCGACCTCGAGGGGCTGCGCATCGTCGTCGATTGCGCCAACGGCGCGGGCTACAAGGTGGCTCCCGAGGCGCTGTGGGAGCTCGGCGCGGAAGTCGTGTCCATGGGCGTCGAGCCCGACGGCTTCAACATCAACCGTGACGTCGGCTCCACGGCGACGGACGCGCTGTCCAAGCGCGTGCGCGAGCTGCGGGCCGACATCGGCATCGCGCTCGACGGCGACGCCGACCGCGTGGTCATCATCGACGAGAAGGGCCGGCTGGTCGACGGCGACCAGCTGATGGCCGTCGTCGCCAAGAGCTGGCTCGACGAGGGACGCCTGTCCAAGCCCGGCATCGTGGCGACCGTGATGTCGAACCTCGGCCTCGAGCGTCACCTGCAGGGCATCGGCCTGTCCCTGGCCCGCACGGCGGTCGGCGACCGCTACGTGCTCGAGCACATGCGCGAGCACGGCTACAACGTCGGCGGCGAGCAGTCGGGGCACATCATCCTGTCCGACTACAGCACGACCGGCGACGGGCTCCTGGCGGCGCTTCAGGTCCTCGCCGTGGTCAAGCAGCAGGGCCGGCCCGTGAGCGAGGTCTGCCACTGCTTCGAGCCCCTGCCGCAGATCCTCAAGAACGTGCGCCTGCGTCCCGGTGGTCGGCCGCTGGAGGAGAGCACGGTGGTCACCGCGATCGAGGCCTCGCGCCAGAGGCTGGGCGCTGGTGGCCGCCTGGTGATCCGTCCGTCGGGCACCGAGCCGGTCATCCGCGTCATGGCGGAAGGCGACGACCGGGACGTGGTCGAGCAGGCCGTCGACGACGTGATCGAGGCCCTGCGCCGCGTGGCGGCCTGATCGCATTAAGAATTCGGCAAGATTTCACAGCAAAGGGCCGGATCGGACACCGATCCGGCCCTTTGCATTAAAGTGGTCATGAAAGAACGTGGTAAAGAGTTAGGGTTAAGAGGCTGTTTACCGGCCCATGAGAATCTTCCCTCACAGGTTGCACTACGAACCGGCCACACGCGGCCGCTGCGACGAGGGATGGTTGTGATGGGTATCAAGCAATTCGCGATGGCATGCGCCCTGGCCCTGGGCATGGTCGGACCGGCGGCAGCCGCGGACCTGCTTCGCCTCCCGCCCCCGCCTCCGATGGCGCCGGAGCCCGTCGACTTCGGCGGCTGGTATCTGCGCGGCGACGCAGGCGGCAGCATCTACCAGACCGGCAACTGGTCCCACGGCGCGATCAGCAACACGCCGACGGCGAGCTTCGTCGAGCACACCGCCGGCAACGCCGGCTTCGTCGGTGCCGGCGTCGGCTACCAGTTCAACAGCTGGCTGCGCGGCGACATCACCGGTGAATACCGCTGGGGTGCCAAGGTCGGCGCCCGCGCGACCTACACCGCCTTCTGCCCCGCCGCGGTCTGCGACGACATCTACGACGGCGGCACCGTCTCCAGCGGCGTCTTCATGGCCAACGGCTACGTCGACCTCGGCACCTGGGGCGGCTTCACCCCCTTCGTCGGCGCCGGCCTCGGCACCGCCTACATGAAGACGACGAAGAGCTACGACTTCGGCCCGCAGACGCTGGCGGTCGGCTGGATCAACGGCGACACCCGCTGGAACTTCGCCTGGGCCCTGATGGCCGGCGTCGGCTACGCGGTGGCCCCGAACCTCAAGCTCGAGCTCGGATACCGCTACCTGAACCTCGGCGAGGCCAAGCTCGGCGCCAACATCTGCCCCGGCGGCGGACAGTGCGGCTTCGACGGCAAGATCAAGAACGTGGACTCCCACGATTTCCGCATCGGCCTGCGCTGGATGCTGGCCGACCACGCCCCCGCCTACGAGCCCCCGCCGCTCGTGCGCAAGTACTGATCGCATCGACGCATCAGAACGGAATGGGGCCGGCAGGAATGCCGGCCCCATTGCATTTCAGGCCATTCCGTCAGGCCGCGTGCGGAACGATCTTGGCGAGGTCCCCTTCGATCAGCCTGCGACGTTCCATCAGGTCGAAATCAGTCTGCAGGCCGAGGAAAAATCCCTCCGACATGCCGAAATAACGGGCCAACCGCAGATCCGTGTCAGCCGTGATGGCCCGTTTGCCGAGAACGATTTCGTTGATCCTTCGCGGCGGTACGCCGATCGCCCGTGCCAAGGCATTCTGGCTCAATCCAAACGGCTTCATGAACTCTTCGGACAGGATTTCCCCGGGCGTGGGGTTGGGCAGGACATCAGTCGTGGTCATCGACGATCCCGACATCTCTCGGTCCTCGTTTCACTGTCAGCAAAGCTCCCGATAATCCCGGAGCATAACGCATGACGTTATGCGGTGCAATTGACGCGGCCGTCGCTCTGGCCTAAGTCCGGCGGCGGGACACTCCCCCCCAACGGGGAGCGCCCATCTGCAAGGATGGAGACATCAGATGGCTAACCCGACGCCCGGCCTGCGGCCGGCGAATCCGCTTTTCTCGTCCGGCCCCTGCGCCAAGCGCCCCGGCTGGTCCCTCCAAGCCCTCCAGGACGCGCCGCTCGGCCGCTCCCACCGCGCCAAGGTGGGCAAGGCCAAGCTGAAGCTCGCCATCGATCTCACCCGCGAGATCCTCGGCGTCCCGGCCGACTACCGCATCGCCATCGTGCCGGCTTCCGACACCGGCGCCGTGGAAATGGCCATGTGGTCGCTGCTCGGCGCCCGCGGCGTCGACATGCTCGCCTGGGAAAGCTTCGGCGAGGGCTGGGTGACGGACGTCGTCAAGCAGCTCAAGCTCAAGGACGCCCGCGTCCTCAAGGCCGGCTACGGCGACATCGTCGACCTCGCGACGGTGAACTTCGACAACGACGTCGTCTTCACCTGGAACGGCACCACGTCCGGCGTGCGCGTGCCCAACGGCGACTGGATCCCGGCCGACCGCAAGGGCCTGACGATCTGCGACGCCACCTCGGCCGCCTTCGCCCAGCGCCTCGACTGGGCCAAGCTCGACGTCGTCACCTTCTCCTGGCAGAAGGTGCTGGGCGGCGAGGCCGCGCACGGCATGCTCATCCTCTCGCCGCGCGCCGCCGAGCGCCTGACGAGCTACACCCCCGCCTGGCCGCTGCCGAAGATCTTCCGCATGACCTCGGGCGGCAAGATCACCGAGGGCCTCTTCCAGGGCGAGACCATCAACACGCCGTCCATGCTCTGCGTCGAGGACTACATCGACGCGCTGCAGTGGGCGAAGTCGATCGGCGGCCTCGAGGCCCTGATCGCGCGTGCCGACGCCAACACCGCCGTCATCGCAGACTACGTGGCGAAGAATGGCTGGCTCTCCTTCCTGGCCAAGACCGACGCCATCCGCTCCAACACCAGCGTCTGCCTCGTGGTGTCCGACCCGCACGTCGCGGCGCTGCCCGCGGAGCAGCAGGCGGCTTTCGCCAAGGGCCTCGTCGACCTCGTCGAGAAGCACGGCGCGGGCTTCGATCTCGGGGCCTACCGCGACGCACCGCCCGGCCTGCGCATCTGGTGCGGCGCCACTGTCGAGACGGCCGACGTCGCCGCGCTCATGCAGTGGGTCGGCTGGGCCTACGCCGAAATGAAGGCCGGCCTCGCAAAGGCGGCCTGAGACCCTCGGCCCCCTCGGACCAGACGGCGCTCTCCTTCCCCTGCGGGGGAGGGAGGCGCTCGATCAGCTCGATGCGTTTGCAAGTCAGGCGCCCACGCGCCGCCCCTCCCGCCGGAGGGATGTAGGAGATCCATTCATGGCACCCCGCGTTCTCATTTCCGATGCCCTGTCCCCCGCCGCCGTCGCCATCTTCCAGGAGCGTGGCGTCGAGGTCGACGTGAAGCCCGGTCTCGACAAGGACGAACTCGCCGCCATCATCGGCCAGTACGACGGCCTCGCGATCCGCTCGGCCACCAAGGTCACGGCGAAGCTTCTCGAAAGCGCCACCAACCTGAAGGTCGTGGGCCGGGCCGGCATCGGCGTCGACAACGTCGACATTCCGGCGGCGACCGCCAAGGGCGTGATCGTCATGAACACGCCCTTCGGCAACTCCATCACGACGGCGGAGCACGCCATCGCGATGATGTTCGCCGTCGCCCGCGAGATCCCCGCCGCGGATGCCTCCACCCAGGCCGGCAAGTGGGAGAAGAACCGCTTCATGGGCGTCGAGATCACCGGCAAGACGCTGGGCATCGTCGGCTGCGGCAACATCGGCTCCATCGTCGCGGACCGTGCGCTGGGCCTGCGCATGCGCGTCATCGCCTTCGACCCCTTCCTCTCCCCGGAGCGGGCCGTCGACCTCGGGGTCGAGAAGGTCGACCTCGACGACCTGCTGGCGCGCGCGGACTTCATCACGCTGCACACGCCCATGACCGCGCAGACCAAGAACATCCTCTCGGCCGAGAACCTGGCCAAGACGAAGAAGGGCGTGCGCATCG
>NZ_CAMFHB010000089.1 GCF_945952055.1 uncultured Alsobacter sp.
CCCCAGGTGCCCCGTCCCGCGCCTCCGCCGGCACCGGCGATCCAGCGGCCGCCACCCCCTGCTCCGCCGCCCGTCATCCAGGCGCCGCGCCCCGCGCCCGTGCAGCCGCCGCCCGCCGTTCGTCCGCCACCGCCGCCGCCCGCGCCGCAACAGGCCGCGCCCCCGCAGGGCAAGCCTCAGGGTGGCGGAGGTCGGCCCGCATGCGGCGTGCCCGGGGCACCGCCCTGTCCGCGGTGAAGAGGAGCGTCAGGCCCGGCCGGGATCGCGCGCCGACCCGGGCCTGAAGTCGCGATCCTGCTGATGGATCAGCGTTTCGAGGATCTCGGCGACCATCTCGAGGTGGTCGCCGTGATTGGCGAACTGGCGCTTGAGATCGACGAGATAGGTCGTGGCGGCGTTGAGGCGCTTGGCCAGCAGCGTGGCGATCAGCCAGGACAGCGCCGGCCGATCGTTGAAGAAGCCGGCGGCATCGGCGATGGCATGGACGTGCACATCGCCCAGCGCGCGTGCCGAGGCGGTGTGCGGGCTGTCGAGCAGGAGCGACATCTCGCCCACCACCGAGCCCGGTTCGTCGAGCACGGTGACCTGCGTGCCGCCGCGCAGGATCTCGATGCGCCCCTGCACCAGGACATAGACGCGCCCGGTCTTCTGGCCTTCCGCAAGCAGTTCGGTGCCATCGGCGATGGTGACGACGGGAACGCCCTGGCAGTGATCGAGGATGGCGCGCATCAGCGTCGTGTCCTGCTCTTGCTGGAGGTGGTGGCCGTTCCGGCCTTGGCTTTCGGCTTCGCCGGCGCCTTCGTCTTGCGCGTCGCGCCGGCGCCGATTTCCGCGACCAGGCCGCGGACCTCGGCGCTCGCCTTGGCATCCGCCGGGCGCAGCTCCGTGACCGCCAGGCCTGCCGTGGAAGCGCGAGCGTAGGACTTACGGTTGCCGAGCGTGGCCTTCAGCAGCCGCAGGGCGGGCTGGGCCGTGATGATCTCGGCGGCGGCCTCGTTCTCGGAGCCGCTCGCGTCGGCGCGGTTGAGGAAGACGGCCGCGTCGAGCTTGGGATTGGTGACGCGCGCGTCCTCGACGAGCGCGGCCACCTTCTCCAGCGTCCAGACGTCGAAGGAGCGCGGCGCCATCGGCACCAGGTAGAGATCGGCGACCGCCAGCGCGCCCTTCTGGCTCGCCGTCTCGCCGGCCCCGACGTCGATGACGATGTCGTCGTATTTGGGCCGGAGCCGCATGATCTCCGTCACCACCGCCCGACCCTTGAGCGCGATGCAGGTGTAGCCGGCGCCGTCCTCGCGGCTCTGGTTGCGCATGGTGGTGAAATCGCCGGCCGTGCCCTGGTCGTCGGCATCCACCAGCAGCACGTCCCGGCCGGACGCGGCCAGGATGACCGCGAGATTGGTGGAGACCGTCGACTTGCCCGTGCCGCCCTTCGTGCCGCCCACAGCGATGATCAATGCCGCCTCCGTCGCCCCACCGGACCGCTCGAACTGAATGCGTCGGCACCTGCCGCGTCAAGCCGGACGTAGGGAGCACCCTCTCCCGGATGCAATTTCCAGCCCAGTTCCGGAACCGCGGGCCTATTGACTTGGGCACGTCGCGCCCGTTTGCTCACGGTCGCCAGGAGCACCGAAGGTGTCCGGCCGAGGGGCTTTCCGGTGCGCTATTCCATCTTTTCCCTTCTGTCGGAAGCGCTGCGCGGCAATACGGGATGGCAGCCGGCCTGGCGCGATCCGGAGCCCAAGGCCTCCTACGACGCGATCATCGTGGGCGGGGGCGGGCACGGACTTTCGACCGCCTATTATCTTGCCAAGGAGCACGGCCTCACCAACGTCGCCGTGGTCGAGAAGGGCTATCTCGGATCCGGCAATGTCGGGCGCAACACCACGATCATCCGCTCGAACTACCTGCTGCCCGGCAACATCCCCTTCTACGAGCATTCGCTGAAGCTCTGGGAAGGCCTGGAGCAGGACATCAACTACAACGCCATGGTGAGCCAGCGCGGCGTGCTGCACCTGTTCGAGTCGGACGGCACCCGCGACGCCGCCGCGCGCCGCGGCAACGCCATGCGCCTGGAGGGCGTCGATGCCGAGCTGCTCGACCGCGAGGGGGTGCGGCGGCTCGCGCCCATGCTCGACTTCGACAGCGCGCGCTTTCCGGTGATGGGCGGCCTCTGGCAACCGCGCGGCGGCACGGTGCGCCACGACGCGGTGGCCTGGGGCTACGCGCGGGCGGCCGACCGGCGCGGGGTGGATCTCATCCAGAACTGCGAGGTCACCGGCATCCGCGTGGAGAACGGGCGCGTGCTCGGCGTGGAGACGACGCGCGGCTTCATCGGGGCGCCGAAGGTGGGCCTCGCCTGCGCCGGGAACTCCTCGCGCGTCGCGGCCATGGCGGGACTGCAACTGCCCATCGAGAGCCATGTCCTGCAGGCCTTCGTCTCGGAGGGCGTGAAGCCGCTCGTCGACCAGGTGATCATCTTCGGGGCGGGCCACTTCTACATCAGCCAGTCGGACAAGGGCGGGCTCGTCTTCGGCGGCGACATCGACCGCTACAATTCCTACGCCCAGCGCGGCAACCTGCCGGTCATCCACGAGGTCATGGAGGCGGCGGTCGCGCTCATGCCGTCCGTCAGCCGGCTGCGCGTCCTGCGCCAGTGGGGCGGCATCATGGACATGTCGATGGACGGCTCGCCCATCATCGACAAGACGCCGATCGCAGGCCTCTACATCAATTGCGGCTGGTGCATCGGCGGCTTCAAGGCGACGCCCGCCTCCGGATGGTGCTTCGCCCATACGATCGCCCGCGACGAGCCGCACCGCCTGAACGCCGCCTACCGTCTCGACCGTTTCGCCACCGGCGACCTCATCGACGAGGCGGGCACGGGCGCCACGCCGAACCTGCACTGAGAACGGCCGCACCATGCGCATCCCCTGCCCCCATTGCGGCGAACGCGGCCACGAGGAGTTCCTCTATCTCGGCGATGCCGGCGTGCGCCGGCCCGACGGGATGGCCGAGGCGAAGGCCGGCGAGCCGGCGTCTCGACCCTGGATGGACTATGTCTATCTCAGGCCCAACCCGGCTGGCGTCCATCGCGAGCTGTGGCAGCACGTGCATGGCTGCCGGGCGTGGCTCGTCGTGACGCGGGACACCCGCACGCATGCGATCAGCGGGGCCGAGGACGCGCGGACGGTGGCCCTCGCCAGGGACGGGGCGCCCGCATGACCACGCCGCAGCGGCCCCTGCCCGCCTCACACCGCCTGAGCGCGGGCGGCCTGATCGACCGCAGCGCCAGGGTCGCCTTCCGCTTCGACGGCATCGCCTACGAGGGGCACCCGGGCGACACGCTGGCCTCCGCCCTGGTCGCCAACGGCGTCCGGCTCGTGGGGCGCTCGTTCAAGTACCACCGGCCGAGGGGGCTGCTGGCGGCGGGCCCCGAAGAGCCCAACGGGCTTGTCGAGCTGCGCGACGGCGCGCGGCGTGAGCCCAACACGCGCGCCACCGCCGTCGAGCTCTTCGACGGCCTGACCGCGACGAGCCAGAACCGCTGGCCCTCGCTGCGCCTCGACCTCTTGGGGATCAACCAGATCGCCGCGCCCCTCCTGGGCGCCGGCTTCTACTACAAGACCTTCATGTGGCCGGCCGCCTTCTGGGAGAAGCTGTACGAGCCGCTGATCCGCCGGGCCGCGGGCCTTGGCCGGGCACCGATCGGGCCTGACCCCGACCGGTACGAGACGGCCACCGCGCATTGCGACGTGCTGGTCGTCGGCAGCGGGCCGGCGGGCCTGATGGCGGCCCTCACGGCCGGGCGCACCGGCGCCCGCGTCATCCTGGCGGAGGACGACTTCGTCCTCGGAGGCCGCCTGCTGGCGGATGACCTGGAGATCGAGGGCCGGCCGGCGCGCGACTGGGCGGGGGCGATGCAGGCCAAGCTCGAGGCGATGCCGGAGGTGCGGATCCTGCGCCGCACCACCGTGTTCGGCGTGTTCGACCACGGCAGCTACGGGGCGGTGGAGCGCGTGGCCGACCATGTCGGGCAACCCGGCCCGCACCAGCCGCGGCAGCGGGCCTGGCAGATCGTGGCCAAGCGGTCCGTCCTGTGCGCCGGCGCGCTCGAACGACCCATCGTCTTCGGCGACAATGACAGGCCCAACGTGATGCTCGCGGGCGCGGCCCGCAGCTACGTCAACCGCTTCGCGGCGCGGCCCGGCGACCGTGCCGTCGTGGCCACCACCGGCGAGGATGGGGGCCGCACGGCACTGGCGCTGCAACGCGCCGGGATCAACGTCATCGCCATCGCCGACGCCCGGGCCGAGGTGTCGCGCTCGCTGCAGGTCATCGCCGACCATGCCGGGACCCGGTTGCTGGCGGGCTCTGTGCCGCTGCGCGCCCACGGGCACGGTTGCGTGCAGGCCGTCGATCTCGGCCGGCCCGACGGCTCCGGCCGACAGACCTTCGATTGCGACCTCGTGGTCATGTCGAACGGATGGGTTCCGACCGTGCACCTCACGTCGCACCTGGGCGGCAAGCCGGCCTGGGACGCCATGGCGGGGGCCTTCCTGCCCGGCACCCTGCCGCCGGGCATGGCGGTGGCGGGCGCTGCCGCCGGCCGGCTTTCTCTCGACGAGTGCCTGACGAGCGGCGCTTTTGCCGGGCTCGAGGCCGCCACGGCCGCCGGCTTCGACGGCACGGCCGTCGAGGTGCCGCGGGCGACCCGCGAGGACCAGGACCGCGTCGCCCTGGTCCCCACCCCCAAGCCGGTGGGCGGCGGCAAGGCGTTCATCGATTTCCAGAACGACGTCACATCGGCCGACATCGCCATTGCCCATCGCGAGGCGTTCCGCTCGGTCGAGCACCTGAAGCGCTACACGACGCTGGGCATGGCGACGGACCAGGGCAAGACGTCGAACCTGAACGGGCTCGCCCTCATGGCGGCGCTGTCGGGAAAGACGCCGGGCGAGGCCGGCACGACGACGTTCCGCCCGCCCTACACGCCCGTCGCCATCGGGGCACTGGCGGGCGTCCATACGGGGAAGGCCTTCAAGCCGACACGGCTCACCCCCGCCCACGGCTGGGCGCGCGAGCAGGGCGCGGTCTTCGTCGAGGTGGGGCCGTGGTTGCGGGCGGGCTGGTTCCCGAAAGCGGGCGAAGACTGGCTCGCCGCCTGCAACCGCGAGGTCGCCGCGGTGCGCGCCGGCGTCGGCATCTGCGACGTCTCCACCCTCGGCAAGATCGACGTCCAGGGACCGGACGCCGCCCTGTTCCTCGACCGGATCTACGCCAACACGGTGTCCACCCTGCCGGTGGGCAAGGTGCGCTACGGGCTGATGCTGCGCGAGGACGGCTTCGTCTTCGACGACGGCACGGTGGCCAGGCTCGGCCCCGAGCACTTCCTCGTCACCACCACCACGGCCAATGCCGCCGCCGTGCTCGGGCACATGGAGCACGCGCTCCAGTGGACCTGGCCGACGCTGGACGTGACGGTCGTCTCCGCGACCGAGCAATGGGCCCAGTTCGCCGTCGCCGGCCCGCGCTCGCGCCAGCTCGTCGCGCGCCTCGCCGACCCGGGGCAGGACGTCTCCAACGAGGCGCTGCCCTTCATGGGCGCGATGCCGCTCTCGCTCCTCGGGGGCGTGCCGGGCCGGCTCTTCCGGATCTCGTTCTCGGGCGAGCTCGCCTATGAGCTGGGCGTCCCGTCCTCGTGGGGAGACGCACTCGCCCGCGCACTGATGGGTGCGGGCCGCGACCTCGGCGTCGTGGCCTACGGGCTCGAGGCCATGAACGTGATGCGCGTCGAGAAGGGGCACCCCGCCGGCGGCGAACTCAACGGCCAGACCACGGCGGCGGACCTCGGCATGGGCCGCCTGGTGTCGCCGAAGAAGGACTGCGTCGGGCGGGTCATGGCCACGCGCCCCGCGCTCGTCGACCCGCAGCGGCCCGCGCTCGTGGGCTTCCGCGCGGTCGATGCCAAGGACACCGTCACGGCGGGGGCCCACTTCATCGACGTGGACGCGCCGGCCACCACCGCGAACGACCTCGGCCACGTCACCTCGGTCGCCTATTCGCAAGGCGAAGGCCGGTGGATCGGGCTCGGCCTGATGAAGGACGGGCCGCGCCGGCATGGGCAGCGCGTACGGGCCTGGGACGGCGTGCGCGGCCGCGACGTCCTGGTCGAGCTGTGCCCGCCCTGCTTCGTCGACCCCGCCGGAGACCGGATGCGTGGCTGAGCACATCACCTTCTCCCGCCGCGGCGCCTTCGCCGGGTTGGCATTGCCGGGTCGCTTCGGCCAGGCGGAGGGTCCGGCCGGGCTCACCGTCGCCGTCCGGACGACGGTCGCCATCGCGCAGGTCGTGGCGCGGCCGGGCAGGACCGACGAGGTGTCCTCGGCCGTCGCGGCGGCTATGGGCCTGACCCTGCCCGCGCCCCTGCGCGTCTCGGCGGCGGGCCCGGTGGTCGCGGCATGGACCGGGCCGGGACGCTGGCTGGTCATGCAGGACGAGGCGGGGAGCGGACCTTATCCCGCAGGCTCGTTCGTCGGGCGGGTGGCCGAGGCCTGCCGGGGCGCGGCCAGCGTCACGGACCAGACCGACGCCCAGGGCGTGCTGCGCCTCTCGGGCCCGCGGACGCGCGACGTGCTGGCCAAGGGCCTCGCGCTCGACCTGCATCCGCGGGCGTTCCGGGCCGGCATGGCGGCCAGCACGCTGTGCGGCATGGTCGAGGTCACGCTGTGGCAGACCGACGACACGCCGACCTACGACGTCGCGGTGATGCGCGGCTATGCCGGGTCGTTCTGGCATTGGCTCGGCGAAAGCGCGGCGGAGTACGGGCTCGTGGTGGCTCCGCAGGACGACGCCCGCGCGGGCGCCGGCTGACCGCCCTCCCCTCGCCACCCGATTGGGCGTTTTGCCTTGATTTGCCGGGGTGGCCGCACCGCATTCCGCGGGCCTCAGCGCGTTTTCGCCACTTCCCCGCCACGACCCTCACGCATAAGCTGATGGGATGTCTGCACCCGGTTGCAACCGGTCGCTGCGGAAAGAGGAGCCGCGGCGGCCCGTTGGCCGCTTGCACGAGGAGACCGGAGCGATGACCGACGACCGCAAGGCCTACGCAGAGCATGAGGGAATTGCGGGACGACCGAGCCGCCGGGACGTCGTCGCCGGAGGGCTGGCGCTCGGCGCCGCCGCCGTCGCCGGGCTTCCCACTCCCGCCAGGGCCGCGGGCGCGCGGGTCAAGCTGCGGCTGATGGAGACGACGGACCTCCACGTCAACGTGATGCCGTACGACTATTATCGCGACAAGCCGGACGACACGCTGGGCCTCGTGCGCACCGCCGCGCTGGTCCGCGCCGCGCGGGCCGAGGTGCCCAACAGCCTGCTGTTCGACAACGGCGACCTGATCCAGGGCAGCCCGATGGGCGACTACATGGCCTACAAGCGCGGCCTGAAGGCCGGCGAGGTCCATCCGATGTTCGCCGGCATGAACGGGCTCGACTATGTCTGCGCGACGCTGGGCAACCACGAATTCAACTACGGCCTGAGCTATCTGGGCTTCGCGCTTTCCGGCGCCCAGTTCCCGTTCGTCTGCGCCAACCTGGTCAAGTCGGACGGCCAGCCGCTCGTGCGCCCGACCATGATCTTCGACCGGGAAGTCGTCGACGACCAGGGCCAGCGCCAGCGCCTGAAGGTCGGCGTGATCGGCTTCGTGCCGCCGCAGATCATGCAGTGGGACCAGGGCCATCTCGCCGGCAAGGTCACCACGACCGACATCGTCGACGCCGCGCTGAAATTCGTCCCCGAACTCGCCCGCCAGACGGACATCGTGCTGGCGCTGTGCCACTCGGGCATCGAGGGCGGCGAGCGGCGGGGGGGCGAGGAGAACGCCGCGCTTCACCTGGCGAAGGTGCCCGGGATCGACGCGATCTTCACCGGCCACCAGCACAAGGTGTTTCCGGGCAAGGACTTTGCCGGCATCCCCGGCGTCGACGCCGAGAAGGGCACGCTGCACGGCGTTCCGGCCGTGATGGCCGGCTTCTGGGGCAGCCATCTCGGCATCATCGACCTGGAGCTCGAGAAGGACGGGGACACCTGGAAGGTCCTCGCGTCACGCAGCGAGGCGCGGCCCATCTACGATCGCAAGGACCGCACGATCGTTCCCAAGGTGGAGAACGACGCGCCGACGGCGGCCGCGGTGAAGGCCGACCACGAGGCGACCCTGGCCTATGTCCGCCAGCCCGTCGGCGAGACCAAGAACCCGATCAACTCGTTCTTCGCGCTGGTCGCCGACGATCCGTCGGTGCAGATCGTCTCGAAGGCGCAGACCTGGTACGTCGCCGGCATCGCAGCGACCATGGCGGACCTCAAGGGCCTGCCCGTGCTCTCGGCCGCCGCCCCCTTCAAGAGCGGCGGGCGCTCCGGGCCCGAGGCCTACACGGACGTGAAGGCCGGCCCCATCGCCATCAAGGACGTCGCGGACATCTACCTGTACCCGAACACGGTGCGGGCGGTGAAGGTGACGGGCGCGCAGGTGCGCGAGTGGCTGGAACGCTCCGCGGGCCTGTTCAACCGGATCGACCCGGCCAAGGCCGACGAGCAGGAGCTGATCAACCCGGCGTTCCCGGCTTTCAACTTCGATGTGATCGACGGCGTCACCTACCAGATCGACGTCACCAAGCCCTCCCGCTACGACGGCAATGGCAAGCTCGTGGCCCCGGATGCGCATCGCATCGTCGACCTGCGCTACAATGGCCAGCCGATCGACCCCAACGCCCTGTTCGTCGTCGCCACCAACAACTACCGCGCGGGCGGCGGCGGCAACTTCCCCGGCGCCGACGGCACGACGAGCGTCATCGACGCTCCCGACACCAACCGCGACGTGATCGTGCGCTACATCGTGGAGCAGAAGGTCATCGACCCCGTCGCCGACGGCAACTGGCGCTTCGCACCCATCCCGGGCGCCGTGAACGTGACCTTCCTGACCTCGCCGCAGGCCTCCAAGAGCATCCCGAAGGGGCTCAAGGTGCAGCCCGTCGGCAATGGCCCGGACGGCTTCGCGAAGTACCGGATCGACATGTCGTCGTGAGACGGGTGGGGAGGTGGCGGCCTACCAGGCACCCGTTGCCTCAGGTTTCCTCTCCTCTCGTCCTGCCCGGGCTCGGCCCTTCCGGATTCAGACCTCTGAGCGGGCGCTCTCCCTCCCCTGCAGGGGAGGGTGGCAGCCGCGAAGCGGCTGACGGGT
>NZ_CAMFHB010000090.1 GCF_945952055.1 uncultured Alsobacter sp.
ACGCACCAATCGCTGAGCCACATCACTCGCAGTGTCTTCGCGCAAAGGTCTCCAGGATGAGGACGTTTGTTGCCTGAAAAGCGACAATCTCCTCATCCCGAGCAGCCGCCGCAGGCGGCATGTCGAAGGACGCAGAATCGTTCAACCGCCTATCCGTTCAGCAGGTCGCCTTGCCGCACTTGCGGACGGACGCGACCGTGGTCTTCAGCGGGTCGAGGCCCACGGCGCCGAACACGATCTCCTCGCCGACGATGAACGCCGGCGTACCCTGCAGCTTCAGGGCGTCGCCGATCCGCATCGATTCCTCGATGAAGGCGCGGGTGTCGGCGCTGTCGATGTCCTTGGCCAGCCGCGTCATGTCGGCACCGGCCTCCTTGGCCACCTGCATGGCCCGCTCCTTGCCGACGCGGCCACGGCTGTCCATCAGCTTGGCGTGGAAGTCCCAGTACTTGTCGCCCTTGAGCTGGTTCTTGACGGCGACGGCGACCTGCGACGCCTCCACCGAGTCAGGCCCCAGGACCGGGAAGTCGCGGATGATCACCTTGAGCTTGGGATCGGCCTTGATCAGGTCGCGCACGTCCGTGAGCGAGCGTTTGCAGTAGGTGCAGTTGTAATCCATGAACTCGATCAGCGTGACGTCGCCGTTCGGGTTGCCCAGCACCACGTTGCGCTGCGGGCTGGTCAGGGCGGTGGAGAACTCCCCGAGCGCCCGCTTGGCGGCCACCTTCTCGGCATCCTTCTGGCGCCGGTCGAGCTCGACCAGGGCGTCCTGGATCACCTCGGGGTTGTTGAGGAGGTAGTCCTTCACCAGCGCGCCGATGGCCGCCTTCTGCTTGTCGGTGAAGTCGGCGGTCTGGGCGAGCGCGGGCACGGCCAGGGTACCAGCCATGACCGTGGCCAGGGCGGCGCGGCGCAGGACCTTCAACATCGTCGTCTCCTTCAGGCCCCGGGGGGCGGTTCGCATCACGTCGGATCTCTGGGTACGCCGCTGCTGGGCGTGCGTGGGCGGTAGTTCACGATGTCCTCGGCCTTCAGGTAGCCGGGAGAGCCTTTCGGAAGCTTCTCCATGGCACGGGTCGCCTGGGTGGCGGCCATGCGGTAGTCGCCGGCCGTGAAGTAGGACTGGGCGGCGGCGTACTGCGCCATGCCGATGTCGCCCTTCTGGCCGTAGGCCAGGGAGAGCTGCCGCCAGCCGTCCGGCCAGTCGGGCTCGCGGGCCGTGGCGTTGGAGAGCTCCCGGATCGCCTCGGTGGTGTAGCCGGCATTGCCGGTGGCCACCAGCGCCTGTCCGAGCAGGATGCGCACGAGGCCCGCCGAGGGGGCCAGGGCGACGGCCTTGCGCAGGGGGCCGAGCGCCTCCTGCGGACGGCCGAACTCCAGGAGCGCCTGCCCCTTGAGCTCCCAGAACCAGGCGTTGTTCGGCTGCTCGCGCAGGAGATCGTCGATCTGGCTCATCGCGTCGGCGAGCTTCTTCTGGCGGTAGGCGGCGATGGCGCGCGCGTAGCGGGCCGCCAGCGAGCGGTCCGACAGCGGGTAGCGGCGGCCGACCTCCCCGGTGTTGCCGGAAAAGCCGAACAGCTTGGCGCGCATCAGGTCGTGCCGCGCCTGCAGCGCCGGCGCGTCCGGCTTGTCGTAGTTGGGGCTCTTCTTCGCCAGGTCTTCGAGATTGGCGATGCGCTCCTGCGGCATCGGATGGCTGACCAGGTAGGGGTCGATGCTCGAGGTCTTGAACATCGCTTCCTGGTTGAAGCGCTTGAACGTCTCCAGCAGGCCCTTGGGCGACTGTCCCGTGGCGTTCAGGTAGGTGATCGCCATGCGGTCGGCCGCCTGCTCTTCCGAGCGCGCATAGGCCAGCAGGCTGCGCATGGCCATTTCCTGGGAGCCCAGGAACACGCCCGATGCGCCGACGCCCGTGTTGCCGATGGCGCCCCGGGAGCTCGCCGCGCCCACCATGGCGCCGGCGCCCAGCAGCATGCCGACGATGGCCATGATCTGGGCCGTGGCCATCTGGTCGCGCAGGCGCGCGAGATGGCCGCCGGCGATGTGGCCGGTCTCGTGGGCCAGCACGCCGATCACCTCGCCCGGCGTCTTGGCGTCCATCAGCGCGCCGGTGTTGATGAAGATGCGCTTGCCGTCGACCACGAAGGCGTTGAAGGCGCGGTTCTGGATGAGGACGATCTGGATCGAGCCCTTGCGGATTCCCGCGGCGCCGAAGATCGGCGTCACGTAGTCGCGCAGCAGCTGCTCGATCTCGGCGTCGCGGATGATGACCTGGCTGTTGCCCGAGGCGCCGCTCTCCTGGGCGACCGCGGGGGGAGGGGCGGGCAGCGAGGTGGCCCCGAGCGCGAGCGCCACGGTCGTCGCCACCAACCGGCGCCAGCGCGGCTGGGGGCGCGCGGCCGCTCCCGCCAGGGCGGGGGCGTCGGGGGGGCAGGACGGACGAACGAACCAGCGCATTCCGGTCAACGAACCAGCATGAAACGAGGCCAGACTTAGGGGCGCGCCGTTTCACGGTCAAATCACGGCGGCGTGCCCGTTTCGCTGCTTGCCTTCCGATCGCGGCAAGGCCAAGGCAAGGGGGAGGCGCATGTGGCGCCGCCCCTGCCGGACCGAAGACCGCCGATGACCCGACCGATTTCCGCCACCCTCCACCCCAAGCCCTCCGCGCGCAGCAATGTCGCGCCCTTCCTGGCCATGGACGTCATGGCCGCGGCCAACCGGCGCGAGACGCAGGGCCTGCCGGTGGCCCACATGGAGGTGGGCCAGCCCGGCGCCCCGGCGCCGCGCAAGGTGGTCGAGGCGGCCCAGGCGGCACTGGCCATCGGCCGGATCGGCTACACCGAGGCCCTCGGGATCCCCTCCCTGCGCCAGCGCATCGCGCGCCACTACCGCGACGCCTATGGCGTGGAGGTGCCGGCCTCGCGCATCGTCGTGACGACGGGATCCTCCGGCGGGTTCATCCTGGGCTTCCTGGCCATGTTCGATCCGGGCGCCCGCGTCGCCATCACGGCTCCGGGCTATCCGGCCTATCGCAACACACTGCTGGGGCTCGGCCTCGAGCCCGTCGAGATCGAGACGACGGCGGCGACCGGCTGGGTGATGACCCCCGAGGCGGTCGAGCGCGCCCATGCGGAAAAGCCGCTGGCCGGCCTCCTGGTGATGAGCCCGGCCAACCCGTCCGGCACCATGATGAGCCCGCAGGCCCTCGCCGCCCTCGGGGAGACCTGCCGACGGCTGGGCCTGTGGTTCGTCTCCGACGAGATCTACCACGGGCTCACCTACGAGGCCCCGGCCGCGACCGCGCTCGCCTTCGACGAGGACGCCGTCGTGATCAACAGCTTCTCGAAATACTACTGCATGACCGGCTGGCGTGTGGGCTGGATGGTCGTGCCGGAAGCCCTGGTGCGGCCCATCGAGCGGCTCTCGCAGTCGCTCTACATCTCCGTGCCCTACCTGTCGCAGGTGGCCGCGGAGGCGGCCTTCGAGGCCACGGACGAGCTCGAGGCGATCAAGGCGGGCTATGCCGCCAACCGGGCCATGCTGCTGGAGGGGCTGCCCCGCATCGGCCTGCCGGACTTCCTGCCGGTGGACGGCGCCTTCTACGTCTATGTGGACATCGGGCGCTACACCAATGATTCCATGGTGTTTTGCCGCGAACTCCTGGAGCGCGAGGGGGTCGCCACCACGCCCGGCCCCGACTTCGACCCGGCCCGCGGCCACCGCTATCTGCGCATCAGCTTCGCCGGCACCCAGGACGATTGCCGGGCCACGCTGGAGGGGCTGGAGCGGTTCCTGAAGAGGTAGTCGCCTGCCCTCCACCGCTCCGTCGTCCTGCCCGGGCTTGGCCCGGGCATCCACGACTTCGGGCCGCGCTGCAAAGTCGTGGGTCCCCGGGCCAAGCCCGGGGAAGACGCGGAAAGATGGAGCACGGGGCAAGGTGGTCCGTTCCGCCTAGCCCTTCACCGCCCCGCCCAGCACGCCCCTGACGAAATACCTCTGCAGGGCGATCACGATCAGCAGCGGCACGGCGATCGAGATGAAGGTGGCGGCCGTGAGCAGGCTCATGCCGCCACCCTCGGTCTGGACGAGGCCCGCCACCTGCACGGTCAGCGGCGCAAGGCCGCTGGTCCCACCGAGGAAGATCAGCGGCGTGAGCAGGTGGTTCCAGGCGATCAGGAACTGCAGGATGGCGAGCGAGGCGAGCACCGCCCCCGACAGCGGCAGCACGATCTGCAGGAAGATGCGCAGCTCCGAGGCCCCGTCGATGCGGGCGGATTCGATGAGCTCCGATGGCACGCCGGCGAAGAAGCCGCGCAGCAGGAATACGCCGAAGGGGATGGTGAGCCCCATCTCGAAGATCCAGACGGGCACGAAGGTGCCGTTGATCCCCACCGCGTTGGCGAGCTTCAGCATGGGCACGAGCACGACCTGGGGCGGTAGCACCTGCAGGCCGACGAGCGCCAGGAACACGGCCACGCCGCCGCGAAACGACATCTTGGCGAGGCTGTAGGCCGCGATTGCCGAAATGAGCACGGTGCCGATGGTGGTCGGAACCGCCACGGCGATCGAGTTCACCAGGCTGCGCCCGACCCCGGTGATGCGGATCGCGTCGACGTAGTTCTCGATCACGAAGCGCGGCGCGAACAGCACGGACCACCAGCCGCTCGTCGAGGCGTCGGCCTCGGTGCGGAACGAGGTGACGAGCAGCGCCAGCACCGGCGTGAACCAGACGACGCAGAGCAACGCCAGGCAGGCGCTCGCGACGGCCTGCTTCACGCGGCTCTCGCCCACGCCGCCGGCGATGTCGGGTGCGCTCCCGCTCATGCCGCGGCCCTCGTCTGGCGGATGTTGAGGATGATCACCGGCGAGGCCATCAGCAGCAGAAGCATGGCGATGGCGCTGGCGTGGCCCAGGTGCTGGGTCACGAAGAGCTCGTGGTACATCTTGTTGGCGATGACGTCGGTACCGTAGGAGCCGTTGGTCATCACGTAGACGATGTCGAACACCTTGAGCGTGAAGATCGCCTGGGTGGTGGCGACGACCAGGATCGTCGGCCAGAGCATGGGCATGGTGACGTAGCGGAACACGCTGGCGTCGCCCGCGCCGTCGAGCCGGGCCGCCTCGACGAGGTCGCGCGGGATCGTCTTGACCCCGGCCGAGATGATCAGCGTGGCGATGCCGAGGTTCATCCAGACGGCGACGAAGATCAGCGCGAAGCTGTTGAGGTTCTCCTCCAGGAGCCAGGGCACCGGCGCGAAGCCGAGCCCCTTCAGGAGCGCGTTCAGCGTGCCGAGCTGGGGCAGGAAGGGCGCCTTGTACTCGTACATCATGCGCCAGATCACGCTGCCCGCCACGAAGGAGATGGCGGTCGGCAGGATCAGGAAGGTGCGCGCCACGCGCTCGAACTTCACCCGGTCGAGGAGAAGGGCGGCGATGATGGCGAGCCCGGTCGTGACGGTGGGGAAGACCGTGAGCCAGATGACGTTGTTCACGAGCACCGGCTGCATCGCCTTGCCGAAGGCCCAGGCGTAGTTCTGCAGGCCGACGAAACCGCCTCCCTTCGCGTCGCTGACGCTGAGCAGCACGGTGATGGCGAGCGGATAGACGAGCACGACGCCGACGATCAGCAGCATCGGCGCCATCCACACCCACGGCCGCAACCGGGCCTGCCGCGCCTCGGGCATGCGGCGGATGACGCTCTCGCCGAGCACGATGAAGCCGAGCACGAGGGCCGGGATGGCCACCATGCCGAGGGCGATCTGGGAGATCTGGGGGATCATGCGCGAGACAGCCGGCGATATCGGGGGAAGGGCGCTCTCCCTCCCCTGCAGGGGAGGGTGGCAGCCGCGAAGCGGCTGACGGGTGGGGGCGGTGGTCGGGAGTTCTCGCGATGCCGGGGCCGTCCCCGACAACGCGCCTCGTCCTGAACCTTTGTCCCCACCCCCGGCCTGCGGCCGGCTCCCTCCCCTGCAGGGGAGGGATGGCACCCTTTCGTCCGGGGTCGGTGCATGTCCGCCCCTGTGCCGGCCTTACTGCTTGGCGGCTTCGATCGAGGCGAGGACCTCGTCGAGGCTGTTGGGGTTCTTGATGTACTGGACGATGCCTTTCCAGTAGGCGGCGACGACCGGCGGGTCGACGACGAGCGTCGGCACGGCGATGAGCGTGCGGTCCGGGCCGAGCAGCTGCTCCTTCGCCTTGCGCGTCGTCGCGTCCGTGTAGGCCGCGACCGGGACCTTCTGGTTGGCGACCGTCCAGTTGCCCGTCGACGCCACCAGCGCCTGCGCCTCGGGGGAGGCGAGGTAGGCGAGGAAGGCGGCGGCCTGGGGCGTGTTCTTGAAGGCGAGGTGCAGCGTGCCGCCGAAGATCTCGTGCTTGGCGAATTCCGGTGTCATCGCCGGGATCGCCATGAAGTCGAGGTTCTCGATCGGCTTCACCTCCGGGTAGATGAGCCGGGTCAGGCCGCCGGCATAGATGCCCCACAGCATCACGTCGCAGGCCGGGGGCTTGGAGAACATGCCCGTGCCGATCTTGATCGCCGGCGTCGACAGGACCGTGAGCGGGCCGCCGGCCACTATCTTGGGATCGGTGACCATGGCGCCGAAGGCCTGGAAGGCGTCCTTCACCTCGGGCGAGGTCCACTTCAGCTCGCCGCGGGCCCAGGCCTTGGTCTTTTCCGGCCCGTATTTCTTCAGGAAATAGGCCTGGATCCAGTTGCCGCCGACGGCGCCCGAGGCCGGGCCGCGCTCGTCCGCGTGGCACCAGGGGGTCTTGCCCGAGGCGGCCTTCTTCTTGGCCCAGCCATCGAACTCCTGCCAGCTCGCCCCCTTGGGGCCGTCATAGGTCTGGACGTTGTACCAGACCATGAAGCTCGCGATGCGGTCCCACACGCCGTAGATCTTGCCGTCGACCATGGTGGCGTCGAGCAGGCCGGCGTCGTACTGGCCCTGCAGCCGGTCCTTGCCGATCATGGCGCCGACGTCCTGCAGCTTGCCGGCCTTGGCGTAGCGCACGAGGTTGTTGATGTTGGTCGAGTCGGCGATGTCCGGCGGGTCGCCGGCCGCCACGCGCGTCTGCAGCACGGCGGCGAAGTCGGTGGTCCCGGTGTAGTTGACGGTGATGCCGGTCGCCTCCTCGAAGGGCTTCCAGGTGGCCTTCAGCATCTCGAGTTCGCGGCCGCCGTCGACGCCGAGCACCGACACAGAGCCGCCGATCGTCTTGCCGCCGGCGATCGCCTTGGCGGCGGAGGACGCCGCCTCGAGCATCTGCGGCGGGAACGTCACGCCCTGCGCCATCGCGGGCGCCGCGGCCAGGATCGTCAGGGCCGCTGCCGTTCCCGTGAGCGCCGAAAGCCAACCCCTGCCGGCCCCGCGTCCCTTGCCTTCGAGCTTCATCGCGTCGTCCTCCAGGCGTTTGCCCCGTTTCCGGACCGATGGTCGAGCCTGAGCGACACCGGTCTCGTCTTGCGCATGCTTGCACTGCCGCCCGGTCCGTTCCAGCGCGGTGCGCCTCGGACGCGGCGGTTTTTGTTTTACACCTTAAACGACTGTGCTCTGATGGCCGCCGGTGTCAATCAACTACAGCTGCCGCCGGCATAACGGGTTGGAATACCCCGCGGGCGGGGTCGGCAGGGAACCCGTCCCGCATGGCCATGGATCTCCGGCAGCTTCGCCACTTCGTCGCCGTCGCCCAGCACGGCAGCTTCAGCCGTGCCGCCGACAGCCTGCGCCTCACGCAGGCGGCGCTGAGCAAGAGCATCCGGACGCTGGAGCTCTCGCTCGGCGTGCGCCTGCTCGACCGCGGGCCGACGGGCGTGTCGGTGACGAACTACGGCGAGCACCTCCTGGGCTATGGCAAGACGCTGCTGGCCCTGTCGGACGAGGCGGTCGAGGAGCTGGAGTGGCTCAAGGGCGGGCGTCGCGGCACCCTCAACATCGGCTCGCTCGCCGGCGCGCTGCGCAGGGTGGTGCCGAGCGCCGTGCTGCGCTTCAGCGCCAGTCGGCCCGACGTGCGGATCGTCGTCCACGACGGGCTGGGCGACACGCTCATCACCTCGCTGCTGTCCGGCGCGCTCGACCTCGCCATCACGGCCCAGGCCTTCGAGGGCAGTTCCACTGACTTCGAGGTCCGCGTGCTCACGGAGGAGACGATCACCTTCGTGTGCGGGCGCCACCACCCCCTCGCGGCGCAGGACGTGGTCCGCCTGGAAGACCTGGTGGCCCATCGCTGGGTCATTCCGGCCCGCTCCGAGCCCGATCGCCTCAAGCTCGACGCCCTGTTCGCCCGCTCCGGTCTGTCGCGGCCCGAGCCCGCCTTCGAGACGACCTCGATCGTCTTCCTCGGCGCCATCCTCAACCAGACCACGCATCTGAGCTACCTGCCGATGTCGGGGACGCAGGGCCTGCCGACGCCCGAACTCGTGCCGCTGCGCATCGCCGAGCCCACCTGGTCGCGCAAGACGTCCGTGGTGTTCCGCCGCAAGGGCGTGGTGCGTCCCATCGTGCTGGCCTTCGTCGAAGAACTCGCGCGGGCGGCCGCGTCCGAAGCCGCCTGAAAGCTTTGGGCCAGGAGGCGCCCCCTCTTTCTCTGCCGTCATGCGCGGGCTTGGCCCTTCGACATGCACACAAGTGATTGTCGATGGCTGAGCGCGCTTTCCCTCCCCTGCAGGGGAGGGTGGATCGCGCGAAGCGCGAGACGGGTGGGGGCAGTGCCGCAGGACTTGGCGCGAAGACAGGGCCGGCCCTGACATATCCGCCTCTTTCTTTGCCGCCGTCCCCACCCGTCAGCCGCTTTGCGGCTGCCACCCTCCCCTGCAGGGGAGGGAGA
>NZ_CAMFHB010000091.1 GCF_945952055.1 uncultured Alsobacter sp.
CCACCCGTCAGCCGCTTTGCGGCTGCCACCCTCCCCTGCAGGGGAGGGAGAGCGCACTTCCTTCGGGCCCGAGTGAGATGCGTGAATCCCGAAGGGCCAAGCCCGGGCAGGACGCGCGGAGAGGGAAGTACCTGATCGGCAGACGGGACGCCTGATCGACCCGGCGGGCCGCGCTCCTCAGGCCGCCTCGGTGGCGGCGCCGACGAGCTTGCGGGCCTCCAGCGCCGTCATGGGCGGGCCGAAGGCGTAGCCCTGGGCGTACTCGCAGCCGAGCTGCGACAGTTCCACCGCGTCGGATTCCGTCTCCGCGCCTTCCGCCACGACGTCCATGCCGAGGTCGTGGGCAAGCGCGACGATGGACCTCAGGATCACCGGGCGGGTGCCCTTCTGGTCGGGGCGCACAAACGACTTGTCGATCTTGATCGTGTCGAACGGGAAGCGCTGCAGGTAGGAGAGCGACGAATAGCCCGTACCGAAATCGTCGAGCGAGAGGCCCGCGCCGAGGTCGACGATGCGCGCCAGGATCTGGGCGGCGTATTCGGGGTTCTCCATCACCAGGCTCTCGGTCAGCTCGAGCTTGAGCGTGCCGCGCTGGATGGACCAGCGGTTCATGACCATCTTCACGTCCTGCAGCAGGTCGTGGCGCAGCAGCTGGCGGCTCGAGATGTTGACGCTGGCGAAGATGGGCGGGTCGACCTCAAGGGCACGCTGCCAGGCCGCGAGTTCGGCCGCGGTGCGCTCCAGCGCGAAGACGCCCAGCTCCACGATGATGCCGCTGTCCTCGGCGATCGACAGGAACTCGGAGGGCGCGAGCCGGCCGTGCTTGGGATGGTCCCACCGCATGAGGGCCTCGAAGCCCGCCACCGTGCGGTCCTCCAGGCGGACGACCGGCTGAAACAGCACCTTGATCTCGTTGCGCTCGAGCGCCCGGCGCAGGTCCATCTCCAGCGCGATCCTGTCGGTGCGCTGCGCCCGCATGGCGGGCCGGAACACCTCGATCCGGTCGCCGCCCAGGCGCTTGGCGTGCATCATGGCGATCTCGCCGTTCTTCAGCACGTCCTCGCCGCGGCCCTGGGTCGACGGATCGGGCAGGGCGATGCCGATCGAGGCGGTGAGGAAGATCTCGCGATCGCCGAAGACGACGGGGGCCGCGATGACGCGGCGGATCGTGTCGGCGAGCATGGTGATGCCCTCGGGCTCCCGCTCGGACAGGAGCAGGAGCGCGAACTGGTCGCCCGACACGCGGGCGAGGGTGTCCTGCGGCTTCAGGAGCCGGCCGAGCCGGCGCGCCATCGCCAGCAGGATGCTGTCGCCCGTCGGCATGCCCACGGATTCGTTGATCTGCTTGAAGCGGTCGATGTCGAGCACGATCACCGTGGGCCGGATGTTCTCGTCCGCCCGCGACAGCGCGAGCGCCGCATCGACCCGGTCCAGGCAAAGCCGACGGTTGGGCAGGCCGGTGAGGTTGTCGTGCACCGCATCGTGCAGGATGCGTTCCTCGGACGTCTTCGTGTCGGTGACGTCGCCCAGCGTGCCCACGACGCGCATGACCTCGCCGTCGGAGCCGACGACCGGGCGGGCCTTCATCGCGTACCAGTGGTAGTGGCCGTCGGCCGTCTTGAGCCGGAAGTCGAGGTGAACGCGTCCGCGCCTCTGCTCCAGCACCGCGTCCAGCGTCGCGCGGAACCGGTCCCGGTCGAAGGGATGCATCACCTCCAGCCAGTTCGCGGCGGCGCCTTCGAGGGCACCGCGCTTCAGGCCGAGCTGGGCCTCGACGTCGGGGCTGACGAAGATCTTGTCCGCGACGACGTCCCAGTCGAACACGGCATCGCCCGAGCCGGCCAGCGCCAGGGCCTTGCGCTCGGCGTCGCTGACCAGCCCCTGCGCGATCGCGCCGCCGGCGAAGGCGTGCTGCATGACGGTGAAGCCGATCAGCATCACGATCATCACGAGGCCGCCGAGCAGGGCCGGCGACACGACGTCGTTGGTGAGCTGGCCGGTGATGGCGAAGGCCGCGGCGATGACCCAGGCCAGCAGCAGGAACCAGGTGGGGGTCAGCATCACGGCGCGGTCGTAGCCGTGCGTCGAGAGATAGATGACCAGGATGAAGCCGACGGCGGCGACGGCTGCGATCGAGATCCGCGCGACGCCGGCGGCCATGGCCGGGTCGAACACCGCGAGCCCGATCAGCGCGCCCAGGAACAGGAGCCACGCCGCGGTGACGTGGCTGTAGCGGACGTGCCATCGGTTGAGGTTGAGATAGGCGAACAGGAAGACCAGCAGGGTTGCCGCGAGGACGGCCTCGGCCGATGCGCGATAGACGCGCTCGCCCTCCGGCGACATGGGCACGATCTTCTGCCAGAACCCGAAATCGATGCAGATATATGCCAGGACGGCCCAGGCCAGCGCCGCCGCGGCGGGGAAGATGACCGCGCCCTTCACCACGAAGACGATGGTGAGGAAGAGGGCGAGCAGGCCGGCGATGCCGATGACGATCCCCCGGTAGAGCGTGAGGCCGTTCAGCTTGTCCTTGTAGTCGTCCGGATTCCACAGATAGAGCTGCGGCAGGGCCGGGGTGGCGAGTTCGGCGATGTAGGTCACCGTCGCGCCGGGATCGAGGATGATCTCGAAGATGTCGGCCTCGGCGTTGTCCTCCCGGTCAGGGCTCTCGCCCTGGCTCGCCGTGACGGCCGTGATGCGCGTCGATCCGAGGTCCGGGCGGACGACGCCGGAATCCACCAGGCGGAAATGCGGTGCCACGAGCCAGCGCACCATCTGCTCGTTGGTCTCGTTCTTGAGCGCGAAGACGATCCAGTCGGGCTGCGTGCCGGCAACCTTCGCCTTGATCGCGATGCGCCGGACGATGCCGTCCGAGCCGGGCGCGGTGGAAATCTGAATCAGGTCGCCGTCGGAGCGCGAGCGCTGCACGAAGCGCAGGAGATCCACCGCGGCGCTTTCCGAGCGCACGGACACGGGATCGAGCGCGTAGGCCGGCCGGGCGCCGAATGTGCCGGCGACGGCCAGGGCGACGAGCACGAGCAGGAACGAGAGGAGACGCAACGAATCCGAACCTCGAAACGGCGTGCGGACCGGTCCGACTGGACCCGATGCCGCTGCCTCAGTGGTATCCGCGCCGGTGGACGAGGGCAAGCAAGCCAGCCACCGACACACGGTTGTTTCTCTATGCAACTTCGTCGGAATACACGCGAAACGCGAACCGTGTCGCGCCGGATCAAGGCGATCCTGTGTCGAAGCGGAATTCGTCGCGCAGGAGCGCGAACAGGATGTGGTCCTGCCAGATGCCGTTGATGCACAGGTACTGCCGCGCGTAGCCCTCGCGGTGGAAGCCCACTTTCTCGAGAAGGCGCATCGACGCGGCATTGTGGGGCACGCAGGCCGCCTCGATGCGTCGCAGCCGCAGCGACTCGAACGCATAGCCCGCCGCGGCGCGCACCGCCCGCGTCATGTGGCCCTTCCCGGCATGGGGCGCGCCCATCCAGTAGCCGAGCGTGGCGGCCTGCGCGACGCCGCGCCGGACCATGCCCAGCGTCAGCCCGCCCATCAGCGCGCCGTCGTCCCGGAACAGGAAGAAGGGGTAGGCCGCGTCTTCCTCGATCTCGCGCTGGTAGCGGCGCAGACGACGGCGATAGGCGGTCCGGGTCAGGTCGTCCGCCGGCCAGATCGGCTCCCACGGGCGCAGGAATTCGCGGCTCGCCTCGCGCAACTCGGCCCAGGCCGCGTGGTCCTCCGGCCGAGGAGGACGCAGCAT
Source organism: uncultured Alsobacter sp. (assembly GCF_945952055.1). Classification (GTDB taxonomy): domain Bacteria; phylum Pseudomonadota; class Alphaproteobacteria; order Rhizobiales; family Beijerinckiaceae; genus Alsobacter. The sequence continues at coordinate 3,770 of NZ_CAMFHB010000091.1, forward strand.
GAAGCCGCTGCCCCGGACGACCGGGGTCTCCTCCGAGGCGACGGAGAGCCGGAAGAACGCCATGGCGCTCAGTGCCTCGCCGTGCCCAGCATGCGGGCGATCCCGGCGGCGTGAGGCAGCCGCTTGACCGGTCCCACGGCCGCGACCGTCGGCGGCGTCGCGAGCATCTGCAGCGCGGCCCGGCTGACGGCGGCTGGGGTGATCGCGTCGATGGCGGCCACGATCTCCTCCCGCGGGATGACGCGGTCGAAGGCGAGGACGTGGCGGGCCATCTGCTCGGCGCGCCTCGCCGAGGACTCGAGCCCCATGAGCAGGGACACCTTGATTTGGGCCTTGGCACGGGCCACTTCGGCCTCGGTCGGCCCCTCGGCGGCCGTGCGCAGGCAATCCAGCATCACGGGGACGAATTCACCCAGCGTGCTCTCGCCGGTGCCGCCGTAGATGGCGAAGGTGCCGGTGTCGCTGAAGGGCTGGTGGAACGAATAGATTTCGTAGCACAGGCCGCGCTTCTCGCGGATCTCCTGGAAGAGGCGCGAGGACATGCCTCCGCCGAGCAGGTTGGAGAAGACGTGCAGCGTGTAGTGGTCGGGGTCGTAGAAGGAGCGGCCGCCGAACCCCAGCACCATGTGGGCCTGTTCCAGCTGCCGCACCTTGCGCTGGTCGCCCCCTGCATAGACGCCCGTCGTGGGGGCCTGCGACTTCGATCCGGCAAAGCCAGCGAAGCGGCGTGCGACCTCCTCGACGACGGCGTCGTGGTCGACGGCGCCCGCCGCCGCCACGACCATGTCCGGCCCGCGGTACTGCCTGTCGAGGAAGGTCCGCATGGAGGCCGGGGTCTGGGCCTTCACGGTGCGCGGCGTGCCGAGGATGCGGCGCCCGATGGGCGTGCCGCCGTAGGCCGTTTCCATGAACATGTCGAAGACGACGTCATCGGGCGTGTCCTCGCAGGCTCCGATCTCCTGCAGGATGACGCCCTTCTCGCGCCGCAGCTCGTCCTTGTCGAAGGCCGGCTCGGTCAGGATGTCGGCGAGGATGTCGAGGGCGAGAGGCACGTCCTCGCCCAGCACGCGCACGTAATAGGAGGTGCGCTCGACGCTCGTCTCGGCGTTGAGGTCGCCACCGACGGCCTCGATCTCCTCGACGATCTGCAGGGCGTTGCGGCGCCGCGTCCCCTTGAAGGCCATGTGCTCCAGGAGGTGGGCCAGACCCTGCTCGCCGTCCTGTTCGTGACGCGCGCCCGCACCGATCCACACGCCGAGCGACGCCGTCGCCAGCTGCGGCATGGTTTCGGTCACGACGCGCAGGCCGTTGGCGAGCGTCGTGATGCGGACGGCCTCCGGCCGAGGCGGGGTGATGGCGGCTTCCGGCTCCTGGCGCCTTGCGCTCATGCGGTCTCACTCCCTGCTCGGGCTCTCTCCCGAATGAAGTCCTCGACCCTTTGCAGGTCGTTGGGCAGAACGGAGAAACGTTCCTGCCGGTCGTGGAGATCCACGAGATGCTGCGGAAGAGCCGGTTCGACGCCGGTGGCATCGTGGACGGCCTTCGGGAACTTGGCCGGGTGGGCCGTGCCCAGGACCACTAGCGGCGTGGCGGGGGCACGCTCCAGGACCGAACGTCCGACGGACACGCCGACCGCGGTGTGCGGGTCGAGCAGGTAGCCGGCGGCCTTCCAGGTCCTGGCCATCTCGGCCTTGACGGCGTCCTCGTCGGCTCGGCCAGCGACGAAATCGCGACGGATGGCGGCGAGCGCCGGCTCGGGAATGGTGAAGGCTCCCGACTGGGAGAGCGAGTCCATCATGCCGCGGACGATGCCGGCGTCGCGGCCGACCGCCTCGAACAGGAGGCGCTCGAAATTGGACGAAATCTGGATGTCCATGGAGGGCGAGGTGGTGGCGACCACACCCGTGCGCTCGTACCGGCCCGTGGCCAAAGTGCGCGCCAGGATGTCGTTGGCGTTGGTCGCGATCGCCAGCGTCTCGATGGGAAGCCCCATCTGCTTGGCCACCCAGCCCGCCAGGATGTCGCCGAAGTTGCCGGTGGGGACCGAGAAGGAGACCGGCCGGTGCGGCGAGCCGAGCGTGACGGCCGCCGTGAAGTAGTAGACCACCTGGGCGACGATCCGGGCCCAGTTGATGGAGTTCACGCCCGACAGCGAGAGTGCGTCGCGGAAGGCGTGGTGGTTGAACATGGCCTTCACGAGGGCCTGGCAGTCGTCGAAATCGCCCTCGACCGCGATGGCGTGGACGTTGTCGGCGCGCACCGTCGTCATCTGCCGGCGCTGCACCGGACTGACACGGCCGTGCGGGTAGAGAATGAACACGTCCACCCGCTCGAGGCCGCAGAACGCCTCGATGGCGGCGCTGCCGGTGTCGCCGGAGGTGGCGCCCACGATGGTCGCGCGCCGGCCGGTGCGCGCCAGGACCGCGTCCATCATGCGGCCGAGCAACTGCATCGCGACGTCCTTGAACGCCAGCGTCGGGCCGTGGAACAGCTCGAGGACGAAGAGGTTGTCGCCGATCTGCGTCAGGGGACAGACGGCCGGGTGGCGAAAGGTCGCATAGGCGGCCTCGGTCATCGCGGCGAAGTCACGCTGCGCGATGTCGCCATCGACGAAGGGGCCGATCACGGTCTGCGCGGCGGCGGCGTAGGGACGACCCGCCAGGGCGGCGATGGCCGCTGCGTCGAGCCGCGGCCAGGACTGCGGCAAATAGAGGCCGCCGTCGCGGGCGAGGCCGGCGAGAAGGGCATCCGAAAAACCGAGCACCGGGGCTTCTCCCCGGGTGGACACGTGCTGCACGGTGGTCAAGTCCTCTTGGCGGGAGCGAGCGTAGGAGCGTGGGGCCGGCCTGACAAGCGAGCGGCGGCGGCTCAGGACGGGTCGTCGTCGGGCCGCTTCAGCTGCTGCCGGGCCCAGGCGAAGAAGACGGCGAGCAGCCCGAGCGCGATGGCGAACCAGGTGACCGCGTACTGGAGATGGTTGTCGGGGAAGGAGACGACCGTGTTGCCGCCCTTGGGCCAACCGCCCGGCACCGGGGTGGCGTCGGCATCGATGAGGAAGGGGGCCGACCTTGCGAGGCCCGCCGACTTGGCCATCGCGACGGGATCGCGCGTGAACCAGGAGTTCTTCGCCGGATCGTCGTCCGGGACGAACAAGCCGCGACTCTGGGGCGCCCGCATGAGGCCGACGATCGTCTGGCGTCCCTTCACCTGCCCCTCGGCGCGCCTGGCGGGGTCGCCGAGCTCGGTGGGCACGAACCCGCGGTTCACGATCACCGTGCTGCCGTCCGCGAGCCGCAGCGGAGTCAGGATGTAGTAGCCCTGGAGGGTCGACTGGGCCGCGGACTTGCCGCTCAGCAGACCATGCAGCCGGAACTCGCGGTCGTGCTGGAACTCGCCCTCGAGGCGGACGCGCAAATACTCGTACTGCTTGGGCGAGAGGCCCGCCCATTGCGCCTCCGGCGGCAGCGGGACGGGGGCCTCCTGCAGGCGCTGCTCGACGCGCGTGATCAGGCGCTTCTTCGCGCCGCCGCGCTCGATCTGCCAGGCGCCCAGGCCCACGAGGATCGCGAACCCGACCAGGGTGAAGAGCCCGGGCAGGATCAGCTTGGCGAGCGGAGCGCGTCCAGCCATGGCAGCCTAGTTCTCCAGCCGGCCCTGTTCGGCCTTGTTGTGGTACTGCAGGGCGATGAGCAGGCCCTTCAGTGGGCGCAGGAGCCCCAGGCACACGGCGATGGCGAAGGGCGGCCAGATCATGGCGTGCACCCACATCGGCGGCTCCCAGCGGATCTCCGTGAACAGGGCGCCACCCACCACGAGCGCGCCGCCGATCAGCATGATGAACACGGCCGGCCCGTCGCCGGCATCGGCGAAGGAATAGTCGAGGCCGCAGGACGGGCAGGTGGGCGCGACGGCGATGAAGCCGCGAAACATCGAGGCGTTGCCGCAGCGGGGACACTTGCCGGTCAGGCCGGCGCCGATCGGCGAGGGGCTGAGCCCACTCCAGCGGTCGTTCGACATGCTGCTGCCCTCCCCGTGGCGTGTCTCAGAAATGGAAAGGGGCGGCCTAGGCCGCCCCATCCGGGTCGTGCGATGGGGACTCAGTGTCCGGAAGCCGCCGCGAGGGCCGCGCCCCACTTGGAGCCCCACATGTAGATCGCCACGAAGAGGAACAGCCACACCACGTCGACGAAGTGCCAGTACCAGGCCGCGAACTCGAAGCCGAGGTGCCGCTGGGGCGTGAAGTGGCCCTTCAGCGCGCGGATCAGGCAGACCAGCAGGAAGATCGTGCCGACGAGCACGTGGAACCCGTGGAAGCCCGTCGCCATGAAGAAGGTGGCGCCGTAGATGTTGCCCTTGAAGGCGAAAGCGGCGTGCGAGTACTCGTAAACCTGCACCACCGTGAAGACGGCGCCGAGGATCACCGTGAGGATCAGGCCCCACTTCAGGCCCTGCCGGTCGTTGTGGAGCAGGGCGTGGTGGGCCCAGGTCACCGTCGTGCCCGACGTCAGCAGGATGAGCGTGTTGAGCAGGGGCAGGTGGAACGGATCGAAGACCGAGATGCCCTTCGGCGGCCAATGTCCGCCGGTCACGTCGTAGCGCAGGAAGTTGATGTGTTCGCCGCTGAACAGGCTGGCATCGAAATAGGCCCAGAACCAGGCCACGAAGAACATCACCTCGGAGGCGATGAACATGATCATGCCGTA
>NZ_CAMFHB010000092.1 GCF_945952055.1 uncultured Alsobacter sp.
ACACGAGCTGGGCCTTCTGGGTGATGCGCGGCAAGGTCGGCGTGAAGCACGTCGAAACCTCGGACCACGCGTACTAGGGGAGGCCGGACATGTTCGTGCGCTACATCATCGCCATGACGCTCGCGGCCCTGGCCATCCTGTTCGCCATCATCCTTGGCGACTACGGCCCCTGGTACCTGTCGTGGTTGCTCGGTACGGGCTTCATGGTCCTGGTTGCTGTCTCGGCTGGCGTGCTGTTCGAGGCACAGGAGGATGCAGCCAAGGCGGCCCGCGGTCCCGGCGAACCGCTGGATGTCTCCAGCGCCGTCGACGCGCCTGCGCAACGGCCATCGCGCTGACCTGACGATCGCTTTCCCATGACCGGGACCCCGGCGGACGCGCCCGGCCGTCGGCGCGCCGGCGTCGAGCGCTGGCTGCGTGGCGAGATCGCGCAAGCGGCGCGGAGCGGCGTGCGGCGTGCGATCGTGCTGGGTGCCCTGGCTGCGGCACTCGCCGTGCCGCAGGCGTGGCTGCTGGCCCATGCGATCGCCCCGGTCGTCATGGAGAAGGCCTCGATCTCGTCGGCGCTCGTCTGGCTGCTGCCGGTGCTGCCGCTGCTGGGACTGCGCTTCGTTCTTGCCAACGCCTCGGGGCGGGCAGGGCTCGCGGCGGCGGCCCGGGTGAAGGCCCGCATTCGCTCGGCCCTGCTGCGCCATCTGGCGTCGCTTGGACCTGCAACAAACGCAGGCCGCAGCACGGGCGAGGCCGCCACCGTCGTGCTCGAAGGCGTCGACGCCCTCGACGCCTATGTGTCGCGCTTCATGGCCCATCTCGGCGTGCTCGTCGTCCTGCCGCCGCTCGTGCTGGTCGTCGTCCTGCCGCGTGACTGGATCTCGGGGCTCGTGCTGCTGGTGACGGCGCCGGTCATCCCGCTGTTCATGATCCTGCTCGGTCTCGGCGCGGAGAAACTGAACCGCCGGCAGTGGCTGCGGCTCCTGCGCCTGTCCGGCCGGCTGCTCGACGGGCTGCAGCGCCTCACCACCTTGCGCCTTCTGAATGCCGGCGACCGGGAGGCCGAGCGTCTCGCGGAAGCGGCCGAGGACTATCGAAAGAGCACCATGGCCGTGCTGCGGGTCGCCTTCTTGTCCAGTCTGGCGCTCGAATTCTTCGCCACGGTCGGGATCGCCCTGGTCGCCGTGCTGATCGGCTTCCGGCTGCTCGACGGCGCGCTGGGCTTCGAAGCCGCATTTTTCGTCCTGCTGCTCGCGCCCGAGTTCTACGCGCCGTTGCGCCAGTTGGGCCTCGACTATCACGCGCGGATGGAAGCCCTGGCCGCGGCCGAGCGCATCCTCGACCTGCATGCGGAGCCGCCGGTGCCGGCGGGTCGGGAGCGGCCGGCGCTGGGTTCGGCCATCACGATCGAATGCGAGGGCGTAAGTTTTGCCTGGGACCATGGCACGGACCCTGGCAGGCCTGCCCTCCGGGATTTCTCGCTGCGTCTCGTGCCCGGTGAGATCGTGGCCCTGGTCGGGCCGAGCGGCGCGGGCAAGAGTACCCTGCTGTCGCTGCTGCTAGGCTTTCTTCGCCCGCAGACGGGTCGGCTGCTCGTCAATGGCCACGACCTCGCCAACGTCGACCCCGCGCACTGGCTCGGCCATGTCGCGGTCGTGCCGCAGCGGCCGCACATGTTCGAGGGCAGCGTGCTCGACAACATCCGGCTGGGCGATCCCGACGCCAGCCTCGATCGCGTGCGAGACGCGGCCCGCCTGGCTGCCGCCGATGAGTTCATCGCCGCTCTGCCGCAAGGCTATGACACGCCGCTTGGCGAGCATGGCGAGACGCTGTCGGGCGGCCAGGTGCAGCGTCTGGCGTTGGCCCGGGCCTTTCTCAAGGAGCGGGCAGGCGTGCTGCTTCTCGACGAGGGTACCGCCGGACTGGACCGCGGCACGGAAGCCTTGGTGGCCGACGCCATCCGTCGGCTCGCGGCGGGTCGCACGACATTGATCGTCACCCATCGCCTCGCCACCGTGCGGCTCGCCGACCGGGTCGTGTTCCTGGAGGAGGGACGCATCGTGGAACAGGGGCCCCGCGCCGCGCTCCAGGCAGACGATGGTCGCTTCGCCCGCCTCCTGCGCGACGCGGGGCTCGCCCCATGAGCGACATGGCCGTCGTCCGCCGCCTGCTTGCGCTCGCCCGGCCGTGGCGCGGCTGGATGGGGCTCGCGGTCCTCGTCGCCTGCGCGACGGTGCTAGCGAGCGTCGCGTTGATGGGTGTCGCCGGCTGGTTCATTGCTGCGATGGCGATCGCCGGGGTCACCACCGGCATGATGAACTACTTCCTCCCGGCGGCCGGCATCCGCTTCTTCGCCATCGTGCGGACCGGCGGACGCTATGGCGAGCGGTTGCTGAGCCATGAGGCCACGTTCCGGCTCCTGGCGGGCCTGCGCCTCTGGTTGTTCCGGCGGCTCATTCCCCTGTCGCCGGGGCAACTTCAGGCGCGGCGTGGCGGTGACCTTGCGGGCAGCCTGCAGGCCGATGTCGAGACGTTGCAGCACGCCTATCTGCGCCTGGCCTCACCCGTCGCCGTGGCGCTGGCTTGCAGCGTTGCGGTCGTTCTGGTCGTGGCCGCCCTGCATCCGCCGACGGCGCTGGCGCTCGCCGTGCTTCTGATCGTGGCGGGTGGTGTCGTGCCGGTGATGGCGCGCCGCGCCGCCGCGGTGCCCGGCGCGGAAGCCGTCGCTTCTCGTGCCGCCCTGCGCGTGGCCACGGTCGACCTGCTTCAGGGCCTGACGGATCTGCGCGCTGCGGGTGCCGTCGACCGTCGCCTCGGGGTCATCGACGCGCTGGGCGAACGGCTGGTCGACAGTCAGTGCCGCGCGTCGAACGCTGGCGTGATCGCCGAGGCGGCGGTCGGTCTCTCGGCCGGCCTGGCCCTTTGGTGTGCCACCCTGCTGGCCGCGGCGAGCGTCGCTGCGGGAGGTCTTCTGCCTGGGGTCGAGCCCGCCCTCGTTCCGGCGCTCGCGCTGGCCGCCCTGGCGGCGTTCGAAGCGGTCGCGCCGCTGCCGGCGGCCATGGAGCGCTGGGGCGAGGTGAGGGCGGCGGCACTCCGCATCTTCGATCTCGCCGATCGAAGCCCGGCCATCGTTGCGGGGCCCGACCCGTCGCCCGTACCGCGAGACGCTAGCATCGTCTTCACATCGGTGCGGCTACGCTACGCGCCCGACCTGCCGCCGGCGCTCGACAGCCTCGACCTCGCAATTCCCGACGGCCAGCATCTCGCCATCCTGGGACCAAGCGGAGCGGGCAAGAGCTCGCTCGGCCGCCTCCTGGTGCGCTTCTGGGACTACGAGGGCGAGATCCGGCTGGGCGGGCACGATCTGCAACGGTATCGGCCGGAAGACCTGCGCCGCCTCGTCGGCATCGCCACGCAGGATGCGCAGCTCTTCAATGGCTCGGTCCGCGACAATCTCCTCATGGCGGCTCCGGAAGCCGACGCCGCGGCAATGGAACATGCTCTCGATGTCGTTCAGCTCGCCGAGTTCGTGCGCGGCCTTCCCGAGGGAATCGACACGTGGATCGGCGAAGCGGGCGCGCGGCTATCCGCCGGCCAGGCCCGCCGGCTCGTCCTCGCCCGCGCGCTCCTCCGGGACCCTCGTATCCTGATCCTCGACGAGCCCACCGAGAATCTCGACGCCGGGACCGCGCGCCGGCTGATCGCTTCCCTGCGCGCCGCAACGGAGGGACGCACGGTCATCCTGATCACCCACGATCCACGCGCGGCCGCCCAGTTCACCGGCGTTATCGTGCAGATGGCGGATGGGCGAGTCGTCGAATGAAGCGCGGCGGTGCGGCCCGTCGGGTGCGAACGTTTTCCAGCTTGTTCAGTAAGCGGCCTCCAGCAGCCGCTGAGCGGCGGCAATGCGTTCGCTGTCGGATCGGACGCCGGCGTTGGCATTGAAGTTCTTAACCGTCTGCCCGGCGATGAGGGGGATCGCCGATCGCGGGATGTTCAGCTCGCTGAGACGCACAGGCATTCCCACGCTGCGGTACAGCCGTTCCAGCTCATCGGCGATGACCGGCCTGATCGGGCCGGTGCTGCGACCGAGGCCGAGGGCTTCCGCCACGACTTGCGCCGCGGCCGCATCGTCATCCTGTTCCAACCGGATCCGGGTACCGTGGATGGCGGAGATCGACTCCCCCTGGCCGACATGCGGGAACTGGACATGCAGCGCGGTGGAGACGGCGTAGTCCCCGCCAAAGGAAGAACTGGCGCCCATGCGGGCGCCATCGTCCTCGGCCCGGTTCTGCAGGAAGGCCGCGATGCAGAGATCCGCCCGCGAGGCCGCATCGTCGCGCTTCTCCGCGAGGCCCGAATAGGAGCGGAAGGCGAGACGGAAGGCCTGGAGGCGATCGCCTTCGACCAGCGGATTGGATTCGGCAGCGGCGATGGCTGCAACGGCACTGGAAAAGACCGTCGTGGCGGTCGACCGGTGGGATGAAGACGGTGTCGTCATCAGGACGTCGTGGTCCAGCAGGATCGCCTGCGGCCGGGTCTTGGGATCGAAGAACTCCATTCGATGATCCAGGTCGTCATTCTTCAGCCCCGTTCCCGCGCGGTTCATCGCGCTGGTGGGAGTCGTCGGGATGTTGACGATGGGGAGCTTCGGCGCCGCCAGGCGCGGACTGTAGGCCGGCTTGTCGGCTGGGTACTGCGTCATGAGCTCGAACGGATCGCGATCCTCGCCGAGGAAGATCGCGACGGCCCGCGTGGCCACCAGCACGCTTCCGCCGCCGACGGCGATGAGGAGATCGGCCTTGGCCTCGCGCGCGGCATCCCGGGCGGCGCAGACGTTGGGATAGGGGCAGTCTTTTTCGATTCGGTCGAAGACGCCGGCGAAGGTCGGTCCCAGAGCCTTCTCGATGCGACGAACGGTGTCGGTTCGCGCGTTGATCGACGGCGAGCAGATGACGAAGGCGCGCTTGGCGCCGGCGCGGGCAACGACTTCCCTGAGGGGAGCCTCGAGGACGTTCGTTCCGCAGTACAGACGCCAGTTATGGCCCGAGGCACGAAAGCTCACTGGATCTCCTCCTGATTCCGGAATCTTTGTAAACCGATAGCACATTTTGCCGTCGGCCATGGCTGCAGCCCGCTATAGTGACAACGTCCATTGTGCGAGGAGTGAGGTCCTGTGGCATCGCCGTCGTCCGTCGCCGTCATGAGTGGTCTCGCCCTCGAGGTGGCCGTCAATCGCTGGCTGAAACCGGCCTTCGAGGCCGCATCGCCCTATCGCCTGGAGATCGACTGGCGTCCGACCACGGCCCTCATGAAGTCGATCGTCGACGGGCAGCGCGCCGACGTCATCATCGCCATCGACGGCGCCATGGACAAGCTCTGCGCCGATCGCATCGTGCGTCCCGAGACGCGCGTCTGTCTCGCCGATTCGATCCTGGGTGTCGGCGTCCGTGAAGGCGCACCGAAGCCCGACGTTTCGACAGTCGAGGCCTTCAAGCGGACGCTGGTGTCTGCGCGGGCGGTGGCCTATTCGCGGGCGGGCGCGAGCGGCATCTACTTCACCGGGCTGGTCGAGCGGCTGGGTATCGCCGCCGAGGTCAATGCGCGCGCCGTTACGATCCCTATGGGCTTCACCGGCGAGAAGGTCGCGAGCGGCGAGGCCGACCTTGCGATCCAGCAGGTGAGCGAGCTGATGTCGGTCCCCGGCGTCGCCGTCGCCGGTCCATTTCCGCCGGAGGTCCAGACCGTCTCCACCTTCGATGCCGCCATCTTTGCCGATGCCAAGAACGCAGAAGGTGCAGCCGCGTTCATGGCGCTGCTCGCCTCGCCCGAAGCGGCGAAGGCCTATGCCGATGGCGGCCTGGTCTCCCGCCTCGAGCATTCCTGAAATCATTCTCGTTTCGAAAGTCCGGCCGCATGTCGAAGAAGCCCCGCATTGTCCTCCTGCATGGCACGCCCGTCGCCGTGGAGCCCATCCAGCGCGCGTTCGCCACGCGGTGGCCCGAGGCCGAGGCCATCGACCTGCTCGACTCCTCTCTGTCGATCGATCGCGCCAAGGACCACGACCTGACGCCGCGCATGTTCGAGCGCTTCGTCGAGCTCGGCAGCTACGCGCACCGCATCGGGGCCGAGGCGATCCTCGTCACCTGCTCGGCCTTCGGGCCGGCGATCGAGCGCATGGCAAGGGAACTGCCGGTGCCGGTGTTGAAGCCCAACGAGGCGATGTTCCGGGAGGCGATCGGCCAGGGCCGTCGGATCGGCATGCTCGCGACCTTCGCGCCGTCGGTGCTGACCATGACGGAGGAGTTCGAGCAGTTCGTCGCCGAGGCGGGCGCTGAGGCCTCGCTCGAGACGATCGTGGTCGAGGGCGCCATGGACGCGCTGCGCAAGGGCGATGCCGACCGGCACAATGCGCTGATCGCCGCGCGGGCGTCCGAGCTCGCGCACTGCGACGCCATCATGCTCGCGCACTTCTCGACCTCGCGCGCGCTGGCGGCCGTCAGTGCCGCGGTCAAGACACAAGTGCTCACCGCGCCCGACGCCGCGGTCGACCGCATTCGGGCCGCCATCGGCGGCTGATAAAGGAGGACATCATGGCAAAGAGAATCGTCGAGAGCCCGCAGGCGATGAAGGCGCTGGTCGGTCAGGAGCTGGGAGTCAGCGACTGGCTGGTCATGACGCAGGAGCGCATCAACACCTTCGCCGACGCCAGTGGCGACCATCAGTGGATCCATGTCGATGTCGAGCGCTGCAAGACCGACATGCCGGACGGCAAGACCATCGCGCACGGCAATCTCACCTTCTCGGTGATCTCCACCTTCGCCCGCGATGTGCTGAAGATCGAGAACATGCGCAACGGCATCAACTACGGCTCGAACAAGGTGCGCTACACCAGCCCCGTGCAGGTCGGTGCCCGCATCCGCGGCCGCCAGAAGCTGCTCGCCGCGGACGACATGCCGAACGGCGGCATCCGCATGACCTATCAATGGACCGTCGAGATCGAGGGCCAGGAACGTCCGGCCTGTGTCGCCGAGACCATGAGCATCGCCTACGCCAAGGCGTAGAGTCTTTCACCTCATCCTGAGGAGCGCCCCCGCGGGGGCGCGTCTCGAAGGATGGGCAACAGACACGGTGCTCGTGCCCACCCCAGCGTGGAGGTTACTCCGCGCGACGAGACGCTCACTGCGTTCGCTCGTCAGGGTGAGGTCGGTGTTGGGATGCCCGGCTTGGTTCCTCGCTACTTCCGCTTCAGATAGTCGATCGCGAGATAGCTGAGCGCGCGCACGCCGTACTTGAGCGCGGGCTCATGGACGCGGAAGAGCGGCGAATGGTTGGCCGGTGCCTGCAGCGGGTCGACGTCCGGGGGCACGACGCCCAGGAAGAAGAACATGCCCGGCACGACCTGGGCGAGGTACGAGAAGTCCTCGGCGCCCATCACCGGGCGTATCTCGGTGACGCGCTGCGGGTCGAGACCGTCCTTCAGGCTGTTGGTGCCCCAGTCGGTGAGCGGCGGGTCGTTGTAGGTCACCGGCACGCCCTCGAAGACCGTGACGCTGGCCTTGGCGCCCGCGGCATCGGCGATGGCGGAGGCGGTCTTGTCGATGCGCTTCCAGATGTCGGCGCGCACGCCCTCGTCGTGGGTGCGGATGGTGCCTTCCATGGCGACCGAATCGGGAAGGATGTTGTTGCGCACGCCGCCATGGATGGTCGAGACCGAGACGACCGCCGGCGTGAGTGTCGGATCGAGCTGGCGGCTGACGATGGTCTGCAACGCCAGGATGATCTGCGCCGAGGTGACGACGGGATCGATGCCGCGCCACGGTTGTGAGCCGTGAGTCTGGCGACCCTCGACGTCGATCTTGAGGCGATCGGCGCTGGCCATCAGTCCGCCGGGACGCAGCGCGATCACGCCGGAGCGGATGCCCGAGGTGACGTGCAGGCCGAACACCGCGGACGGCGCCGGGTTCTGCAGGCAGCCGTCGGCGATCATCGCCTGGGCGCCGCTCGGGCGGCCGTCGTTGGAGCCTTCCTCGTTTGGCTGGAAGATCAGCTTCACCGTGCCCGGGATCTCGTCCTTCATGCCGGCCAGGATCTCGGCGACGCCCATCAGGCTGTCTCTTATACACATCTGACGCTGCCGACGACTCCTTACGTGTAGA
>NZ_CAMFHB010000093.1 GCF_945952055.1 uncultured Alsobacter sp.
GGACGCGCCGCCGGAGCGGCACGCTGCGACACGGCTGCCGCGGGCCTGGCCGCCTCGAGCATCGTCCCCACGTGGGATGCCGATGTCCGGAAGGCCGCCACCAGCTCGTTGAGGCGGCGGATCTGCTGCGACATCGTCTGGGCCGACGCGGCGCTTTCCTCGGCGAGCGCGGCATTCTGCTGCGTCATCTCGTCCATGTGCGCGATGGCCTTGGTCATCTCGCCGATGCCGCTGGCCTGCTCGTTGGTCGATTCGGCGATGCGGGTGACGGTGCCGGAGACCTGGTTCGAGGCGCCGACGATCTTGCCCAGAACCTCGCCGGCCGAGCGCACGAGCTTGACGCCCTGCGCCACCTCCGCCGTCGACGTGGTGATGAGGCTGGTGATGTCCTTGGCCGCTTCCGAGGACCGCTGCGCCAGCGTGCGCACCTCGGAGGCGACGACGGCGAAGCCCTTGCCCGCCTCGCCGGCCCGCGCCGCCTCGACGGCCGCGTTGAGCGCCAGGAGATTGGTCTGGAAGGCGATGTCGTCGATCACCGAGGTGATGTCGGAGATCTTCTGCGAGGCCTGCTCGATGCGGGTCATCGCCTCGACGGCCTGGGTGACGATCGAGCCACCCGTTTCGGCGATGCGCTGGGCGCCGCTGGCCAGTTCCATGGCTTCGCGCGACGAGGAGGCACCCTCCTTCACGGAGCTCGCCAGCAGATCGGCGGTGGAGGCCGTCTGCACCAGCGAGGAGGCCTGCTCCTCCGTCCGGCGCGCCAGGTCGTCGGCACCCGTGGCGATTTCCGTCGCCGCCGCGGTCGCCTCGACGGTGGTCGTCTGGATGGTCACCACCGTTTCCGACAGGCGGTCGATGGTCTCGTCGATGCTCGTCCTGAGCTGGCCGAGAACGCCACGATAGTCGTTCGTCACACGACGGGTCAGATCTCCGTCGGCGAGCGCCTGCATCACGTGGGCGAAGTCGCGCACCGCGTTGTCGACGGTCTCGGAGATCCGGTTCAGCCCGGTGGCGATCTCCTTGACGAAGCCCGACTTGTTGGCGAGGTCGAGACGCTTGGTGAAGTCGCCTTCGGCCGCGGCGGCCACCACCTGGGAGACTTCCACCTGGGCCTCGAGTTCGCCCGTCATCTCGTGCCACAGGAGGGTGTGTCCGAGCCGCTCGCCCGTGGTCGCGGAATAGATGTAGCTCATGTCGACCAGGATGGTCCGGCCGTCGACCTTCAGCTTGACCTTCCGGACCTTGCCGTCGTCGATGATCAGCTCGCGCGCGAGGTTGGCATTGCGGTCGTAGTAGTCGATGTGCTCGCCGAACATCTTCTCGACGGAGAAGTCGTGCCGGGCCGCTCGGAAGGTGGGCTCCAGCTGCATGAAGAGGTTCAGCAGCGCCCCGCTCATGAACACGACCTTCTCTTCCGGGTCGGTGATCATCAACAGCGTCGACGAACCGTCGAGCGCGGCCATCGTCAGCGCCTGCTGGGATCCCAGATCCTGGAAGCGCCGAAGTGCCCGGGCGATCTCGCCCGTCTCGTTCGGCAGGTCGGCATGGGGAACGACGAAGCCGTAGTCGTTGCGGCGGAAGCGCTGCAGGGCTTCGACGAGGTCCCCGATGGACCGGCGCAACTGGCGCGCCATCAGGAAGCCCAGGAAGGCGATGACGAGCAGGCACGCGCCGGCGATCGCTAGCTTCGTGACGGCGTTCGAGGTCAGCGCGTCGATGCGGGTGTCGAGCAGCCGGAGGAGTTCGCCGTTGGCCGCGGGCCAAAGTTCGGCGGAGAAGGCGTGCAGAGCGGCCTCGGCCTTGAGGAGTTGGGTCACCTTTGCTGCCGTGGGCGCGCCCTTGGCAAAGTCGGCGACGACCTCGGAGGCGATCGCGTCGAGCTCGTTGGCCATCTTCACGAAGGTGGCGAACCGGCTTCCGAGGGCCTTCTCGAGCGATCCGTCGGCGTTGCCGCCGAAGGCGGACTTGAGCGAGGATTCGACAGGATCGTCGGCCCCGTCCACGCGCGCGACCGAGCGCACGAGGGCCACGAACTGCTCGGGCGTCGGCTTGGTCGCCGTCCCGACGAAGGGCTGGGCGGCGCTGCGCAGGTCGGCCAGGGCCGCGACCAGTTCCGGCATGCGGACGGTCACCACGTCCATGACGTAATAGCTGTCGACGTCGGGATCGAGCGTCAGGTTCGAGGCGTCGCTGACCTTCTGGATGGCGGTCTTGTACGCGGCGACGCGGTCCTCGACCGACGCCGATCCCGCCAGGGTCTGGGAGAAGGCCTTGGCCGCGGCACCGGCCTTGAACTGGTCCTCGAGGGAGGGAACGGTCTCGGCGATGTCCTTGGCGAGCGTGGCCATGGCGGCCGGCCGCTGATCGGGCGCCGTCGCCAGCACCGCGCCGTTCCAGATCCCGATGAGCGCCTTCGATCCCGCCACTTCGAGGGCGGCGAAGTCCACGTCCTTCCGGGCTTGAGCAATGAAAAGGTAGGTCATCAGGCCCAGCGGAATGGCCATCAGCCCCATGATCAAACCGATTTTTGCTCCAATCCCCAGGCCGGCAAGTCGCAATGTCTTCATTTCGAATGACCCCATCAGACAACCACGCTGATAACATTTGAAGTTTAAGAACCGCTGATTGCTTTCCGCGGGCGCCAAAAAGAGAAAGATTACGTTTTGGGCAATGTGCTCAAGACATCAGCAAATTATCGAACGTCACTGCCGCGACCGCTGCGTAAAGGGCGCGACTTTTCGCCTTATGCGAGCAATACTGGCGAACACTTGAACCTCCCGTTAACCATCCCGCCGGTTCGCCGAGCGGAGCCCGAGGGAACCACGGCGTGGGTCCGAGCCTTGTCGTTCGACGAGGACGACCATGGCTCGAAAGACGACGACGCCCGAGACGGCAGCGACCACGCCGCGCGGGACGAAACCCTCCGCAGCGGCGGCGCTGCAGCCCTATGAGGCGAAGCGCAGCTTCGATCGCACCCCGGAGCCCCGGCCGGACGCACCGCCGCGCGGCAAGCCGCAACGCTCGGGAGGCTCCTTCGTCGTGCAGAAGCACGACGCCACCCGTCTGCACTACGACCTGCGCCTCGAACTCGACGGCGTGCTGAAGAGCTGGGCCGTCACCCGCGGTCCGAGCCTCGTGCCCGGCGACAAGCGCCTCGCCGTGCGGACCGAGGACCATCCCATGAAGTACCTCGACTTCGAGGGCGTCATCCCGGCCGGCGAATACGGCGGCGGGACCATGATCGTCTGGGATCGGGGACAGTGGACGCCCGACGCGGATCCGCAGCGCGGATTTGCCAAGGGCCACATCGACTTCACACTGGCCGGCGAGCGGCTGAAGGGCCGATGGCACCTGGTGCGCATGCGCCCGCGAGCGCGCGAAACGACGGAGCAGTGGCTCCTCATCAAGGGCGACGACGAACATGCCAGGGCGGAGGGTGATCCGGACCTCCTCGTCGAGGAACAGACGTCGCTCAAGAGCGGCAAGACGAACGACGAGCTGGCCGCAGGCGGCGTGGTGCGCTCGGACCATGCCGAGCGACAGGCCCGCAAGGCGGCCACCAGGCGAGCCGCCCCGGCGAAGGATGCCAGGACGGATGCTGCCAAGACGAACGCTGCCAAGACGAAGGACGCCAAGCGGCCCGGGCCTGCTCCGGCCCCTGCTCCCGCTCCCGCGAAGAAGGCCAAGCCGGGCCTCCTGCCGGTGTTCGTCGACCCCATGCTGGCCACGCTCACGGCGACCCCGCCGACCGGAGGCGAGTGGATCCACGAGATCAAGTTCGACGGCTACCGGATCCAGGCGCGCGTGGACGGGTCGCAATGCATGCTGCTGACCCGCAAGGGTCTCGACTGGACGCAGCGCTTTGCGGCCATCGCGACGGCGCTGAAGGACGTGCCCGCCGGCTCCGCGCTGATCGACGGGGAGGTGATCGTGGAGGCCTCCACCGGCGTGTCGGACTTCTCCGCCCTGCAGGCCGACCTGTCGGACGGGCGCCAGGATCGCATGATCTATGCGGCGTTCGACCTTCTCTACCTCGAGGGCAAGGACCTGCGCCGCTCGCCGCTGGGGGAGCGCCGTCGGCTGCTGGAGGACCTGTTCTCGGCCCTGCCCGCGGGCACCCCGCTGCGGTTCAGCGAGCACGTCGAGAACGATGGCGCCACGATGCTGCGTCATGCCTGCCGCCTGGGGCTGGAAGGCATCGTGTCGAAGCGCCGGGACGCGCCCTACGCCTCCGGCAGGGGCGGCGGCTGGCTCAAGGCCAAGTGCACCCAGCGCCAGGAGTTCGTCGTCGTCGGGTTCACGCGATCCACCGCGGCCTCCGGCTCGATCGGCGCCCTGGTCCTCGCGGTGAACGGCCCCGAGGGCCTCGTCCTGGCCGGGCGCGTGGGCACGGGCTTCTCGACCAAGGAGGCCCAGCACCTGGCCAGGGGCCTCGGCGCGACGGCCACCAAGGCGGCTCCCCTGGGGGTCAAGCCGCCGGCCGCGGCGACGCGGGGCGTCACCTGGGTGGAACCGCGCCTCGTCGCCGAGGTGGAGTTTCGCGGCTGGACCGCCGACGGGCTGCTGCGGCAGGCTTCCTTCAAGGGCCTGCGCGACGACAAGCCGGTGACCGAGGTGGTGCGCGAGGAAACGGAGGGCGCCGTGGAGGACGACCATACCCCGGAACTGGACCTGTCCGGCATTCGCCTGACCCACCCCGAACGCGTGCTGTGGGAAGAGCAGGGCATCACCAAGCTGGGCCTGGCGGAGTTCTACGCCGGCATCGCCGACTGGGTGCTGCCCCATGTCACGGGACGCCCGCTGAGCCTCGTGCGCTGTCCCTCGGGTGCGGCCAAGCAGTGCTTCTTCCAGAAGCATCGCTGGGAGGGGCTGTCGCCGGACATCCAGCCCGTCGACGTCGGTGACGAGGAGCCGATGACCTTCATCGCGGATCTGCGCGGCCTCATCGGCCTGGTGCAGGCCGGCGTCCTGGAGATCCACCCCTGGGGCTCCCGCGTCGAGGACCTGGACCATCCGGATCGGCTGATCTTCGACCTCGACCCCGGCGAGGGCGTGACGTGGCAGGCCGTCGTCGACGGCGCGGTGGCGCTGCGCGACCGGCTGTCGGCGATGGGACTGGAGAGCTTCGTGAAGACCTCCGGCGGAAAGGGCCTCCACGTGGTGGTGCCGCTGGTCCCCTCCGCCGACTGGGACACCGCCAAGGCCTTCACCAAGGAGGTCGTCGACACGCTCGCGGCCGACGAGCCCGCCCGTTACTTGGCGACCATGTCCAAGGCCAAGCGCAAGGGCCGCATCTTCCTCGACTACCTGCGCAACGGGCGGGGCGCGACCGCGGTCGCCGCCTTCTCGACGCGCGCCCGCGCCGGGGCCCCCGTCTCCACCCCGCTCGCCTGGAGCGAACTCGGCGACAGCATCCGCGCCGACCACTTCACGGTCGCCAACCTGCGGCAGCGGCTGGACTATCTGAAGGAAGACCCCTGGAAAGGGTTTTTCGAGACCGACCAGGTGCTACCCGGGTCGAAGGCGGTCAAGCCGCGGAAGACGCGGAAAAGATGAGCGCCATTGGACCGTCATGCGTCCTTCAACATGGCCGCTTGGCGAGGAGTTCGCGAAGCATTCGCCAACGCAGCCTTGCAGCTGACCTCATCCGGTGTGTGACCCCTCTCCGCCGTCCTGCCCGGGCCCGGCCCGGGCATCCACGACTTCGCCGGGGCCATTCTCAAGTCGTGGATGGCCGGGCCAAGTGTACAGACCGGAGACATGGTGAACACTCGTTCGGGGACATG
>NZ_CAMFHB010000094.1 GCF_945952055.1 uncultured Alsobacter sp.
GGTTCTTCAGGATGTCGGCGAAGCGTTCGATCTGGTTGGCGCGCAGGATGATGCGCGCGACATCAAGCTTCCAGTCGATCTCGCGACCGTCCATCTCCTTGATCTTCGCGCCCTGCTTGTCGAGGAGGGCGAGCGCTGCATCGAGGCGGGCCTCGGTGTCGGGATCGAGGTAGCCGCCGGTCATGCGGCGGATCACGGTGATGCGCTTGCCGGCGATCGGATGCCCACCGGATTTGTCAGGCCAGGCGAAGGGTTCGCGACCGATGGCCAGGGTCCATGGGTCGTTGGGATGGCTGCCCGACATCGAGGCGAGGCCGGCGCCGAGATCGGTCGGATGGCGCGCCATCACGCCGAGATAGGTGAGCTGGCCGAACTGGTCCGGCGGCACCTCGTGCGGCACGCGGCCCAGGGTCGCCTTCAGACCGTAGACGCCGCAGCAGGCCGCGGGAATGCGGCCCGAGCCCGCGCCGTCGGTCGACATGGCGATCGGGCCGAGGCCCAGGGCCACCGAGACGGCGGCACCGCCGCTCGACCCGCCGCTCGTGTGCTCGCGATTCCACGGGTTGCGCGTGATCCCGTGCAGCGGGCTGTCGGTCAGCACCTTGTGCCCGAACTCCGGCGTCGTCGTCTTGGCGAACAGGACGGCATCGGCCGCGCGCCATTGGGCGATGGCCTCGGCATCCATCGACGGCACGTTGTCCTTCATAGTGATCGAGGCGAAGGCCGTGCGCAGGCCCTTGGTCAGGATCAGGTCCTTGGCGGAGACGGGCACGCCGGCCAGCGCGCCGAAGGAGCCGCCGCCCTTGCGTCGCGCATCGAGCGCATCGGCGGCGGCGCGTGCCCCTTCGGCATCGAGCGTCGCGATCGGGTTGAAGGGCTCGGCCTTCTTCGTGCGCTCCAGCACGCCCTCGACGATGTCGCGCGCGGCGACCTTGCCGGACATGAAGGCTTTGACATGAGCTGCGACGGTGCGGCCGGCGAAATCCTGAGCAGGCATGATCGTTCTTTCAGGTTGAGGCGAAGAGCGTGAATGTGTCGTACGGGACCGAGAGGTGCGCCGTCTTTCCTTCGGCGAGTTCCGCAACGTGCGGCGTGTCGGCCATGGAGAGCGCCGTGAGGGGACCCAGCGGCGTGTCGAGCACGGCTTTCACGGTGGGGCCGAGACGATGCAGCGCCGATACGCGGCCTTCGAGCGACAGCGTGCCCGCTTGTGTCGTCAGCCGCACCGACTCGGGTCGGCAGGCGAGCTGGCAGGCGCGGCCGGCCGACGCGGCGCCGACGACGGCTGAGCGGGGAACGGAGATCGCCTGCCCCGCGACGGAGACCGAGACCGTTGTGGCATCAACCGCCTCGATGCGGCCGTCCAGCATGTTGATGTCTCCCACGAACCGCGCGACGAAGGGCGAGGCGGGGCGGCGGTAGATCTCGCCCGGCGTGCCAACCTGCCGGACGTGCCCGCCCTCCATCACGACGATCGTATCGGAAAGCATCGTCGCCTCTTCCTGGTCGTGGGTGACGAACACGAAGGTCGTGGCGAGCTGACGCTGGATCGACTTGAGCTCGACCTGGAGCTGGCGGCGAAGCTGCAGGTCGAGCGCGCTCAGCGGCTCGTCGAGCAGCAGGATTGCCGGCTCCAGCGCCAGCGACCGCGCCAGCGCCACGCGTTGCTTCTGGCCGCCGGAGAGCTGGCCGATGCGCCGGCGCTCGAAGCCGGCGAGGCCCACCAGACCGAGGAACTTCGAGACGCGGGCCGAAATCTCGGACGCCGCCGTGCCGCGGATCCGCATGCCGTAGGCCACGTTCTCGAAGACGTCGAGATGCGGGAAGAGCGCCAGGTTCTGGAACACCATGCCGAGCGGGCGCCGCCGCGGCGGCACGCCCTGCATGGGCGCGCCGTCGATGGCGATGGTGCCGCGGCTGGGTTCGAGGAAGCCCGCGATCAAGCGCAGCAGGGTGGTCTTGCCGCATCCGGAGGGGCCGAGCAGGGTGACGAAGCTGCCACCCTCGATCGAAAGATTCACCTCGTGCAGCACCGTCGCGGTGCCGAACGCCTTGCCGACACCGTCGATCGAGATCGAACCCCGGCTCACTGCTTGACGCCGGACATCAGCTTCTCGGCGCGGTCGACCCGCGCCTCGTTGTGCTCGACGACGATGCGCCAGTCGGGCGAGTAGAGCGACTTCACGATCTCGTCGTAGGGCTGGCCAAGCGTCTTCTGCAGATCCTCGGGCAGCTTGACCTTGGCGTTCATCGGCAGCCAGCCGTCGAGCAGGGCCGCGCGCAGCTGCGGCTCGGCGCCGGCGATGTAGTTCATCCAGACCAGCGACTTGTCCTGGTTCTTGGCGCCCTTCGGCACCACCACGACGTAGGGCAGCATCAGCGCACCCTCTTTGGGAATCACGATGCCGACATTGGCGGCGCCCTGGCGGCGCAGTGCCCAGACGCGCGACGCGTAGAACGGCACCGCGGCAACCTCGCCGCGCGTCAGCAGCGTGTTCATGTGAGCGAGCGAGGTGTAGGTCGCGAGCACGTTCGGCACGATCTTCTCGAGCAGCTTGAAGCCCGGATCGATGTCCTTCTCGCTGCCGCCCATCGCCTTGGCCATGATGACGGCGTCGTAGGGCGCGAGATAGACCGGCCGGGTCAGAGACAGCTTGCCCTTCCACTTCGGATCGGCGAGCCCCTGCCAGGAGGCGAAGTCCTGGGCCTTGGCGAGGTCGGTGTTGTAGGCGATCCCGTAGTAGGTGAAGTAGACCGGCAGGCCGACGTGGCGGCCGGCCTTGTCCTTGGTCAGGAACTTCGGATCGACGTCGGAGATTCCCGGAAGCTGCTTGTCGTCGAAGCTTTCGATCAGGCCGGCATTGGACAGCGCGATCGCCTCGAAGTAGGTGACCAGCGCCAGGCTGTACTGTCCGGCGGCCGCGGGAGAGCGCAGCGCGCCGGCCGGGTTCGGCACCTCGACCATCTTGATGGTGGAGCCGTTGCCGGGGTTGAACTGCTTGATGAAGGCCTCGCGCCAGGTGTTGGCGCCGCCCCCGCCCCACACCGCCATGGTGAGCTCCTGGGCAGACGCGACACCCGTGCTCGCACAGGCCAGGACCGCGCTGCACATCAACGCCTTCAATCGGTTCATCATCGCTGGCCCCCACCGTTGTTGCTTGGCAGCGACGTTAGACGCCTCCTGCAGTAGTCGAGAAATTCATTCGTCCCGTCTGGTCATTCCAGAAGGTTATGGTGTTCGGTATTGCTCCATGCAGATACCGCTTCTACAGTCCCGAGGGGATCACGGAGGGGAAACGCCATGGACTTGAAGCGCCTGCATCGCCGCCACGCTCTCTCGCTGCTGGGAGGCGCCGCCGCGGTCGGCGCCGCCGGGCCCGCCTTCGCACAGGCCGAGCCGGCGAAGCCCGCCCAACTCGTGGTCAACCATTCCGGTGGCTCGATGGGCTCGGCCATGCGCAAGGCTTTCTTCAACGGCTTCGAGAAGAAGTACGGGATCAAGGTCGTCGAGACGAGCCCGGTCGACTTCGGCAAGCTGCGCGCGATGGTCGACTCGGGCAATGTGGAGTGGGATCTCACCGAGATCGGCGGCCAGGACGCGATCCGCGCCAGCAAGGCCAACCTGCTGGAGAAGATCGATCCGAAGGTCGTCGACCGCTCCAAGTATCCGGCGACGGCGCAGAATCCCTACGTCTTCGCCTCGTCGGTCTACACGACCATCATCGGTTACCGGAACGACGTCTTCAAGAACGGCAGCCATCCCAAGAGCTGGGCAGACTGGTGGGACGTGAAGAAGTTCCCGGGCGCGCGCTCGATGCGCAACCATCCGACCGACAATCTCGAATTCGCGCTGATCGCCGACGGCGTGCCGAAGGACAAGATCTATCCGATCGACTTCGACCGCGCCTTCAAGAAGCTCGACCAGATCAAGCCGCATATCACCGTCTGGTGGTCGACCGGCCAGCAGCCCGCCCAGCTGCTGCTCGACAAGGAAGTGGTGCTGGCCACCGGCTGGAACGGCCGTTTCTACGACATCATCAAGAAGGGCGCGCCGGTCGGCATCGAATGGAACGAGGGAGCCCTGAAGCAGGGCAGCTTCGCCATCCCGCGCGGCGCCAAGAGCCCGTACTGGGCCAACAAGATGCTGGCCGAGCTCGCGATACCGCAGCAGCAGGCGGTCTATGCCTCGGAGCTCGGCTATCCCGGCCTCAACCTCGAATCGCTGAACTTCGTCGATCCGAAGGTGAAGCCGTTCCTGCCGACCGCCTATCTCGACCAGCAGTTCTGGGTGAGCGACCAGTGGTATGCCGAGAACGGCACCAAGGCGGCGGAACTGTGGAACGCCTGGATGCTGAAGAAGGGCTGACCTCTCTTGAGTGCCAGCGGGGGATCGGCCGACCTTCTCATCGAGGGTGTGGCCAGACGTTTCGGAGAGGTGGTCGCGCTCGATCACGTCTCCCTGCAGGTGGCCCAGGGGGAGCTTCTGACCATCCTGGGGCCCAGCGGCTCGGGGAAGACGACCCTGCTCAAGGTCGTTGCGGGCTTCGAGACGCCCGACGCCGGCCGCGTGACGGTGGGCGGCGCCGACATCACCGCGCTGCCGCCGGCCCGGCGGGACATCGGCATGGTGTTCCAGAACTATGCCCTGTTCCCGCATCTCAGCGTCGCGGCCAACGTCGCCTTCCCGCTGGAGATGCGCAACGTCGCGAAGCCGGAGATCGAGCGGCGCGTCGCCGAGGCCCTGGCGATGGTCGAGCTCAAAGGTTACGAGGCGCGCCTGCCGCGGCAGCTTTCCGGCGGCCAGCAGCAGCGCGTGGCCCTCGCGCGCGCCATCGTGTTCAACCCGCGGCTCCTGCTGCTGGACGAGCCCTTCGGGGCGCTGGACCGCAAGCTCCGGGAGACGATGCAGCTCGAGGTGCGCCGCCTGCAGCGCCGTCTCGGCCTCACCACCATCTTCATCACCCACGACCAGGAGGAGGCGCTGGTCCTGTCCGACCGGATCGCGGTGATGAGCAGGGGCACGATCCAGCAGATTGCCACGACGACCGAGATCTACGAGCGGCCGGCCAACGATTTCGTCGCCGACTTCGTGGGCGAGAGCAACATCTTCCACGGGACGATGAGCGCGCCGGGCACGGTTACGCTCGACGGCGGCCGCGTCCTGCAGGTGCGCAGCGACAGGCCAGCCGGAAGCAAGGTCGGCGTGCTGATGCGCCCCGAGCGATTCGCCCCGTCGGGCGCCAACGCCTTCGCCGGCGAGGTGATCGAGTCGGTCTATCTCGGCACGTCGTTCAAGCTGCGCCTCGCCTGCGAGGGCGGCCTCGAGCTGCTGGTGCGCCAGCCCGCACGCGGCGCGCTGCCCGCCGCTGGCGCGCGCATGACCGTCGGCATCGAGCCTGAGTCGATCCATGTGTTCTGAGTTCGGAGG
>NZ_CAMFHB010000095.1 GCF_945952055.1 uncultured Alsobacter sp.
CTGCCGGGCGGCCTCGGCCCGCCGGTCGAGCTCGCGCATGGCGTCGCCATAGGCCGGGCTGGCCTGCGCCGCGATCCGGGCCGCAGCGGCCCGCAGGTCGCGGGCGCGGGGCTGCCGGTCGGCGCGCGCTACCTCGACCGCCGCCGTTCGAGCGCGTCGAGCCGCCCTTCGATCCGACGCAGCATCTCGGTCTGGTAGGTGAGGGCCTGCAGCACCTGCTCCAAGGTCGTCAGGACCGGGCTCTCGCCCGGTTCCTCCGGACTCTCCGGCAGCAGCGCTTGGGCCAGGGTCTGGACGAGGCCGTGCGTCTGGCTCGCGATCCGGCCGACCTTGTTGGTCTGGACCAGAATGGTCTCTGCCGACGCTCGGGACGGGGCTGGCTGGGCGGTCTGCGACATGCTGCTTCTCCATGAAGGCCGAGACCTCGGCCCGCTTCTGCTTGGCAAGGCGGTCGAGCGCCCCGACGAACTCGTCCCCGCGCCGCACGATCCATGCACCCGGCTTGTCGCCGGCGACCACGGACAGCCCCTGCTCGGACAGGGCGGCGCGCAGGGCCTGCGGCCCGTCGCTGCGCGCCATGGCCTCGCGCACGACCTCGCGCACGTCCCGAAAGTCGACGCCCTTCCGATCCAGAACCCGGCGCTGGTCCGGGGTGACGGCGCTGCGCGGCCGCTCGGGCTGCGGCCCGAGGCCCGCCGTCAACCATGCCGCCACCTCGGGCCGGGCCTTCTCGAAGTAGCGCAGCGCGCTCCCGTGATGCCGCCCGAGCGTCGGCGCCTCGCCAAGCTCGAACTCGGCCAGGCGGCAGGCGGTCTCGACCTTGATCTTGTCGAGGCCGGCCCGCGCCACGAGACCATCCGGGCCTACTCGTGCAACGACCAGGTGCAGATGCGTCCCGCCCTCGCCGGCGACGCGGGGCTTGTCGTGCAGCACGCGGGCGCAGCCGTTCTCGGCCATGCCGAGATGGCGCAGCACGATGTCGCCGGCCCGATGCACCTCGGCGTCGCTCATCTGCCGGCCGGGGCTGATGCTGATGTGGAGAAAGGCCGCGTCGGCCTTGGTCCCGTCCCGCATCAACTGCATGTCGCGCAGGGATGCCGGCAGGTCGCTCGACAGCATGTTGTCGATTCGCACAGCCACGCGCTCGTTCATCTCCGTCTTCAGGAGATGGGCGCAGAGGTTCCGGGCATCGCGCCCGGAGCGGCCATGCGAGACGACGTTGCCGATCATCCCGAGGATCCCGCAGCAGTCAGCACCGCCTCATGCAGGGCGCGGATCTCGGCTTGCAGCGCATCGAGGGCGGCGGCGTCCACGCGCCCGCCGGTATTCGCATGCCGGGCGAGCTGGTTGAGGTTGTTGCCGAGCTTGGCGGCTTCGCCGGCCCAGCGGCCGACCTCGACGCGGAGGCCGTCGCGCTTGCGCCGCCGGGGAGGCAGCGGCGCGTTGGCCCTCGCGAGCACCGCCTCGCGGGCCAAGGTGCTCGGCCCGACACCGGCCGCCGACGCCGCATCGAGCACAAGCTGATGCTCAATCGGGGTCAGTCGCAGGCCGATCGTGATCGTCGCCTTCCGGCTTTCCGAGGCCATGTCCCAAGCGCTCCGCGAAGGGGGGTTCCACAGGGGGCTTCAGCCCCCTTGGCCAGTAAGTGCGGTGTAACCGCGCTCTGCTGGCTATCTCAGGATAGCTACCCAACACGCGCTTTTCAAATCGAGTGCCTACCGTGCCTTGATCAGGGCTGTAACGACGCTGGAATCCAACTCGAACGACCTGCGAGCGCCCGTCGAACGCCGAAGCACATCGACTGCACGGCCGAGGCGAGCGGCAGTCGAACCCCGCTGGAACGCCGCCGTCTCGCGAATGTCGCGCTCGGAGGGCCTGACGGGCTGCGGGGGCGGAGGGGCTGGCTCGGGCGGGTTCGCCGTCCGGCGCGCCCATGCCGCTACCTCCGGCCACGGCTGATCGGTCTCCACCTTGCGGATCAGCGCAGCGGCCTGCCCGAGCCGCATCAGACCGTTCCACGTGCCGGGCGAGAGAATGCCGACTTCGACGCCATCGGCGGCAAGCTCCTGCTCGCCCTCATCCTGCGCGCTGTCGTCGGCGGGCTCGATTCCCAGCCGCTCGGCCATCGCCGCCGTGATGACGCAGGAGCGGGTGCCGGCCATGGTCTCCGCGTATTCCCGCCAGAGCGCATAGTCGCGGGGCTGGCCGGTCATGGCGCTGGCCGCGATCTCGAACGGGGCGCGGCCCTTGGCCGAGCGGCTGACCTTGCCGCTCCTGCCGGCGAGTTCCCATGCGAGGCCCTTCGCCACGTAGTCGGCGGCGTTCTCGGGGCTGGTCGCCACCTGCACATCCTGCCCGAGCCGTTGCGCCGTCGCGCCCTCGGCCTCGACGTACTGCATGTACCGCTGGATCAGGAACTCGCCGGCCTCGGCAGCGGTCGAATTCGACTGCGCCAGGCAGAGTACCAGCAGGTGCAGATGGAAGTGCCAGCCGTGCCGTCCATGCGTGACCTCGGGCGCGACAAGCACACCGATCACGCCGGCCCGCTTCTGCATCCGCGCCCAGGGCGCGCCCTGCCGGGCCTTGCGGCCTGCGGTCTGGACAATCCGCTTGAGGTCAGCGAGCCGATCGCCGGCGCGATGCTGCACCGTGAGCGTGACCATGACGGCCGTCCCGTCCTGCCCGTAGAGCGCGCTGACGGCCTCCTTGACCCTCCCCTGCCGGTCGAGCGTCTGGCGCGGCGCGCAGGAGGGGCAGAGCCACGCGCTATCGCAACGGAAGACGCCGCCGACGCCTACTGCGCCGCTCTCGCGCCGGGTGATGGTGACCGCCTCGGCCTCATGGCCGGAACGGCCACAGCCGCAGACGGCAGGCCCCTTGCCCGTCTCCGGATCGCGGAGCATCCGGCCGATGCCATGGCGAAGCTCGAACCGCTTCGACGTGGTGGACAGGAACCCGTCTCCCTCAGAAGGAGGGGGGGGGGTCAACGTAGCGCCTCTGTTGTCGAGCGCCCCCCTGCGGGGGCCGGAAGCGCGCACGGAAGCGCCGCCACCGGCGGGGCCGGCAGCGTCGAACAGCCGTGCGACGGGGCTCACAGCGCCATCAGGACGGCCGCGCTATTGATTCGTGCATGGGTCAGGGGGTATAACAACAGCGGTTCCGGCTCACTGAGCCGGCTCCTTGTTGGGCTCCCTGTTTCGCTGCGCCGGCCAAAGTGCTCGCGAAATAGGTCGCCGGGACCACATAAGCCGCCGGGGGTCATTCCCCGGCGGTTTTTGCATTCTAGGCCTCGGGCCTACATTCGCAAAACGCCCTTATTCTTCAAGCGCTTACAGCGAATCGACGCCACCATGGCCGATTCGCGGACGCATGCCAGCGGTCGCGATCCGCCTCGGCGGCGTCGGCGCGTCGACGCTCCGCGTCCACCAGCGCCTTCAAGCCGTCGATCTGGACTTCCAGCCGGGCGATGGTCAGGGCGGATTCGTTCTCGGGGGAGGGGGCCACCGGCGGGGCCGCCAAGGGGGGAGCCGAGGGGGCCGCCAGCGTCTCGAACGGCACGGAGACCCGCGCCTTGCCATCATTGCCGACCGTGCGCTTCCAGCGCTTCCGACGCACCAGATTGCGGGCCGAATGCGGGGTTATCCGCATGCGCTCGGCCAGTTCGTCATAAGACAGGCTGACGGTTTCCATGCGGCCCTCGATGGCGCCATAGGCGGGGACATCGAGGGTGCATCCGGAATGGTTAACGGAATCCTACCGTCCAGCCCGGGCCGCCGGGGCCGTGAAGGGGGCCGGACCGCTCCCAACCCGCAGATGCTGCGCATCTGTCCCCCGGCTGAACCGGCCCTTTCGCTCGCTGCGCGAGCAGGCCGGTCCATCCGGGCGGGTCGGGTCCCTCAGCGGTCCTTGACGGGGCGACGGGGGCTGTCGCGGTCCCCGCTCCAAGGCCGGGCGGCTGCGCCACCCAACCTTGGAGCAAGGATCGCGCCCCCTCTGCCCCGTCATCCCGCCTTCCGCACCACCCCCGGCGGCCCTCCACCTGGCTACCGCCCGGAAGCCTTTCGTTGCATAGTGATTTTCCCGCAGGGGGGCGGGGAAGCATGCCGTTCTCTTCGCTGACCAATCCAGCTGACCTCGCTAGGGCGCAAGCGGCAATGGAGGCCGCATGGAACGAAATCCGGCCCACGGTCGCTTCGGAAGCCCTTGAGCGAGAGCGCCTCCGGCTCGTTTACATCGTGTCTGCGTTGACGGGCCGCACCGGCGAGGAAGATGACCTGACGAGGCTGGCGATTGAACGCTACCAGCGAGCCATCCAAGCCGAGGGCCGGGGTTGACGGGGAGGGCCGGCGCGGACCCTGGCCCTCAACCCGGCATAGCGCAGCGGCGCCGGGTTGAGGCCGGAGGCCGAGCGCCGGTTCGCCCCGTCACCGACGAGCCGGGCCCCGTGCACTATGCGGGAAGCGGGGTCGGCGCAGCCGATCCTGCCGGGGCCCGTGACCCGGCAGGAACCGCTGTAGCATCGTGCATGGGAGCGAGGAGGCTACCCCGGCCCGCCCCGCCCCGCTTGGGACGCCAGTCACATTCTGGAACGCAATGCACAGGCCCGCTCAGCGACTAGGTCCCCTCGGCCTGTAGGCCCGGTCCTCGGCCTCCTGCCGGCGACGCTCCTGCTCGCGGAGCTTGGCTTCCTCGGCGCGGCGCACGGCCTCGGCCCGGCGCATGTGCTCTTCCAGCGCAGGCACACCGGCCACCGCCCACTCCGGCCGGGCCTCCATCGCGCTGCGCAGCCGGTCGACTCGGGCGAGGTCCATGCGGGCCTCACGCTGCTCGCCCTCCTGCCGGCGCTGGTGCGCGGCCTCGGCGTCCTTGAAGGCGCGGGTCTCCCGATCCTCGCCCCTGCTGGCGGTGTCGCGCATGCTGCGCCGGGTGCGTGCGTCCTGCGCGCGCTCCCCGGCCAGCTTCTCCAGCGCGAGAATCTGACGGTCGGCGGCGGCGGCCTTGCCGGTCACCCACGCGAGCACGCCGCGAGGCCGTGAGGCCTCCGCAGCGGCCAGCTTGGCCTTGGCCTCGTCCTCGCGCCGCTCCGCGTCCTGAGCCGCCCTACGGGCCTTCCCAGCGCGTTCCCGGGCCTCCGCGAGGCTGGCGGGCGGTTCGAGCGGGACGGAGGCCCGCGCCATCCGCTGCCGGGCGGCCTCGGCCCGCC
>NZ_CAMFHB010000096.1 GCF_945952055.1 uncultured Alsobacter sp.
GTCGTGCCCTCTGCGGTGCCTCCGGCGGCAGCCCCTTCCGTAGCGGGCGCGCTTGCCGTGGGTGTCTCTGCCGGTGTGGGTGCCGGCGAGGACTCTGGCGCGGACGGTGTGCCCTTCGCGTCGCCACCACCGTCGAGCACCTGCTTCGCGTCTGCGGCTTTCGGCTTGGACGGAATCGGAATAGGGCGGTTGAGCGCCGACTTCGCTTCCTGCTCCATCGACGCGGCCTGATACATGTCGAAACCCACGAACGCCAGGAACTTGTAGACCATGTAGGGCGCGAAACTGGCGATGAACAGCAGAACGATTCCGGCGATGGGCTCCGACAGGACGGCGAGGTCCAGGGTGATCGGGGTCGCCACCTGGGTGAGTGCTACGAGGAATATGACGGTCACCACGAGTTTTGACGCGATCAGGGCGACCACGAAGGTCGCCCATTTTCCGAACCATCCGCGCGATGCTTCCCAGGTGAGGCCGGCGAGGGCGATGGGGCCGAGCACGATCGCGACCAGCAGCAGGGCTTTGCGGATCAGGAGCGAGAACCAGAGGATGAAGATCGCGGCGATCATGAGGCCGGCGAGGAAGATCATCAGCAGCGCCCCGGCCCCGCTGGTCGCCCCGACGACGGTGAGGCCGGCGATGAGGAGAGCGAGCCGCCCGCCCATGCTCTCGATGGTTTCCCCGGCGGCCTGCATGATCCCGACCGACAGCACATCCGTGACCTGCAAGAGCAGGGCGGTGAGGGTGATGAGCACGAACGACCCGAGCACGCTCTTCGCGACGCCGATGCCGGCGCGGGTGAGCGCGGAGGGGTCGCGGCGGGCGAGCCCTGCGATGAGCTGGAAGCAGAACAGCAGCAGGGTCACGACGACGGCGATGCCGAAGAGGATGTTGTAGACCCGGATGTACCCGTCGGAGGTGATGTCCACGGCGGTCGTGGTGGAGAACACCTCCCACATGCCCTGGAACAGTGTGGAGACGGCCAGCCCCATCGCGTCGGCGACCCAGCGGAAGAAGAGCCCGGCGGGGCCGTCGCCGACGGCGGTGCAGACGGTGGAGATGATCGGGGCGTCGCAGATGCTCACCGTGACTCACCAGCCCTGGCTAGTTGACGGCCTGGCCGACAGTCCAGAAAAAGTTCACGAGCGTGACTGCCGCACCGCACAGGATCGCGGCCCCGCAGGAGACGAGCACGCCCGTCTTTCCCCGAGATGCCAAGTGGGGATTGCTGCTGTTCGCACCAAAACCCCAGATGATCGCCGAGACAATCAATGCCAGCACGGCAAGGATCAATCCTGCCGTCATGACTGCGCCGACGATCTCGCGGAGCTGCGCGATGCCGGGGAGCCCGTCGCTGTTCGGGTCAATATCAATCACGGGTGGTCCTCCTGTCGATGCGGGGACGCGACTCGTCCACCAGCAGGCAGGTGCGCCCCAGCGATCCGGCGAAACGCGGCGAGGTCAGGGTGGGATCAGAGGGTGTCGCCGACGGTGATGAGGAAGTTCGTCCACGCGACGGCGGCCCCGGCGAGGGCGGCCGCGCCGAGCGCGACGAACACCCCGACGCGGGCCTTCTGCGCGGTGTACGAGTTCCCGGTCGAGGAGGAGATCGCCCACGCGATCGCGGAGATCAGGAGCGTCAGCACTGAGGCGATGAGCACGATCGTGAACATCGCCCCGATCGCCTCGGTCAGCCCGTCCGCGCCGCTGACTGCGCCGAAGTCGGGAAACACGTTCACGAGCCGGCCCCGATCTGGCAGCCGCCCTGCCGGGGCGCGCTGCTGTCGGTGGCGACGGCTCCGTGCTGCGCGAGCCAGTCAACCGCGTCCACGGGCGGCTGTCCTTGCCCGCCCGGCCGGATCTCGATATGCAGATGCGCGCCGGTGGAGCGGCCCGAGGAGCCGACATCGCCGATGTGCTGCCCCGCAGTCACGGTCTCCCCGGCGGTGACGTAGATGCCGTCCTGCCACATATGCGCGTAATAGGACGCAACCCGCTCACCCTGCACCGTGTGCTCCACGATGATGAGGCCGCCCCACCCGGCGGAGAACTCCGCGACCGTCACGCGCCCGTCGGCGATCGCCGAGATGGGTGTGCCGTCGGCTGCGGCGAGGTCGCTGCCGGAATGGAACTCGCGCTCCCCGGTGAAGGGGTCGCTGCGCCACCCGAAGGAATCCGTGCTCGTGTAGGTGCCCTCGGGCAGCGGGAACACGATGCGCGAAGTCTCCGGCACCGGACCCGGCCCACTGGTGTTGCCGCCACCGTTGGCGGGAGTGGTGAGGGCGGTGAGAATCGCGTCGGCGACGGGCAGCCAGTTCCGGTACCGATCTGGGAAGGCGCTCACCTCCACGGCCTGCGCTGCGGCTCCCGGGTCCATCTGCTGCCAGCCGGGAATATCGAGCAAACCGCGCGGGGTCGGGAAGTTGGGTCCGTCGGGGCCGCCGTAGAAAGCTCGGGACTGGTACACGGGGTCCATGAGCTCGGCGACCGTGCCCCAGCCGGCCTGGGGGCGCATCTGGAAGATGCCCAGTGAGTCGTGATCCGAGGCGTCGCCATCGTTCGGGAACGACCCCGACTCGGGGTAGGCGCCGGTGTTGGCGAGCATCCGTAACCGCGATTCCGTGAGCCCGGCCGTGAGGGCGACCCGCACGCCGGGCTGTCCGATGCCGGGGATGCCCGCCCCGGTCGTGATCACGGTGGCCGCATGGGTGAGCTGCTGCTTGTCCAGGGTGACGGGGGTGCCGTCGGCGGTGGTGGCGGTGAGGGAATCCGGGATCGGCCCGACTGTGAGCGATCCCGTGATGCACAGCACCGGGCCGAGGAGCGCGCCGACGCTCACGATCGCGACCGACGGGCCCAGGCACAGGAGCACCAGGCCGAGGATCAGCAGCTTCTTCACCATCAGCGCGCCTGGGGTTAGCGGAGCGGCTGGTCGACGGCGGAGAGCCGGAGCAGTCGGCACCCGTCCTGCTCGGTGCAGGCGGCGAAGATCGTGAACGCGACCGGGCGCGCATCCGAGGTCTCTCGCCCATCCCACATGCCGGTGCGGTGGCGGGTGCCGGTGATCGTGTAGGCGATCGCGCCGGGCGGGAGCTGCCCGGCACCGGCCTGCGCCTTCGCCGCCGTCCAATCCTGGGGGACGACGATGCTGTCGATCTCGATCCACTGCCGGGTCTGGTACTGCCGCAGTTCACCCCAGGCCCGCGCCTCCGGGAAATAGCCGCGCACATCCGCCGCCAGACCCGGCGCCTCTGCCCGGTCCGCGACATCGACAAGGCGCTGCATGTAGTCGGCAGGCCCGTACTCGAGGCCGGTATCCCACCCGAACAGCCGCTCCGCCACCGACCGCGCAAACGCCTCTCCATCCGGGGTCTCGGGTACCGGGCGGGGCGGGAAGTTCGGCTGCCGTGTCTCCTCGGCGGGGCTTGTCGGCGAGGTCGGGGTGTGCGGGGTGTCCGGGGTGGCGGGGCCGCGGAGGAGGCCGTAGACGCCGACGCCGATCAGCAGCAGGAGCACGGTCGCGCCGGCTGCGGCGGCGATGAAGAGCCTGCGGGGCGGGCGGTCAGCGTTCGGGTCCATGCGGAACCTCCTGGAAGTCGATGCTCAGGAGGTGCACACCCCGCGCCCTGGGTCAGCCCGCCCGTACCTCGGCCCGTCGCGGCTCAGCATCCACCGTGCCGGCAGTGTCGGTGCGGAGGTCGCGGATGATCGTGAGGAAGGCGACGGTCTCGGCGAGCACCCGCTCGACCCGCTCCCACTCCGGCGCGGTGAGCGTGCGGGCGATCTCGGCGGCGTCGTACCGGGTCGTCCACCCGTCCAGGTCCGCCCACAACGCGAGGAACGCGCGCGGCGGCAGCATCACCAGCGCCAGCCGAGGCCGCGCCTCGGCCTTCCCCTTCTTCTTCCCGGCGCGCTTCGCCGCGGTGATCCGGGCCACTGCGTCGGCGGCGAGCTCCGCAAGCTCCGCCGTGCGCGCCTCCTGACCTGCGGCCCGCACCTCGGCGGCAGAGGTCGCGGCCTGCGCCCGCACGATCTCCGGCGTGCCGGGGTTGGTGGCGAGGCGGTCGAGTTCATCGAGTGAGAGGGCGGCGTTCATGCGCAGGTGTGAGCCATGCACTTTCCCGCCGGCCTCGATCCGCGCCAGCTCCTCGGCGGC
Source organism: uncultured Alsobacter sp. (assembly GCF_945952055.1). Lineage (GTDB taxonomy): Bacteria > Pseudomonadota > Alphaproteobacteria > Rhizobiales > Beijerinckiaceae > Alsobacter. The sequence goes on from NZ_CAMFHB010000096.1 coordinate 4,157, forward strand.
CTGGGCGCGGATGTGCTCGGGGCGGGTGTCGTCGTTCGCGAGGTCTTTCAAGCGGCCGATCTGTTCGAGCATCGTCTGCGAGCCGCGCCCGGTCACCATGCGGGCGGCCTGCACCCTGGCTTCCCCGGCGGAGCGCGGTGCCGTCGATTCGACGGCACCGGAGACTTCCGCAGCATCCCCGGCTTCCCGGGTGTTGCTGCCGAAGCGTGATGCCTCCTGCCGGCGCGCCGCATCCTCGGCCATCACGGCTTTCAGCTCCCGGTACAGCGACTCCGCCTCGATCAGCGACAAAGGTTTGTGCATCGCGCTGTCGTCCTGCTCGGCGAGGAGCTGGCTGAGCCGGTCCGTGAGGCCCGACCTGATCCACACGTTCGTCGTGCGATGCCCGAGCCGGCGCAGCGCGTGGTAGCGGCGCCACCCGCACACGAGCACCCCGTCCGGGGTGAGCGTGATCGGCTGCAACAGGCCGACGCGGCTGATCGACTCCATGAGGGCGTCGATGTCGCCGAGATCGGTGCGGTGCCGGGTGCCGACGACGATGGAGTCGAGGGCGCGTTCCAGCTCGATATGCCCCGGGCTACTCGCGGCCACGGCACCCACCCCCTCCCGGAGCGGAGAGCACCACCTCCGACAGCACAGCCTCATCGGTGAGGAGCGATCGGAGAGGTTCTTCGTTCACGAGCCGGTGCAGCACCCCGCGCGCGACCCTCGTGTGCGCATGAATCGGGTCGGGGTTGCCGAGCACGACCCGGAGCATCGACAGCCACGACCCGGCGGGCAGATCGAGGAGGGCGCGGGCGTGGTAGTCGCGGCGCAGCGACTCGAACGCTGACGCACGCGACGGGCACTCGGCAAGCCGGGTCACGATGTACTCGATCCCGGAACGGGCGGCCTCTTCCGGCCAGCCGAGGAAGTGGAACAAGGCGACGCAATCCTCGATCGCCGGTGCTACCCGC
>NZ_CAMFHB010000097.1 GCF_945952055.1 uncultured Alsobacter sp.
TCTCCCTCCCCTGCAGGGGAGGGTGGCAGCCGCGAAGCGGCTGACGGGTGGGGACAGCGGCAAAGAATGAGGCGGATATGCCGGGGCCGGCCCTGTCGTCGCGCCCCGTTATGCGGCACCGCCCCCACCCGTCTCGCGCTTCGCGCGATCCACCCTCCCCTACAGGGGAGGGAAAGCGCGCTCAGCCATCGAGAATCACTTGTGTGCATGTCGAAGGGCTCGGCCGGGCATCCACGACTTTGCCGGGGCCATTCTCGAGTCGTGGATGGCCGGGCCAAGCCCGGCCAGGACGCGGGGAGGGAGAGGCCAGCTGGACTGCCGAAAGATGTTCACGCTCTGAGCTGCGAGAACACCCCGCTCACCCTCCCTCCCCCTCCCCCCGGGTTCCGCCGGGCGCGCCGAACGGGTATACGGGGCGCGCGGGCTTGCGGGGGCACAGTCCAGCCTGTCGCATCCGGGAGCCTTGTCCGTGCCAGCCATCATCGCCGTCGAGGGTCTGTCGAAGACCTATGCCGGCGGCTTCCAGGCGTTGAAGTCGGTCGACCTCACCATCGAGCGGGGCGAGATCTTCGCGCTGCTCGGGCCCAACGGCGCGGGCAAGACCACGCTGATCGGCATCGTCTGCGGGCTGGTGACGCCCACGGCCGGCCGCGTCACGGTGGACGGCCACGACATCCACCGCGACTACCGCGCGGCCCGGGCCACCATCGGCCTCGTGCCGCAGGAGCTGCACACGGACATGTTCGAGACCGTGTGGAGCACGGTCACGTTCAGCCGCGGCCTGTTCGGCAAGCCGCGCAATCCGCAGTTCATCGAGCAGGTGCTGCGCGACCTCTCGCTGTGGGACAAGCGCGACGCGAAGATCATGACGCTGTCGGGCGGCATGAAGCGGCGCGTGATGATCGCCAAGGCGCTGTCGCACGAGCCGCGCGTGCTGTTCCTCGACGAGCCCACCGCCGGCGTGGACGTGGAGCTGCGCCGCAGCATGTGGGAGGTGGTGCGCCGCCTGCGCGAGCGCGGCGTCACCATCATCCTCACCACCCACTACATCGAGGAGGCGGAGGAGATGGCCGACCGCATCGGCGTCATATCCCGCGGCGAGATCGTGGTGGTGGAGGAGAAGGCGAGCCTCATCGAGAAGCTCGGCAAGAAGCAGCTGATCCTGCAGCTGCGCGAGCCGCTGGCCGCCGTGCCGCCCGAGCTCGCGGACGAGAAACTGGAGCTGTCCGGGGACGGCACGGTGCTCACCTACACCTTCAACGCGCAGGACGAGCACGCCGGCATCGCCACGCTGCTGCGCCGCCTCTCCGAGCACGGCCTCGACTTCCGCGACCTCCAGACGCGCCAGAGCTCGCTGGAGGAGATCTTCGTCAGCCTCGTGGGAGGACGGCCATGAACGGCTACGCGGTCTCCGCGATCTACCGCTTCGAGATGATGCGCTGGATCCGCACGCTGGCGCAGAGCCTCGCCGCGCCCGTGATCACCACCTCGCTCTACTTCGTCGTCTTCGGCTCGGCCATCGGCTCGCGCATGGCGCAGGTCGACGGCGTCACCTACGGCGCCTTCATCGTGCCCGGCCTGATCATGCTCTCCATCCTCACGGAGAGCATCTCGAACGCGTCCTTCGGCATCTACATGCCGCGCTTCTCCGGCACGATCTACGAGGTGCTGTCGGCGCCCGTCTCGCCGCTGGAGATGGTGCTGGGCTATGTCGGCGCCGCCGCGACCAAGTCGGTGCTGCTGGGCCTGGTGATCCTGGCCACGGCGCGCATCTTCGTACCGTTTTCGATCCTGCATCCGGTCTGGATGATGGGCTTCCTCGTGTCCACCGCCGTCACCTTCAGCCTGTTCGGCTTCCTGATCGGGCTGTGGGCGACGAGCTGGGACAAGCTGCAGATCGTCCCCACCCTCGTCGTGACGCCCCTCGCCTTCCTCGGCGGCAGCTTCTACTCGGTTTCCATGCTGCCCCCGCCCTGGCAGACGGTGGCGCTGTTCAACCCGGTCATCTACCTCGTCAGCGCCTTCCGCTGGAGCTTCTTCGGCTTGTCGGACGTGGGCGTCGGCATCAGCGTGGTGATGACCGGCGTGTTCCTGGCCCTCTGCCTCGCCGCGATCACCTGGGTGTTCCGCACCGGCTACCGCCTCAAGACCTGACGGCGCCAAGGGCTTCCCGCCGGCATGCACACCCGCGCCCGGCCTCGATGCGCGGACGAGGCCCCCGTATTGTCACGGCGCACTCTCTGAAACCTTCAGCTTTGCCATAGATGTGCCTTAGCTTGATTCCGATCAAGCCAAAGCACAACTGGGGACGATTGCTGACGAGACATCGTCGTTCATTGCGACCCCATCCCTTGAAAACATATTCAAATTAAAATCTCTGAAAGCAAGACATTGCTTTAGACGTGAAACATCTCGGGCGATCTGTCTAATGGCAACCGCCCTACTCAAGTTTGTCTCAGTGTGCCCCGCTCGCTTGGCGCGTGCCGACAGTGGTTTCGGAAGCATCATGTCCCTCAGCATTCGCAACGTCCTGCTCCTCATCTTCCTGGGCCTGGGCGGCGTCGCCCTCGTGGTCAGCGGCCTGTCGTGGCGCAGCCTGTCGACCATCCAGGAGAACGTCGTCGACTTCTCGGAAGCGCATCTGCCCACCACCAACGCGGTGGACGACCTGCTGGCCGGCGTGCTGCGGGCCTCGTCGCGGGCCGCCGCCCTGTCCGGCGACGAGGAGGCGCGCCGCATGAAGGCCGCCGCGCTGGCGCAGGCGCTGGAGCAGGTGAAGACCAACAGGCAGCGTTATGGCGGGCTCATCACCGATGCCGCCGAGAAGGAGGGACTGGCCTCCTTCGACGCCCTGTGGGCGTCGTTCCTGACGCAGGTCGAGCGGCTGACCGGGGCCAGGGCCGACGCCGATCGCGTCGCCGCGCAGGCCGCCCTCGCCCAGCTCGCCGACAAGATCGACGGCGTCCTCGTGGGCCTCGGCGACTACAACGACCGCACCGCCAACACACAGCGCGTGGCCAGCGACGGGGAGCACCGCACGGCGCAGATCACGCTCGGCCTGGCCATGCTGGTCAACCTGCTGGCGATCGTCGGCGCGGCGGGCTTCGTGCTGGTGCGCCTCTCGCGCCCCCTGCAGGTCACCACCGCGGCGATGGTGGCCCTGGCCAAGGGCGACCTGAAGCAGGCCATCCCCTTCCGGTCCCGCCAGGACGAGATCGGCGAGATGGCCGCGGCGCTGCAGGCCTTCAAGGAGAACGCCGAGCGCGTCGCGCTCATGGAGGCCGACGAGCGGCGCGCTGCCGCCGACAAGGCCGCGAAGGCGGAAGCCGTCGCCACCGTGGTGGCGGAAGTGGGCCGGGTGGTCCGCCAGGCCGCGCGGGGCGACTTCAGCGTGCGCGCCCAGGCCACCTCCGCCGACCCGGAGTTGCGGCAGCTCGTCGACGGCATCAACCAGATCAACGCCGTGGTGGACACCGCGACGGCCGAGCTCGGCGAAGTCCTCGCAGCCGTGGCGGCGGGCGACCTGACCCACGACGTCCAAACCGTCTACGAGGGGCGGCTCGGCGAACTGCGCGACTCGGTGAACGAGACCGTGGCCAGGCTTTCCGCGATGGTGACGACGATCCAGGACACCGCCGTCGAGGCCTCCAACGCCTCCAACGAGATCAACACGGGATCGAACGACCTGGCGCGGCGCACCGAGCAGCAGGCCTCCTCCCTCGAGGAGACGGCGGCCACCACCGAGCAGCTCGCCGCCTCCGTGAAGTCGACGGCGTCATCCTCCCGCGAGGCGGTGGGCCACGCCGAGGAAGCCCGCTCCGTCGCGCAGGAAGGCGGCCAGACGGTCAACCGCGCCGTCGAGGCCATGACCCGCATCGAGCAGGCGTCGTCCAAGATCTCCGAGATCACCTCCGTCATCGAGGAGATCGCGTTCCAGACCAACCTGCTCGCCCTCAACGCCGCCGTGGAAGCCGCCCGGGCCGGAGACGCCGGCAAGGGCTTCGCGGTGGTCGCCGCCGAGGTCCGCACCCTGGCGCAGCGCTCCTCCGAGGCCGCCAAGGACATCGGCGGGCTCATCGGCAAGTCGACGCAGGAGGTGAGCCAGGGCGTGACGCTGGTGCGCGAGGCCGGCGGCACGCTGGGCCGGATCGTCGAGGCCTCGAACCGCGTGGCCAGGACCGTGAACGAGATCTCGGAAGCCACGGCCGAGCAGGCCAACGGCATCGACGAGATGAGCCAGGCCATCAGCCACATGGACGGCATGACCCAGCAGAACGCCGCGCTGGCCGAGCAGAGCTCAGCCTCGGCCACGGCGCTCGGCGGACAGATCGCCATGCTCAACGAGCTGGTGGCCCAGTTCACCGTCGCCGGCGGCCGGCGCCCCGCCCCGCGGCCGACCTCCGAGCCGAGCCGCCTGCAGGCGCTCGCCGCCAGCGCCTTCGCCGCGCCGAAGCCCGCCGCCAAGGGGACCGAAAAGGCGACTGCGAAGGCCCCGGCGAAGAAGGCCGTGGGCCAGCAGTGGGACGAGTTCTAGGCGAACGGGGCCCGGCCGCCCCGGTTCAACCCCTTCGACATGCACACAAGTGATTGTCGATGGCTGAGCGCGCTTTCCCTCCCCTGCAGGGGAGGGTGGATCGCGCGAAGCGCGAGACGGGTGGGGGCGGTGCCGCAGGACTTGGCGCGACGACAGGGCCGGCCCTGGCATATCCGCCTTGTTCTTTGCCGCCGTCCCCACCCGTCAGCCGCTTTGCGGCTGCCACCCTCCCCTGC
>NZ_CAMFHB010000098.1 GCF_945952055.1 uncultured Alsobacter sp.
TCAGACCGTTGTAGTCGGTGATGGCGCGCACGCCCTGCGGCGTGTCGATCTCGAAGCTGGCATGGCCGAGGAAGGTGATGATGGCGCGGCTCGCCGTGTCTGCCGCCATCTGCGCCCCGTCGAGCGAGGCCATCTGCACGCCGCGTCCCTGCAGGGTGGGACCGAGCTCGACCAGGTTTTTGGAACAGCGCGCCAGCGCCGGTCCTGACAGCAGGGCGAAAGCGGTGACACACAGGGCGGCGAGGGAAAATCGAAGAGTCATGGGACCTCCATGAGACGCGCGCCGCCGATCCCGCCGTCGGCCATCACCAATATCAGCGAGGGAAACGAGCATCTCAATCGATTTGTCTCACGGACCGGTCGACGACTTCCATGTCCAGGATGATCGTCTCGCGTGAACTGTCTTTCGCCAAACTCCATATGTGGAAAGCGGCGGTCGGGCGGATGGCGCTGATCAGGAGCTGATTGACGGCCGGCTTCGTCCGCAACTCGATGAGCCTGGTCCGCGGATTGTCGTTGAACAGCATGAGGTGCAGAGCCGAACCGGAGGTACCTGCGACATGGGTCGCGTTTGCAACGAGAGCGACCTGTTCCTCGAACGGCAGGGTCTCGGGCCGCAGGATCTCGTAGCCACGCTTGCGAAACAGGGCCTCCGCCTCTTCTTCGTTCGAGATTACGGCGCGTGATCTGCCGAATGTCCTCTCCGGCGAGAGGCCCTTCCGGCTGAAGTAGACCTTGGCCGGTGTCGGTTGCCGGCCCGGCCGACGCTTCAGTATCTTCTCCCTGACATGGTCGAAGGCAATGCCCATTCCGGGCGATGCCTTGATCCCCTGCCAGAACTGCGACGCCGGAAGGACGAGTCGCGAGACTCGCACGTCGTTCATGGCGATCCTGATTCGCGCAATGTCGACATCGAGGGCTGCGAAGATGGTGCGGGCGAAGGGAGGCAGGTTGGCCTGTTCGCTTCTCCGGTGAAACAGCAGAAGGGCCGAACGGTCGGCCTTCGTCAGATACCAGGCACGCTGCATGGACTCCAAGAGGAAGTGCCCGAAATGATCGGAGAGCGGCCCCATGTATATGCATGTCCCGTCAAGCCGAGGGGCTTGCCGGACGCGGGCCTCCTCAATCACTGGAGGATTGGTGCGTCTTGGCACTCGATGTCCGGTAAGCGAATCGTATTCGAGGAATTCGGGCACGATCTCGCGGTCGTCGCGATACACCGCACCGGCGTAGTGGGTGGCGGGCGGCAGTGTCGGATGGCAATGGCCGGACACGAAAGCCGACGAGATGGGCTCGGCGGTCATGGGGATGACCTCGACGGCCGGCGAGAGGATCGCGCGCCGCTTGTGAAAGGAGATCGGTCCACCGATGAGCCATTTCCCGGGTTTCGATGGCTCCTCTATCGGCGATTCAGGCCTTTGCCCCTGGGGCGCATGGAGGATGGAGGGCAGCTCCCGCCATTCGAGGGGATCCAGTGAATTGTCGGCGACGAGCCTCTGTCGTCGCAGGAGACGCCTCTGTCTGCGACGCCTCTGTCTGCGCTCATCGCGAGAGGCATTCGGCGGTGCGCCCTGATCTGACACTGTGCGTTCTCTGTACTTTCCCCAGCCAGATGAACTTCCCGCAGCGGCAGCAAGCCGCTGCGGAAGGACGGCAGCTTCTCCTCGGATGCACTCGATATGCCAGCCTTAAGTCCCGTTGACTCACGATTGTGAAGGAACTAGAACAAAACACGAACATTTAACCCACAGCCCATCCATCAGACCGACGAGGGGGCGATGCCGGTCATTTCCCCGAGTGCCTTTGCTTCCCCTGACCGAAGGGCTGCCAACGATCCGGCGGCTCTGGTCCCCGCTGCCCTGCGGGAAAAGGTCAGGCGTCTGGAGAGGGCAAACAGCGCCCGTCGAAGCGGCAAAGCGGCCGCGGTTCCCCTTGGCATCCCCGCCATCGATGCGCTGCTGCCCGACGGCGGGTTGCTGACGGGTGCCCTGCACGAGATCGAGGCCGGGCCTGGTCCTTCCGGTCGCGTGGCACCCCATGACGGCGCCGCGCTCGGCTTCGCCGCCCACCTGCTCGGTCGCTTCGGGCCGGGCACGATCCTGTGGTGCCGCCGCCCGACCGGCCGCTTCGATGCCGCCCCCTATGCATCCGCGCTGTCGGCCTGGTTCGATCCGGCGCGCCTGCTGATGGTCACGGCGCAGCGCGACGAGGATCTCTTCTGGGCCATGGAAGAAGGGCTGCGCTGTCCCGGCATCGCCGCCGTGCTGGGTGAAACGCGGGCCGCCGATCCCACGGCCGGCCGCCGCCTGTCGCTCGCCGCCGAGAAGAACGGCGTGCCCGCCCTGCTGCTGCGCGCCCAGCCCGCGCCGCCGCAAAGCGTATGCGCGACCCGGTGGCGGATCGCCTCCGCCGCCTCGGCCTCGACGCCGGGCCTCACCGATGTCGGCGCCGCGCGCTGGCGCCTCGAATTGCGGCGCAACCGCTTCGGCACGCCGTCCGCCGCCGAAACCCCGTCCTGGCTCCTGGAGTGGAACGATGAAACGCATTGTCTCGCTGTGGTTCCCCAAGCTCTCCACGGATCGTCTGGCGCGCGCTTCCAGGAAAGACTGGTCGGATAGGGCCGCCGCCACCGTCGTCTGGCATGATGGCTGCCCACGCCTCGCCGCCGTCAATCCGCATGCCCGGGCCGCCGGCCTGCGTCCGCGCATGCGGCTGGCCGATGCGCGTGCCCTGCTGCCCGACCTCGTCACCGAGGCGGGCGAACCCCAGGCCGACTGCCGCCTGATCGAGACGATCGCCGGCTGGTGCGATCGCTACACGCCCTGGGTCGCGATCGATCCACTGGGGAGTGCGCTGGCCGATGACTTCGAGACGGCGTGCAGCGCCGGAGGTTTCGGCGGCGATGCCGGCCTGCTGCTCGACGTGACCGGCTGCACGCATCTCTTCGGCGAGGGCGAGAACGGCGAGCGCGCATTGCTGGCCGATCTCGTCACGCGCCTGGCCCGCCGTGACCTTTCCTGTCGCGCCGCCATGGCCGACACGGCGGGCGCCGCCTGGGCGCTGGCGCGCTTCGCCGAGCGCCAGGCCGATCTCTTCTGCCCGTCGCGCGGCCAGCGCGATGCGCTCGCCTCGTTGCCGGTCGAGGGCCTGCGCCTCGATGCGCCGATCCTGGAAGCCTTCCTGAAGCTCGGCCTGCGCCGCATCGGCGATCTCTATCCCATGCCGCGGGCACCACTCGTCCGCCGCTTCGGCGACCAACCGCTCAATCGCCTGGACCAGGCGCTGGGTACGCTCGCCGAGCCGATCGAGCCGCGCCGCATCCCACCGGCCTTCCGTACGCGCCTCGCCTTCGCCGAACCGATCGGCCGGGCCGAGGACGTCGCCGCCGCGACCAGCCGCCTGCTGGCTGCCCTCTGTCACCAGTTCGAGCAGGCCGGCGTTGGCGCGCGCCGGCTCGAGATCGCGCTCTATCGCGTCGACGGGTCGGTGGACCGCACCTCGATCGGCACCAGCCGGCCCAACCGCGACAACCCGAAGCTGATGAAGCTGTTCGAGGAAAGGCTGGGTGAGCTCGATCCCGGATTCGGCGTCGAGCTGATGATCCTGTCGGCACCCGAGGTCGAAGCCTGGAGCGGCACGCAGGATGCGCTGCCCGACCAGGAGTCGCCCGGCGTCGCCTCGGGCGTCGACGGTACGATCGATCTCGCCGACCGGCTGGCGTTGCGGCTGGGTGCGGGAAATGTCGTGCGGCTTCTGACGCGCGACAGCCACCTGCCCGAGCGTGTGCAGGTCGCCGCGCCCGTTTCGTCGAAGCCAGCCGCGGCGGGCGCCTGGCGCCGCGTCGCGAGCCTCAAGGGGGCAAGGCCGACGCGCCTGCTGCAGCGGCCCGAGCCCGTCGAGGTCACCGCCTTCGTGCCTGACGATCCGCCCTCGGTCTTCCACTGGCGGCGGCATGCCCATCGCATCGTGCGCGCCGATGGGCCCGAGCGGATCGCCAACGAATGGTGGCGCCCGCGGTCCGACGGCACTCATCCGCCGGCCGGCACCCTGCCGCCGGTACGCGATTACTACCGCGTCGAGGACGACGATGGCGGCCGCTTCTGGCTGTTCCGCGACGGGCCTTACCAGCTCGCCGCCAATGGCCAACCGACCGCCCGCTGGTTCCTCCACGGATTCTGCGCCTGAAGGGGAGAGGAAAATGGAGACCGCAACAGCAACGACCAGACGGGGCACCACACTCACCATCCGCGGCCTCGATGTCGCGATCATCGAACGCCTGAAAATCCACGCGCGCGCCAAGGGCCGCTCGCTCGAAGCCGACCTGCGCGACCTGCTGACCTATGCGTCGGGCCAGCCGCTGGTGCTCGATCCACTGGAGGAGGCCGACCG
>NZ_CAMFHB010000099.1 GCF_945952055.1 uncultured Alsobacter sp.
TTCGACTTCTACGCTGACGCTCTGAACTACGGCCCGATCCGTGGCTCGGACAACGGCGTCAATCTGCTCGCCTACACCGCCACCTTCGGCGGCGGCTTCTCGGCCACCCTGGCCCTCGAAGACTCCAACGAGCATCGCGTCGCCAACGGCAACTTCGTTCAGGGCGGTTCGGACTATCCGGATCTCGTCGGTTCGTTGAACGTCGCTCAGGGCTGGGGCTCCGCTCAGCTGTCGGGCGCCGTGTTCCAGCGCAAGACCCTCGCCAGCGTCGGCGTCGGCTCGGGCGACAAGACCGGCTTCGCCCTGCAGGCCGGCGTCAAGATCAACCTGCCCATGCTCGCCGCTGGCGACGAGCTCTGGCTGCAGGCTGCTTACGCCGAAGGCGGTCTCTCCTATCTCGGCTACGGCGGCAACAGCGCCGGCTCGACCTGGGGTGCCAACACGAACGTCGGCCGTCTGCTGATCACGAACTCCGACGCCAACGTCAACACGCTCGGCTCGGTCAAGCTGACCAAGGGCTACGCCCTGACCGCCGGCTTCCTGCACTACTGGACCCCCACGATCCGGCAGGCCGTGTATGGTTCGTACTCGAAGCTGGACTACGCCAACGGCATCGGCGCGGTCAACGCCGTCGGCTTGGATCCGGTCGAGTGGCGCGTCGGTTCGAACCTGATCTGGTCGCCGGTTGCCGGTCTCGACATCGGCGTCGAGATTCTCTACGCCAACGCCCGGGTCAAGAACTTCGTTCAGGCGGCTGGCCGTCCGGTCGGCGTCATGACCAAGTCGGACGACGCCTGGAGCGGCCGTCTGCGCATCCAGCGCGACTTCTGATCGGTTTCCGATCTTTAGTCAGGAAGCCCCGGGGAAACCCGGGGCTTCTTTTTTATGTGGGTTGTCCGGTCTCGCTGTTGACGGCCCCCCATTGCCTTCGGTCATGATCTCGCATGAATGCTCCGGCGACCGTTCCGTCAGTGGAATGGCGCCGAGCCTTCGCTGAATCGATATCTGCGGATCGCTCGATAAGCCTTTGAAAAACCGAGAGCGCTCCCAATCGTGAGTGCCGCGTGAAACCTTCGGGTCCACGCAGGCGGGGGGCTGTGCATGTCTCAACCGGCGCGTTGGCTCTGGGGGCTGATCCCACTGGGCTTGCTGTGGGGAGCTGGAAATCTCGCGCTCGATACCGCGATCGAGCGCGATGTCGGCTTGCGTGCCGAACAGGCCGTCGCGGCGGCTGCCGGCACGGCGCCGGGCGCACGCCCCATCGTGGCTCAAGTCGATGGTCGGGATGTCACCATCGGCGGCGAGGTCCTGTCCTCCGACGGCGCGAACAAGGCGATGGCCCGCCTGCATGGTGAGTTTGGCGTGCGCCGCACGCTCGGCGGCCTCTCGCAGGTCGTTGCCCAGAAGCCCTATTCCTGGTTCGCCAACCGCCGATCCGACATGGTGACGCTCGGCGGCTTCGTGCCGGATCTCGATACGGCGGCGGCCAACGCGGCGGTGGCATCGGCAGCCTTGCCCGGCCTGCGGATCGATGATCGCCAGGCGGTCGCCTTTGGGGCGCCGGAGGGCTTTGCTGCGATGGCCGTGGCGATGCTCGCCGAATTGCCGAAACTGGCTTCCGGCCGGGTCTCGCTCGACGATGGCCGCTTCTGCATCGAGGGGAAAGCCGCCAGTTCGGATTCGTTCCTTGATCTGGAAGCTGCACAGCCGCGCGCAGAACGTCCGGGTTTCCGCGCGGTCAAATGCGATCTCGAACCTCCGACCGTGACGCCCTATCGCTGGAGCGTCGAACACGAGGCGGGCGGCGGGCTGGTGATGCGTGGCCTCTATCCGGATCGGGAGGCCCGCGAGCAGATTCTCGCGGCGGCGCGGCTGGCTTTCGGTGCGGGGACGGCCCTTCGCGACGAGATGAAGCCGGCGCTCGGGGCGCCCTCGGCTTTCCTCGCGAAGGTGACGCGCGCCCTCGGGGATCTGGCGCGGCTGCGCGACGGAAAGGCCGAGCTCGACGGCGGGGACTACGCCCTGACGGGAAGGGGGCCGCAGGCCTATGATGCCTGCTTGGCCTTGCGACTGCAGATCGCCCAGATGGATGGCCCGGATTCGGTCGCGCGCGCCACGATCGAGTGCCCTCCGGCGCCCCCGCCGCCGGTGCCGGTCGTCGTGCCGATGCCCGAGGTGCCGGGATTGATCCTGAACGATGTCCTGCCGGCTTCGCCGAAGCCGGAAGGTTCTGCTCCAGCGCCCGCGCCGGCGCCGCCGCAGGGCGCAGCCGCCAACCCGCCGGCAGGTGCATCGGTGGCTGCCCCACGCGCGGTGGCGCCGGTTCCGCTGGAGTGGAGCGCGACCCGTAACGAAAGGGGGGTCCGCCTGAACGGAAAGCTGCCGGACGAGGCGGTGCGCAGGGATGTTCTGGCCACGGCGCGCCGCATTTTCGGCGAAGTGTCCGTCGAGGACCTTGCGGCGATCGAGCCGGCGCTGCGATCCGAGCTCGACCTGCGGGCTTCCACCGGTTTTGCGCTGGAGGCGCTGTCCAAGCTGCGGGCGGGGTCGGTGTCGATCAGAGAGAAGGCTTTCGCAATCGCGGGTGAGATGGCGGATGCCGCGAGCCTTGCGGCCTTGCGCGATCTTCTCGCGAGCCGTGCTCCGGCCGGTCTGGCCTTGGCTGCCATGCCGGACAACGTCGTCGTGCGGCCTTACGGCCTGTCGCTATCGGCGGACCGCACCGGCCTGCGGCTCTCGGGATATCTGCCCGATCAGGCGATGCAGGGAGTGTTGCAGGCTCTGGTCGCGGATTCTCCTCTTAAGGGCCGTTTCGAGGATGCGACGACGCTGGTTCCCGGTGCCCCGGCTGGCTTTGCCGAAGCGGCCCGCGCCGTGCTCGCCGATCTGCTGCGCCTCGACCTCGGCTCCGCATCGGTGGTGGACGACCGTGTCACGCTGCGTGGGTTGACCTGCCGCGACCTGATCAAGAGCGAGGTCGAGACCAGCGCCGCTACCGGCCTGCCGCCCGGTTTCAAGGTCGATGCGGTCGTGGAGCTGCGCCAGACCGGCTGCGTGGTCGACCCGCCTGCGAGCTGCCAGAACGATCTCGACGGCTTGACCAGGCGCAACACGGTGCTGTTCGGCCAGGGGACCTCGGTCGTCGAGCTCGATGTCACGACCGAGCGCGTCATCGGCGAGGCGGCGGCCATCCTGAAGAAGTGTCCGGGTTCCCCGATCGTCATCGAGGGACATGCCAACCGAGACGGAGAGCGGCGCGGCTTCGACAACATGGACCTGTCGCTGCGCCGGGCCCTGCGCGTGCGCGACGAGTTGGTGCGGCGCGGCATCGAGCCCGGCAAGCTTGCGGTCAAGGGCTATGGCAGCACGCGCCCGCTCGTGTCGTATGAGGCGCCGGAAGCGCGCGCGATGAATCGCCGTGTTCAGTTCACCGTGGCGAAGTAGGAGGCGGACATGCTCTATCTCGCCAGCCAGTTTCTCTGGTTCCTGCTCGCCGCCTTCGGCCTGGGCTTCGCCATGGGCTGGATCAGCCATGACGGCGGCAAGGCCCGGTTCTGGAGCGGCGCCTGGACCGTTGTCGCCGTGCTCTGGGCAATCGGTGCAGCGCTAACCTGGCTCCAGTTCCTGAACGGCATGGCGGCGACCTGGGTCGAGACGGCGCTGCTGTTCACGGCCGTCTACTGGGCCGGATGCGTCTGCGCCGGTCTCCTGCGCAAACCGAGAGCTTCGCAGACGGCTGCCGAGCCCGTGACGGCGCCGCAGGCAGCGGTCGCCGCGAGCGCTCCGCTGGCCTCGCCGCCTGCAGCCGGACTGCCGCCGGTCGAGAACGAGGCGGACTTGCCCGGACAGCGCCCGGCCGGGCTTATCACCGCGCGCGACGACAAACCCGATGACCTGAAGCTCATCAAGGGCATCGGCCGGCAGAACGAGGGGCGCCTGCACGGCCTCGGCATCTGGCATTTCGAACAGGTCGCGGGCTGGACGCCCGCGAATGTCGAATGGGTCGGCGGCTACCTTGCCTTTCCCGGCCGGATCGAGCGCGAGGACTGGGTCGGGCAGGCCAAGCTGCTGGCGGCCGGGGCCGAGACGGAATTCGCGAGGCGCGCCAAGGCAGGCGAGGTCGAAACCTCGCGCGACGACGGCTCGGGCGGGCAGGACAATGTCGCGGCGATTACCACGGAGAAGGCCAAGGCCAAGCGCCCGAAACCCTGACCCGGATCAGGCCGCGCGGCGTTCGGCCCGGGCGATCAGCTTGGCGATCCGCCGGATCATGTCCTTCGAGCCGAGCAGCGGGGCGTGGCCCTGGCCGGGCGCGGTGTAGATCTCGCAATCGGGATGGCGCTCCGCCATCT
>NZ_CAMFHB010000100.1 GCF_945952055.1 uncultured Alsobacter sp.
TCGCCCCTATCGCGATTGCCCGAGAACTCAAGCAGATTTGGTGCGCCCGCCCTGCGGTCGACACGCGCCGTCGAGGCTCATCGCGCCCATTCGAGGAGCTCGCGCGATGGCGGATCGAGCGAGAGCGGCTCCGTGAGCTCATGCCGCGGCCCCGCGTAGCCCTCGAAGCACGCGCGGTGTCCCTTCAACGACAGGTCTCCCTCGCGGGTGTCGTAGGCGGCCACCCACGCGAGCAGCATGTCGAGACGCGCGTCCTGCTCCTGCGCCGACGCGTATTTGTGCGGCTCCCAGGGCCGCGCGCGACAGTGGGCGATGCAACGGTCGACGCCGGGGTTCAGAAACAGCAGCCGTGGCGCGAAGGGAAAGGTCGCCGACACCAGGCCCGCATAACAGCCCTCGACGACCCACTGCGTGTGCGCCTCGCAGAACGCACGCACCATCGCGACGGCGACCTCGGGTGCGCGGGGAACTGCGACCTTCCCCGGCTCCCAGGCCACGGTGTCGAGATCGAGCGACGCCGCGCCCGTGTGCGAGGCGAACCATCGCGCCAGCGTGGATTTTCCCGAGCCCGAATTGCCGAGGATCACAACACGCATGGCTCGCCTCACCGTACGCGCTCAGGCCTCGTCGTAGGCGCGCTCCAGCGCGGCCACGTCGAGCTTCACCATGGTCATCATGGCGGCCACCACGGCCTTCACCTTGCGGGGATCACGGTCGCGCACGAGCTCGGTGAAGCGCCGCGGAACGATCTGCCACGAGAGTCCGAAGGGATCCTTGATCCAGCCGCAGCGCGAGGGCTTCGCACCGGCGCGCAGGAAGCGATCCCAGTAGGCGTCGACCTCGGCCTGGTCGGCACAGTCGACATAGAACGACACGCCTTCGGAGAAGCTGAAGTACGACCCGCCGTTGTAGGCCATGAACGACTGCCCACCGACCACGAACTCCGCCGACTGCACGGGGCCGTCCGCGCCATTCCGCGCGACGTTTCGCACCTCGGAGTCGGGAAAGGTCGCGGTGTAGAACTCGATCGCCGCTTCGAGCTGATCGTTGAACATCAGAAACGGGGTGACCTTCTTCATGGACGTTTCTCCGCGCAGGGTCTTCTCGGCCGACGGGGGGCGCGCGGTGTACCGCGAGGGGCGCGCTCGGGTCACAATTCGCGCAGACCGAAGCGCGCGACGCAGTGCCAGAGTCGCTTGAGCGACTGCGGATCGTGACGCCCCGTGGCCGCGGCGAGACCGAGCGTGCGCGGGGTCAACGCCCCGTCGTCGGCGAGCGCGAGTCCGAGCGCGACCACCTCGGGACCACGGTAGTCGCCATGGAGGCGCAACACGTCGGTGTGCAGACAGAACCCCGGATGCCACGCGACCACGCACCCGAGCGCGCGGGCTTCGCGTTCGACGGCGGTGTCGCGGTAGCAGGGGTCGAGCACGATCGCGTCGACGTCACGGGAGAACCGCACCTCACCGTGAATCTGCGCTTCAACATAGTCATCGAGCGCATCGGCCTCCGTCGCCATGGCCTGCGCGATCACCGCGGAACCGCGCGCCGCGACCCCGAAACAGGTCGGTTCGAACACGCTGTCGGGATGGCAGAACGTCGTCCGTGAGAGAATCTCTCCCCGGAGACGAAGGTGCGCGGAGCCGAAGCGCGGTGATCCGCCGTGCGCACGTCGATGGACGTTCAGCGACCCATACTTCGGGCGTTCCGAGGGAGGTGACAGGTCATAGGCGCCGCCGAAGATGCGGCTCTCCCAGCGCCAGCGATCGCCGCCGGGATGGGCGGTCAATCCCCCATTGCTGGTGCCGGTCTCGAACTGACTCCGATAGACGCCGTCGTGCGCCATGGCCTGCAAGATCGAGCGCCCCGCCACGAGCCGGTCGGGATGAAAATGCACGGTGATCGGCAGCGACGCATCGAGCGCCTCGCCCGCTGCGCGCGCGGCGACGTGGGCGAGGGCGCGCGCCTGCGGAGACGCGGGTGGGAACACGGTCATGCGGCCATCGTCGCACGGCCGATCCCCCGCCGGTCCACACATCTGGGAAGGCACCGCGCGCCCCTCCCCGGTGTGCGCGGGCCTCACCCGCGCGCGCTCCCTCTGGGGCTTCGGACCTGTGAGGTGCCCGCGTCGAGTTCCGTGGACGCGGCAGGTCCGCCGTCGGGACGTTCTCCCCGCCGCATCATGTCGAGAAACTTCTCGAAGCGCCGCTGCCGGGTCTCGGGTTTCTTCGCGGAGGTGAGCCCATAGGCGATGACGAAGCGACCCGACTTCGGAAGCCCTTCGAAGAACCGCCGCGCCTCGGGCCTGCCATCGAGGGCCGCGAGAAAGTCATCGGGAACGGTCATCTCGCTCACCGGCGCATAGGCGTTGGCCCAGCGACCGTCGGCCTTCGCCGCGCGCACCTGGGCGAGGCCGGGCTCCTCCATCCGCCCCTCGGCGATCAGCCGCTCGGCGTGTTCCGTGTTGCGCTTCGACCAGACACTCCGGGCGTTTCTCGGGGTGATACGTTGGAGGTACGCGCGGTCGTCATGGGACTTCTTGATCCCATCGATCCAGCCCCAGCAGAGCGTCTCGATCACGATCTCTTCCCAGCTCACCGAGGAGACGCCCGCCCCGTTCTTGTAGACCTTCACCCACAGCTCGCGCGCCACGGCATGGTTCGCGCGGAGCCACTGGCGCAGGTCCGCAGGCGATGCGAAGGGCAGGATCTTCGACGGATCGGGGTCGGGCATGACGACGAGGTCTTTCGGGATGACGGCAGGGCGGGCGCAGGGATCAGAGCACACGTCGACCGCGAGGAGACAGCGCGCATCACCCGAGGCGTACGGAGGAGCAGCCCGGCCGCACCCTGCGAACGATCACGTCATGGTCCTTCTGTCGTGCGGTGCGCAGAGGGGCCACCGAAGTGCTTGCTGTCGCGCTACACGGCTCCCGCGCCCCGGAGCCGTTCGAGCCATCTTTGCCCCTCTGGCGTTCTCGACCGGCACATCGTTGGTCCGTCGCCGGGGTACTTGAAGATCACGACGGTTGCCGATTCGAGGGGGGCGTCCGCGAGAAACTCGCCGCACGACGACGACACGATGGGAGTCAGGGATGCGCGGACACGCGCCCAGGCGTCGTGGCCGATGTCGACCATGGTGCCCTCGCTGGCGGCCTCGACCAGCACCTCATTGACGATCATCGCGGCGACGAACTGCGAGAACGAGGGGAAGGCCACCTCGCTCGTCTCGAACGCGGCAAACACCGGCGGATCGTCGAGGCCCTGGTCTTCGCAGCGCACGACCCACGACTCGACGCCGTGGACGTCGGCGAGCACCGTGATCACGCCCTCGTCGACGGCCAACAATTCGGGCGCGATCCAGTGAGGGATTCCCCGCTGATTCCAGCGACCCGCGAGGAGATACCACTCTTGAATGGCCGCGGAGAGCGGCAGCCCCTTCGACCGGAGCACCGCCTCCAGCGCGTCGGCGCTCATTCCGGCAGTGGCGTCGAACGGCCCGACCCAGACACGGACGAACGCAACGGTCGCGCGCCACCGCTCGTGCCGCGCCAGCTCGCTCCAGGTTGTTCGTGAGGAAAGCGGGGAGATGACTCAGTCCCTCTGCGGTTGGGGAATGTGGCTGCTCGGGGCGCACCATCCCCAGGTGCCAGACACCTGCGTTGTGCCGCGACTCGGCGTCGGCCTGGAGAAATTGTGAGACCCCGGGCGTCGGTCACTCACCTGCCGACACCAACCAGTGGTTCGGCAAGCCTCCATGCGCCATCAGGTCGCTCACCGCGGCAGAGATGGTGAGCCGATCCAGGCGGGAGACCAGCAGGTCTGGCGCCAGCAGCCAATCGGCAGGGCGATCCAGGCCTTGCTCGATGGCAGCTTCTGCTCGTGCGCGTTCGATGCAGCCAAAGGTCCAGACATTCGCAGCGTAGAGGGCCGCTCCGACCCGGATCTGCACGTTGCAGTAATCACACGCTGGATCGTCGTCCGGTGTTGGGTATCCACCTTCGTACTCTTCGAACTCCAGCCAGAGCGAGAATGCTTCCATGGGGACCTGATGGCTGGCCGATAGGGCACTGCGGTGGACGAAGCGGATCGGAGGCGGGTGAAGGGGGAGTGGTCGGCACCGTCGGCTTGTATAGGTTCTGAGGTCGTCACTCGCTTTGGCGCAGGTGAAGTCGTGCTATTGAAATAGGTTCACAGTCAGCAGCGGCAGTGGCGAGTTCCCGCCGATTTGCCTTGCACG
Organism: uncultured Alsobacter sp.; assembly: GCF_945952055.1. Taxonomy (GTDB): domain Bacteria; phylum Pseudomonadota; class Alphaproteobacteria; order Rhizobiales; family Beijerinckiaceae; genus Alsobacter. The sequence continues at coordinate 4,240 of NZ_CAMFHB010000100.1, forward strand.
ACGCAATACAAGAACGGAATCGGGCTGCCTATATGCAGCAGGGCGGCTGCATCAAATTGCTTGAGTTTTCGCGAGCTTTTCGTACTGCGAGA
>NZ_CAMFHB010000101.1 GCF_945952055.1 uncultured Alsobacter sp.
GCCTACTGCCTACTGCCTACTGCCTACTGCCTACTGCCTACTGCCTACTGCCTACCATCCAAAGACGCCCCGTACCGTGGCACGGCGGGGCGATAACTCCCAGGAGACAGCCATGCGTCACGGATTTCGCGGTCGCCGCTTCAATCGTTCCGCCGAGCATCGCAAGGCGATGTTCATGAACCTCTGCCAGGCGCTCATCAAGCACGAGCAGATCGTCACCACGCTCGAGAAGGCCAAGGACCTGCGTCCGGTCGTCGAGAAGCTGGTCACGCTCGGCAAGCGCGGCGACCTGCACGCCCGCCGCCAGGCGATCGCGCAGATCCGCGACGTGGCGCTTGTGAAGAAGCTCTTCGACGTGCTCGGCAAGCGCTATGCCGATCGCAACGGCGGCTACACCCGCATCATGAAGGCCGGCTTCCGCTACGGCGACAACGCGGCCCTGGCCGTGATCGAGTTCGTCGACCGCGACGTCGATGCCAAGGGGCAGGACTCCGGCCCGACCCAGAAGGAAGAGGTCGTCGAGGCGGCGTGAGCCGGCTCCGACCAAGTGGATCTTGGAACGGGCGGCCTTCGGGCCGCCCGTTTTGCTTTTGGACGCTCCCGGAAACGAGCCGCGCCCTTCCACCGCCACCAAGGCGTGGCTATATCGACCCCTGACCACCCGGAGGACGACTCGATGGCGATGCTGACCCGTTCCATGTTGGCGGCGGCGCTGGGCGCCTCGCTCACGCTCGTCGCACCCGTGCTGCCCGCGGCGGCGCAGTCGGTCCAGGTCCCGCAGACCGCGCAGCAGGTGAAGCAATCCTTCGCGCCGCTCGTGCACAGGGTGAGCCCTGCCGTCGTCAACGTCTATGCGTCGCGGACCGAGAAGGTGGCCCGCAACCCCCTGATGGACGACCCCTTCTTCCGCCGCTTCTTCGGCGGCGACCAGGGGGCGCAGCCGCGGGAGCGGACCCAGCGGTCGCTGGGTTCGGGCGTCATCGTGGACACGTCGGGGATCGTCGTCACCAACCAGCACGTCATCGAGGGCATGACCGAGGTGCGGGTGGCGCTGGCCGACAAGCGCGAGTTCGAAGCCGACATCCTGCTGCGTGACCCGCGCAGCGACCTCGCCGTGCTGCGCCTGAGGGGAGGCGACAAGTTCGCCGCGCTCGAGTTCGGCGACAGCGACCAGCTGGAGGTCGGCGATCTCGTGCTCGCTGTCGGCAACCCCTTCGGCGTCGGCCAGACGGTGACCCAGGGCATCGTCTCGGCGCTGGCCCGCACCCAGGTCGGGCTCACCGACTACCAGGCCTTCATCCAGACGGACGCGGCCATCAACCCCGGCAATTCCGGCGGGGCGCTGGTCGACGTGGCGGGCCGGCTGATCGGCATCAACACCGCCATCTTCTCGCAGTCCGGCGGAAGCCATGGCATCGGCTTCGCCATCCCCGTCAACATGGTCAAGGTGGTGGTCACCTCGGCGAAGGCGGGTGCCAAGATCGTTCGCCGGCCGTGGTTCGGTGGACGGCTGCAGGTCGTCTCGGCGGATCTGGCGGAGGGGTTGGGCCTCGACCGTCCGGTCGGGGCGCTCGTGGCGAGCCTGGTGGACAAGAGCCCGGCGACCGAGGCGGGTCTCAAGGCCGGCGACGTCATCCAGACGATGGACGGGCAGTCCGTCGACGATCCTGACGTGTTCGGGTTCAGGCTCGCCACCAAGCCGGTGGGCGGAACGACGGCGCTGGGCATCCTGCGCGGCGGCAAGAAGTCGTCGCTCACCTTGCGCCTCGTGGCCGCTCCCGAGACGCGCCCGCGCGACGCCGTCACGCTGAAGGGCCGCTGGCCCCTGGCCGGCCTCACGGTGGCCAACCTGTCGCCCGCCGTCGCCGAGGAGCTGTCGCTGGACCCCGGCGCCACCGACGGCGTCGTCGTGACCGAGGTCGCCACCGGATCGCCCGCGCAGGAGCTCAATCTCAAGAAGGGCGACGTGATTGTCGCCGTCGATGGCGAGAAGGTCGACAGCACGCGGGAACTGGAACGCCTCGCCAAGCCACGGCAGTACTACTGGAAGCTGGTCGTGCGGCGCGACGGCGAGGTGGTGACGGCCGCCGTCGGCGGCTGACCGGGAGAAACGGCCGATGTCCCGGGGATCGACCCCCAGCCTGTTCGAAGCCGCCGGCCTCGACAAGGGCGCGCCGAGGCCGCTCGCCGACCGGCTGCGCCCGACGACCTTGTTCGAGGTGGTGGGGCAGGACCATCTGCTCGGGGACGGCGGTGCGCTGCGCCGCCTCATCGATGCGGGCTCGCTCGGGTCCCTGATCTTCTGGGGACCGCCCGGCACCGGCAAGACCACCGTGGCGCGCCTGCTCGCCCATGAGACGACGCTGCATTTCGAACCCATCTCGGCGATCTTCTCCGGCGTGGCGGACCTCAAGAAGGTGTTCGAGGCGGCCCGCGCGCGGCGCGCGGCGGGGCAGGGGACGCTGCTCTTCGTCGACGAGATCCATCGGTTCAACCGCTCGCAGCAGGACGCCTTCCTGCCCGTCATGGAGGACGGCACCATCACGCTCGTCGGCGCGACGACGGAGAACCCGTCCTTCGAGCTGAACGCGGCCTTGCTCTCGCGGGCGCGGGTCCTGACGTTCCAGCCGCTCGACGACGAGGCCGTGGGCAAGCTCCTGTCGCGGGCGGAGGAGGTCGAGGGTCGGCCCCTGCCGCTCGACGAGGAGGCCCGGGCCTCGCTGGTCCGCATGGCCGACGGCGATGGCCGCGCGGCGCTGACGCTGGCGGAGGAACTGTGGCGGGCGGCGCGCCCCGGAGAGGTGTTCGACGCCACCGGGCTGGCGGGCGTCACCCAAAGACGGGCGCCGATCTACGACAAGTCCCAGGACGGCCACTACAACCTGATCAGCGCGCTCCACAAGAGCATCCGTGGCTCGGATCCCGACGCCGCCCTCTACTACCTGGCGCGCATGCTGGACGCCGGCGAAGACCCGCTCTATCTCGGCCGCCGCCTGGTGCGCATGGCGGTCGAGGACATCGGCCTCGCCGACCCGCAGGCACTCGCCGTGTGCACGGCGGCCAAGGATGCCTACGAGTATCTGGGCTCGCCCGAGGGCGAACTCGCCCTGGCGCAGGCGGCCGTCTATCTCGCGACGGCTCCGAAATCGAACGCCGTCTACACGGCCTTCAAGGCCGCGATGAAGACGGCCAAGTCGGCCGGCTCGCTGCCGCCGCCCAAGACGATTCTCAACGCTCCCACCAAGCTCATGGCCAGCGAGGGCTATGGCGACGGCTACCGGTACGACCACGACGAGCCCGACGCCTATTCGGGGCAGAACTACTGGCCGGAGCGCCTGGGCCGGCAACGCTTCTACGAGCCCGTCGAGCGCGGCTTCGAGCGCGAGATCCGCAAGCGCCTCGACTGGTGGGCCAGGCTGCGGTCCGAGCGCGGCGAGGACTGAAGCATGCCGCGAGACGGCGCGATCCCGCTTTTCGCAAGACGCCTGCGATCGTCATGACCGCGGGACCATGGGTCTGCTTGGAAACGCGGCGTGCTTTCAAGTCGCGTCGAATTCCGCTTTTCGCGAATTGCCGGTTTCCACCATCGGACGCCATGCTCTAAGCAGGGGCATCTGGAGCCCAACATGCAGTCCACTCTCATCGTCTTCCTCGGCGGCGGCCTCGGGGCCGCCCTGCGCCATGGCGTGAACACGGCGTTCGCGCGCTGGCTGGGATCGGGCTTTCCCTGGCACACCCTCACCATCAACATGGTGGGGTCGCTGGTCATGGGGCTCCTCACCGGGTGGCTCGCCTTCAAGGCGGAGGCGCCGTGGTCGCAATCGGCACGATTATTCCTGACCACGGGCATCTGCGGCGGCTTCACCACCTTCTCGGCGTTCTCGCTGGACGCCGTCCTTCTGTGGGAACGGGGCGAGACGGCGGCCACGGCCGGCTACATCGTCGGCTCCGTCGTCCTGTGCATCCTGGGGCTCGTGGCGGGCCTGGCCGTGATGCGGAGCATGTCATGAGGTCTGGTCGCAAGGGGGGCCCGGCGGGCACCGGGAGCAAGGGCTCCGACGGAAAGAGGCCCGCAGGGGCGTTCCGCGGCGGACCGGGCCGGGCATCGCCCGGTGGGCAGGGCGCCAAGCTGCAGCGGCCCCGGCGGGACGGGCGGCCGGGCGACCGGCCCGACGAGCGCGCGGCCGGAGGTCGCGGACC
>NZ_CAMFHB010000102.1 GCF_945952055.1 uncultured Alsobacter sp.
CGGAGATCACCGACGATCTCCGCCAGTTCCTCGGCGTCATCGACACGTTCTTCTTTGCGACGGCCAGCGCCGACGGCCGACCTTATATACAGCATCGCGGCGGACCGCCGGGGTTCCTGAAGCCCATCGGCAGCCACACGCTGGCCTTCGCCGACTTCGCGGGCAACCAGCAGTACATCTCGCTCGGCCATCTCCGCGAGAACGACCGCGCCCACATCTTCGTGCTGCACTTCGCCACCCAGCAGCGGCTGAAACTGTGGGGCCGGGCGCGGATCGTCGAAGGCGACCTCGAACTGATGGAGCGCCTGGTCGACCCGGCCTATCGCGCGCGGCCCCAACGGGCGATCGCCTTCACCATCGAGGCCTGGGACATCAACTGCCGCCAGTACATCGTCCCGCGCTACAGCGAGGCCGAGATCGCGCCCGCCGTCGACAACCTCGCCCGGCGCATCAAGGAACTCGAAGAAGAAGTGGCCCGGCTGAAGGGCCGGTAGCGGCGCGTCGAGACGGCATTAGACTCCGACGTCAGACTGGCCGCAGGTGACGCGGCACCCGCGCCTGGCGCAGCCTCTCTTCGAGCGTCTCCCTCTCGCGACGCCAGCGGCTCTCCTCGCGGTCTGCCCTCGTGTCCAGCGCCGCGCGGGCCTGTTCGATCTCCGCGACGGTCGCCTCATGGCGCGCCTCGGCCTTCTCCATCGCCGCCGTCGCGATGGCGATGGCGCGATCCCGCCGCGCCGCTTCCTTGCGCCGTTCGGCCGCCTCCTGCCGCTCCCGGCGTTCGCGGCGCGCCCGCTCCTTTTCGAAGGCACGCGCGGCTTCGCGCTCTTCCTTGCGATCGGTCGCTTCCGCCAGAACAGGCTTTCGCCGCCGGCGGGTGGCTTTGGGTTCCTTTGCAGCCTGGCCGTCGAATGCCGCCTCCGACGCCTCGGCTTCCTCCCTGAAGGGCTGGTCGGTACCGACTGGCCGCCGCAGCACGACCCCCGGCCGCGCCAGGGTGGCCTTCACGATGGCCGGATCGTCGGTCTGTTGCGCGAAGCCCTGGTGGAACAGATTGGCCCCCGCGCCCCAGGCGTCGAGCGCGGCCCTCATCGACGGCGCCGACACCGCGAGATCGAAGAAGCCCGCCGACGTCGTAAAGACCTTGAGCTTCCGCGCCATCCGTCCGCTCCCTCCCGAACCGCGGGAACGCTTCCAGGCGAGCGCCGGTTGCCGGTGCGGTATCATGATACCTGCGCAGGACCCGTGACACTCATTTCGAATGTTTCGTTTATTCGCGTCGATTTTCGCGCTTTTTCAACCACTTGTGGGCAAAGGTCGACGGGGAGGGCTTGAAATCAGCCAGCATACGTAACATATGAAGTTTCATGAGAAGAGACAGCCGACTTTCGGGCGTACTGCACGTCCTGTTGCACATGGCGGAGCACCCGGATCCGATGACGTCGGAGATGCTGGCGCGCGCCATGGATACCAATCCGGTGGTGATCCGCCGGCTGATGGGGGGCCTGCGGGAGCGCGGGTTCGTCCAATCGGAAAAGGGCCATGGCGGCGGCTGGACGATCGCGTGCGATCTCCGCGCCGTGACCCTGCTCGACATCTACGAGGCGCTCGGGCAGCCCGGGCTGCTGGCCATGGGCAACCGCACTGAGGCGCCCGGCTGTCTGGTCGAGCAGGCGGTGAACGCCGCCCTCGGCGACGCCTTCGACGAGGCCGAGGCCCTGCTGCTCCGCCGCTTCGGCGCCCTCACCCTCGCGGCGCTGAGCGCCGACTTTCACGAACGCCTCGCCCGGCGCGGCGGGTCGACCGACCTGGAGACCAACCATGCAGCATGATGTCGTCATCGTCGGAGGCGCCTTCGCCGGCCTCGCCGCCGCCACCTACCTCGCGCGCGCCCGCCGCCGCGTGTGCGTCATCGATGCCGGCCAGCCGCGCAACCGCTTCGCCCCCGCCTCGCACGGTTTCCTGGGGTCGGACGGCAGCGAACCCTCGTCGATCCTGGCGCGGGCGCGGGCGCAGCTCGCGGGCTATCCCGGCGTCACCTTCATCGAGGGCGAAGCCTCGGAGGCGACAGTGCGCGGCGACGGCTTCGCCGTCTCGTTGGCGGGCGGCGAGGAGATCGCGGCCCGCAAGGCGATCCTGGCCTTCGGCCTGCGCGACGAACTGCAGCCGATCCCCGGCCTGCAGGAACGCTGGGGCCGCACGGTGCTGCATTGCCCTTACTGCCATGGGTTCGAATTCAGCGACCGTCGGCTCGGCGTGCTCTTTCGCACGCCCCTGTCGGTCCACCAGGCCTGCCTCGTTGCCGAATGGGGACCGACGACCCTGTTCCTTAACGGCGCCGCGCTCGCGCCCGGCGATGCGGAAAGGCTCGCGCGGCATGGCGTGACGGTCGAGCCCGGCCGGGTCGCGCGTCTGCTCGGCGAAGGCAGCGCCCTGTCCGGCGCCGAATTCGAAGATGGGCGCGTGGCCGAGCTCGCCGCGCTCTATGTCGCGCCGCAATCGTGCCTCGCCAGCCCGATCGCCGAACGGCTCGGCGTCGCGATCGACGACGGCCCAGCCGGCCCGATCATCCGCACCGATGCCGACAAGATGACGAGCGTGCCCGGCCTCTACGCCGCGGGCGACATTGCCCGCGCGCCACACAGCGTCAGCTGGGCGGTGGCCGACGGCGTCACCGCGGGCACGTCGCTCCACCGCGCCCTCGTGTTCGGCGGATGAACGCGGCGCAGCCCTTCGCCGCGCCCGCGACGATCGCGGACTATGTCGCGGCCACGCCACACAAGGTGCCGGGCTACGCCGACCTGCACCGCATGGCGATGCTGTTGCTGGCGGAGCATGCGCCCGCGGCGGCGGACATTCTCGTCGTGGGGGCCGGCGGCGGCCTCGAACTGAAAGCGTTCGCCGAGGCGCAGCCCCGCTGGCGTTTCGTCGGCGTCGATCCGTCGGCCGGGATGCTCGACCTGGCGGGCCGAGTCCTGGGATCGCTGGGCGCGCGCGTCGATCTCCGGCAGGGCTTCATCGACACCGTGCAGCCGGGGCCGTTCGACGGCGCGACCTGTCTGCTCACGCTGCACTTCCTGCAACGGCAGGAGCGCCTGCACACGCTGCGGGAAATCCACCGGCGCCTGAAGCCCGGCGCACCGCTGGTCGTCGCCCATCACAGCATCGCGGACGGCGACGATGCCGTCGCGTGGCTTGCACGATCGGCGGCCTTCGCCGACCGGGCCGGCGCCGGCTTCGCCCGGTCGCGCCTCGCGGCAGCGAAGATGGCGGATGGCCTGCCGCTCCTGTCCGACGGCGAAGAGGGGGCGGTCCTGCGCGAGGCGGGATTCTCCGGCGTGGCCCTCTTCTATGCCGGGTTCTCGTTCAGAGGCTGGGTCTCTCGGGCTTGATCGCGGGATTCACGCGCCGGGCGTGCTGCTCGCGTTCAGGAGTTGCGAGACCGCGGTGATGACCTGCGCGGGCGCGAAGGGCTTCGGCACCAGGATGCTGTTGGGCACCCCGAGCGAGGCCCAGTCGTTGCTTTCGGAGCCGGTCATGTAGACCACCGGCATCTCGGGCTTCAGCTCCCGCGCATGCCGCGCCACGTCCCAGCCGGTGGTACTCGACCCGAGCTTGATGTCGGTGACGAGGGCACGCACCTCGTCGCCCTGCGCGTCGAGCGCGGCCATCGCCTCCTCCCCCGTCGCGGCCAGCAGCACCTCGTAGCCGCCCTCCTCGAAGGACTCCTTCAACACGTCGCCGATCTCCGCCTGATCCTCGGCGATCAGCACAAGCACCGCTGTCTTTTCCACAACATACCCCCATGGCCCGCGCTCCGGCTTCCGGATGCCGCCGGCTTCCCGACACGGGTCCAGAACGACCGAACGACTCGGTTAGTTCCCGTACGGAGGGGCGAATGGCGAAACGCCGCATGCCAGACCCGTCCATCGGCACGGTCCTTGCGTCCCCCGTCCTCGACCAGGGGGAATTGCCTATGAACAAGTCAAAGATCGCCGTCCTCAACCGCCGCACCGTGCTCGCTGCCGCAGGCGCCGCCACCGCGGCGCTCGCCGCGCCGCGCATCCTGCGCGCCCAGGGAAAGGAACTGGTCGTCGGCGGCGCCGCCAGCCACAAGGGCTTCGTCGAGACCATCATCGCGCCCGTGGTCGAGAAGAAGTTCTCCTGCAAGGTCGTGTTCGAGGGCTCCCGCTCGCTGGTCA
>NZ_CAMFHB010000103.1 GCF_945952055.1 uncultured Alsobacter sp.
CCCCGAACAGGTGTCCACCATCTCCCCGGTCTAAACACCAAGCCCGGCCATGACGGTGGAGAGGTGGAGCGAGCTGGAACTCCGGTCGGCGGCGGGGCGCCCCGAAACGCCCGCGGAGCCAGCTCGGCCCTCACCCCACCGCCGAGATCTGCCGCATCGGGCGGCCGGGGGAGAGGGCGCTGGCGGCGCGGAGGATGCTGTGGGCGTCGATGCCGTAGTGGCGGTAGAGCTCCTTCAGCGTGCCCGTCTGGCCGAAGTGCTCCACGCCGAGCGAGCGGGTGCGGTGGCCGTGGACGGAGCCGAGCCAGGCGAGCGTCGCGGGATGGCCGTCGATGACGGAGACGATCGCCGCGCCCTGCGGCACATCCGACAGCAATCGCTCGACGTGCGACTGCGCCGCGTCGTCGCCGGCCTCGCGCTCGCGGCAGGCGGCGGTCCAGCCGGCGTTGAGGCGGTCGGCGGAGGTGATGGCGAGGAGGCCGACGTCGCGGCGGTCCTCGGCCATCAGGCCCACGGCCTCGATGGCCTCCGGCGCGATGGCGCCGGTGTAGGCGACCACGACCTGGCAGTTGGGGCCGGGCTTGCGCATCCAGTAGGCGCCGTCGACGACGTCGCGCGCGAGGTCCGGGGTCATCGCGCGGTGGGGCTGGGCGATGCTGCGGGTCGAGAGCCGCAGGTAGACCGAGCCGCCATTGGCGTCGCGCGTCCAGCCCTCGGCGTCGGGCTCCGCTTCGCCGTCGCGCTGCAGGTAATCGAAGGACCACGCCATGATGGCGGCGAGCTCGTCGACGAAGGCCGGCTCGAAGCTCGCCAGCCCGTCCTGGGCCATGCCGACCAGCGGCGTGCCGATCGACTGGTGCGCGCCGCCCTCGCCGGCCAGCGTGATGCCTGACGGTGTCGCCACCAGAAGGAAGCGGGCGTTCTGGTAGCAGGCATAGTTCAGCGCGTCGGCGCCGCGGTAGATGAACGGGTCGTAGAGCGTGCCGACCGGTATCAGACGCTCGCCGTTGATGGCGTGCGAGAGACCCAGCGCCGAGAGCATCGTGAACAGGTTCATCTCGGCGATGCCGAGCTCGAAGTGCTGGCCCTTGGGCGAGAACTCCCAGGCATAGGTGGACGGGATGCGCTCGCGCTTGAAGATGTCCGCCGTGCTCTCCTTGGCGAAGAGCCCGCGCCGGTTCACCCAGGCGCCGAGATTGGTGGAGACCGTCACGTCGGGCGAGGTGGTGACGATGCGGCTCGCGATCGGCTCCTCCGAGCGGGCGAGCTCGTGCATGATCAGCCCGAAGCCCTGCTGCGTCGACATCGCGGCCTGCGGCGTGAAGGCGAGCGAGGCCGGCGCGGGAATACGCGCGGCCTTCAGCTGCCGGTCCTTCCCTTGCAGGAACGGGATGCGGCGAACGAAGTCGCGCATCGCGTCGGCCGGCACCGGCAGCCCCTCGTAGGGCTCCCATTCATGGCCCGGGCGCACGTTCTCCCGCGTCCGCAGCGCCTCGAGTTGCGTGGGCGTCAGCAGGCCGGCGTGGTTGTCCTTGTGGCCCTGCAGCGGCAGGTGCATGCCCTTCACGGTGTAGCAGATGAAGCAGGTCGGCCGGTCGTGGCTGCGCGCGGCCTCGAAGGCCTCGATCAGGCAGCCGAGGTCATGTCCGCCGAGATTGGTCATGAGCCGCGCCAGCTCGTCGTCGGAGCGGCGCTCGATCAGCGCGGTGACGGGGCCCTGGTCGCCGATGTCGTCGAGGAGCCGCTTGCGCCAGGCCGGGCCGCCCTGGAAGCACAGCGCCGAGTAGACCTGGTTCGGGCAGGCGTCGATCCAGGCCTTGAGCCGGTCGCCGCCGGGCTCGGCGAAGGCGGCCTGCTGCAGCGAGCCGTACTTCACGATCACGACGTCCCAGCCGAAGTTGCGGAACATGGTGTCGAAGATCGACCACAGGCCCTCGCGCACCACGGCGTCGAGGCTCTGGCGGTTGTAGTCGACGACCCACCAGCAGTTCCGGACGTCGTGCTTCCAGCCCTCGACGAGCGCCTCGTAGATGTTGCCTTCGTCCATCTCGGCATCGCCGACGAGAGCCACCATGCGGCCCGCCGGGCGGCCGTCGCTCCAGCCCTTGGCGCGCACGTAGTCCTGCACCAGCGCCGAGAACAGCGTCTGGGCGACGCCGAGGCCGACCGAGCCCGTCGAGAAGTCGACGTCGTCGGTGTCCTTGGTGCGCGAGGGGTAGGACTGGGCCCCCTTCCAGGCGCGGAAGTCCTTCAGCTTGTCGAGCGTCTGGCGGCCGAAGACGTACTGAAGGGCGTGGTAGGAGGGCGAGGCGTGCGGCTTCACCGCAACGCGGTCCTCGGGGCGCAGAACGGCACCGTAGAGCGCGGTCAGGATGGTGTTGAGGGAGGCGGAGGAGGCCTGGTGCCCGCCGACCTTCAGGCCGTCGTCGTTCGGCCGGACGTGGTTGGCGTGGTGGATGATCCAGGTCGCCAGCCAGAGCGCCTTGCGCTCCAGCGCCGCCAGCATCTCCAGGTCGCCCGCTCCGATGGTCGTGCCGCGCTTGCCCATGATGTCCTCCCGTTGCCGCAAGAGTAGCGCGGCAGGCGCCGCAGAGACTGCCGAAGACGCTGGTCATGGCGATCCTGCGCAGCATATCCTGCTTCGATCCGATTTTATGGAAGCATGGAATGCCGGCCGAGCGCCTCGATCCAACCGACATTCGCATCCTGCGCGAGCTGCAGGAGAATGCCCGCCTCAGCAACGTCGATCTCGCCGAAAGGGTGCATCTCTCCCCCTCGCCGTGCCTGGCGCGGGTGCGGTCGCTGGAGCGGGCGGGCGTGGTCGACCGCTACGTGACCCTGCTCGATCCGCGGAAGGTCGGGCTGGGCGTCAGCGTGTTCATCCACATCACGCTCGACCGGCAGGTCGGGGCGACGCTGGAGTCCTTCGAGCGCGCCATCTCAGGCTTCGACGAGGTGATGGAGTGCTACCTGATGACGGGCGACAGCGACTACCTGCTGCGGGTGGTCGTGGCCGACGTCGATGCCCTGCAGCAGTTCATCCTGACGCGGCTCACCACGCTGCCGGGCGTGGCCAACATCCGCTCCTCGTTCGCGCTGAAGCAGGTGAAGTACAAGACCTCGCTGCCGCTGGGGCAGGCGGGGTGATTGCGCTTTCCATTTGCGCCAAGTTATCCGCCGTCCTGGCCGGGCTTGGCCCGGCCACCCACGACTTTGCCGGGGAAGGGTATGGCGGCCCAGGCAAAGTCGTGGATGCCCGGGCCAGGTGTACAGCCCGGAGACATACCTGACAGCTGTTCGGGGACATCCCTGACACTCT
>NZ_CAMFHB010000104.1 GCF_945952055.1 uncultured Alsobacter sp.
CATCCCGGCCGCGTTCCTCGCCGTGCCCATGTACAAGACCATGGGCATGTACGGGTTGCTGAACAACGACTGGGCACTCGTTCTGGCCATGGCGACCATCGCTTCGCCGTACGCAATCTGGATCCTGCGCCAGGCGTCGGACAAGCTGCCGGTCGAACTCGACGAGGCGGCAATGATCGACGGCGCCTCGCCGTTCCAGCTCTTCCGCATGATCTACCTGCCGCTGATGGTGCCGTCGCTGATCGCCGTCGGCACCTATGCGCTGCTGCTGGCGTGGAACGAATATCTCTATGCGTTCCTGCTGCTCTCCAAGAACACGGCCATCACCCTGCCGGTGGCGCTGGGCAACTTCCTCTCGGCTGACGATTCGCCGTGGGAACTGCTGATGACGGCGGGCTTTCTCTACGCGCTGCCGCCGGCGGCGATCTACTACGCCTTCCGCCGCTACATGTCGTCGGGCCTGACGGCCGGCGCGGTGAAGGGATGACATCGTGCCCTGAGGTCGAGCGCCTCACGTGGGGACGGAGGCGCATGCCGTCGAGCCTGGTCGGGATCGAACAGTGATCGACAGCGCGATCGACGATGGAAGCCGCCGGACTCGCGCAGCGGCCACGGCGTCATCGTCAAGCGCGAGCAGCTGTTTCGATCGGGCTCAGGCGCGGGCGGGCTGAAGGGGAACGCCCGAGACGGCATGCGCGGCCAGCCGCTTGCGATCCTTTTCGGGGCGGATGAAGAGCAGGCCGACGAAGCCGCCGACGAGCAGCAGTCCGCCGAGAATGACATAGCCCTGTTCGTATCCGGCAAGAGGTGTCGCGGCATTCTGGATCATGGATCCCATGATCTTGGGCGCAAGAATACCGGCGAAGGTCACGACCGAGTTGGTGATGGCCAGCATCGCGGCGCGCTGCGGGTGCGGGGTGAGCTCGCTGATGATCATCGGCAGGACCACGTAGATCGTGCTGCCGATGGCGGAGCCAAACACCAGGAAGGCGATCTTGAGAGCGTCCGTCGGCATGGCGCCGACGAATGGGAGCGCGCACCCGCCGGCGACGATCGCCATGCACGGCAGCACGCCGCGACAGATGCGACTGGAGACACCCTTCTTCTTCAGGCGCTGTGAGATGTAGCCGCCGCTCAGAACGACCAAGGCACCGAAGACCCATGGCAGCACGGTGAGGTTGCCGCCGAGCTTCTGGCTGAAGCCGAGGCCCGCGACCAGGTACGACGTGAACCAGGTGAGGCCCAGCGCCAGACCCCAGTAGCTGGCGAAGCCCGCGGCGCAGACGGCGAGGATGGTGGGACAGGTGAGGAGGTAGCGATAGGGCACGCGCTCGTTGCCGTCGCCGGTGCTGACCGGCCGGTCGACCAGGGTGCCTTCGCGACCGAAGACCAGCCACAGCACGGTCCAGACAAGGCCGGCGATGCCGAGTGCCCCGAAAGCCCAGTGCCAGGAGTAGGTCCCGATGATCCAGTTGAGCAGGGGGACGGCGATGATGACGCCGAAGGCGGATCCCTGGGCGATGACGGCGGTTGGCAATCCGCGCAGGGAGTCCGGAAACCACTTGTAGATGGCGTGGGTCGCCACCGGGCCGGCCGGGCCTTCGCCGGCGCCCAGGATGACGCGGCACACGATCAGCGTCTCAAGGCTCACCATGCCCAGCATCGGAAACTGCACCAACGACCAGATGATCGCCATGACCAGCAGCGTGTGCTTGGTCTGTACGCGGTTGGAGATGAAGCCGACGACGATCGCCGAGACCGCGAACAGCAGGAAGAACGCCGAGCCGATATCACCGAACTGCTCGGGCGTCAGGCCGAGGTCACGGGTGAGGGGGACGGCCGCCAGTCCGACGACGACCTTGTCGGCGAAGTTGATCAGCATGAAGAGGAAGAGCAGGGCGGTCATGCCCCAGGCCCCCTTGAGGGGCCGGTCCTGGACGGTCACTTGGGTGTTTCTCCTCGGCGTCCTGTTGACCGGACGCGCGTTCCCATCTGACGGAGACGCCGCCGCTACGTCAAGGAATGACGGGACCTTTCGCGGTTCGCGACGCGCGCCGCCAATCTCTTGCGATCGACTTCAGGGCGAATGAAGAGCAGGCCGATGAGGCCGCTCACCAAAAGGAGGCCACCCAGGATGGTGAAGCCGTCGTCGTAGCCGGCGAGGCGCGTCGACGCGTCCTGAACGACGACTCCCATCGCGAAGGGCGCGACGACACCGCCCAGGGTCATGACCGAATTCACGATGGCCAGCATGGCGGCGCGTTGCGATTGTGGGGTCAGCTCGCTTACGACCAGGGGCACGACGACGAAGATCGTGCTGCCGATTGCGGTACCGGCGACCAGGATCGCAAGCTTGAGGTCGGGCACGGGCGTAAGACCGATGAACGGCAGGATGCAGCCGCCGGCCATGACGGCGACCGACGCGAGAGCGCCGCGGGAAACCCGGCTCGAGACGCCGCTTCCCTTCAGCCGCTGTGAGAGCCAGCCACCGGCGAGCACGACCACCAGGCCGGCGATCCAGGGCAGGACGCTGAGATTGCCGCCGAGCGTCTGGCTGAAGCCCAACCCGTCGACGAGGTAGGGGGTGAACCAGGTGAGACCGAGCGCCAGTCCCCAGTAGCTGGCGAAACCCGTGCAGCAGGCCGCCAGGATGGTGGGGCAGGTGAGGAGGTCGCGGTATGGGACGCGGACCTCGCCGTCGACATGGGTCGCCACCGGAGGGTCGACCAGCGTGCCTTCGCGGCCGAAGAAGAACCACAGGAGGCTCCACAACAGGCCTGCAATGCCGATCGCGCCGAAGGCCCAGTGCCAGGAATGGTGGACGATGATCCAGTTGAGCGCCGGCACCGCCACGACGACGCCGATTGCCGAGCCCTGCGCCACCACCGCCGTGGGGACGGCGCGCAGCGAATCGGGAAACCACTTGTAGAGCGCATGCGTGGCCACCGGGCCGGCCGGCCCCTCGGCGGCGCCGAGCAGGACCCGGCAGGCGATCAGCACCTCGAAGCTCACCAGGCCCAGCATCGGAAACTGCAGCAACGACCAGAAGATCGCCATGGCGAGCAGCGCGTTTCGCGCCGGGATGCGATTGGCGGCGAAGCCGACCAGGATGGCGGAGAAGGGGAAGAGGAAGAAGAACGCCGAGCCGATCAGCCCGAACTGCTCCGGGGTGATCTTGAGGTCCTCCATGATCGGCTTGGCGGCGAGGCCGACCACCATCTTGTCGGCGAAGTTCACGAGCATGAAGAGGAAGATGAGAGCAGTGATTCCCCAGGCCCCCTTGAGGGGCCGATCCTGAACGGCCACGC
>NZ_CAMFHB010000105.1 GCF_945952055.1 uncultured Alsobacter sp.
AGATCCAGTCCGCCGACAGCGGGGTGGCTCCGGCGTCGACCGAGAAGAGCCAGGTGCCGTTCCGGTGATCGTAGCCCAGCAAAAAATCGCCGCCCGGGGCGTCGAGCGTCATCAGCCGCTCCAAAAACGGATCGATCTCGGACCAGAGGCTTCGCTCATAGCTGGCGCCGGTCTTGCTCGTGACGATCTCGATCCGCCAGCCCGCCGCGTCCCGAATCAGAGACCGGCCGACCTGCAGCCGGTGCAGGTCCCCAACGCGGGGCTACGAGACACCAGCCAGGGCGATCGCCGTGGCATGGAGGGCCAGTGTCATCGCACGGCGACTGCCACGTGGAGCGGCCCGGCTCTGAGTGAGGAGGGCCTCGGCCATCGCCCAGGCCCGGCCGAGTGTCAGCCCGGTCGCAAGGAGCTTGTCCTCCTTCTTCTTGCGCTTGCGGCGGAGGAGCGGCATCAGCGCCACCCGTTCGGTGCGGATGCGCCGTGCCAGCGGCGCATCCAGCGGCTCGACAAAGCGGGCGAGCAGTTCGAGTTCTGCGGATAGGCCGGCAAGCGCCCTGCCCCGCTCCCGCGCCGCGGCAAACCAGCCGCGGAGTGAGGCGTCGTCGAGAACGACCGGCGCTGCCGCCTCGATCCGCTCTTTCGCGATGACGCGCAGGACATGCTCGAGATGCTTTTGCCGCGACGGCCCGAGGGGACGGCGAGAAAAGCGGCGGCTGGCGGCGGGCCTGCTTGCGCTTTCGGCGCGCAAGTCTTCGAGACGGGCAAGCCAGTCCGCCGGGAGCGCTTCGAGGCCGACAGTAAGCGTCGGTCTTGGCCCCCGCGGTCGGGCAGGGCCGGCCCGCCGCGCCTTCTCGCTTTTCTCCCGTTTCAACTGCCGGATCGCGAGGCGCAGCGGGCCGACCTCATCCGGTGCAGACATCGCGAGCACCGGGCGCAGGCGCTCGAGCGTCGACAGACGGCCGAATGCAAGAAAGTCCTCGGCGGTCGGAATGGTTACCCCGCGCGCGGCGAGATGGCGGCGCCAGCGGGCCAGGCGGTCCTGGTCGGTTCCTGAGAGCATCGGGGGCGCCTTTGCGTCGAAGGTCATGCGGCCGGCGCCAGCGCGGCGCCCTTCGCCGGCTGGTGGCGCTTGGCACTGCGCCGTGCCGCCGCGAGCAGGTCCTGGCCCTGTTTCTGGATCTTCGCCTGATCGAGCCAGGCGTAGTATTTGCGGACGGTGTCGATGCTGTCACCGAGCACCGCCGCCGCCTCGGCCCAGGCGGAGGGATCGACGGAGAGGATGAGGTAGGCGCAGACATGGCGCGCCTGGTGCAACGTCATGTCGAGCCCGACATGACGGCAGCCTGCGCGGAAATGCGCGGCAAAACTCGTTTCCTCAAGCGGCGCATCGCGGGACTCCGACGGAAACAGGTAGTCACTGTCCGCGAGATGCCGGCGGTAGGGATGTTCATCGATTAACCGCGTCCGGACCACACGAAGATACCAGAGGAGCAGGTTGCACAAATCAGAGTCTGCTTCCGCTTCGATCGACTTGCGGTTCTTGACCTCTTCGCCGGGAATCGTGATGCGCAGCTGTCCCTCGCGCAGGTCGAGATGCGGGCTCTCGCCGCGGAACCGCAGCCCGGCCAGGTTCGCAGCCCGGAGGGGCACACAGCGGAAGAGCAGCCCGGCTTGCAGAGCGGCGATGCCGAGCGTCAGGGCCCGCATGCGTTCGCGCTGAGCGAGCTTCGGCCAGTTCGCCGCCAGCTCGTCGGCGTCGCGGCGCAGCCGCTCGGGCAGGTCATGCACCGCGCGTTGTTGCGCCGGGCTCTTCGCGAACCGCTTGATCCACTCCAGCCGCGAGGGGGACATCGAGGCGTAGGACGGGGTCGCCTCCTGCACGCGGCTGCGGATCTCGTGAAGCGCGGCACGGGTCGCGTCACTGACACCGGTCCACTCCGCGACATGGACGAGCCGACAGATCATGTGATGCAGCGTCGAGGTCTTGCGCCCGACCTCTCCCGAGGCCTGACGGGCCAGCCAGACTGACTCGACCGTCTCGAGAACCGTCGGATCGGCAAAAAGGTCGAGACCAAGTTCCGCCTGAGGGGGAAGCGCATCTGCTCTGTCGAGAAGACCGAGCGCCGCGGTCAGCGTATGCTCGTAGCCTCGTGCAGTCCGCTCAGAAAACGAAGTTTCGTCCGGCAGCCGCAGGAGTTGCAGGCCCTGACCCCCGCGTTTGGCGGCAACGAAGGCGTCGAACTCCGCCCAGAGCCGCCCGGCCGCTGGCGCGCCGCGGCGCAGGCGGGAGGTCGGAACCTGGGCTGCGGGCGGGAGTGCGGGAGCGTGGCGCGGAAGCAGAGCTGCAAGGCCCGGGACATCGTCGTGATGCGCGAGCAACGTGGCGATCGCGAACAGCCCGCGGCGGAACGTCCGCCGGTCCTTCCCGGTCAGCGTCCCGATCGCCGTTGCTGCCCAGTCGTCCGTCACGCCCTGCGGCGCAATCCCGGCCGGCGACGCCAGGCGGGCGACGAGGCCGAGGCTCAAATCGAGATGCGGCGGCAGCGGTCGATTGACCCCGCCGTTGGCCTTCGCAAGCGCGAGAAGGTCGACCCAGGCGGGCAACAGTTCTCTTCGCGGCGCGGGCTCCGGCATCGTGGCCCTGTTCAGCGCGGCACGGACCCGCTTGCGCCACTCGATAAACTCCGCCTCGCCGCTAAATCCGAGCGACAGGGCAGAGACGCGGCCCCTGCCCCATTTCTCCTCGAACGCCGCCGGATCGGCGGGAATGCGGGCGAGATCGGTGTTGTAGACCCGCGCGCAGCGCTTGATCTGCGGCCGGATCTGGTTCGCCGTCCCCTTGCTATAGCCGAGGGTCGGCAGCGCCTCGAGCAGGTCGTGCATCGAGCGGATCGGCGTCATCGAGGGAATTTGTGGCGGTGCGTTCATCATCATGTCTTCTGTCCTGCATCTGCGGTCGGGGCCGCCACAGACCCGGCTCCGACCGCAGATGCAGGAC
>NZ_CAMFHB010000106.1 GCF_945952055.1 uncultured Alsobacter sp.
CCCCGATCGCCATGGAAGAGAAGCTGCGCTTCGCCATCCGCGAAGGCGGCCGCACCGTCGGCGCCGGCGTCGTCGCCTCGATCATCGCGTAACGCAAGGGACAGGGCACGCGGCCGTGGGGATGACCCCGGCCGCGACCGTTCGAGAGAACGGCATAACCCCGAGGACACTGCAATGAACGGCCAGAACATCCGCATCCGCCTCAAGGCGTTCGACCATCGGATTCTCGATACGTCGACCCGTGAGATCGTCTCGACGGCGAAGCGGACGGGTGCGCAGGTTCGGGGTCCCATTCCCCTGCCGACGCACATCGAGAAATTCACGGTGAACCGCTCGCCCCACATCGCCAAGAAGTCGCGCGAGCAGTTTGAGATCCGCACCCACAAGCGGGTTCTCGACATCCTCGACCCGACCCCCCAGACCGTCGACGCTTTGATGAAGCTCGACCTGGCGGCCGGCGTCGACGTCGAGATCAAGCTCTGATCGGCACGCGGAACACGGGGATCACCACCATGCGCTCAGGCGTCATCGCCCAGAAGCTCGGCATGACCCGCATCTTCACGGATGCAGGGGAACACGTGCCGGTCACCGTCCTGAAGGTCGACCACTGTCAGGTCGTCGCTCACCGGACGGCCGAAAAGAACGGCTACACCGCGCTGCAGGTCGGCGTCGGCAAGGCCAAGGTCAAGAACGTGTCGAAGGCCGAGCGCGGTCGCTTCGCCGTGGCCCAGGTGGAGCCCAAGCGCAAGCTTGCCGAGTTCCGCGTGGACACCGAAGCGCTGATCCCGGTCGGCGCCGAGATCACGGTGGACCACTTCGTGGCCGGCCAGTTCGTCGACGTGACGGGCACCACCACCGGTAAGGGCTACGCCGGCGGCATGAAGCGCTGGAACTTCGGCGGCCTTCGGGCGACGCACGGCGTGTCCGTGTCGCACCGCTCGATCGGTTCGACCGGTGGCCGTCAGGACCCCGGCAAGACCTTCAAGAACAAGAAGATGCCCGGCCATCTCGGCGCTGAGCGCGTGACGACGCAGAACCTGCGCGTCGTGCAGACGGACGTCGAGCGCGGGCTGATCCTCGTCGAGGGCGCTGTCCCCGGCGTGAAGGGCGGCTGGATCTTCGTGCGGGACGCCGTGAAGCGCGCCCTGCCGAAGGACGCCCCCAAGCCCGGCGCGTTCCGCCTGCCGGCGCAGGACAATGCGGCTGCTCCGGCGGCCGAAGGGGAGAGCGCGTGATGAAGCTCGACGTCACCACTTTCGAAGGCGCCTCGGCCGGTTCGGTCGAGCTGTCGGACGAGATCTTCGGTCTCGATCCGCGGCAGGACCTGATCCAGCGCTACGTGCTCTGGCAGCTGGCTCGCCGCCAGGCCGGGACCCACAAGTCCAAGGGCCGCGCCGAGATCTGGCGCACGGGCAAGAAGCTCGTGAAGCAGAAGGGCTCCGGCGGCGCCCGTCACGGTTCGGCTCGCGCCCCGCAGTTCCGCGGCGGCGGCAAGGCCTTCGGCCCCGTCGTTCGCTCGCACGAGCATGACCTGCCCAAGAAGGTCCGCGCGCTCGCCCTGCGGCACGCTCTGTCGGCCAAGGCCAAGGACGGCGCGATCCTCGTGGTCGAGAACGCGGCGGTGACCGAGGCCAAGACGAAGGCGCTGAAGGCGTCCTTCGAGAAGATCGGCCTGGGCAGCGCGCTGATCGTCGACGGGGCGGAGGTCAACGAGAACTTCGCTCTGGCGGCGCGCAACATCCCGAACATCGATGTCCTGCCGATCCAGGGCATCAACGTTTACGACATCCTGCGGCGCGAGAAGCTCGTGCTGACCAAGGCTGCCGTCGATGCGCTGGAGGCGCGGTTCAAATGAGCACGGATCCGCGGCATTACGACGTGATCGTCGGGCCGATCGTGACCGAAAAGGCCACGACGGCGTCGGAACAGAACAAGGTGGTTTTCAAGGTCCGCAAGGACGCCACCAAGCCCCAGATCAAGGCGGCCGTTGAGAAGCTCTTCGACGTGAAGGTCGAGGGCGTCAACACGCTCGTCCGCAAGGGCAAGGTGAAGCGCTTCCGCGGGACCCTCGGTCAGCAGTCGGACGTCAAGAAGGCCGTCGTGACCCTCGCCGAGGGCCAGACGATCGACGTCACGACCGGCCTGTGAGAGCCAGAGGACAGGGACCATGGCACTCAAGACTTTCAAGCCGATCACGCCGGGCCTTCGCCAGCTGGTGATCGTCGACCGGAGCGAGCTCTACAAGGGCAAGCCCGTCAAGACGCTCACCGAGGGCAAGTCCTCCAAGGGCGGCCGCAACAACAACGGCCGGATCACGGTGCGTTTCCGTGGCGGTGGTCACAAGCAGACCTACCGCATCGTCGACTTCAAGCGTCGCGACAACCTGAACCAGCCGGCCACCGTCGAACGGGTCGAGTACGATCCCAATCGCACGGCGTTCATCGCGCTGATCAAGTACGCCGACGGCACCCAGGCCTACATCCTCGCGCCGCAGCGGCTCTCCGCCGGTGACACGGTGGTGGCCGGCGAGCAGGTCGACATCAAGCCGGGCAACGCCATGCAGATCGGGAACATCCCGGTCGGCACGATCGTGCACAACGTGGAGCAGAAGATCGGGAAGGGCGGTTCCATCGCCCGCTCGGCCGGAACCTACGCGCAGATCGTCGGCCGCGACCAGGGCTACGTCATCGTCCGCCTGAACTCGGGCGAGCAGCG